>NZ_KB904189.1 GCF_000380005.1 Streptococcus didelphis DSM 15616
GGCAGGACGACCTGTTGAAGAAGTCTCCTCAAGCAAGACGTGTTGAGGAATGGTATCTACAAAGAGGCTGATTAATTTTGCTTCGTGAGTTTCTGGTAACTCGAAAGCAAGATTTAGTTCCAAGCTCATTTGATTTGTGTTATACTGTTGATACATCTAAAAACCCCTTCTGTTGTTTTGTCGTTATTACAATTATAGAGGATTTTAGAACAAAAGACGAGCAACTCCGTAAGGAAATGCTCGTCTTTTTTGGCTATCAGGACTAGTTTTTGCCCAGCCCCTTATGTTTATTAAACAGCTCTGCTATTTTAAAAAAGAGAGTAAGAAAAGGGACTGATTATCACATATCTCTGAAATGTTAATAGGTTGACCCCTTCCATTCAATCTGGCAGTCAAAAATTTTTTGTTTTTCACCCTGGCTGTCTCCTTCAATTTCCTTGATTAAAATATCTGCTGCTTCCATGCCTTCTTGGTAAGCTGGCTGAACAATGGTTGTAACAGAAGGAGATGAGAAATTTGTCCATTCTAAATTATCAAAGCCAACTAAACCAATTTGGGGCATGGTGAAATTCAAAGCCTTCATAGCACTAAAAACTATATGTAAGGCCCAGCAATTGGGAACAAAAACTAAGGTTTTTCTCTCTCTAGTGATTGCCTTTTCCAAGAAAGCTTCTATTTCTTCTAAGGTCATGCTATCTTGATCAATTACTAGTTTTTGGTAATCAAGGTTTTTCTCAGATAAGGCATCAATAAAGCCTGAAGCACGTTCAATGCGCGTGCTTAATAGACTTGTGTCTGCAGTTATCATGACAAAATCTTGGTAACCCTTCTCAAGTGATACCTGAATCATGTCGTAAACAGCATCATAGTTGTTGGTTTTGACCCAATTTGTTTTGTGCTCATACAACTGACTGTCGAAAAAGACCATATGCTTTTCTTTTTCTTTAATAATTCTTGAATACTTTCTGAAATTAGACGTTGGTTGAATAATAAAGCCATCGACGCCTAAACTAAGCATGTTTTCAATGTATTGATCTTCACTTTTGGAATCATAGTTACTATTGCCAACAATAATCTGGTAGCCTTTTTCTTTGGTAACATGTTCAATGCCTTTAACAATCTGGTTAGAAAAGGTATTAGTGATATCTCCTATTAAAACACCTATCAATTTTGTTTTTTTGGAATTAAGGCTACGGGCAATGGTACTAGGCCTGTAACCTGTTTCTTGGATTACTTTTTTGATACGCTGTCTTGTTTCATCAGACATCTTTTCATATTTTTTATTAAGATAAAATGAAACTGTTGTTTTAGAGGTTTGAGACAAGTTAGCAATATCAGTAATTGTAACTTTTTTAGACACTGTGTAGACCTCCTTTTTCTTTCATTTTTAAACTCCTCTTGGTTTAGTAAACCAATTTCTTTCTATCAGCAAGTTTACTAAATTATTATCCCCTATGTCAACTTTTTAAGCAGTAATACTTTTTATGTTTTTTATCATAAACTACTACTTTACCTCTACACTTATGGCCTTTAAGTCTATAGAGTTTGTCACCCTTAATCAGACTAGTTGGCAAGATAGCAATCAGATAGTGATTTTCTTCTCCTTTTATTTCCCAACCAAAACCTTCTTCAATTATCTTCTCAGAACCTGTTTGAATCAGTGGCAAGCTTGTAACACTATAGGATTTATCTACTAAGAGCGTCCAATCCCAAGCTTTAGTGTCAAAAGCTTTTACTTTTTTTAGGAGAATGGTCTCTGTTAACTGGTTATACTTCTGTGAACGAAAGCAATTTTCTGCTTCTAAAGGTTTTGGGCTAATAACTTTTAAATTATTAAGCTCTTGGCCACTATAAGTCACCTGTTCATCTAAGATAAACTGGGTCTGTAGCTCATGTTTTCCAGGACAAGTAAGACTGTCAAAAATAAGTGTTATTCCATCTGGCAATGCTAAAATCCAACGCTTATGCCTAAAGTCCCAAGAAGTACCTGTATTGCTCTGGTAAATCCCTTCAATAAAAGAAATAGGGCCTCTTTGAACCAATTGTGATACTTCTGCCTCTGGATAGTGGTCATAGGTCCAGGAATCCCTTATCTCTTCACTATCACAGTCCCTAAGAAAACAAGTTGAATGACTCTTAGCACTTTTTAAGTGGTAACGCCTTTTTTCTTCTTGATAGGTAAAACGACCCGGATCAATAAAAATAGGCTTACCTTGGTCATATAAGCAAAAACTATTGAGATCACTATGGCTATGGGCGCTCCCAAAAGGACCACATTTAAAAAAGAGATAGCGTCTAGAGTCTCTATGACAAATATGCCCACTTGAAGCAAAGTGATTAGCTTCTATTGATGCTGGTTCAACACTTTCTAATTTTTCAAAAATAGCAACACCTTTTTTGCCAAATAGCAAGAGCGATTCCCTATCTAGATAAGGATAAGCATAGGACTTCAATACTTTTGACTGGAAAAAAATGGCTGACGCTGTCAGAATGTCCCTAGTATCTGTCACATCACTATCACCAAAAGCTAACTGACAATGATCAGACCCTGTCATCATATAAATGTAATAAGCCATTTCCTCAAGCTTAGTCTCTAATTGAGGCTTGTATTCTGGAGCAAAAACAGCTAAGTCAAGAAGGGCTCGATAAACTTCGACATGGTACATAATTGACTGTTCATATTGGCTTCCATCATCAAGAATTTGCAATCTCAGTTGCTCTTCCAATTCCGTCTCTGCAAATACTTTTAAATGAGGCAAATTAATTTCTTTTTCAAAATAGAATAGACAAGCCAAGATAGCAGTGATTTGTAAAATCCCCCAATTACTAAGGCTATACTTAGCTTTATAGTTCTCCTGTAAAAAAGTTAATTGCTGGGCTAAAGAACGGATGATTTTATCAAGTTCTTCTTGATTAATAGCTTCAAAATAAAGTAAATAGAGAATCACTTTTAGCCAGGTAAAGCTTCTAATACCTGTATCTAAGGTACGTGATACTAGAGAATCAGCTTTTAGAGGATAGTGACAATCTATCCAATGAAAGATAAAATATTTGACCTTGTCCAAGTATCTGCTATCTTTTTCCACTAAGTAAACCAAAATGAATTTCATAAGATAGCCTTGCCGATTAAGCATGTAATTCCACTCTTTATCCTCGCTAACCTGCCTATCCCAGCTTAAGGGGTCTAAGTGATAAGGGGTTGAGCATGGTTCCATATCCCAATTATCATCAAAAATAAAGGTATTTGTCATCATCTTATCAAGGGAACTTTTAAGTTTTTGATAAGCTTCAAAATCCTTCTCCAGAATATACTGACGGCAAAAGTCTTCATCAAAGTCCTTAAAAAAATTAGCTACCTTTTCGTCTATTTTCTTATCCATATCTACCTCATAAGCTCTCTATTCTTATTAAAAAAGATGAGTTATCCAGCTAACCCACCTTTTTATTCTCCTTAAGCTAGAATACCTAACCAACTACCAATAATACCAATAATAACTGTCAAAATAACAAGCTTATAAGTTGTCCATTTTTTGTTCTTAATCAAATAAAACATGAGTAAGGTATAAAGAACTGGTAGGATAGCTGGGGCTATTTTATCAAGCATTCCTTGAATGGTCACAATTTTTTGAGAAGCATTGGTCACCTTATCAGGTGCAAAGGTATAAGGGATACTTAGCTTAACCTGACTCGCAGCCAAACTAGAGATTACCGTAACCCCAACAATATTAGCTGCTCTAGAAATCACTGTCATTTGCTCACTTAGTTTATCAATAAACCGGGTCCCCAACTTATAACCATAAAATCCTGTTGTGAGTTTAATAGCTGTCAAGATACCATTCATAGCTACAAAAAATAATATAGGACCTAAAACCAGACCATCAGAAGCCAAAGAAGCTGCAATAGTTGAAAATAAGGGTGCCAAACAAAATTGAGATAAGGAATCACCAATACCAGCTAAGGGACCCATCAAGGCCATCTTAATCCCACGGATTTCCTCCTCAGGACGTTCATTATCTAGCATGGCTAAATGAAGGCTGGTCACAAAGGGAAGGAAGTGAGGATTTGTGTTGTAAAATTCAATATTATCATCTAATGCTTTGGTTAAAGCGACCTTATCGTCACCATAATATTTTTTCAAAGCAGGATAGATAACATTGGCATAGCCTAAACCTTGATAATTACTATAGTTAAAACCATTTTGTAAATAAAATGCTCGAAGGGCTGTCTTAGTGTAGTCACTCTTTACTAACTTATTAGATCCAGTCATCTTGATTGTCTCCTTCTGTCTTAGTTTCTCCAGATACCTGGCTTGGTTTTTTGAAAACATCTATTAAGGCAAATATGGTCGCAATTAAGGCTACACCAATTGTTGGTACCCCTGCTACGGAACTACTTGTCACAGCTGTCAAAAGTCCATCACCATTAGCTGTTGGGGTTAAAACAGGTAAACCAAAGTAAACTGCAAGTACATAACCTAATATAATATAAGGAATAAGTTCTTTTTTAGCCATAACCGAAAGAATCATTGCAAATCCAATTGCTGGCAACATTTTTCCTGCCAAGGTTAAACCATTAAGTAAGACAGGTGGAATTAAGGCAAATAGTCCTGTTAGGGTCTGCATTGAAAGAGCACCAATCAATCCTAATAAGAATCCCAAAGCTGCAAAAGCCCAAATAGTCCCATTAGCTGCTAATTTAAATGTTTTGATATCTCCATTTTGCAAAGCCTTCTTAGCAGTTCCTGGTGCTCCTGCAAAGGCGGTATAAGTAGCTGTTTGTAAAAATTGGATCCCCACAGCAATTGGTGTTGATAGAGCAAGTGCAGCTTCTGGGCTAATCTTATCTTTGGCAGCTACCGTTGTAATAGCCATCAAGGTTCCAAAAATCCCAGGTCCTATTGGATTGGGAGGAACGGTTCCTCCTGCTCCCACACCAAAACCCATATAAGCTAGCTCAGAAATGGCTCCTATTGCTAGGGCTGTTGGAATATCTCCTAAAATAAGACCGACTCCTAGGGAAAGGACAATACAGCGATTGGTATAAAGCCCTAAAAGCATACCACTGAAACAAAAGGCGGTCCATAAACCAATTAAGATGGCTTGAACAATAGTGATAGTCATAATTTTCTCCTTTAGATTAGATGATTATACTTTACTTAGAATATCTACTTCAACAGCTCCATCATTGCCACTTGGGGTTGTTTTAGTATCAAAGCTGATATGGTACTTTTCGTGTAAGCGTCTAATAATGTCCTTGTCTTCTTTTCCTAAGAAGATAGAGCGGCTTACCTGTTCCTTACCTTGGGCATTATGAATATTTCCAATATTGATTTTTGAAATAGGCACACCACCTTCTACCAAGCGCAGAGCATCTTGTAAATCCTTGATGATGATAAAAATGCATTGTGCTGGGTTAGCCTTATGAATAACATCAATTACTTTTTGAATACTAAAAAAACGTAGGGCAATGGAGTCTGGTACGACTGTCTTCATCAAGGTTTGCTGAATCTTATCTTGTGAGACAGCATCATTTGCTACAATCACTGTATTGCAATTTAAAAATTTTACCCAGAGTTGTCCTTGTCCATGGATTAGACGTTCATCTATACGAGTCATTATAATATTTGGCCCACTTGTCATTACTTAATTCTCCTTCTTATATTACGGTTTACCAATAAACTTCCCAGTCTTTATAGAAACGAATAAGTGCTTCTAGATAGTAATAGTCCCCCCAGATATTTCCTTCATCAACACCTTTTCCAGAATGCCATGAATAAACACCATGTAAAAGTAAGGGAGCACCTGACACCACTTCCTTGTTAGCATAATTCTCAATAAGGCTACGAAGCATGGCGTGCATGGCATATTTGTAATTTTCTTTATCAGGGTCAGCTTCTGGAATATATTTGAGCATTTCATGAATCCCACAAACAGCTGTCGCTGTCGCAGAAGTGTCACGGGGTTGATCTGATTCATCACCAAAAATTAAATCCCAGTAAGACACATGGTCATGTGGGAGACGATTCAAAAAATAATGAGTGAGCCCTTTAAAAAGGTCTAATTCCTGCTCATCTTTCATTTTACGATAACTTAAGGGAAGACCATAAACTCCCCAAGCTTGTCCACGGGCCCAGCAAGAGGCATCATTATATCCTTGTCGTGTTACCCCCTTTAAGGGCTGGCCAGTTTGGGGATCAAAATAATAGGTGTGATAGGTTGAAGCGTCATCTCGAATAACAGTATTAACAGAAGCATAAAAATGACTTTCTGCTATGTGTTTGTAATTGCTATCTCCAGTTTGTTCATAGGCAAAGAAAAGTAACTGAATATTAAGCAAACAATCAATAATTAAACGATAGTCCTCAGCCTTTCCTAGTTGTCCCCAAGCTTGAATAAAGCCTCCTTTTTCTTGAAAACGTTCAATCAGCTTATCGGCTGCTTTTAAGGCAGCTTGACGGGCAGTCTCATCACCATTAATACGGTATTCAGCCATACAAGATGGTGTATATAAGAATCCTAAATCATGGTGGTCTAGTTCAATACGCTTATTAACACGCTCTAAAAATGATAAGACGTTGAGGTGGGCCAGGTCACTAATAGCCTTATCCTGACTATACTCATAGGCAAGCCAGAGGCAACCTGTCCAAAAGCCATTGGTCCATTCCTTGTTATCCATGATTTGATAACGATTTTCAAAGGTTGCTGGACTTGGGTAGTGGTCTTTAAAATAAGTCATATTAGCATAGACTTGTTGCAGGGCTAAGTCAATAGCTTGCTCAAGCTCTGCTTTACTTAAGAGGTTTGTTTGCCTGAAACGCTGAGGGTTCTCAATAGTTTCAATAGTTACCTTTTTAATATCGGGCACTTTAAATACCTCCTTCAAAGTCATTATTATGACAATCTGTATCGGCTAAGCAGCTTTCAAAATCAAGAATTCCATTATGGGCTGCAGCAAGAGCCTTATCAGCTAATTGATCAAGATCAGCTACCGTAGAACGTGATAATACAGCTTCCATTAGCATGGCTAGGTTTAAACCTGAAAGAACTCTGATGCTTTTATCTAGATAGTCCATAGACAGAGCTGAGCTGACATTAAAGGGACTACCACCAAGCAAATCTGTCAAGATTAGAACCTTATTAGCAGCTGACAAATCCTTTTGAATAAGAAGCTTAAGTTCCTCTGTTGACATACCAGCTACAAAATCAATCGCTAAAACTTCTTCTTGTTTCCCAGCGATTAATTCTAAAGCACTTAAAATGCCACTTGGAAAGTTTCCGTGAGCAACAATGATTAGTTTGATCATCTTTTCTCCTTCTAAGTTTACCGGTTTACTTTACAAACAAGATTATAGCGTTTTCAAAAACCTCTGTCAACCATCTTTTAAGAAAATTTTGGATTTTCATCCTAAAAAGAGATTCATTCAACTTTTTTAAAATGAATAAAGAAATTTTTACAGGAATTAAAAAGCCTGTAAATAAGTGTTTTGAAGTGTTGTTTACAACTTTTCTATACAGAGAAAAGAAAAAAGGAAAGAGACTTTGTTGACAAAATCGGTTTACTCTGTTACCATGCAAGTGAACAGGTTTACTACCTGAAATTACTCTGGAGGTCTTAAAATGACTGAAACATTTTTAAAGGAACATTTTTCACTAGATGGCAAAATTGCTCTCGTTACTGGAGCTTCTTATGGAATTGGTTTTGCTATTGCAAGTTCGCTTGCTAGGGCTGGAGCTACTATTGTTTTCAATGACATTAAACAAGACTTAGTAGATAAAGGACTGGCTGCCTATGAGGTACTTGGTATTAAAGCTTACGGTTATGTCTGTGACGTTACAGATGAAGAGGCCATCCAAAATATGGTCTCCCAGATAAAACATGATGTCGGGGTTATTGATATCTTGGTCAATAATGCAGGTATTATTAAACGAACACCAATGCTTGAAATGACTGCTGCTGATTTTAGACAGGTTATTGATATTGATCTCAACGCACCTTTTATCGTTGCTAAGGCTGTTTTACCAGGAATGATTGATAAAGGACATGGTAAAATCATTAATATTTGTTCCATGATGAGTGAGTTAGGACGCGAAACCGTCGCAGCCTATGCTGCTGCTAAAGGTGGTCTCAAAATGCTCACTAAAAATATTGCTTCTGAATTCGGATCTGCCAACATTCAGTGTAATGGCATTGGCCCTGGCTATATTGCCACCCCTCAAACAGAACCCCTTCGTCAACTGCAAGCAGATGGCTCTCGTCATCCTTTTGACCAATTTATTATCTCAAAAACACCCGCTGCTCGTTGGGGTCAAGCTGAAGATTTAGGAGCACCAGCAGTCTTTCTAGCCAGTGATGCTTCAAACTTTATTAATGGACATATCCTCTATGTGGATGGGGGAATCTTGGCTTACATTGGTAAACAACCCGAATAAAGAAGGAGAATTAAGATATTATGAAAATTGCACTCATTAATGAAAATAGCCAAGCTGCTAAAAATGCTATTATTTACAAAGAATTAAAAAAAGTAGCTGATGAAAAAGGCTTTGAAACTTATAACTATGGCATGTATGGTAAAGAAGGCGAAAGCCAACTGACCTATGTTCAAAATGGACTCTTAAGTGCTATTTTACTCAATAGCGGAGCTGCCGACTTTGTTATTACAGGATGTGGAACTGGTGTTGGAGCAATGCTTGCTTGTAATAGCTTCCCAGGTGTTATTTGTGGCTTTGCTGCTGACCCTTTAGATGCTTACTTGTTCTCTCAAATTAATGGGGGTAATGCCTTAGCTATTCCCTATGCTAAGGGTTTTGGATGGGGTGCTGAACTCAATCTCCGCTACATGTTTGAACGTCTTTTTGAAGAAACCATTGGTGGTGGTTACCCTAAAGAACGAGCGATTCCAGAACAACGCAATGCTGGTATTTTAAGAGAGCTTAAAAAAATAAGCCATTCAGATATCTTAAGTATTTTAAAAGAAATAGACCAGGATTTCTTGAAAGAAACTATTGCTGGAGAGCATTTCCAAGAATATTTCTTTGCTAATTGTCAAAACCAAGAAATCACAGACTACCTCAAAACCCTTATAGACTAAAAAAGACTTGCTTCATGAAAGGATATTCAACATGTCTAAAATACTCTTTTTTGGTGAACCACTGATTAGGATAAGCCCGCAAAATCCCCATCACTTTCACAATAATTGTCAAAGCAAGCTCTTTTATGGAGGTTCAGAAGTCAATATAGCAAGGGCTCTCCAAGCTTTTGGACAGAGGACCAAGTTGGCCACTTCTATACCTTGTGGGCTTATTGGTGATTCCTTTATCCAATTTCTTAAGGAAAATCATATCGACACTAGTCCTATTCAAAGGGTGGGGCAGAGAATTGGCTTGTATTTTTTTGAGAATTCTTTTGGCTGCCGTCAAGGACAGGTCCTTTATGACCGTGATAATAGTAGTCTACATGATTTTGATCCTTCTAATATAGACTTTGATAGCTTATTTAAGGATGTTTCTTATTTTCACTTCAGTGGCATTACCCTAGCTTTGGGAAAAGATATTAGACATACAATTAACATATTTCTAGAAGAAGCCAAAAAAAGAGGGGTAAGCATATCTTTTGATCTTAATTTTCGCAGTCGCCTCTTACAGCCAGAAGAAGCCAAGTATCTTTTTACAGAGTTTGCTGAATTTGCCGACATTTGTTTTGGAATTGAACCCTTAATGCTAGATGAAACTGACCTAAGTTTTTTTGATAGGGACAATGCTGCTCCTGATACGATTAAAAATCGCATGTTGGCTTTAACCAAACGTTTTAACTTTCAAACTATTTTCCATACCCACCGTAAGCAGGATAGCTTCGGGCGAAACCATTATCAGGCTTTTCTAGCGACAGATCAAGGAGAATTCTTCCTTTCTAAGGCCTTAAAAACCCAGCTACTGCAACGTATTGGTAGTGGGGATGCTTTTGTAGCTGGCGCACTCCATTGTCTGATTGAAGAAACTAACAAGCAAGAGATGCTCAACTTTGCCGTAGCTAGTGCTACTTTAAAATGCACACTTGAAGGGGATAATATGTTTGAAGCTCCCTCTCAGGTTAGACAAGTCTTAAAGGAAGGCAAGGATATTATTCGATAGAAAAGGAGGCTTTCATGACAAAATCAGAAACCATTTCACAGCTATTAGCAGAAAAAATAGTGGTTGTGATCCGAGGCACTAGCCAAAAAGAAGCTTTACAAGCTGCCCGTGCTTGTATTGAAGGTGGTATTAAAGTCATTGAAGTAGCTTATACTAATCCTCAAGCCAGCCAAATCATTGAATGCCTTACAAAAGTCTATGCTAGTCAAGAGATAATTATTGGTGCTGGTACTGTTCTTGACCCTCAAACAGCTCGGACGGCTATTTTAGCTGGGGCAAAATTTATAGTCTCACCAGCATTTAGTAGTCAAACAGCTAAACTATGCCATGGCAATCTAATTCCCTACTTACCAGGCTGCATGACCCCTACAGAAGTCACTAGAGCTCTAGAGCATGGTTGTGATCTCCTTAAAATTTTTCCAGCTGCCAGCTTAGGGCCTTCTCATATCTCTTCTTTAAAAGCAGCGCTTCCCCACTTACAGCTTATGGTAACTGGTGGAGTTAACCTTTACAATGCTAAGGACTGGTTTAAAGCAGGTGCTTCGCTTATAGGAATTGGCGGAGAATTTAACAAACTAGCTAGCCAAGGAAACTATGATGCTATCACTGAAATGGCCCAAAAATACCACAAGCTTATCTTTAATGACTGATGATACCTATAAATAAAGCTATTAAGAAAAGAGAGATTATCACTATAATGATAAATCGCTCTTTTTTTATATTAAGTTTCTTAGCTGCTAGAAAAATATTCCGATTTCAAATCTTTTATGATATTATAATCTGTAAAGAATGTAAGGAGCCATTTATGACAGGTAAGAAAACCTATTTTGCCAGCAACCTAAAATATCTTCGAATGAAAAACAAGATGGAGCAATTAGAACTTGCTAACTATTTAGGACGTAAAAGCGCCTCTTCCATTAGTGAATGGGAAAAAGGAAAGTACACACCCAAATCTGGACTTCTAAGTGAAATTGCAGGTTTGTTTAAGGTATCTTTAACGGATTTAATGGAAAGAGATCTTTCTATGGAAAACAATCTCTCACATGAATATCTATCAAGTCAAGAAATTGTTTATATTTCTGAGCATCTAGACCCTCGCTTGGTTGATGAATGGGTTAATTTTGGCAAGGACCTAATGGATAAACAAGAAAACTTGAAAAAAGACCAGTAACTTCTTAACCTTATAATAAAAAGCACCTTTTAAGACTGAAAGGTGCTTTTATGTGTACTTAACTTAAAACTACTCACTAGCAGCTAAAAAGGGAGAAATAGTTAGCTTTTAAGTAGGCAGTTAAGGAAGCATTGCAATAAGACTATGCTTAGTCACTAGCTTTAAACTGCATTTCAATAAGAAGTTTTGTCTTATCATCTGTCAAGTTTGCTCCAATTACTTCTAACTGACCATTGCGTGAAAATAAAAATTCATTTTCCCACTTGTAGGCAGAGTAAGGTTCTACAAAGGCCGCATGATTTCCCCTTGGAACTCGTAAACGTATCTCAATTGGTCTTGAAGTCATGGCACCATTTTTAAGAGCTGTTGTACTCATAAAACTATATTTAGTATAGAGGGTTTGTGGCTTAATTCGCTCTAATATTTTAGGATCAAATTGATTATTTTTATAATAGCTTTCATATTCTCCTTCAGAAAATCCTATATCCAGTAAAAATTGTGGATGAACATAGCGATAAACAATCATGTCCCAAGGAATGGTCATTTTATGTGTAGCACTATCTAAAAGTCCTACCTCTTCACCTAACTTTTGTGGTAATTTTGTAAGATCACCCTTAGCAGCATCCAAAGCCTCATTGATCGTCGATGCCGTACTAGAGGTATAATCATGCATGGCCTTTTTTTCTTCTTCCGTAAAATTAATATTTTTTGCCCAGCGATTATTGACTATTTCTCGTGTTACCCCTTCATCAAGGAATTTAAAATAGGCTCTTTCTGAATCAAATACAACTGAGCTACTCTCATCATAAGGGTACTGGTCAGCAGCTACCTCAAAGGTCAGAAAAGGACCTAGGGACACAGTAGATAATAAAGCTATAAATAGTTTAGTAAGTTTTCCTTTCATAATAATCCTCCTATATGATAAATAAATGATGATACAAAGCAGACTAGCACTATCTCCTATCAGAAACTATTGTCACTTTTTAGATGATCCTTTTACAGATTTCACTTAAAATAACTTTCTGATAGCAACAGCTTCCTCTCTTTTGTATTTTTATTAAAAATAAACTCATTTAATAGCAATTTATTAAAAAAAGTTTACAAAATTGTATATTAATTATAAAAAGACGTCAACTAAAAAATCTTCAAAAACGCTAGTTTTCCCTTTTTTCAGAACAAAAAAAGCTCCCCTAGTTAGGAGAGATTCCTTTCATATTGACTTTAGCAACAGCAGAGCCAGTAAGTAAAGGACAGTAAGTATAAAATTATCTCATTTATAAGGATTTCAACCACTCGTTAACCTGATTTTGATAGTTATGTTTTTCTATCAATTCTTGCAAATACAAGCTATCTCTCTTACTGTCACCAGATTCCAGACATTTCTGATAAAACTCTAAAAAAGGTAATTAAATCCTTTTAGCATAGGATAATTCTGCAAGACTATCATAGGCTACTTTTTTAAAGCTAACTTCAGAATAGCCACTGTCATCAATTTGTTAAATAGCATATTGGGCACGTAAATCACTTCTTAATCTTTCCCAAGGATAATAAGCTTGTCCCATACTACCGGGATTAATAATGAGTTACCCCTTACTGCTATACCTTAAAAGTTGTTGATGAATATGGGCATAAACAGCAATATCATCTTGTTGATTGATGAATAACTCATCAAAACATTTTTTAAACTTAGAAGGAAGGTGACAATCACACACAATCTCATTTGTTAGATTAGCCTTCTTTAGCTCTTTACCTCTGAGCTTCCATGTACAAGTCATCTACTTTATTATCATAATCTCTAAGATTAATAAATCTAATTTTTCACTATCATTAGGATATCACGATTCATTAAGCCTTGTAATCGTCATAAATGTTGATTTAAAGCCATTAATAACTTTCTAAATTTAACTAAAATAACTTAGATTTATTACAATAAGACAAAAAATAGACAATGACAGTATCAAATGTACAAAAATCACCCTCTTATATAAAAGGCGATTTTTTACTATTAAGTACTTTCTTTTTGAAACTTTACTAAGAT
Source organism: Streptococcus didelphis DSM 15616 (assembly GCF_000380005.1). Taxonomy (GTDB): domain Bacteria; phylum Bacillota; class Bacilli; order Lactobacillales; family Streptococcaceae; genus Streptococcus; species Streptococcus didelphis. The sequence goes on from NZ_KB904189.1 coordinate 13,337, forward strand.
TTGGGGACATTATTTAAGACTTCTTTGTTATCTTTTAGCCATCAATAATTAATTACTCGATGAGATTCATCTAGCGAAAAATCATTTTCGAATTTTTATAAGGTGAGTTCTATTCTTTCATTGCTCAAGACGTATACCTTTTTCCACGATCTCACTTTTTCAGTTTCAAGAAATTTAAATATTGAAATGCTTCTCTAAATAAATATACTAAAACCTATCTAGCTATTCTTAATTTCATATAAAGCTATTTACTTTTTTTTACCACGTTTTCAATATCATTAATAAAAAACGAAAGCAAACTTCCTTTACCAACCGATTTTACACCTAAATCTTTTCTCATCTCGTTCATTACCTCTTCCATCAAAATAAGAAGCTCTGAATCATCCTCAGATTTAACTTTTAATGAACTTTGTCTAAAAGTATTCCACTTTTTTACTACTTTAGGAGAGCCCCAAAGTGACAACTTGCTGTTAAAACTACTTATATCCTTGACCATTTCTTCTTGGGAGTAAGAAAATCCATTGTTCCCATTTTGAGTCATTTTATAAACAAGTTCAATAAACTCAGAATATGGAGCTTCTCTTTTAGCTGATAAATATTCTCTACGCTTATTTTTATTATCAGAATACCTAGAGTAAATTGAAATTAATAATGAAATAGAACCTGTGATTAAAGCAACCAAAACTACAGCATCTAAACTTGAGGTCATATTTTGTAAATACTTTATTGTATGGGTAATAAATATGGGTATATATTTAATCAAAAATTTCCCCACATAATATATATCAGTTAACAAAAAAAACAAAAGTAAATAATTCAATAATTTACTTTCTTTCTGTGTATTACCAATCATATACGCAATAATAAAAGTAAAAATCAAACCAATCCAAAAATACATAGTTTCCCTTTCTAATTTTCCCGAAATTTCAAAATATCATATACATCCAACATTCACTACTACAATAAATTCCTTTATTGTAGTAGTTCTAACTTCCTTCTCTTCAAATTCACCAAATAATTCTAGTACAATTTCCCTCAAAGAACAATTTAAAACACCACTCAAGTTATTTTTACTAATGATATCATCAGAATGTGCGGAAAAATAGCCCTTAATCTCAAACTCTTTATCCCAAGTATAATCTTTAAATTTCATTTTCTTCTTTCTAGTTGATTTTCAACAAATATGGCAATCGATTCTGAAATATATTTAGCTAAACCTTCACCAAATTTATCAATATTCTTTCTAAATTCTAGATTATTATAGTAAGTTTTACCTATTATTCCAAAAACTTCTAAAGAGCAATCAAAGGCATACGTATTTAATATGTCAAAAAGTTCTGAACACATCTTTTGAACTTCTTTTTCTTTAGCTTGTATCCTTCTGCTCATTTTTTGGGCAAACTTTATAAAAATATCATTAAATAATTCATTAACTTCTAGCTCTTTCCCTTTTTGTCTCTTTGACGTTTCGATCACGAACTCTTTACCAAATTGCTCCAGCGCTTTACTTTGATATTCAATATTATCTAATATCGTGAAGCCATTAAATTGATTTGAAAATGTAGTTGTAATTTGAGGCTTTTTTGTATCAATTGTCCTTTGTATATTCTCCATAAGAAGAGAAATCTTTTTTTGCTCACTAGCAAGTATTTCTAATTGAGATTGCAATGCTGTGGTGCTATCAAAGTCCTTCTCATTAATAATTTTTCCAATTTTTTCAAGAGAAAAACCAAGAAATCTATAGTATCTAATTATATTTATTTTCTCAATATCTTCATTAGTATAATATCGGTAACCATTATCGAATTTATTTACCTTTAACAAGCCAATTTGGTCATAATGGTGCAAGGTTCTAATAGTAACCCCTGAAATTTGTGCTGCTTCCTTAATTAAGTACATGTCTTCCCCCTCAAGATATTTTATCATAAGCAGTTGACTTTAACGTAGCGTCAAAGTGTATAATTTTTTTATTAAATCAAAGGAGTAAATACGATGAAATTACATTTAATTAAGTCTGATAATATTTATAAAGAAATTTTAGAGACGCCACTTGAAAAAAGAGATGAAGTTTTCAAACAAAATTTACTAGTTCCATTTAATAAGAAATTTGAAAAACAGAATATTTCTTTTGATGAAAATAAACCTTTTAATGTTATGACTCTAATAAGTTTTATGCATAAAATGCCTAAGGATTTGCTAAAAGAAGATATTTCATTTATTAATCGTTTTTTTTGATGAAAAATTCTGGAAAAGCATCACTGATGCCTTTTATCATTCACTTGAAGCTTTCACATCTAGAGGTGTTGATATACCTGAAAAAGATTATTTTCTAACAGCATTATTAGGTAATCCAAATAGTCCAATGATGACTATTAATGACAACTATAGTGGTGATGGTGGAATTCCAGGATATATTTTTCTTTCTCTTGTTCCAAATGATTATACAATTAATAGAATTCCATCAGCAGTTGCTCATGAGTGTAATCATAATATACGTTATCAATTTATTAATTGGGGAAAGGGCCCACTCAAAGAAATGATTGTTTCTGAGGGCCTCGCCGAAAACTTTGCGGAAAAAATGTATGGAAAAGAAAATATTGGACCTTGGGTTACGAAGAACAATCTAGATACCTTAAATAAAGTTATTAAGCCAATAATCAAAGAAAATCTCTATATTGATAATATGCAAGAAGCCATGCCATATTTATATGGTGATGAAATTACAAAAATGCAAGGTGGTATAGGTGTGGGGCTCCCTTATGCATCTGGTTACACATGTGGTTATTATCTAGTTAAATATTATTTACAAAAGACTGGACTATCAATTGAAGAAGCAACACTAAAAACTGCTGATAACATTCTAAATGAAGTAGAGGAATTTTGGACTGAAAATTTATAATTGAACAAACTTGTATGCATCATATTGATATTTTTAACAGAAATTAACTACTTCATCTCAGTTTGCTCTTGCATTCAGTCACTTTATCTAATTTTATCCTAAGCTTATGACACTCTACCTTTCCTATGTTATAATAATAAAGTATTAAAAACTGAGGAGAATAAAATCTTATGATGAATATGCAAAATATGATGAAGCAAGCGCAAAAGCTTCAAAAGCAAATGGAACAAAAGCAGGCTGACTTGGCAGCTATGGAATTTACTGGGAAGTCCGCTCAGGATTTGGTGACGGCTACTTTTACTGGTGATAAGAAGTTAGTTGCTATTGATTACAAGGAAGCTGTGGTTGATCCAGAAGATATTGAAACCTTATCTGATATGACAACGCAAGCTATCAATGATGCTCTTAAACAAATTGATGAAGCGACTAAAAAAACTATGGGAGCTTTTGCTGGCAAGTTACCATTTTAATCCAAAAAGAACCTGAGAAGTATCTCGGGTTCTTTTTGGGTCTAATTATGAAATGGGTTGAGGGAGTTGTGGGTGATTATCAAAGTAGTTTTCCCATTTTTAATAGGATATCCTTTTGTAACCCTCTTTATCTCCTTTATCACTTATTCTTTTAGCTAAGGCCACCGCCTATCTAGGCTTCTATTATCTCCTCCTTTTTATTATGTCTTTAGGATTTTTAATTATGTTAAAATTTACTATACTTATTTTAACCTATTTCAAAAGTGTTTTCAGGTCATTTTTTTAAATCATTATAAAATTTAAATGAGTTTTATATTACAATTACATTAATAAAACCAATTATTTAATAGATCTTCTAATTATGGTTAAGCGAGTTCTATATAAAATAAATCCCCAGCTTATTCAAAAAGACCTGAGATAGCTCTCAGATCCCTGAAGAGTATAAAGCAAAGCCCAGTATCATTTTTAATTATCTTTTGCTATTTCTAAACAATAAGGCATAATATCTCTTACCCAAGGGGATCTTTCTTTTTTTAGAATTAATCAAAAAAATTTCCTAATGCTGCGAATGGATTAGTCACTTCTAAGTTTTCTTGATTAGAAAGTAGGCTTTTGTTCTCATCACATTCTAAAAAGTAATGGTAAACACGTGCCGTCATACGAGCATCTTCTAAGCTATTATGGCCTTTGCCTGTGATGTTTAAAAATTCTGCCACAGTGGTGAGTTTCAGGTTCCGAATTCCATTTAAGTCTGTGCTACGTCTCTCATAAGCCTGATCATATAAATCAACTTTATATTGCTCATTTAAATCCAGCCCATTCTCAGCCAATATTGGAAGGTCAGATTTATAGGCATTGTAACCAATTAGGGGAAGATCTCCAACAAAGTCTTTAAAGCTAGCAATTACACTGTCAACTTTGGGAGCTTGCGCAATTTTATCAGCAGTAATACCAGTTAAGCCATTGATGAAACTTTGCAAGGGAACATCTGTGTAAACATAAGTGTCAAAGCTGTCAATCTCCTGATCTCCCCTATATTTTACAGCTGAAAGCTGAATTAAGTGACTCAGCTCATTAACTGTATTAAATTCTAAATCAAAGGCAATGTAAGTTTCTAATTTTTCCATAATTCTCCTAGCTAAAAGGACCCTTTTAGGGGCCCAAACTCTTTTTATTTCCCAAATAATCGGCCTAAAAAGCCTTTTTTCTTACCAGTTACAGCCTGAACTTCTTCCACTTGGCTGCGAGCTTGGTCAACTTCTGCCTTAGCTTCTTCAAGTTCTAATTTCAAAGTTTCTTTATCAGCCATAGCTTTAGCTGTCAATTGTTGCTGCTGATCAAGCTGTTTATCTTTTTCAGCAATCTGCACATCTTTGACACGCATCTGCTCATCTTTAGCAGCTAATTGGCTGTCTTTAGCCTTTAATTGATTATACAAGCGGGTAATTTCAGTATTCTTTTCATCTACTAGAATCTCTAACAACTCCCGTTGTTTGGTTTCTTCACTAATTGGCTCATCGTCAAAAATAGTTTTTTTGTAGATTTCTTCCAACTTAATAAGGCCACTACGCTTAACCACAGTGACTCCTTTATCATTTTTATCAAGGTCTTCATCTGGAAGTGATTTGACACGGTTATTGACAGCCTGACGGCTAACTCCCAAGATTTCAGCTAGTTCACTAACTGTCTTTTCTATTGCCATATTTTCCTCTTTATACTTAATACTGAATATTCTTACTATGAATAGTACCACAATACTAGAATTCTGTCAATTTCAGCAAAGTTAATTTCTCTCTAGCAGCCCTTAGCGAACTGCTTTCACCTAAAGAGAATAGCTCTATGACTATAATAATTCGCTACAATATGGTAAGATATGACTATGAATACGTTTGATACAATAATTATCGGAGGCGGCCCTGCTGGTATGATGGCTGCTATTTCCAGTAGCTATTATGGCTACAAAACCCTCTTGATTGAGAAAAATAGACGATTAGGAAAAAAACTGGCTGGTACAGGTGGAGGTAGATGCAATGTCACTAACAACGCTAGTCTTGACGACTTATTAGCTGGTATTCCAGGAAACGGTCGCTTTCTTTATAGTGTCTTCTCCCAATTTGATAACCATGATATTATTAACTTTTTCCAAGAAAACGGTGTCCCCCTCAAAGAAGAAGACCATGGCCGCATGTTCCCAAAGACAGACAAGTCACGCACTATTATCCAAGCTCTAGAAAAGCAAATCCAAGACCTAGGTGGTCAGATTCTAACAGCAACTGAAATTGTTTCTGTCAAAAAAATAGATCAGCTCTTCCACCTCAAATCAGCCGACCAAGAATTCACCTGTGACAAGCTTATCGTTACAACTGGTGGAAAATCCTATCCCTCTACTGGCTCAACAGGCTTTGGCCATGACATTGCCCGTCACTTTAATATTGCCCTTACCCCACTTGAAGCAGCAGAGAGCCCTTTACTGACCGATTTCCCCCACAAGGAACTCCAGGGGATTTCACTAGACGACGTCACCCTATCTTATGATAAGCATCATATCACCCACGATTTGCTTTTCACCCATTTCGGCCTTTCTGGTCCCGCCGCTCTTCGCTTATCTTCATTCGTCTCAGGCGGCGAAATAGCAAAGCTGGACTTATTACCCCAAACTTCTGCGGAAAGCTTGGTCCAGTATCTCCAAGAACACCGGGAAAAATCAGCAAAGAATGCCCTAAAACTCTTGATTCCTGAGCGGGTGGCAGAATTCATTTCCAAAGATTATCCTGAAAAAATCAAGCAGCTAAATCCTAAGCAAGTTGAAGAATTAATCACCAAACTAAAGAAATTACCAATTCCAATCACTGGCAAAATGTCCCTGGCAAAATCCTTTGTCACTAAAGGAGGGATTGACCTTAAAGAGATTAATCCTAAAACGCTTGAAAGCAAAAAAGTCCCTGGCCTGCATTTTGCTGGAGAAGTTTTAGATATCAATGCCCACACGGGTGGTTTTAATATTACGTCAGCCCTATGTTCTGGTTGGGTAGCAGGTAGCCCCCACTATTAATAAGAAGTCCTCAAGGAACTGATTTTAAGTCAGTTCCATTTTTTTACTGTTTAAAGTGAATTTTCACTTGCATTTTAATTCAAAAGAGCTATAATAGAATTACATTTACTTAACTGGTTATGCACCGGTTAAGTAAATTCGGAGTTCTGATAAAAAACTCCGAGATTATTAATATTAAAAGAAGGAGAAAGCAATGGCAAAAAAATCAAAAATTGCTAAATACCAAAAGCAGCTCCAACTGATTGAACAGTACGCTGACCTTCGTCGCGAGCTTAAAGCTAGTGGTGATTACGAAGCACTTCGCAAACTTCCTCGTGATTCTAATCCAAACCGCTTGAAAAACCGCGATAAAATTGATGGCCGTCCTCATGCTTACATGCGTAAGTTTGGTGTTAGCCGTATCAATTTCCGCGACTTAGCTCACAAAGGTCAACTACCTGGTGTCACTAAAGCCAGCTGGTAAGCTTATCTCACCTGATTTTGAATGACTTGTTGCAGCAGGTCGTTTGTACATATTAGTAATCATAGTAGCCAATTATTTATCGTTTAACAAGCCGGTATGCCAAGATACCGACTTGTTTTTTTATGTCCTACTAGGGCATCTGTCTCAACTAACTAGATAGAAGGAAAAGCTAGGCTTGGTTTAGCATTCAAGTCCATACCAGCAAAGTGCTGCTTATCATACTCAACCGCTGCTGCTAGGGCAATCATTCCTGCATTATCACCACATAATCTTAAAGGTGGAATAAGAAGGTCAAGATCTTTTATTTCTTGGGCTAGTCTTTCACGTAACCCCTGATTAGCTGCTACGCCACCTGCTACAACTAGCATCTTAACAGGGTATTTTGCTAAGGCCTTTTTAGTTTTAACCATAAGAATATCTAGCACAGCAGTTTGAAATGAGGCACATAAATCCTCTAAGACAAGCTTTTCTCCCTTTTGTTGGGCATTGTGATGAAGATTAATAAAGGCTGATTTTAGGCCTGAAAAGGAAAATTCAAGGTTATCTTCTTTAATCATGGCGCGGGGAAAGTTGTAGACATCTTTACCTTTATGTGCTAGCTGATCAATTTCACGGCCAGCTGGGTAAGTGAGCCCCATAACCCGTCCAACTTTATCATAGGCTTCGCCAACAGCGTCATCACGTGTTTCGCCAACGATATGGTATTCTCCCGCCTTTGGGACATAAACTAGCTCTGTGTGCCCACCAGATACCAATAAGGCCATAAGAGGATAAGTTAATTCTTTTTCTTGACGCGCAGCCATCAAATGGCCTGCCATATGGTTAACAGGAATGAGTGGCAAATTGTTAGCCCAAGCAAAGGCTTTAGCGGCAGCTATTCCTACAAGAAGGGCCCCAACCAATCCCGGACCATATGTTACTGCAACAGCATCTAAGTCACTAGCTGAAAGGCCAGCTTCTTTAAGAGCATCTTCAAAACAAGTGGTGATTACCTCCACATGATGGCGGCTAGCTACTTCTGGAACCACCCCTCCAAAGCGTTTGTGACTTTCAACTTGGCTAGCAATAATATTAGACAGCAAGTGATCTTCATTTTTTAAAATAGCGATGCTGGTTTCATCACAGGAACTTTCAATTGCTAATATATATCTATCTGTCATTTTTTAAATCTCTTTTCATTATCAATGCTGTTTCTAGTGGATTGTGATAATAGTTTTTACGTTTAGCAATTTCGACAAAGCCAAAATGCTGATAGAGAGTCTGCGCAACTAGATTAGACTCTCTTACTTCTAAAAATATTGGCAGCTGGACATCTCTTATTTTTTCTAAGAGCTTCTTAGCCAATCCTTGACCCTGAAAGGCTTTTAAAACAGCAATATGTGTTATCTCCATCTCTCCAACCAAGTGCTGTAAAGATAAAAAGCCAACTATCTTTTCTTCCCTATAAACAAAAAAATAATCAACTTGATCAGAGAGCAAATCTGCTTGAATCTGGTCTTTTGTCCAAGGAGATGTGCCATAAACATCCTGCAAAATGGCAGCTATGGCTGTAACCTTATTTCTAAGCACTTCATCCATATTACACACGCTTAATGTATTGGTCTGTCTGGTCAGATACATGATCTTTTAACCAGTTCTCCTCAGCCTCAACCCTCTTCAAATAATTAGGGACAAAGGCATTAACATCCTGAGCTTCAAGAGAAAGTGCAGCCTTACCCATTTCAAAAGCAGAAGGTAAGCTTGCCTTAATCTGAGCTTGCGGCAATAGCGTCTTAATCTGATCTTCAAAAGGAGCTGTCTCCCCTACAAAAATCAGCTTTTTAGCTCCTTCACCCTTCAAAGAATCAAGCAAATCTGTAAAGGCAATATAAGTATCTTGCTTGATAGCCTTTTTATTTTGATAGAATCCTGCGTACACAAACTGACGACGAGCATCAATCAAGGGAACAACTAACGCATCCGGCTGGCTGCTGGCTGCCGCTAAAGCATAGAGACTAGAAATTCCAACCAAGTCGATTTTTAAAGAATAGGCTAGGGTTTTTGCAGTAGCTACGGCAACGCGTAAGCCAGTATAAGAACCTGGTCCTTGGGCTACTGCGATTCTATCCAAATCCTTAGGGGTCAAATCAATGGATTGCATCAAAAAATCAATGGCTGGCATGAGACTGATGCTGTGGTTTTTTTTGATATTGAGGGTCAAATCGGCTAACAAGCTATCATTGTCAAGGATGGCAAGTGACAAAGTCTTGTTAGATGTATCAAATGCGAGTGTTTTCATTTTCTTTTTCTCCATGATATTCTAGTTTAGATTATAACACAAAAACAAGAGGCTAAGCAAAATCACTGGTTTGACTAGCTAAGACTTGTTCAGACAATTAATTTGGCCTATGCTTTTACTAAAAGCTCTTATTATGGTATAATCTTAATAATTGCACAGAATCACGTTAAATCTATTACACAATAATCAATACAAAAAAGGTCAGAATGTAAAGTCATTGGACTTATTTGTTATTGTTTGGATAAACGATTCACTATGAAAGGAAAAAGAAATGATTTATAAAGTTTTCTATCAAGAAACAAAAGAGCGTAACCCTCGTCGTGAGAACACAAAAGTTCTCTATTTAGATATTGATGCTGAAACTGAAAGCGAAGGCCGTATCAAAACACGTCAACTTATGGAAGAAAAAACTCCTTACAATGTAGAGTTTATTGAACTTCTTTCTGATAAACACCTTGATTATGAAAAAGAGACAGGTGTCTTTGAATTAGCGGAGCTTTAGTATGGCAAATATCGATTTAAAATCTCATGAAGTTGGTGTTTTTGCTATTGGTGGTCTGGGAGAAATCGGGAAAAATACTTACGGCATTGAATACAAAGACGAAATTATCATTGTTGATGCGGGTATTAAATTCCCAGAAGATGATCTTCTAGGAATTGACTATGTTATTCCTGACTACTCTTATATTGTTGATAATATTGACCGTGTTAAAGCTCTTGTGATCACTCATGGACATGAAGACCATATTGGTGGCATTCCCTTTTTACTTAAACAAGTAAATGTTCCTATTTATGCTGGACCTTTAGCTTTGGCTCTGATTCGCGGAAAACTAGAAGAACATGGTTTATTGCGTGATGCTCAGCTTTACGAAATTAATCATAACACGGAATTAACCTTTAAAAATATGAGTGTTACTTTCTTCCGCACTACCCATTCCATTCCTGAACCCTTAGGTATTGTTATCCATACCCCACAAGGTAAGGTTGTTTGTACGGGTGACTTTAAGTTTGACTTTACACCAGTAGGAGAACCTGCTGACCTTCACCGTATGGCAGCTTTGGGAGAAGATGGGGTCTTATGTCTACTATCTGATTCAACAAATGCTGAAATCCCAACCTTCACAAATTCAGAAAAAATTGTTGGCCAATCCATTATGAAGATTATTGAGGGAATCCATGGACGTATTATTTTTGCATCCTTCGCCTCAAATATCTATCGCTTGCAACAAGCTGCTGAAGCTGCTGTTAAAACTGGCCGTAAAATTGTTGTTTTTGGCCGTTCAATGGAAAAAGCCATTGTTAATGGAATTGAGTTGGGTTATATTAAAGTTCCTAAAGGTACCTTCATTGAACCTAATGAACTTAAAAACTACCATGCTAATGAAGTTCTGATTATGTGTACTGGTAGCCAAGGAGAATCCATGGCTGCCCTAGCTAGAATTGCAAATGGAACACACCGTCAGGTTAGTTTACAGCCAGGAGATACTGTTATTTTCTCTTCAAGCCCTATCCCAGGTAATACTACAAGTGTTAATAAACTTATTAACACCATTCAAGAGGCTGGAGTTGATGTTATCCATGGTAAGGTAAACAATATCCACACTTCTGGACACGGTGGTCAGCAGGAACAAAAATTAATGCTTAGTCTTATTAAACCAAAATTCTTCATGCCTGTTCATGGGGAATACCGTATGCAGAAAGTACATGCTGGTTTAGCCCAAGACACTGGAATCCCAGAAGACAATATCTTTATCCTAGAAAATGGTGATGTACTTGCCCTAACAAGCGATTCTGCTCGTCGTGCTGGTCATTTTAATGCCCAAGATATCTACGTTGATGGAAATGGTATTGGTGATATCGGTACAGCCGTTCTCCGGGATCGCCATGATTTATCTGAAGATGGGGTTGTTCTTGCCGTAGCTACTGTTGATTTTGACACACAAATGATCTTGGCTGGTCCAGATATTTTAAGCCGAGGCTTCATTTACATGCGTGAGTCTGGTGATTTGATTCGCGAAAGTCAACGGGTTTTATTTAATGCTATCCGCATTGCACTTAAAAATAAAGAAGCAAGCATTCAGTCTGTTAATGGCTCTATTGTTAATGCCCTTAGACCCTTCCTCTATGAAAAAACAGAACGTGAACCTATCATTATTCCTATGATATTAACGCCTGATAAAGAGTAATAGCTAAAAGTCCAATTCTATTGGGCTTTTTTGCTTGCCATAGACTAAAAGACTTCGAAAAGCAAACTCTTAATAGCTGTTAAACACTAAATAAAAAAGGAAAGACTCAACCTTGAGTTTTTCCTCTTTTCTTATTACAAACTTATCTTTATTGAATCATAATAATCACAGACTTTTTTCATACTTTTCCTATTTTTACACCCAAGGGTAAAGGCTATTTGGATGAATCTTTTTTTCTGAAAATTGGATATACATTGGCAAGAATCACAATTATGAAGATTCCAATGATTTCTAGTAACCTTGATCTTGTATGGTAAAATGGTTTGATAACCAAAATAGTGGTTACTAACATCCCAACAAAGACAACTATATCCATCTTAGAGACATGCTTGCAAATTTTTTTCCAGTTTATTTTGTTATGGTGCATTGTATTCCCAAACTCCCCCTATGATTGTGCCTACAAGAGCTCCCCCAGCTGTACAAATTAAATATGCTTGAGGTCCAGTTGCAACTGTGACAAACTTAGTATAAATCATTTTTTGTTATAAATTCCTAAATTCCCTAAATAGTCATTGAAACGTCCTAAATGGTAAAGTTACAGCTATAAAAAATACGACAAAAAAACAGCCTCGGCTGTTTTTTAGTTATTTAATGTTGCTTTATAAGCTTTTGCTTCTTCTTCAGTTGATAAAACAAAATGTCCAGGTGTGATTTCTCGCATCTCTCTTTCTTGTCCGTCTGTTTCTAGACTTACATCATAAACTTCAGCTTGACGTTTACGTTCTTTTTCAGGGTCTGGTTCTGGTATTGCTGACAAGAGGCTCTTAGTGTAGGGGTGAATGGGATTATTATAAACATCCTCTGATGTCCCAATTTCAAGCATTTTACCCCAGTGCATAACACCAATACGATCTGAAATGTATTTAACCATGGATAAATCATGAGCGATAAAGAGGTAGGTTAAACCTTTTTCAGCCTGTAACTTTTGCATTAAATTAACAACCTGAGCCTGAATAGAAACATCTAGTGCCGAAATAGGCTCATCTGCAATAATAAATTTAGGTTTAACAGCCAAAGCACGAGCAATTCCGATACGCTGGCGTTGCCCTCCTGAGAATTCATGGGGATAACGAGTCACGTGGTCCTTATTTAAACCAACCAAGTCAAGTAACTCTTGAACACGCTCTTCACGCTCTGCTTTACTCTTAGTAAGACCATGAATATCTAAACCTTCAGCAACAATATCCCTGATTTTCATACGACCATTAAGACTAGCTTGAGGATCTTGGAAAATCATCTGAGCATCTTTACGAAAGTCATGTAATTCCTTGCCTTTTAATCGAGAAATCTCTTGATCATTGAAAATGATTTGACCTTCATTAATATCATAGAGTTTTAATATGGCACGACCAACTGTTGTTTTCCCAGAACCTGATTCCCCAACAAGCCCAAAGACTTCACCTTCATAGATGTCAAAGCTGACATTATTAATGGCTTTCACTTCATTTTTCTTACCTTTATTGAAGCTTAAAGAGACATTTTTTAATTGAACTAATTTTTTACCTTCTTCAGTCATTAAGCCTGTCCTCCTTTCATTGTCTCCCATTTTTCCCAGCGTTTTTGAATTTGCATAGGTGGTGTTACTTTTGGTGCACGCTCATCTAAAAGCCAAGTTGCTGCATAATGACTGTCACTAACCTTAAACATTGGTGGTTCTTCTTGGTAATCAATATCTAAGGCATACTCATTACGGGCTGCAAAGGCGTCACCTTTTGGTGGATTTAACAAATCAGGAGGAGTTCCTGGAATTGATTCTAAACTTCCTGCTTCTGTACCAGTTGTTGGCATGGAATTAAGAAGACCCCAGGTATAAGGATGCTGTGGATTATAGAAAACCTCGTCAACGGTCCCATACTCAACAATCTTACCAGCATACATAACAGCAACCCTATCTGCCATCCCAGCAACAACACCCAAATCATGTGTAATAAAGATGATAGATGATGAAATTTGAGACTGGATTTCCTTCATTAATCTTAAAATCTGAGCCTGAATGGTTACATCAAGAGCTGTAGTTGGTTCATCTGCAATTAAAATTTCTGGATTAGCAGCTAGAGCTATGGCTATAACTGCACGCTGACGCATACCGCCTGACCACTGATGAGGGTAGTCATTAAAGTGTTCTTGAGCACTTGGAATCCCAACCTGATGCATTAATTGTAAGGCACGCTCATGAGCATCATTTTTAGAAATGGATTCATGAATCAGGATTGCTTCAGCAATCTGCTTTCCAATTTTCATAGTAGGATCAAGGCTGGTCATTGGATCTTGGAAAATCATGGCAATTTCTTTGCCACGAACCTTAACCCATTCTTCTTCTTTTAATTGATCAAGTCTTTTCCCTTTAAAGTCTATTTCACCAGATAATCTGGCATTTTTTGCATTTAAGCCCATTAGGGTTCGAGTTGTAACTGATTTACCTGAACCAGATTCTCCTACAATGGCTAAAGTTTCTCCTTTTTTAAGGTCAAAATTAATATCACGAATAGCTTTTATATCCCCAGCATAAGTTTTAAAATCAACATGGAGGTTTTTGACACTTAAAATCGTTTCATTTGTCATATACTCTTCCTCCTATTCATTATCTGATTTTGGATCAAAGGCATCACGTAATCCATCACCTAATAAGATAAAGGCAAGAGATATAAAAACGAGAGCCAAAGCCGGTAGCAATACCTGATAAGGATAATATTGCAAGTTTTCTTGAGCATCTGTAATCAATGATCCTAGAGAGGCTGTCGGTGGCTTAACCCCCAAGTTAATAGCTGAAAGCACTGCCTCATACATAATGGCACTAGGTACTGTCATCATGATTTGAACAATAATAATACCAGAGATGTTAGGTAAAATATGCTTAAAGGCAATTTTTAAGTTACTTTCTCCCAAAGCTCTAGAAGCAAGAACAAAGTCCTGCTCTTTGTAGGATAAGGTAAGATTCCGCACCTGACGAGCCATAGAAGTCCATCCAACAATAGCAATAGAAATAATAATAGATGTCACACCATTTCCTAACAATAGCCCTAACATGGTTACAATAACTAAGTTTGGAATTGATGAAATGATTTCAATAATTCGCTGCATTACTGTATCAACCTTACCACCTGTGAATCCTGAAACTAAACCATAGGTAACACCAATAATAAGATCAATCATGGTAGCCACAATAGCAATTAAAAGTGATATACGGATCCCAACTGTAATTCTTTTTCCTAGGCTTCGTCCCAAATTATCAGTTCCTAGTAAGAATTTTTTGCCTTCAGGAACTCCTTGGTCACTATAAGCATCATTTGCTTCTGTATTTCCAGCGTAAGTAATACTGCCATTCCAAACAGGTAAATGACTATTCAACTTAGGTGGTAAGTTACGATAGGTATGCACTTTTTTACTATTAAAACTATTAGCATCATCTCTACTTACAACAAGTGATGAGCCTAGTGAAAAGATAAGTAAAAAAACTAAAAATCCCATTGCAATAACTGCTAATTTATTCTGCTTTAAACGACGCCAAGCATCTTGTAGGAAAGATAATGCTGGCTTTTCAATTTTTTCTTGTGAATCAGAACTTCCTGCTCCTACAAGCTTAAATGTTTTTCTTTCTTCTAGCATGATACTCTCCTATCCTAGACGTACACGTGGATCTGCAAGACTAATAACAATATCAGTAATCAAAATAGCCACCATAAGCATCAAGGCATACACAATAGTTGTTCCCATAATAACAGGATAGTCTTTAGTTGGAATAGATGAAACAAACTGCTGACCTATTCCTGGAATAGAAAAGATTTGCTCAATCAAAGCTGAACCTGTTAGGATATTAGCAGCCATCGGACCAACTAAGGTTAAAACAGGAATCATAGAATTACGATAAGCATGTTTATTGGTTACCTGACGCTTGGTCAAACCTTTTGCTCTTGCTAATTGGATATAATCCGAGTTCAAGGTTTCAATCATTTGACCACGGAAAAAACGTGTAACTTGAGCAAAGACAGGAATAGCTAGTGCCAAGGTCGGCAAGATAGTTTGACCAAAGCTGCCCCAACCAGAAAGAGGAAGTAATCCCCATTTAAAGCCAAAATAATCAAGTAATAGTAAACCAATAATAAAGGCTGGTATCGAAATCCCCAAGGTTGAAATAACACTTAAGACAGCATCAATCTTATTGTTCTTATTACGCGCTGATACTGCTCCTATAAAAAGTCCTGAGGAAATTCCCACCACTAAGGCTTGAAGCCCTAGATGGACAGAAATACCTAAACGTTGCGTAATTAATTTTGAGACTGATTGGTTAACAGACTGATAACTGGTTCCAAAATCACCATGAAGGACATCAAATAGGTATTTGAAATATTGCTGCCATAAGGGCTTATCCAATCCATATTGTTTGTTCAATAGTGCAATCATTTCATCAGTTAACTTCGGATTGTTGTAAGGTGTTCCTGGCATAACCTGCATCAGGAAAAATGATAGGGTTACAACTACCCATAGTGTTACGAGTAAAATAGCAACACGTTTTAAAAGATATTTAGTCATAATTTCCCTCTAACAAAAGCAAGAACTGGCTAAGACCAATTCTTGCACATATTTAAATACTAGTGATACTATACCTTATTTTTTATAAGCGTATGTAAAGTCAACATTTAGACCAGTTGAGTTACGAACTAGCCCTTTGATACTTGGATTTTGTAATCCTTTACCACTACGGAAGTAAAGCGGGTTATAAAGTGCATTGTCATATAAAGTTTTTTCAGCAGCCTTATAATCATCTGCAGCTGCATCTACATTAAGAGCATCAGTTGTTAAAGCTTTTTCGTAGGCTTTATCATAGTCTGCGTTTGAGAATTTACCATAGTTGTAGGCTGAACCAGATTTAAATAAACCATAGAAGGTTGATCCTTCTGGATAATCCCCACCCCAAAGGGTTACTGCTACTTCAAAGTTTTGTGTTTTTGTATCTTCTAAACGTTGTTTGAAAGGTACAAATTTTTCTTCAACTGTTAAGCCTGGAAGAGCTTTTTCCCAAGTTTCCTTGATGTAATCCACTGTAGCTTTGGCAGCAGGAGCATCGGCATCAGATGTAATCGTAATCTTGATGGATGTTTTTCCAAGTTCAGCTAGGCCTTCTTTGAAGAGTCTGCCAGCTTCTTTTTCATCATATTTATAACCTGGAGCTACGTGCTTAGTCAAATCTGTTCCGTCTTCAAGTTTTGCAAGTCCACTTGGAGCAAGGGCAGTCGCAACTTTTGAACCAGTATCAACAGCAGCAGAAACAATACCTTTACGGTCAGTTGCTAAATTCAAAGCTTGACGGATTTTAAGATTGTTCAAGCTTTCTACAGATCCTGTTTGATTATAAACCAAGTAAGCAGTTGTTGCTTCTTCTACTGGAACAATATCTTTATTACTCTTATTAGCATTGTAAATCGGAGCAGTTCCTGAGATATTAGCAAAGTCTAATTTACCTTGTTTATACATTTGAACGGCTGTGTCAGGCTTTTTAACGGTTTGAATGTTAATTGTTTTTGTTTTAACATTTTTAGCATCCCAGTACTTATCATTTTTAACAAGTTTGAATTTACCACTAGTACCATTCCAGCCTTCTACAGTATATGGACCTGAGTAAACTTGTTTTTCAGAAGAAGTACCATAGTCCTTACCAGCTTTTTTAACAAAATCTTCTTTTTGAGGAACAAAGTTTGAGAATGTTAATAAACTCTTGAATTGAGGAGCTGGTTCAGTCAAAGTAAAGATAACTTTATTGCCTTCTGCTTTAATACCTAAAGAATCAAGATCTTTATTTTTACCACTGTTAATCTCTTCAGCATTTTTAAGGTGAGACTCTGTTGCTAGATAAGCATACTCAGAAGCTGTTGCTGGGTCTACCATACGTTTCCAAGTGTAAACAAAGTCCTTGGCTGTTAATTCACTACCATCAGACCATTTTAAGCCATCTCTCAAAGTAGCTGTATAAGTAAGGCCATCTTCAGAGACATCTAATTTCTTAGCTAAATCTGGTTGTAATTTACCTTTTTGATCAACACGAAGTAAATTACTTCCTGAATTTCCGATAGCTAAGCCAGAATAAGTATCTGTGCTTTTAGAAGTATCAAGGGTAATGATTTCAGTAGGGGTATACCAGTTAATTTCATCCTTATTAGCTGTTGAAGCATTCTTGTTTCCACATGCCATCAACAATGCCGCTGAAGCAAGGGTAACTACTCCAAATCCAAGACGTTTTAAAGTGACTCTCTTTGCTCTTATCATCTTTAACTTCCTCCTCGTAACTCTCTTTTTAAATTGATAGATTAAATTATATCACAATTCAGAAAAAATGGAATACATTTATCTGAAAATTTTGATATTAAATTTTTATAACAGAAATAATGGATAAACCCCTGATATTAATGGATTTTCAAAGTCTCTTTTTATAAAAAAACAGTTATAAGTGAATATATACATAAAAAAGAAGCACCATTAGTGCTTCCTTTGTTAATAACTGTGTAAATAATTGTCAATTTCCCATTGAGAAACAAATGTTGCATAAGAAGCCCATTCAATACGTTTAGCTTCAATGAAATTAGTATAAATATGATTGCCTAAAGCGCTTTTAACAACATCATCCGTTTGAAGAGCTTTCAAGGCATTATGTAAGGTAGAAGGTAAATCTAAGATACCTGCTTCTGCACGCTCTTCTACCGTCATGGTATAGATATTCGCTTCTACTGGGGTTGGTGCCTCAATTTTATTTTCAATGCCATCAAGTCCTGATTCAAGTAAGACTGCTAGAGCCAAATAAGGATTGGCTGTTGGATCTACTGATCGTAACTCCAAGCGTGTTCCTTTTCCTCTTGAAGCTGGCACACGAATAAGGGGTGAGCGATTTCGACCTGCCCAAGCCACATAAACTGGTGCTTCATAGCCTGGAACCAAACGTTTATAAGAATTAACTGTCGGATTGGTAATAGCAGTATAATTATAGGCATGTTTCATTAAGCCACCAAGGAAATAATAGGCATCTTGTGATAATTGCATGCCACGGCTGTCATTTTCATCAAAGAAGGCATTGTTACCATTTTTATCAAAAAGAGACATGTTACAATGCATTCCAGAACCATTAATCCCAAATTTAGGTTTCGCCATAAATGTTGCATAGAGACCGTGCTTACGAGCAATTGTTTTAACAACCAACTTGAATATTTGGATATTATCACATGCTTTTAAAACGTCATCATATTTGAAATCAATTTCATGCTGGCCGACAGCAACCTCATGATGGCTAGCTTCAACTTCAAAGCCCATCTTAGTCAAAACATTTACAATTTCCCGACGGGTATTATCAGCTAAATCTGTTGGTGCTAAATCAAAGTAGCCTCCATTATCATTAACTTCAAGAGTTGGATTCCCTTGAGAATCCATCTTAAATAGGAAGAATTCTGGTTCTGGTCCTAAATTGAAGGATTCAAAACCCATTTCATCCATGTGTTTCAAGGATCTTTTTAAATTGCCACGAGGATCTCCTGCAAAGGGTTGACCTTCTGCTGTGTAAATATCACAGATTAAGCCAGCTACTGCACCATTTTCATCACCCCAGGGAAAAACAAGCCAGGTATCCAAATCTGGATAGAGGTACATATCAGACTCGTTAATACGCACAAAACCTTCTATAGAAGAGCCATCAAACATAGCCTTGTTTGATAGAACCTTATCTAATTGTTCATCAGTTGCTGGGATCTCAACATTTTTCATGATACCCATAATATCGGTAAACATTAATCGAAGGAAAGTAACATTTTTTTCCTTAACCTCTCGACGTATGTCTGCTGCTGTAATTACCATAGAAATAATTCTCCTTAACTTTTCTAACTGACTAAGGACTTATCTTAAATTATACACGAAAATGACCCATTGTTTGTGATGGTGATGAAAAGCCACCTTGATTGAGGAGTTCATCATGAAGGATACGTCTGACATCGGCATCTGTTAAAGTCATATCTTTTTTGCTTAAATCTTGCTGACGTTGCGCATATTCACGCTTTATAGCCGCAATATTGAGACCATCATTAATAAAGTCTTTTATCTCTAAGAGACGATCCATATGATTTAAAGAAAATAATCTTCGGTTGCCGTCTGTACGTTCAGGCTTTATCAGTCCTTGATCTTCATAATAGCGAATTTGCCGAGCAGTCAAATCTGTCAACTTCATCACAGCTCCAATTGGAAAGACTGCCATAGAACGTCTCAGCTCTTTTTCTTTCATGAATTATTCCT
The DNA here is from genome assembly GCF_000380005.1 of Streptococcus didelphis DSM 15616. Taxonomy (GTDB): domain Bacteria; phylum Bacillota; class Bacilli; order Lactobacillales; family Streptococcaceae; genus Streptococcus; species Streptococcus didelphis. Next base: position 33,010 of record NZ_KB904189.1, read on the forward strand.
CCATTTCCCCATTATAGGCCTATCTCTTTTAAAAGTCAAGGATTGATGTCATATTTTCTAACATCAATCCTTCTTTTTTCTCTTTTCTATTTTTTGTTGAATCCACTCAATATCAGTATTAACTAAAATAGCAATAAATACGCCACAAAAGGTTTCAAAAACACGGGCTAAAACATAAACAAAGGTATCTCCACGAGGAATGGACAGAGTAATAATAAGTAAGGCAGCTACTGCTCCAATTACTCCTGATTTATTATTAAAAGCCACATTAAACATAATTGTCAACATTGTTAAAATAGGAATAAAGATTAGGGTTACCCAATAGTCATGGTTAAAAAACATCTGCATAAAGTAAAATACCAAAGCAAAGATACCGCCGATGCTATTGCCTAAAATACGTGATGTCCCAAAAGATAAGGTTTTATCAATACTTTCTCGTAGACTAAAAACTGCTGTTAAGGCTCCAATCTGGACCCCTTGAAAGCCAAATAGATGAAAAAGAAAGATGACCAAGAAAACAGATAAGCCTGTTTTAAAGGTACGCATCCCTAACCTTAATTTCTTTGGATCAAAATAATAATTCATAATTGTAAACTCTTCCTCCCGAATATAGTTCAGTTTACCACATTGATTGAGGTTTTGTCATATTTAAATAGCAAATAAGCTATTTGTATCCGTCTAAGTTTAAAATAAGGCTTGCCTGTGGATGACTATTGCTTTTTACCTTTTCCATAATGACAAAGAGAGTCGGACTTAACCAACTCTCTCAATTCTTTTATTGGCGCAGTAGCTGAATGGCTGTTCGCATCTCTATATGAATGAACAACCTATTTAGCCTTGAGGGGGTGCACTACGGAATCTTAGATTCCTGACTTACCGCCTATTTTTCTGTCAAGGCTGCTAAGCCTGGTAATTCTTTTCCTTCTAATAATTCCATTGATGCTCCCCCACCTGTTGAGATCCATGAGAATTTATCTGCACGGCCGAGGTTAATTGCTGCTGCAGCTGAATCCCCACCACCAATGATTGATTTCACGCCTGGTTGTTTAACAATCGCATCCATAACGCCAATTGTACCAGCTTGGAAGTCAGGGTTTTCAAAGACACCCATTGGTCCATTCCAGACAACTGTTTTAGCTCCTTCAAGGGCTTTTTCAAATTTTTCAATTGATTTAGGACCAATGTCAAGTCCAAGGAAGCCTTCTGATACAGCTTCATCTTTTGTATCATGCACTTCTGTATAGTCTGCAAAAGCATTAGCTTCTTTAGAATCCACAGGTAAGACTAATTTACCATTTGCTTTTTCAAGTAATTCTTTAGCAATTTCAAGCTTATCTTCTTCAACAAGTGAGTTTCCAATTTCGATACCTTGAGCTTTATAGAATGTATAAGTCATACCACCACCGATAAGAACCTTATCAGCTTTGTCAAGAAGATTTTCAATGACACCAATTTTATCTGAAACTTTTGAACCACCTAGGATAGCCACAAATGGACGTTCTGGTTTTTCAACAGCTTCTTTAATATAAGCAATTTCATTTTCAAGTAAGAATCCTGCCACAGCCTTATTAACATTAGCTGAAATACCTACGTTTGAAGCGTGGGCACGGTGAGCAGTTCCAAAGGCATCATTTACAAAGATACCATCTCCAAGAGAAGCCCAATATTTTCCTAATTCTGAGTTATTTTTTGATTCTTTTTTACCATCAATATCCTCAAAACGTGTATTTTCAACAAGAAGTACTTGCCCGTCTTCAAGCGCATCAATAGCTACTTCTAAGTCAGTTCCACGAGTTGCTCCAGGGAAAATAACATCTTGGCCTAATTTTTCTGCTAAGCTTTTAGCAACAGGTTCAAGTGATTTACCAGCTTTATCTGCTTCTTCTTTTACACGTCCTAGGTGAGAGAATAAGATAGCACGTCCACCATTTTCAATAATATATTTAATTGTTGGTAGAGCTGCAGAAATACGGTTATCATTTGTAATCACGCCGTCTTTCAAAGGTACATTAAAGTCAACACGAACAAGGACTTTTTTCCCTTTTACATCAATATCTTTAACAGTCATTTTAGCCATTTAAGAGACTCCTTAATATTTTTATACCATCTATTATACCACATTTTTTTAATAATTTGAAAAAGTGAAAACAATAAATTAATTTTTTCACAAAATGAAAAAGCTTTCATCTCAAGTTTCTCAGCCCTGCTATTCTCCTATAAGCAAAAAGACCATAAATCACAAGTAATGATTTACAGTCCTCGCCTATCTATAAAGAACTACTTAGCAGACAAAGAAATGGCAAAACCTTATCTACTAAGATCTACTCAAAATTTAATCAAAGCCTTTAAGCGCTGCTTTTCTAGCCTTCATTTGTTCCTTGCTATCAAGCTTTTTACCTTGATAAACTGCACTTTCCCATGAACCATACATTGGATTTGGGAAAATAATGAACTTGCTACCAAATTCTTGATGAAGTTGGTTTAATAGTTCACTTCTGTCAGTTGTAGAAACCTTAGAAAATTCTGCAAAGTCTACTAAGTTATCGCCAAAGAGCATAATTAAGTTAGTGTTTTCTTGTACTTTTTGACGACGGCTTTCTTTAGAGGTCATGCCTTTTTCTAAAAATAAGAAATGATCTTTTCCTTGAACTGGAAGGCCTTCATTTTTCAGATTTTCCATTGTTGCATCAACTTGCTTGTCTGTACGGTCAGAAACATAATAGATTTGTACACCATGTTGGTCCGCAAATTGTAAAAAGTCCTTGGCACCAGCTACAGGTTTAGCTGCCTTTTTTTGTACCCATTTATCCCAGCTTTCAGGAGTAAAGCTTGTTCCTTTTTCAACAGTGCTTACCTGGAAAGGGCTGTTATCTAGGACTGTTTCATCAATATCTAGGATAATAGAATAAGGTTTTTCTGTTGGCTTATTAAGCCAGTCTTGTAATTTGTTTGTAGCTACTTGGTATCCTTGTAAATACAAAGCCTTGGCCTCATCAGAATTTTGATACCACAAGACAGACATTGTGTTTTCCCGTGACCGTAATTGATCATTACTTAATTTAACGAGAACTTGCTTTGGCTCAGTCCCATTAGTTTTAGATGTTGCTTTCCCCTGTGGGTTTGCACATGCTCCAAGAACAAGGACTGAAACAGTCACAGAAAGATATTTAACAAGACGTTTTGTTGTCATAACGAATCTCCTTTTCTATTTTCACTCAAATTTTAACCTTTTTATATTCTCATGTCAATATTATAATAACAGAAAAATGAAAGCGGTATCTTTTTTTAATTGTTAAGGGTTAAATAACCTTCTATCTGATAAAATGCAAACAAAAAATCTAGCAAAACTAAGTTGCTAGATTTTATTTACAGATTATTTTGCAATTTTTGCAAAGTACTCAAGTGTACGAACAAGTTGAGCTGTGTAAGACATTTCATTGTCATACCATGAAACAACTTTAACTAATTGATTTCCATCAACAGTTTGTACTTTTGTTTGAGTAGCATCAAATAATGAACCATAAGAAACACCAATGATATCTGAAGATACGATTGGATCTTCTGTGTAACCATATGAATCATTCGCTGCTGCTTTCATAGCTGCATTGATTTCTTCTACTGAAGTATCTTTTTCAAGTACTGCTACAAGTTCTGTAACTGATCCAGTTGGAACTGGAACACGTTGTGCAGCACCGTCAAGTTTACCATTTAATTCTGGAATTACAAGACCGATAGCTTTAGCAGCACCAGTTGAGTTAGGAACGATGTTGCTTGCACCAGCACGAGCACGACGAAGGTCACCACCACGGTGTGGTCCATCAAGGATCATTTGGTCACCAGTGTAAGCATGGATAGTTGTCATCAAACCTTGTTTAATACCAAAGTTATCTTGCAAAGCTTTAGCCATTGGAGCTAAACAGTTTGTAGTACATGAAGCGCCTGAGATAACTGTTTCAGTACCATCAAGAATGTCATGGTTTGTGTTAAATACAACTGTTTTAACGTCATCTCCACCAGGAGCTGTGATAACAACTTTTTTAGCACCATTTTCATGTAAATGTTTTTCAGCAGCTGCTTTTTTAGCAAAGAAACCAGTTGCTTCAAGAACGATTTCTACACCGTCAGTTGCCCAATCAATGTTTTCAGGGTCACGTTCTGCAGAAACTTTAATGAATTTACCGTTAACTTCAAATCCACCGTCTTTAACTTCAACAGTTCCGTCAAAACGACCTTGAGTTGTATCATATTTAAGCAAGTGTGCAAGCATATTAGGGTCTGTAAGATCGTTAATACGAGTTACTTCCACACCTTCAACATTTTGAATACGACGGAATGCAAGACGACCGATACGGCCGAAACCGTTAATACCAACTTTAACTACCATTAGTGATTTCCTCCTTATTGAAAATCAAAAGAATTATTAATAAGGGATTTCTCCCTACCAATTGTGAAAAGATTAACTTATATAGTTAAGTAAAACTTTCAACACGACTATTATATAACTATTTACAAAAAAATGCAAACCATATAACTGTTTTCAAATCTTTAGAAAGTCTTATATAACAAGGCTTAACGATACATTTGAAAGCAGTTTCACTGTTATATATCATAAGGTTTTCATCTTTTATGAGCTAAGAAAAATTTATTTTCAGAACTTTTTATATTAAAAAAGCCAGTTAACCTAAGCTAACTGACCTCTCTTCTTCATAGAATAAGTCTTCTCTAGACATTATTCACCATGATTTTTTTTGATAATTTCTTCTTGTACTGATTTAGGAACATCTTCATAGTGATCAAATACCATCATGAAAGTACCACGTCCTTGAGTAGCTGAACGAAGAATTGTAGCGTAACCAAACATTTCTGCAAGTGGAACAAATGCACGAACAACTTGTACATTTCCACGTGCTTCCATACCATCAACGCGTCCACGACGAGCTGTAACGTGTCCCATAACATCTCCTAGGTTATCTTCAGGAGCTGTGATAGTAACAAGCATCATAGGTTCAAGAATTGCTGGTTGTGCTGATTTAGCAGCTTCTTTAAGGGCAAGCGATGCAGCGATCTTGAAGGCAGTCTCAGATGAATCGACATCATGGTAAGAACCATCATAAAGTTTAGCTTTCACATCAACCAATGGATATCCAGCAAGAACACCATTTGCCATTGATTCTACAAGCCCTTTTTCAACAGCTGGGATGAATTCACGAGGAACAACACCACCAACGATTGCATTTTCAAACTCAAATCCTTTACCTTCTTCATTAGGTGTAAATTCAATCCAAACATCACCGAATTGACCTTTACCACCTGATTGACGTTTGAAGAATCCACGTGCTTGTGTTGAAGCACGGAATGTTTCACGGTATGATACTTGAGGTGCACCAACGTTAGCTTCAACCTTGAATTCACGACGCATACGGTCTACAAGAACGTCCAAGTGAAGTTCACCCATACCAGCAATAACTGTTTCTCCTGTTTCAACGTTTGTTTCAACACGGAAAGTAGGATCTTCTTCAGCAAGTTTTTGAAGAGCAACACCCATCTTATCTTGGTCAGCCTTAGATTTTGGCTCTACCATCAATTGAATAACTGGTTCTGGAACCTCGATTGATTCAAGGATAACTTTTGCTTTTTCATCAGTCAATGAGTCACCAGTAGTTGTATTTTTCAAGCCAACTGCTGCTGCAATATCACCAGCGTAAACTGTTTCAATTTCTTTACGAGTGTTAGCATGCATTTGAAGGATACGTCCAATACGTTCACGTTTATCTTTTGAAGTATTCATAACGTATGAACCACTTTGAAGCACACCAGAATACACACGGAAGAATGTCAAACGACCTACGAATGGGTCAGTCATAATTTTGAAGGCAAGCGCTGCAAATGGTTCTTCATCAGATGCTGGACGTGTTTCGTCTTCATCTGTATCAGGATTAACACCTTTGATTGCAGGGATGTCTAATGGGCTTGGTAGGTAATCAATAACAGCATCAAGCATTAATTGAACACCTTTATTTTTGAAGGCTGATCCACAAAGAACAGGGAAGAATTCAACGTTGATAGTAGCTCTACGGATACCTTCAACTAATTCTTCGTTAGTGATTTCTTCACCTTCAAGGTATTTCATCATAAGTTCTTCATCAGTTTCAGCAACTGCTTCAACTAATTTTTCACGATATTCTTCAGCTTGTTCTAAGTACTCAGCAGGAATATCTTCTTCACGGATATCTGTACCAAGGTCATTAGTATAGATTTCTGCTTTCATTTTGATCAAGTCAATGATACCAGTAAAGTCGTCTTCTGCACCAATTGGTAATTGAATTGGGTGTGCATTAGCTTGTAGACGGTCATGAAGAGTTTGAACTGAATAAAGGAAGTCAGCACCGATTTTATCCATTTTATTAGCAAAAACGATACGAGGAACTTTATATTCAGTCGCTTGACGCCAAACTGTTTCAGTTTGAGGTTCTACACCTGATTGTGCATCAAGAACTGTTACGGCACCGTCAAGAACACGAAGTGAACGTTGTACTTCAATAGTGAAGTCCACGTGTCCTGGTGTGTCGATGATATTAACACGGTGTCCATCCCATTGTGCTGTTGTTGCAGCTGATGTGATTGTGATACCACGTTCTTGTTCTTGTTCCATCCAGTCCATTTGTGAAGCACCTTCATGTGTTTCACCGATTTTGTGGATTTTACCAGTGTAGTAAAGTATACGCTCTGTTGTAGTTGTCTTACCAGCATCAACGTGAGCCATGATACCGATATTACGAGTTTTTGCCAATGAAAATTCGCGAGCCATTTGGTTTCTCCTATTAATTTATTTTACTTAGCTATTATAGCATTATTTATAAAAAACGGATAGGCAGGACCTACCCGTTTACTAGTTATTGTTGGTAAGATGCTAACTATTGCCTTTATAAAGCTTGGCATCTTATTAATTGAGCACGAGTTGCATACTTTCAGTGAAAAAAGATGAACTTCCTTATGCGCAAGCGCATGGTGTCACTTCTCTATTTTTCACTGATACGCTAACTCTTTGCATCTGATTGTTAGTTACATTTTAGCTACACATGTCTACCAAAATAGGAAAATTCTCTAGAAACTGAAGTTTCTGCGTCAATTTTCCTATTTTGGCTAGCATTGGTTTCACGCTAAAATATCCTATATTACCAACGGAAGTGAGCGAATGCACGGTTAGCTTCAGCCATTTTGTGAGTATCTTCACGTTTTTTAACTGATGCACCAGTATTATTTGCAGCATCCATGATTTCTTTTGCAAGACGTTCTTTCATAGTGTGTTCACCACGAGAACGTGAAGCATTTACTAACCAACGTAGACCAAGTGTTGTACGACGTTCTGGACGAACTTCAACTGGGACTTGGTAGTTTGATCCACCAACACGACGTGCACGTACTTCAAGTACAGGCATGATGTTATCCATTGCAGTTTCAAATACTTCAAGAGCATCAGTTCCTGTAGCTTCTTTAATAGCTGTGAATGCATCATATACAATTGTTGAAGCAGTTCCACGTTTTCCGTCAAGCATAAGACGGTTGATAAGACGTGTTACAATTTTTGAATGATATAACGGATCTGGCAATACTTCGCGTTTAGGCGCTTGATTTTTACGACTCATTGTTTCTTATCCCCCTTCTATTATCCTTTTGGACGTTTAGCACCGTATTTAGAACGGCCTTGTTTACGATCAGCAACACCTGCAGTATCAAGTGCTCCACGAACGATATGGTAACGTACCCCTGGAAGGTCTTTTACACGACCACCACGAATAAGTACAACACTATGTTCTTGCAAGTTATGTCCGATACCTGGGATATAAGCTGTAACTTCAATAAGGTTGCTTAGACGTACACGGGCAAATTTACGAAGGGCTGAGTTAGGTTTTTTAGGTGTCATAGTTCCAACACGAGTTGCAACTCCACGTTTTTGTGGCGCAGATAATTTTGTATGAACTTTTTTATGGCTGTTGTAACCAATGTTCAATGCTGGTGAATCTGATTTTTCAACTTTAGATTTACGTGGTTTACGTACCAACTGGTTAATTGTAGGCATCTACATTCTCCTGTAATTTTTTATTTTTGGTTGATATAGCACTTGGTGACAGCCTATATCCGGGTGCACTTTTGCAACAATTGTCAGCACGTCTCTGTACACTTTTGAGAGACCAAAAGTAAAAAGTACCGTCTAATATAATAACATAGACGGTACTTTTTGTCAATTGTTTTTTAATTCTATCTTTTTTAAAAGATTTGCTTTCCCATTACCATTTACGGTTAACTTTTTTTAGTTTATAACCAGACAAACCAACTGCAGCTAACATAACAACACCTGCTCTAATAGCACGTTTTGTACTTTCATCCTGTGAGGAAACAATACTTCCTACAGTTTCTGAACTTCTGCCATAACTTCTTTCAATTGACTGAGTTGCTTGACTAACAGTATGGGTTACTTTTTCAAGGAGTCCTTGGTTAGCAGCCACTTGTGATGAGGCAAGCAGAATATCTCTTACCAATTGCGTAGTGCTCTTAGAAACTAACTTAGAAGAAACAGCTAACATCTGGCTTGTCTTATCTTCAATAGTAGTTACAATAGCAGGATTAATTGCTTTGGTTTTTTGAGCTTCAACTTTTACTTTTTGTGCTAAAACTTGTGAAACAAGACTTGCATTGTTAATAACAGAAGGAGCAGTTGTAGCTGAAAGACTTTGAGATGCCACTGATGACACCACTGAGCTATTACTGATAGTTGTAAGTTCTGCCGTTTTTTCTTTCAAGAGATTTTCAAGTAAATTCAATTGTTGCTCAGAACTTGTAATAGAAGCTAAAAGACTTATCTTTGTAGTACTTAAAGTTTTTAAGTTTTCTTTTTGGTCTATAAGCTTACTATTTAAGGTATTAAGTTGTGCTTGTGCTGTTGCAACATTTTCTTCAGCTATGGCTACACGATTTGGATTATTTTGGAATGCAATAATCTTTTGCAACTGTAGACGTTTTGTAACTAGATTAAGCAGTTGATTTTCAGTGACTTTCAAAGCACTTTCTGTCTTATTCAAAGCTACTTTAGCATTTGAAAGGCTTGCTAAACTTTTATCTAAGGCACTTTTAACATCTTGCTGACTAGCTCTAGCCATTTTAAGTTCATTTTGAAGCCCAGCCTTAGATTGAGCCATCTTAAGCACTTGAAGATTTAATTTAGCTGAAGTTGCTTTAGCAGTTTCTAATTGAGCCTTTAGGCTATTAACAGCTTGTTGAGCTGAAACCACTCCTGCTTCTGCCGACACATTGTTAAGACGGTCTTCAAGAGAAGCAATTTTAGTTGTAATGTTTGAGATATCTGACTTCAAACTGTTGATACGACCAGCATTATTAAGCGCGCTTGTTGGTGCACTTACTAGGTTTTTATTGAATAGCCCTGCATTTTGAATATTAGACTCAGGGAAGACAACAAAGTGAGTGTTAAGACGACCTACCGTGCTTGCTGATAATCCTAAATAGATAGCTTTAGACGGATTTTGCTTGTCTGTACGCAAGAAATTAATAGCATGTCCAAAAGTATTGCCATGAGCAGCATCATCAAAGAACATGTAACGAATACTGTTAAAGATACTACGTTTAAGGCCATTTACTGTATGAACATCATTAAAGCCACCAATGTTTTCGTACATGTTGTCATCATTTTTGATAAGCCCTACACTAGTAGCAGAATTTTCAATGATTGTCTTATCATGTGGGCCAATACCATAATGACCTGCTGTCCCTTGTTGTCCATAATAAAAGTTAGGAATAGTATTACCGTGTGTCGCTTTATAGTCAGAAGCTAGCTTTCTAGCAAAGTCCTGTGACCCAACAGAAACCATAACAGGAGGTAAACCAAGATGCTGACGGACAGAATTAATCATATCTGCCGCAAATAAAGCTAGTTCATTTTGCACTTCAACACTTAGATGATCTGGGTCAACAAGTCTATTTAAGTCACTTGCAATATCAACATAGTTATTAAGTCCAACCCCAACATGAGCACCATTTACAAGAGTGTTTCTCATAGCATTGAAAGCATTCATATAAGATTGAGTTCCAATGTAGCCACTCTGTGCTAGGCGTTTGATTTCTTCATATGGGAATGATGTAGGAACTTGCATCTTGTTGCTACCACTAACATTGACAGCTAACTGTTGAGCTCCTGATTCTAAACTTGACAATTCTGATTTTTTAGCAGATAGACTAGCTTTGTTGGCTGCAAGTTCATTATTTAATTGACTGGTACTTGCACTTGTTGCAGCTGCTAAATCATTTTCAGCTTTTGTTAAATTAGTAGCTGTAACTTTAATATCATTTTCAGCCTTTTGCGCACTTGCTGTAATAGCTTCTGGTTGATTTACCATATTGCTTAAATCAATAACTTTTTTATCTGCTTCTTGAGCTTGTGCTGCTAATTGTTTTGACTGGTTGTCGGCTGAGCTAACTGCTTGTGCTTGTTCTTTAGCTTGTGCTGCTAATTGTTGTTTTTCTGCTTCTTTAGCAACAATTTGTGCATTTGTTGCCTCTAAACCTTTTTTATTTGTTTCAACTAATGTATTGAATTCTTCTTCAGTAACATTCGAAACTGCCGCTAAGGTATCCTTTGCAACTGCTAGGTTTGACTCTGCTTTAGAAATATTAGCTTCTGTGCTAGTAATTTCTTCATTTGTTTTGGCAATATCAGAAGTGACTGCATTTAAGTCAGCTTTTTGATTTTTAAGGGTCTCTTCACTTGTTTTTATAGCTTCACGAGTACCTGCAATAGTAGTAGGTTTTGCTATACTATCAACTGATGTATAGTTTTTACCGCTATCTTGAGCTGACATATCATCAGCCTTAACATGATTGCTTACCCCAACACTGGTACCAAGCAATGCCAAAGTGGATGTAAGGGCGATAGTTGTTTTTACATGTGTAGACTTGTTGTTTTCTAGTTCCATTTACTTACTCTTTTCTTTCCTTCTCTAATCAAAAATATTGCCTTCTTCTACGACTACTTTATTGTTTTTAACATCAATCTCAGAGACTTTGAGCAATGATTTATAGGTCATTTGCTCTCTTTCTTCCTTAGCATTCTCGGCAAAAACAGCAACCCCAACTAAAGTACTATCAAATTCAGCCAAGAGACTTATCATACCTGTGATAGTTCCTCCTCCTTTTAAGAAATCATCTACTATAAGGACACGACTATTAGGTTTTAAACTGCGTTTTGATAGAAACATTTTTTCAATACGATCGCTCGATGCGCTTGCATAATTTACTGAAACCGTTGATCCTTCTGTAATTTTCAAATCTCGTCTGACAATGACAAAAGGGACATTTAAGATATTGGCAACCGCATTTGCTAGTGGGACACCTTTAGTGGCAACTGTCATAACAGCATCAATCTTTTTACCTTTGAAGGCGTTAGCAATAATGCGACCAATATCTTGTAAAGTTTTTGGGGTACTAAGTAAATCAGATAGATAAATATAACCCCCAGGAAGTATACGATTACTTTCTGATAAGCGGTGGCACAAATCTTTTACAATTAATTTGGCCTCTGATTGAGAAATACTGGGTGTAAAAATAACACCTCCACTAGCACCAGTTAAGGTTTCGATCTCACCAATGTTTGATTCCTCAAAAGCCTTTTTGATGATAGCGATATCTTCTGAAATAGAAGACTTAGCAGCTTCATATTTTTGGGCAAAAGTATTTAAACTAGTCAATTTATAAGGGTTGTTAATCAAATAGTTTGAGATGACAACCATGCGCTCACTACGTCTTAATTTCATATCTTCCTCATTACAATATACTTCACTTTATTATAGCACAAGATAAGAAAAAAGACGAACGTTCGTTGAAGAATTTTCGCCTCTTTTTTGCTTTTTTATTGTTTTTGTAACATGTTGTAATACTTTTAATATTTAGGTTTGTAAAAAGATCGGTTATCCATGGCAAAAATACGGTTGGTCATCTCACCTTCTGAAACCCTACTCAAGGCTGTCATCATCATCATCATGCTAGCATCGATATTGTCTATCATATGTAATATCTCAGCCTCCATAATCCGAGGTCGAACAGGACTTCCGTATTCTAACTGGCCATGATGGCTCAAAATAAGGTGGCGTAAGACCGTTACTTCTTCTTTTGTGTCATCAATATTTAATTCATTTATAACCTTTGTAATCTCTTCATTTACCAAGGCAATATGACCAATTAGATTACCTCTTACAGTATATTCTGTATGGTCAGGTCCCGTTAGCTCAATAACCTTAGCTAAATCATGCAACATAATCCCTGCAAATAAAAGACTCTTGTTAAGCTCTGGATAAATATCCCCAATACTATCTGCCAACCTTACCATAGTTGCTGTATGGTAAGCTAAGCCTGACTCAAAAGCATGATGATTGGTTTTAGCAGCAGGATAAGTATAGAATTCCTTATCATACTTTCTATAAAGAGCTCTGACAATCCTCTGCCAAGTGGCATTTTCAATTTTAAACAGCATTTGGTCTAAATAGTCGTGAACCTCATCAACACTGACCGGAGCCTTTTCTTTGAAATCTTTAGGGTTACTAGGTTCTCCTTCCCTCGTTTTTCTAAGGGTAATTTGATTAACCTGAGGAGTTCCGTTATAGACCTCCCGACGCCCTTTCATATAGACAATTTTACCAGCAGTAAACTCTTCAGCATTATAGGCTTGAGCATCCCATAGATTACCAGAAATCTCTCCCGTATCATCCTGAAACGTAAAGGAAATAAAAGCCTTCCCAGCACGTGTTTTTCTAACTTCTGCCGACTTAATGAGATAAAAACCCTCAAAAAGCTGATCTTTTTTCATTTGATTAATCTTCATTTTCTTCCTCTCTTAGATAAGACATATTCAACAAGGCTTCTGTCTCGCTATCTTGATAGGTTTCCACCTGATGCAAGGCTTTGACAATCGCATTAGTCCTAGTTGAAATCAACTGATCAAGGGTCGTATTAGCAGTATTTATCTGTTTTTGCGCCTTGACCAAAAGCCCACCAAATTTCTCAAATTCGAGCTTGACATTACCCAAAATTTTACTAATATCATCTGCATTTTTCTGGATATTTAAGGTCTTAAAGCCTACTGATAGAGAATTTAGCAAAGCTGATAAGGTTGATGGCCCAGCAACAACGATATTGTCCTCTCGTCTTAAAGCATCAAAGAAGGCTGCGCTTCGGACCACTTCAGAATATAAACCTTCAGTTGGTAAAAATAGAATTCCAAAATTGGTGGTTTCTGGTGGCTTAATATATTTTTTATTAATATCCTTAGCAAAACGCTTAATAGCTGCTAAGAGGGTTTTACGTGACTGCTCAACAGCCACCTTATCGCCTGATTCATAGGCATCTTCTAAACGATAATAATCTTCTAAAGGAAATTTAGCATCAATTGGTAAATAAACATAATCACCACTTGCATTACCAGGTAACTTAACAGCATATTCAACCCTATCTTTTGAACCTTTAAAGGTTGGAACTTCTTTTTCATACTGCTGGACGGTTAAAATATCTTCAATAATCTGTCCTAGCTGTAACTCCCCTAAAATCCCCCTAGTCTTGGTATTAGACAAGACCTTGTTTAAGGTACCCACATCTTTAGCAATAGTGCGCATCTCTCCTAGACCCTGATTAACATTTTCTAACTGCCTAGAAACTGTTTCAAAAGAAACCTGCAAACGATTTTTTAGGGTTTGCTCTAATTTTTCTTCTACTGTTAAGCGCATGTCTTCCAAACGTTTTTCATTGGAGTCTTGCATGTTCTTAAGAGATTGTGACAGATTATTATTAATCACATCCAAACGCTGATCACTACGATCTCTATTTTCAGATAAATTTTGGTGTAAAACTGTTTTAACATCATTTAATTGTTGATAAATATCTGTCTGCTGCCGATTCATCAGTGAACTAATCTCTATCAATTGGTTTTTACTAAAGGACTCTAATTGATAAGATAGTTGATCTGATAGATTATCAGCAATGGTTTCTAAACTTTTTTCTTGCTTACTCTCTAAGGACTGCACTTTAAAATAAAGCAAAACTGAAAGTAGGATACTAAAGAACAAGCTAACTAAAATAATGATATTCACCTTATCTCCCATCCTTACTTTGAATAATAACAATATAGCCAGAATCTACTGCTACCTCAATTGCTTGGCCAATAAATTCATTACTAGAGTAGACCTTCTTCTTAAAAAAGTTTTGACTAGATAAATCATACTTAGCATGACGAATCCTCAAATCTGCTTGGCCATCTGTCATAAAAGAAACATAAGCCATTCCCTCTACCTGTTCAATCAAGTGGCTACCTTTTTGCCGGTACTGAATGTGATTTTGCGAATCCCTCAAAACAATCTGAGACATATAAGGAGTCAAATCAGGATCACTAGGTAGGAAAATATTAGACATCAAATGGTCAAGACGGCCCCCAAAAGCACCAAAAATAGTAACTTCTGCACTGGCATCCATAGCAAAAATTGTTTTTAAGGCTAACTCAGTATCTGTATCATCTTTTTCAGCTGGTGCTGTTATTATTTTTTTAGCCTTCTTTTTTATATTCGAAAATTCTTGCTCAGAAACAGAATCAAAATCACCAATTGCTAGATCTAGGGGAAGTTTGTTTTCAAGGAGAAAAAAACTACCTCTATCAATTCCTACAAAATAATCAAAATCCCTTGTGAAAAACTGTAAATCTCCACCAGCAAATAAGGCGTATTTAGTCATTTAAAGCAGTCCTCAAACTTTGGACTTGGCTAACCAAATCATCAGCCTTAAAGAGATAAGACCCTGCTACAAAGACATTTGCCCCTGCTTCATGGCAAGCTGCTATAGTGGTGTTATCTACGCCACCATCGACTTCAATATCAAAATCTAAACCGAATTTATCACGATAATTAACTACAGCTTCAACCTTACTTAAACATTCTGGAATAAAAGCTTGCCCCCCAAAACCAGGGTTAACTGTCATAATGAGGACTTGGTCAACCAAGCTCAAAACAGGCTCTAATGCAAGGGCTGGTGTCCCTGGATTGATAACAATACCAGCCTTCATGCCGACTGCTTTAATTTTTTGTAAGGCTCCATGAATATGATTGGTACTCTCAAGATGGATGGTCATAATGTCTGCACCTGCCTGAGCAAAGGCTTCAACATATCTTTCTGGATTAATAACCATTAAATGACAATCAAAAATCAACTTACTATGCTTACGCATACTAGCCACTACATCTGCCCCAAAACTAATATTAGGCACAAATTGACCATCCATAATATCTATATGAACATATTCTGCATCTGTTTGCTCAATTCTCTTCAATTCAGAAGCAAAATTAGCATAGTCTGCAGCTAAGATAGACGGTGCAATTTTACATGTTCTCATGGATAAACCTACTTTCTTTTTATAACTTTTTTATATGTTTCACGACGGTTTTCAATCTCACTCAGGAATTGCAGGTAATTATCATATCTAACTTGCCATATCTGACCTGTTTTCAGAGCTTCTTTAACTGCACATTGGGGTTCATGCCGATGGGTACATGACCTAAATTTACAGCCATGACTAAAATGCCGGATTTCTGGAAAAGCTTCACTTAAATCTTCTGCATTTGTAATTTCGTAATCCAGAGATGAAAAGCCTGGTGTATCAGCAATCTTTCCCCCATTAACATTATAAAAGCTAACTGCTCTTGTCGTATGTTTTCCTCGACCCAAGCTATCTGAAATTGCTGCTGTCTGAATAAGTAACTCGGGTGCTATTTTATTAAGTAAGGTTGATTTACCAACCCCGGTCTGACCCATAAATACTGTAATCTTATCTTTTAAATAGGGTAATAAATCAGCTACATTAAGAACAAAATCATAACCGATAGCCTTATATTTTTGACAGATTTCTTCTATTTGACTACTTGATTCCAGCAAATCCATCTTAGATATATAAATGAGAGGCTTGATGGCTTTTTGCTCTAATAAAATCAAGAAACGATCTAACAAATTACTATTAAAGTCTGGCTCTTTAGCCGACATAATGACTACTGACTGATCAATATTAACAATGGGTGGTCTGACTAACTCATTTTTACGGTCATGAATAGCTAGAATATAGCCTTCTGAATTAGTCTCTGCAGTAAAATCAACAAAATCACCCACATAAGGGATTTGTCCTTTTTTTCTGAAATTGCCACGCGCACGTGTCTGATATACTTTTCCTTCTGACTCTATATAATAAAAGCCAGCAAGTGATTTTACGATTCTTCCTTGCAAATGAACTCCTTGAATAGTTTGATAGCTCTATTGTAACAAATTTATGAGCTTATTTCAGCTTAATTATACCTTAATATAGGCAAGAAAATTCTTTTTACACTTGGTTTGTAAACTAGCTTGGCTTTTACGAATAATAAAATGTAGGACTTTTTTCTTATTGTAAAATTCACTTATAAGCTTTGATGATAAAACTCCTATTTTCAAATAAAGTAAGAGTTTAAAAGTGTGAATCATCTCTCTTCTGTTTTTATGGTGTTAATGATATTTTCTGAAACATTAATATTGACTTTTCTAAAAATAAGACTAGAATATAAAGATGATATTTTAAAAATGGAGAAAACAAGGAAATGACTAAGAATAAAACAGTAGATATTCACGGCAATGCCTACAATCGTAGTGCCATGGTCATGTTATTATTGATAGCAACTTTTGCTGGGGTTCTTAATCAAACCAGCCTAGGAACTGCTATCCCTACTTTAATGAAAAGCTTCCACATCAACCTAGCAACTGCCCAAGAAGCAACCACTTGGTTCTTATTGGCAAATGGGATTATGATTCCGGTATCTGCTTACTTAACGACAAAATTTTCAACTAAATGGCTTTTTGTCTCCGCCTATGGCATCTTGATTATTGGCCTTTTAATGTCAACACTAGCACCTACATCTAATTGGTTCTTATTTCTTTTGGGACGGATTATTCAGGCTTGTGCTGTTGGTATTACCATGCCTTTGATGCAGGTTGTCATGATCAACATCTTCCCAGCTGAACAAAGAGGTGCTGCAATGGGCTTAAATGGATTAGTTGTCGGGCTTGCACCTGCAATTGGACCAACCTTTGCTGGATGGATTCTCAAACATAATTTTGTTCTTTTGGGACTTAGCTTAACATGGCGAGCTATTTTTATTATGCCACTGCTTATTTTATCCTTAGCATTTTTGCTAGCTCCTTTCATTTTAAAAGATGTTATTCCTAATAAGAATATGAACCTAGATATGCCATCTCTAATACTATCTATTATTGGATTTGGTACCTTCTTATGGGGATTTACCAATGTCGCTAGCTATGGTTGGACTGATGTGACCTATGTTATAGCACCAATCATATTTGGAACACTTGTTATTGGTGTTTTTATGTTACGTCAACTTAAGTTGGAACAACCCTTCTTGGATGTTAGAGTCTTTAAAGTTAAACAATTCTCAATTACAACTGCTGCTATTGCACTCTCTATGATGGCTATGATGGGGGTTGAAATGATGCTACCTCTCTACCTTCAGAATGTCCATGGCTTGTCAGCCTTAAATTCAGGACTT
Source organism: Streptococcus didelphis DSM 15616 (assembly GCF_000380005.1). GTDB lineage: Bacteria > Bacillota > Bacilli > Lactobacillales > Streptococcaceae > Streptococcus > Streptococcus didelphis. Next base: position 50,637 of record NZ_KB904189.1, read on the forward strand.
GTCCTTTTACCAGGTGCCTTAATGATGGGAATTGTTAGTCCAATTGCAGGACGTATTTATGACAAGGTAGGAGCTCGTCGGATGGCTTTAATTGGCTTTTCTATTCTAGGAATAGGGACCCTTCCCTTCATCTATTTGACTACAACTACTCCTAACCACTTCATTACCCTTATGTATGCTGTTCGGATGTTTGGTATTGCAATGGTCATGATGCCATTAACAGCTTCTGCCATGAGTGCTCTCCCACCACATGAAGTGGCCCATGGAACAGCTGCTAACAATACTGCCCGTCAAATTGCCTCAGCAATTGTTGTCGCTCTATTATCCAGCGTTACACAAAATGTTATTTCAAGTCACAAACCAAGCCAAAGTCTCTTGACGGAAAACCCTCTAGACTATGCTTCCAAAATGATTAATGCCAGTCTTTCTGGATTTCACACTTCATTTGCCTTAGGGTTTACCTTTGCCCTTGTTGGCTTTATTGTTGCTCTCTTTCTTAGAAAAGGGAAGATTATTGAAACAGAAAAAGGAGGTCTCAAATGATTATTCTCCTAATAGCTTTAGCGACAATACTAACTTTTGTTACCTGGATGCTTATTAAACCAGCAGTCTTACGACTCACACTTGGAATCCTCTCTCTTGTCTTTCTAGTTGCTTCAGTAGCCTTTTTAACAGATCATTTTGTTAATCATACTGGCATGGGTGAAAAAACCCTTACGCAAACGAAACAGATTTACAGTGCTGGGGATCTCAAGGCACCCTTTGGCTTAGTTATTTATCAAAAAGCCGGAACTAAATCAGACCATCACATTCTTGTCTTTCGTGATAAGCCTAGTCAAAAAGAAGCCCAACCACACTTCATTCCAGATAAAAAGAACATCAATCAAGCCATTAAAAAAACAGCTCGCTATCAATTAACAGACAGTGATACTGCTAGCTTGACGACTAAAACAAATCGCTATGTTTGGAAATCTAATTTCTATAAACTTATGTTTGGCTTTGGCGATGAAGAAGGTGAATTAATTTCTCAAGAAGCTATTTTAAATGTTCCTAAAGATACTTGGTTAGTGCTTGATAAAAAAGAAGCTAGTCAACTGAAAAATCTAGCAAAGCAACTACAAGAAAAACAAGCAACTCAAGCACAGGCTAATCCCGAAAAAGCCCTTGAATTAAAAACTCTAGCTCAAAAAAATCCTAAAGCATTTGCCAAAATGCAAGTAGAAGCACTTAAACAAGCCTTAGCCAAGAAGAATTAAACTAACTTTCTGGATGTTTGTCACTCAAATAAACTAAAAACCAAGTATTTAGCTTGGTTTTTAATATGCCTTAATATCCTAAATGTTCTAGTTTTTTCTAAGAAGAAAGTGCAACTAAAAATACTAAAAGGCCACCACCAAAAACTAACAAAAAAGTGACAACTGGCCAAACAAATTTAAGCCAATGTGAATATTTCATATCTAGCATCTGTAAGGTAGCCATGACAAGTCCTGTAGGAGCTAAGAATAACATGGCATATTGCCCAAACTGATAGGCCATAACAACCACAAACCTTGGAATTCCAACAGTGTCAGCTAGGGGTGCTAGGATTGGCATTGATAAAACGGCCAGGCCAGAAGAGGAAGGAACAACAAAACCTAAGACAAAATAGATAAACATCATCACAATAATAAATACAGGACCATTGACATGAGAAGCCAGCTTGGAAGCAAAATAGAGCATGCTATCTGAAATATAGCCCTGATTTAAAATAAGGTTAATACCTCTGGCTAAGCCAATAATCAAGGAGACTCCTACTAGGCTTGAAGCTCCTGTTACAAATTCATCAACAACTTCTTTTTCCCCAATGCCATTAGGTCCAGTTGCTGTTAAAAACATAATGATAATAGTAATAGCTAAAAAGGAAGAAGCCATGGTCGGGAACCACCAACCTTGTGACATAACTCCCCAAACCATGAGAGGAAATGATAGGGAAAATAGAAGTAAAATGATTTTTTGTCTTAGTGTAAAAATAGATTCTGAAAAGTTAGATACCAGAGCCCATTGCTTATCAAATGCTTCTCTATCATCATAGGAATAGGAGAAACTTGGATCTGCCTTGATTTTTTTAGAATACCAATAAAGATAAGTTACAACAAAGATAGCACCAGCTACACAGCCAAAGGCACGCCAGGCTAAACCTTCTGTAAAGCTAATTCCAGCAGCATTGGAGGCAATAACAGAAGAAAAAGGATTAATAGTAGAAAAGGATGTCCCCACTGAACTAGCAAGAAAAATAGCACCCATACAGATGATAGAATCATAGCCCATAGCAATAAAAATAGGAACCAAAATAGGATAAAAGGCCACAGCCTCTTCTTCAATACCACATAAGGTACCCCCTAACACCATAAACAAGGATACCATGAAAATCAGCAAAAATTCATGACCCTTTGTCTTTTTAGTTAAGGCAATCAAGCCGGATTCAAAGGCCCCACTTCTGCGTACCACTCCTATCATTCCACCTAAAACCAGGATAAAGACCATAATATCTACAGCTTCTATTGTTCCATTGACCATGCTTTTAGTAATATCTGCTGGGCTGGCTGGTCTTTGCTTTAATCGCTTATAGGTATTAGGAACCGAAACAGGTTTGTTAATAGCACCTGAGGTAAATTCTTCAATCTTGATTTTAACCCCAATTTTGTCTAACTCTGCTTGCTTAGCTGCTAGATGGCTAATCTTGCCATGAGGGTCTGTCACAACTAATTTGGCACTTTCTGCTTCATATTGTAATTTTGAATAAGAGCCAGAAGGTATCATATAAGTTGCCAAAACAGCTACTATGGTTAGGACAAATAATATGGTAAATGCCCCTGGCATGCGCAGGGCTTTTTTAGGAAGCAAACGACCACCTTCCACTTTATGTTTTAACATGGGAATCCTCCTTATAACTTTATTTCTAAGTGAATACTAGACAACCTATATAGAAAAAGTGCGAAAATGAAAACCATCCAGCTTTTATTTTCACACCTTAGATCTATTTGGTAATATGAGTACCAATATTACCCTTTAAGGCTTCTTCTAGTCCTTGAAGGGAAGTGATAATAGCTATTCCCTGAGGATTTTTACCTAAAAAGCTCATGCAGGCAATAATTTTTGGTAACATACTTCCTTTAGCAAATTCACCATTATTGACATGTTCAATAATGTCTTTTGTCCTTACATGACTAAGGGCTTTTTGATCTTCTCGTCCAAAATGAATATAAACATAATCTACAGCTGTTAGAATAATTAATTGGTCTGCACCAAGTTTTCCTGCTAGTAGTGCACTGGATTTATCTTTATCAATAACCGCCGCAACGCCTTGATAGTTATTATCTTGTTTATTAACCACAGGTACCCCGCCTCCACCACCAGCAATAACTAGGGTACCAGATTCAATTAAATGCTTAATACTTGATAATTCAAGAATTTCTTGAGGTTCTGGGGAGGCAACGACACGCCTATAACCACGTCCTGAATCTTCGACAAAATGATAAGCTTTTTCTGCAGCAATCTTTTCAGAACTTGCCTTATCATAAAAACTACCAATTGGCTTGGTTGGATTATCAAAGGCTGGATCAGCTGGATCAACTTGAACTTGGGTGATAATAGTAGCAACCTCTTTAGAAATTCCTTCTTGGATTAGTTCATTAAGTAAACTTTGTTGCAGATGATAACCAATATAACCTTGACTCATAGCACCACATTCCGGAAAAGGAAAGCTTGCTCCTTGTCCCTGCTCTGCTGCATAGTTCATCCCCAAATGAATAGCTCCTACTTGTGGCCCATTCCCGTGGCTAATGACAAGTTCATGACCCTCTTTAATAAGAGCTACTAGAGATTTAGCAGTTTTTTTAACTAAGTGTAGTTGCTCTTGAGGAGAATTTCCTAATGCATTTCCGCCTAAAGCGACAATAATTTTTGCCATCTCTTGCCCCTTCTAATCTCCTAAAGTAGCTACCATAACAGCTTTTATGGTGTGCATACGGTTCTCAGCTTCTTGAAAGACAACAGAATGTGGTCCCTCAAAGACCTGATCAGTAACTTCCATTTCTTTTAGACCATATTTTTCATAGATATCATGTCCAATTTTAGTGTCACTATTATGGAATGATGGGAGGCAATGCTCAAAAATAACATTTGGGTTTTTAGTCATATCAAGCATTTCTTGAGTTACCCGATAAGGTTCTAATAAGGCAATCCTTTCTTTCCAGATATGATCAGCTTCTCCCATAGAAACCCAGACATCAGTGTAAATAACATCTGAATGAAGAACTCCTTTTTCGATATCATCAGTAATTTCAATTACTGCACCTGTTTTTTGTGCAATTTCCTGACATTTTTTCAATAATTCTGGCTCTGGACTCAATGCTTTAGGACAGACTAAATGATAGGTCATCCCAAGAATGGCAGCCCCTGTCATAAGTGCATTAGCCACATTGTTACGTCCATCTCCAACGTAGGTAAAGTTCATTTCCTTGTAATCTTTTTTGAGACATTCTTTTGCTGTTAAAAAGTCAGCCAAGACTTGGGTTGGGTGGTCAGCATCCGTTAGACCATTCCAGACTGGGACACCAGAATATTTTGCTAGTGTTTCTACAGTTTCCTGAGAAAAACCACGATATTCTATACCATCATACATGCCGCCTAAAACACGTGCTGTATCTTTTGCAGTTTCTTTTTTGCCCATTTGACTACCAGTAGGGCCTAAGTAGGTGACACGAGCTCCTTGATCATAGGCAGCAACTTCAAAAGCACACCGAGTCCGGGTGGAATCTTTTTCAAAAATTAAGGCAATGTTTTTACCCTTTAGCTTTTCTTGTTCAATCCCTGCATACTTGGCCCGTTTTAAATCCTCTGACAGATTTAAGAGAAATTCAAGTTCCTGACTTGTAAAATCCAATAGGGTTAGAAAATGGCGATGACGTAGATTTTTCATTGCTTATTACCTCCTTTTTTTCTATACTTATATTGTCGTTAACGTTTTCACAAATACTCAATTTTACTCAAAAATATTCTTATTATTTTTTTAGGACTGACTATGCTTGATATTCTCTCTGAAAAACATATGGAAAGACGACAAAGAATTATTATTGCTGCTGTGACGATTGCTCTGGCTGCTCAGGTCCACATTTCAGTCATCACAGACGGCTTTATTTTAACCTTGTCGCTTTTTATCTTGCCTATTTTTCTCTACTACAATGATGATGTTAATCCGCTCCATATTTGTATGGGAATTGCTGCTGTTTCGCCAATTTTCAGAGGTTTAATTCTCATCTTAGTAGGCCATGCCTCCTTAATCAAAATTTCTGAATTTGTTTTTACAGATATGGTCTTTTACCTCTGTTATGGGGCTTCATTTTATTTCTTATATTGGAGACGTTCCTACCGAAATAAAGGAACTTTTTTCTTAACCATTATTATTTGTGATTATCTATCAAATATTTTAGAAATTAGCCTATTAATTAATTTCCAAAACTACAATAGCAATATCTTTCAAATCCTTTTTTTAGCAGCCTTGGTGCGCGCCTTTGTCAGCTGTAGCTTAGCTTATGTTTATAATTACTTATCCTTACTTCTTTTAAAGGACTACCATGAACAACGCTATTATTACTTTATCTGGTCCACATCGGCAGTTAAAAGCGAGGTTTATTTTATGCAAAAAAATATTCTGGAAATTGAAAATATTATGAAAAATGCCTATATCTTAGATAAAGAGCTGGAAAACTATAATCTTCCTCCAAATTATCAACACCTGTCCTTAGATATTGCTCGTGATGTCCATGAAATAAAAAAAGACTACCAAAATGTCATCAAGGGTTTAGGAACCTATTTTAGTGTGGAAAATGAAGCCAGCATGCTCTTAGAAGATATCTTTCATATTGCCTTATCTTATATTAGAAGTTTAATTCATGCCCACCAGCAAGATATCCTTATCATAGAAGATATCCAAAGTCAGCTCAGTATAAGCAATTATTATTTTCTTTTGACAGTGATTTCTAACATTGTTTTAAATGCAGTTGAAGCAATTGGCAAGCAAAAAAAGGGAACCATTACTGTTACTACCAAAGAAGATGATCATTTTCTTAAAATAATCATCGGAGATAATGGTCCAGGTATTCCAGCCAAGATGAAAGACTATATTTTTCAAGCAGGATTTTCTACAAAATTTGATGCTAAAGGCGACATTTACCGGGGAATTGGCTTACCAAATGTTAAGGTTATTCTGGAAGAAGAGTTTCACGGCTCTATCATCTGTAGTGACAATCACCCTAAAGGGGCTCTATTTACAGTTTTATTGGAAAAAAGCCAACTGCTGAAAGGAAGAGACTTATGAAATTTTATATCATTGATGATAATCCTTCTGTGACTATGATTCTCCAAGAAATCATTGAAGAAGATTTTAATCACCGCGTCTGTAAGGTTAGCAATGATTCCAGAGTAGCCTATAATGATCTCTTAGTTTACGATGTTGATATTGTTTTAATTGACCTGTTAATGCCTAATCTAGATGGTGTCACTCTTGTTAAGAAAATCCATCATAGTCGCCCAAAGCTAAAATTTATTATGATCTCTCAAGTTAAAGATAGTAGCTTACGTCAAAATGCCTACAAAGCTGGCATTGAGTTCTTCATTACCAAACCTATTAATATAGTTGAGGTTAGAAGCGTTGTTCAAAAGGTTAAAGCAGCTCTTGAAATGGAAGAGAAATTAAATGTGATTCAAAGCCTGCTAGGACCTTCATTAGCTGAAAAAAGACAAGAAAATCTTCAAAATCAGCAACTCCAAAAAATCCGTTCCATTCTTAGTTACTTAGGAATTACTTCAGAGGCTGGCTATAATGATATTATCAGTATCTGTAGAATCATGCTAGATTACAAGCTTAGCTTTGAAGAATTAGACCTTCACAGTTATTTTGCTATGGATACTCACAGCCAGAGAATTATGCTGCAACGTGTGAGAAGGGCAATCAAAAAAGCAATGATTAACATTGCTCACTTATGTCTTGATGATTTTGAAAACGAGATAAGCTTACACTATGCTAATGCCCTTTTTGGCTACCAAAACATCCATATGGAAATGCTGGTTATCCAAGAAAAAGCCTATCATGGTGGAAAAATTTCTCTGAGAAAATTCTTTGATGAACTTCTTGTCCAAAGCCAAGACACCTTCTTGCCTTAGAATAAAGGCTAGAATACTTATTTAAAGCTTTACAAGCCTACTTCTATTAAGGCATCTGCTAATTTTCCATATTCTGAAATAGTGAGGGCTTCACCACGAATGGAAGGCTTGATATCAGCAAGAGCAAGTGCTCTTTCTAGTTGATTCTTAACAGTTTCTGTCTTGCCGAAATGGCTGAGTAAATTGTTCCAGAGTGTTTTTCTACGATGTACAAAACCTACTTTTGCTATTCTGAAAAAGAAATCTTCATCTTTAACACTAATTAAAGGTTGGGGACGTCTAACCATTTTTAAAATAGCAGAATCTACATTAGGGGCTGGTACAAAAACAGTTCTAGGTACAATAAAAGCGACCTTAGCTGACATATAGTATTGAACAGCGATAGACAGACTTCCATAAGCTTTTGTATTAGCTTGGGCAGAGATTCTATCGGCAACTTCTCTTTGCATCATGACTACAAATTCTTGGAAGGGAATTTTACTTTCAATCAGGTGCATAAGAATTGGAGTAGTAATGTAATAAGGTAGGTTTGCCACTACTTTAATAGGCAATTCTGGATTTTTAAAGTTTTGAATATGGGTTTGTAGAGCCGTCTTCAGGATATCTTGATTGATAAGCTGTACATTATCAAAATCTCCTAGCGTATCTGCTAAAATAGGAAGCAGTCTATCGTCAATTTCAAAGGCCATAACTTCAGCTGCCTTTTCTGCTAAAAATTCGGTTAAGGCTCCGATACCAGGACCAATTTCGATAACATTGACAGTTTTATCAACTTCAGCCGTATCAACAATTTTTTGAAGAATATTGGTATCTGTTAAAAAATTTTGCCCAAAAGACTTCTTAAAGGTAAAGCCGTGACGGTCTAAGATAGCCCGGGTGACATTAAAATCTGCAATTCTCATTTTTACTCTTTTCTTTACTTTCTTATTCCCTTATAAGATGCTGAAGGACTGGCATGGGCCAGAAACCATCAAGCATCTCTTGTTTATTCTTGCTTTTGAAGCTTGAACTTATAGCTTTTTTAGTTTGAAGCGTAGCCTGACATAGCTTGTTCTAGCTCTGCTAATTCTATCCCAAATAATTCTAATCGTTTAAGTAATTGCTTGCCATTACAGTAACCAATACGTAAATAATCTCCTAGGTATTCTCGTCTTTGTCGGCTATCGACCCCAAGTGTCAGCCCAAGTCTAGTTAGGTCTGCTGCTGTGATATCAAAATGATGGTCATTATCATAGGTCTTTGTAACCTTACTAAGAGCCTTTTCAAGATCTTCAAAGGAGGCGTGTTCAACTCCCAAAGATTTTCCCTTGCTTTTTGATTTAGGAATAGCTTCACCTCGTTTCAGAAAGGCATGACGAGCATTAGGAACAGCTGCCATGATTATTTTTCGGATTCGTTCCCCATTGTAGTCAGGGTCGGTAAAAACAATCACGCCCCGTAATTCATGAAGACGTGCAATCCTCTCTAAATCATCATCAGTAATAGCTGAACCTCTAGTTTCATAGGTGTCCACATCATAGAAGCGATGGAGGTTAGCGGTATCATCTTTTCCTTCCACGACTAATACTTCATAAATTTTAATTTTTTTAGTCACAGTTAAATATCCTTTTTGCATTGGCTGTAGTTGCTGCTGCCACTTCTTCTATAGAAATTCCTCTTAGTTCTGCTATTTTATCAACAACATAGCGAGTATAGGCGGTGTGATTTTCACGGCCTCGTTTAGGTACTGGGGCAAGATAAGGAGCATCTGTTTCCACAAGGATTTTATCTAAGGGTAATTGCTGAGCTGCTTCTTGTAGTTCTATAGCTTTTTTAAAGGTTACTACTCCAGAAAAAGAAATCATCATCCCGAGAGCCATAAATTTTTCTGCCATCTCTAGTGAGCCCGAATATGAGTGCATAATCCCGCCTCTTGGTCCGACTCCAACTTCTTTAAGGACATTATAGGTATCTTCTAAGGCATCTCTTGTATGAACCACAAAGGGTAATTCATGGTCCTTGGCAAGTTGGATCTGACGTTTAAAAACCTCTATTTGTACTTCTTTTGGGTCTTGCATCCAATGGTAATCCAGACCAATTTCACCTAGAGCAATGACCTTGGGATTTTTAAGGTGAGCCACTATTATATCTTCTATAGCTTGATTATAAGAACCAGCTTCTGTCGGATGCCATCCAACTGTAGCATAGACTTCTGGATATTTTTGGGCTAATGCAATGGCTGCATCAATTGTTTCATAATCAAAACCAACTACATTATGATAGAAGACCCCCATTTCTTTAGCTAAAGCTAATTCCTGGCTTTCTTTATCCTTAAAATTTTCTACATTTAAATGGGTATGTGTATCAAAAATCTCTAGCATCTCTAGTCCTTTCTTTGATTCTATCAGTACCTAACTTTTGGTCCTTTTCCTAGCTATTTTCGCCAGCAGGGCTAAAAGCTATACAAGTCCTATTCTAATGACCTATTATATCATATCTAGCTAGTATTCTCATATATTCTTTTAGCTCTGCTATTGACTTAACATTAACCATAAAAGCTAGGTGGGCTCCTTATAAAGAGGGCTTTTCAATTGAAATGTGAACTTTTTTTCCTTACAATAGGCTTATGATGAACTACTATATAGTGGTATTAACAAGATGATGGGAGTAGAAATGGATTTTAAAAAAACAGCTTTAGTATTACTTGATTTACAAGAGGGCATCTTGGATTTGCCTGCTATACCAGGATCTATTGATAGAGTCTTAGAAAATGCCAACAAAATGATTGAGCTCTTTCGTCAAAAAGGAGCCTTTATCGTTTTTGTACGAGTTAAGTTCCATGACGGAAAAGATATGCTTAAACCTAATGCTAGTCAGCCACTTCCTGGAGGTCAGCCTGCTAAAAATTTTGCTGATTTTCCTCCTTCTTTTGCTGTTAGTGACCAGGACTACATTGTCAATAAACGAGGTTTTAGTGCTTTTTTTGGTACTGACTTGGATTTGTAGTTACGTCGCAGAGGAATTACTACTTTGGTCCTTGGTGGCATCTCCACCCATATTGCAGTAGATTCTACAGCTCGGGATGCTTATCAATATGCCTATAACCAGTATTTTCTTACAGATATGATGACAGCAGCTACTTCTGAACTCCAAGAGTTTTCGATTCAAAATGTTTTTCCTCTAATGGGGCAAGTTCTAACAAGCGAGGAGTTTATCACTTTAGCTAAGTCCTAATTACCCAATAAGACAAGAATCCTTCTTCTCCATCTTAGTCCCTGCTCAACTTTCCAAATAATTTTTATGATATACTATTATGGAAGGCCTTACAATAGGAGAAGAATCATGACAAACAACCATCGCCTGATTGCTCAAATTGAGCAGAATATAGATCAAATGACCAGTCTTGAAAAGAATATTGCTTCCTTTTTCATGGAGACTGATTTAAAGGCAGAAGACTTAACTGCCTCAGAAATGATTAAAAGGTTACATGTCTCACAAGCTGCCTTAACAAGATTTGCTAAAAAGTGTGGCTTTTCTGGTTTTAGAACCTTTTCCTTTGATTACATCAAAAGCCTGCAGAATGCTAAAAATAATTTTCAAACCATCAATAGAGAATTAACTAAAAGAGTTTTGGTTAACTATGATGCACTTATCAACAAAACCTATGACTTGGTGGACGAGGAAAAGTTGCAAAAATTAGCAGAGTCCATTGATCAATCTGAACGGGTTTATTTTTATGGCAAGGGAAGTTCAGGTCTAGTTGCACGGGAAATGAAGCTTCGTTTTATGCGTCTGGGTCTCATCTGTGATGCCTATTCAGATACTGACGGCTTTACCTGGGCTAATAGCTTGGTCAATGAAAACTGCCTTGTTTTTGGTTTTTCCTTATCAGGCAAAACAAGTTCTGTGATTAATGCTTTAAACATTGCCAACCAAAGAGGAGCTAAGACTGTCCTCTTAACTACCGAAAATGACTTAAACTTCCCCAAGAATATTGATGTCATTCGAGTGTCTTCAAGTCATCAACTTAATTATGGTAATCGTGTCTCGCCACAGTTTCCTCTCCTTATTATGATGGATATTATTTACGCCTATGTTCTAGCAATTGATAAACCACACAAAGAGGAAATTTTCGAAAAAACGATTATTGACTAAAAAGGTACCTGCCTGCTCAACAGATACCTTTTTTATTATCTTGAAAAATGTGTTCCTACTAAATAATCATAAACCAGATCATTAACACCTGCATTCAAGGCTTCATGCCCATATTCTGGCAGGATATAGTGCTTTTTGTGACAAGTCAAACGATTATATATAGCAAATTGAGTGGACGGGGGGGCAAACCTCATCTTCCATTCCTGTAATAAAAATCAGGGGAGCTGTGATACGATGAGCAAAATTCTTCACATCAATATAAGCTAAGCTTTCTAAAATATCATTTTCTGTCCTATGTAAGGGATCAGAAAACTTAAAATAACGGAAAAGTTCATCGTAAGCCTGACTGTGGTTACCCAATTCTAGAACCCGTTTAAAATCTGACAAAAAGGGATAGATACTTGCTACCTTTTTTATTTTAGGATTTAAAGCAGCTGCAACCAAAGCCAAGGCACCTCCTTGAGAAGCTCCATAAGTGGACAAAGCCTTTTCATCCACCCTATCAAAGCTAGAGACAATTTCAATAAGCTGATAAATAGCTAAATAAATAGATTTATAATAGAGCCTTTCTCTTCCCTCAAGCATTCCTCTGATAACATGGCCTTTTACAGTCATTCCCTTATAATTACCTGCTTCTACAGACTGTCCAGCTTGCCCTGGTAAATCCATAGACACAAGAGCATAACCAGCAGCTAGATAATTCAAACAGGCACTCCAATCAGGACTTTGTCCTTGATAGCCATGAAAATAAAAGATCAGAGGAACTGGTTTTTCTACCTTTGGGAAGAGACATTTAGCAAAAATCTCATGACCTGCTGAAGATTCAAAGCTAAGTGTAAAGGTTTCTACAAAATCAAGACCAGAAGCAACCTTTTTCAACTGATAAGCTGGCTCTTTTTCGAGTTTTTTTAGTTCCTGATTCCAAAAGCTATCAAAATCCTCGGGAACTTCTTGTCTACCTTGATAACTTCTTAATTCTTCTAGTGATAAGGTCTCTATCATGCTTTAACTCCTCTTACTTCCTGTTTTTGCTTAAAGTGATAAAAGGCTCCCATCATTCCTGCATCATTACCATATTTTGCAAAACGAATCGTTAATGGATCATAAAGAGATGAGACAAGATAGGTCTTTAAGGCTAGGGAAATCTTATCAGCTAGGTAGTCTTCTTGGGCCATGATGCCACCTCCCAGTACAATCAAGCTAGGATTGATGATATATGAAATATTTGCTAAGCCCTGAGCTAGATAATCTACCATATTATCAATAGCAGTTTGACAAATCTGGTTCCCATTTTTTGCTTCCGCAAAGATACGTCTACCATTCCACTTATCAAGAGGGTCTCCATAGGCATTTGCAACCTCTTTGACCAGGGCTGTAGTAGAAGCTAAATCCTGAAAAGAGCCATCCTTAAGGTGCATATAGCCGACTTCACAGGCAGAATTCCCAAAACCATGAAAGATTTTTGAATCTATTAAGAAACAACCCCCAATTCCTGTGCCAACTGTCACACACAAGGTAACAGGACTGTGACTAGCATTGCCTGAGATACTTTCTGCTAAGCCTGCACAATTGACATCATTTTCAATTTCACAGGGAATCTTAAAGCTATCCTCAATGGTTTTTTTAAATTGCGTGCCAGCATAATTAGGAATTTGAGGACCTGAGTAAAAAATCTCACCCTTATCTGGATCCACCATGCCCGCAGAGGAAATAGCTACACCTGAAAGAAGAACTTGTTCTTTATAAGTGGCAACCAAATCCATTACCTTCTGAAGAATAGCAGGGCCCCCTTTATAGGCCTGGGTTTCCATCTCATTTTTTTCCACAATCTGACCTTCTTGATTTAGGATACTGTATTTTATGGAGGTGCCACCAATATCAATTGCAAGGTATTTTTCCATATGTTCACCTCTTAGCAATAAACTGGCCTTTAACATTTTCAATCATTGAAGCTGCCTCTTGACAAATGCTTTTATCACTTTCAATCAAAACAGATAGAGGCGAGCGAACTGAACCAATGTCTAGCTTCTCATTAATCCTTAGAACTTCCTTAATAACAGCATACATATGCCCGTGAGCAGAAACCAAAAGCCCAATAATAGCATTAATCTGGTACTGTAATGCTTTAGCTTTTTCTAATTCCTTTTTGGCAATCAAAGCATTTAAATGTAAGAAAAGTTCTGGCATAACACCATAGGTACCACCGATTCCTCCAATAGCTCCCATCAACCTTCCTGCTAAAAATTGTTCATCTGGTCCATTAAAAACTAGATGATCTTCCCCACCAATCGTAGCTAAAGTCTGGATATCTTGCACAGGCATTGATGAATTCTTGACACCTATAACAGCTTCATTTTTTAGCATTTGCCTATAAAGAGTTTCTGTCAATGCTGTTCCTGCAAGTTGAGGAATATTATAGATGATAAAATCTGTCTGTGCTGCCGCTGCAGATATGTCATTCCAATAATTAGCAATAGCGTATTCAGGAAGTCGGAAATAAATGGGTGGAATGGCAGCTATAGCGTCAACACCTAAGGCCTGAGAATGCCTTGCTAGCTCAATACTGTCTTTACTATTATTACATGCCACATGATTAATAATGGTCAGTTTGCCCTTGGCAATTGCCATAACATTTTCAAGAACTTTTTTTCTGTCTTCGACACTCTGATAGATGCACTCCCCAGATGAACCATTAAGGTAAAGGCCCTGCACACCCTTATCAATATAGTGCTGGGTTAAGGCTTGAACCCTTTTTGAACTAATCTCGCCAGCCTCATCATAACAAGCATAGAAAGCTGGGATAATGCCCTTGTATTTACTTAGATTTTTCATGATGATTCCTTTTCCTAACTTTATTTTTTGTAAATAACAAACAAGAGCTAAACTAATCCACCAAAACTTTAAAAACTTGTTTTGTGACCATATTATTTTTACCTATTAGCTTACCTGGTTGATGTTGTTCATTAGGTAAAAGTATCATAAAATAACCTGCTTCTAATGCCAATGTTTGTTGAACATTACAAGTTACCAAGCCATAATCATCTTTTTCCTGATAATCTTGCACTGTATCTTTTGCCTGAAAACCTAGTGTCAAACCTTCTTGTCCCTCCATGACTAAATGGATATCAGCATATTGTTTATGGTATTCAAAAGTATCTGTAAGACTTAAAGCTAATTCATTTTCGCTCACATTTAAGAAGACCTCTTGCTCTGATACCTCGTGTCTCCCTACAGGAAGCCCCTTATTTTTACCTGCTAAAATAAATGCAATAGCCTTATCTAAATTAGGATGAATGTTTTTATAATGTGAAAGATTCTCAATACTATCAAAAATCATAGAACAGCTCCTTTTCTATTCTTGGTTATTTGTTGTCTTTCAAAGCTTTTGAATGCTCTTGTCCTTCTGAAATAGCTTTATTACCTTTTTCAACAAATGCATCTAAAGCCTCTTTTGAACTTTTTTCACCTGTTAGAACAGCTTGAATTTCAGGGAAAAGAGCATTTCTGATTTCAGCATAACCAGTAGTATTATTTGAAAAATTAATAACATTTTTATCGTTATTGATATAGGTTTCAAGTAGGGGGTTATTAGCCTTTTCTTTTGCAACAAGAGATTTTCTAACTGGCATGAAATTCATACTAGCCTTAATGAGTTCTTCATTTTCAGAATAATATTTCACAAAATCTTTTGCTAATGCTAAACGGTCTTTACCATTGGTGTTGAAAACACCTGAACCTAATACATATGTAAAGGATTTTGGCTGATTACTGTTTGGAATATTTGCTAGACGGGCATCAAACTTAGTCAATGTCCCATTTTCCATGCTTTCTAACATGCCTTTATAAAGTACTGCATTGGTAAAACTAATAGCTACTTGTTTATTTTGGAACATAGCATTAACATCATTACTTGATAAAGATTCTGCACCACTAGTTATTATTTTTTTATCATTCAGTTCTTTAATATAGTTCAGAGCTTCAACCCCTTTTTTATCATTGACAGTTAACTTACCATTTTTTCCAAAAAAACTATTTCCAAACATCCTTAGGTACATCATTGTCCATGTATCTGCTTGATTATTTTTGGCATAAAAACCTAATGGTGATATCTTACTGTCACTTGCCTTTAATTTGGTCAAAATAGTTTTAAAGTCATCTACTGACCAGTTGGCAATTTTCTCCTTATCTGACATATAATTTTGTAAGCCTGCTCTTTCAAACATCTCAGCATTATAAACTAACATACCTGGATTTTGAGCAAATGGATAGAAATAAGTTTTTCCATTAATTGATACATTGTCCCAGACAGATTTTGATATATCAGCCTTGTTTTTTTTATCAATAATTGTATCTAATGGTTCTAATAAACCTTGATGTGCATAACTAGATAAGGCAAAGGTAGACTCAAAAAAGATATCTGGTAGGGTCTTAGTTTGAGTAGCAACACTCAATTTACTATCTCTTTCTTCTCCAGGAATAACTTGAACTCTAATTTTTTTACCTGGGTGATCCTTTTCATACATTTGTGCAGCAGTCTTGAAAAAGCTGTCATAGTCTGCACCTGCTTCATTACCAGTATAAGTACCTTTCCATTGTGGTGTCAGCCAAACCTCAATTTGATTTTGATCTTTCTTTTCTTTCACAGCTTCCTTAGAAGAACAAGCACTAAGAGCTATTAAAGGGAGCATTGCGAGGGTTACTAACCGAAGAACTTTCTTTTTCATTTACAAATTCCTTTCTTCATAATAAATTATCTTATTCTTATTCCTTAATAGCACCATTTGTAGCACCTTTTATAAAGAATCTTTGAAATAAGAAGAAGATAAGTATCATAGGGAGTGCTGCAATTGCAGCACCAGCAACTTTTAAACCAATATTTGGATTAATATCTTGTTGAAGACTAGCAACTCCTATCGTTAGCGTTTTCATTTCTTTGCTACGTGCCATTAGTAATTGCCATAAATAATCATTCCAAGCTGTGACAAAATTGAGAATAAATAAAGCTCCTATACCTGGTTTTACAATCGGGAGCATAAGCTTAGAAAAAACTGTCCACTCACTAGCCCCATCTATTTTGGCAGATTCACGAATAGACTCTGGAATAGTTTTAAAATAAGAGTAGAGTAAAAAAGTTCCAAAACCAGTTGCTAGATTAGGAATAATCATAGACTGATAAGTATCTATCCAGTTTAACTTTTCAATAATATCAAATAAAGGAACAATAAAGGTCTCTTTAGGAATCATGATTGACGCAATGATCACTAAAAAAAGTACTGTACGCCCCTTAAAATACAATTTTGAAAATCCATAAGCAGCTAAAGCTGAAATAAAAACACTCAATAGAGCTGTGAAAAATGAAACAATAAAACTATTTAAAACCCATTTTAGAGTTGGCTGACCTGAAAAAAGTTCTCCTAGGTTACCCATATACCATCTTTTAGGTAAAATATCTGGGGGCATGTGATATATTTCTGAAGACGTTTTAAAGGTGTTAGTCACTAACCAAAATAAGGGCAGTAAAAACAAGATAGCTAGAATAAAGACAAGGATATTAGTAACTAAATCAAAGCCTTCCATTCCTTTTATTTTTTTCAACATGTGATTTCTCCTATTATTTTGTATTAATAAATGACCTTAATTGTGGAACGCTTAAGAAAAGAGCGATAATAAACATGAGAACACCAATAGCAGAGGCAACTCCAGTATTGTTATAAACAAAGGCATTTTGATAAAGATAGTACATCATTGTAACAGAGGCATTATTTGGTCCTCCGCCTGTTAATAATTGAATAACAACAAAAATCTTTAAAACAGCAATAATATTAATGACAATTAGATAAGCAGTTGTTGGTCTTACCAAAGGAATAATAATATGCTTGATCCGTTGCCACCTTGTAGCACCATCTAATTGAGCTGCTTCAAAATAGTCTTGTGATATACCAATCATGGTTGCCAGATAAAGGATAATCGCTTGCCCTACATTTCCTATAAAAGTTACAAAGACAATAATAGGCATAACAGTTCTACTATTCCCCAATAAATTAAGATGATGGACACCTACACCCTCAAAGAGATAACTAATTAAACCATTTGAAGGATTTAATAAAAAATTCCAGACAATACTCATTACAACCATTGAAACCATAACAGGTAAATAATAAGACCCCCGTATAAAAGAGACATATTTTGGATTTTTATCATAGACTGTAGTTGCTACAAAAAGGGCAAAAGTAATCGTTAATAAAACAATTGCTACTACAAAAAAGACAGTGTTAATAATTGATTTGATAAAAACAGAATCTTGAAAAAGAAGTTTAAAGTTATCTAGACCTACAAAATAAGAATCCAGTCCATATACTTTATAAAGGCTCATTTTAAAACCTTTGATAACAGGATAAACAATGAAAACCACTAATAGTAGTAGTTGTGGGGCAATAAATAGATAACCAGGATATTGTTTTTTAAGATTTTGAGAAAAAGTAGCTGTTTTTTTCACATTCCATGTCCTCCTCATATTATTTCTTCAAAGCAGATATAAACCGCTCTGCTATTTCTTTTGGTCTGGTTATTGCACCTCCGACAACTATGCCAGCTACGCCTAAATCGTGAATTCTTTTAGCTTCTTTGGGATAATGGATTTTTCCTTCTGCAATTACTGAAATTCCTTCTTGGCACAGCTTGTCTATTAGTTCAGTATCTGGGCCCTTCTCCTGTCTACTGTAAGACGTATATCCAGACAGTGTTGTTCCTACAAAATCAATCCCTGCCTGATAAGCTTCTAATCCTTCTTGGTAGGTACTAATATCTGCCATTAATAATTGCTGAGGGTATTTGTGCTTGATTTGCTGGATGAAATCTTTAATATCTTGGCCATCATGGCGTTCTCTCTTGGTACAATCCAAAGCTATTACAGCTATATCTAGAGCTGCTAATTGATCCACCTCTGTCATTGTCGCTGTAATAAAGGGCTCTTGGGGAGGGTAATCCTTTTTGATAATCCCAATAATAGGTAAGTCGGTAACCTCTTGTATCTCCTTGATATCTCTGACAGAATTCGCCCGAATGCCAACAGCACCTGCTTCTTCTGCTGCTTTTGCCATCAAAGGCATGATACCACCTTGCTCAGTGTAGAGAGGTTCACCTGGTAATGCTTGACAAGAGACGATAATACCACCTTTAATCTGCTCGATAAAGCCTTCCTTAGTCATGTGGTTTGGCATATATTCTGCTCTCCTTTATATGATTCATTGTGAACGTTCATATAGTTATTATATCAATATTTAAAGCGTTTTCAATAATAATTAGACATTTAGAAATTACATTCATATTTAAAGGATTAGAGATAAGATTCTGAATTTATTTTCAGTAAAACTACCTTCACTTAATTATTTCGCTAATACAATAGATTAAAAAAAGCCCCATTAACTGGAGCTGATTACAATTCAATTTATGGAGCACATCACATTTCAATAAGCTTTTAGCTGAATTTAATTAATAAGATTTTCTTCTTTACCAGATAAGAAGGCTGATAAATTATCAAGGGCAATTGCCATCAAATCCTGTCTTGTCTCTAAGGGGCGCCAGGCAATGTGAGGCGTTATAAAACAATTTTTAGCTTTGAGCAAAGGATTATCAGCTGCCATTGGTTCTTTGCTGACAACATCTACACCAGCTGCATAAAGTTTTCCTTCATTTAAAGCTTGTGCAAGGGCGGCTTCATCAATTAAACCACCACGAGCTGTATTTAACAAAATAGCTCCTGCTTTCATTTGCTCTAGGGCCTTTTGGTTAATCATCTTTTCTGTATCACTAGTTTGAGGAAGGTGTAAACTAATAATATCTGATTGCTGATAAAGTTTTTCTAAGGATACTTGTTGAGCCCAATCTGCTTGGGGCCTTTTTTCTCTATGATTCCAATAAATGACATGCATTTTGAAGGCATGTGCAATTTTAGCTGTTGCCTGAGCAATTTCTCCATAACCAATCAAGCCAATTGTTTTTCCACACAATTCCATTAAGGGTGCCTTTTGGTAGGTGAAGTCAGGATTAGTTTGCCATTCTCCTTGATGGACAGACTCATTATGGACTCCAACCTGATTAACAATTTCTAGAAGTAAAGCAAAGGTCAACTGGGCAACTGCATCTGTCGCATAAGCTGGAATATTTGTTACTTTAATAGAAGCTTTTTGGGCTGCTTCAATATCAATCACATTGTAACCTGTTGCCAAAACACCAATATATTTAAGATTTGGAACAGAATCAATAACCTCAGCATCAATTGGCGTTTTGTTGGTCAAAACAACCTCTGCATTGCCAATGCGACTAATGATTGCTTCTTTATCAGTAAATGAGGTACGATCATACACTGTCAGGTCTCCTAGATCTTCAAATCCTTTCCAAGATAAGTCCCCAGAATTAAGAGCATAGCCATCTAGTACTACAATTTTCATTCCTTACTACCTCACTTTCTATTTAAAGGTATTTTATCAATATTTTAGCTAAAAGAAAAGTAAGAACTCAGAATAAAAACAAGGAGGCATTACCTTTACCTAGGCTTAGGAAACTTATTCAAAAAACAAAAAAACTAAGAGTCTCGAGCACTCCCAGTTTTGATTATTGTATACTTGCTAATTAAGCAGATAATACTTTGCGTCCTTTACGACGACGGCTTGCTAGCACGCGACGTCCATTTTTTGTTGACATACGGTGACGGAATCCGTGTTTACGTTGACGACGGATTTTACTTGGTTGATAAGTACGTTTCACAGTGAATACCTCCTCATAGATTTTCGTATTCGTTTAGCCGGCTACTTGTGATATCAGTTACTAAACATACCTTAATATTCTATAATATATAGTGGACCTTGTCAAGATATATTTTTTTAAAGCTTGACTTGGCCTGTTTAGAAACTTCTAAAAATACAGATACTGCTAATCTCATATAGATATAGGGTAGCCTACTTAATGTGAGCTAGATAGAGCTTCATTAGCGTTGTAAGCTAACAACTACATAACGGTTAGGATCATTACCTTCTGAGTAACTTTCAACACCTTCAATGGTTGAGATGGTCTTATGAACGATTTTACGTTCACTATTACTCATAGGATCCATAGTGTAGTTTTCATGACTTTCAAGCACCCGATGAGCGATCTTTTGAGTAAAATCAATTAAGGTTTCTGTTCTATGTTCTACATAATCATGGACATTTAAGGAAACAGAGAAATTCTTAGAATAACGATCATGTAAAAAATTTTGAGCCAATAATTGAAGTGATTTTAAGACCTTACCATGATAGCCTATCACACGACCTGCTTCTTGGGTTTCGATCTGTAGGTTAATCTGACGTCTATTATATGTAATTTCTAAACTAGCCTCAATATCCATCTCATAGATAACCTTAGTAATATAATCAGAAACTTCCTGGGCTGCTCCTTCAATATCTTTACTGAAATCCTCACTAGGAAATTCACTAGCAACAAATTCTTTAAAGCTTTGTTCTTTGTGAGTAAGGGAAGGTCCTTCACTAGTTTTAGGCATTACTTGTTCAAGATTTTCTTTAATTTGTGAAGCCCCTTCTTCTACCTCTGAGCTTATGCTATCTCTTTCAGATCCCACCTCAGTATTTTCAAGAGCTTCATTTTGTTTACTAATAGCAGCTGAACCAGTAGCTTGGGACTGGTTATCTACCTTATTAACAGGCTTTTCACTAATTCCTTCGATATCTACTCGGGCTGGTTTTTTCCCAAAACCTAGAAAGCCTTTTTTCTCTTTTGAAATAACCTTAATATGTGCCTTAAGTCGTGGTAGTTGAAGATCAGCTAATCCTTTTTCAATAGCTTCTTCAACAGTCTTACCTGTATATAATACCATATAACCTTATCTCCCTACTTTTTTTGTTTCATGGCTTTTTTACGAGCTCGTCTTTCACGTTGACGGCGTTCTTTTTCTTCTATTTCTAAACGCTTTCGTTCTGCAATAATTTTAAAAGGATTATTAAGTAACAAGAGTTGAAGTACTTGGAAAGCATTTGAGACAGTCCAATAAAGCACAACCCCACTAGCCAATTTAAATCCCATAAAGAAAATCATTACAGGCATTAAATAAGTCATCATAGTCATGACCATATTTTTTTCTTTAGCTGCTAAATTAGTTAACCAACTTGATAGAAAAGTAAAGAGTGCAGCTAAGACAGGTAGAATAAACAAATGGTCATAATGTGATAATTCAACCCATAAAAAAGTACCTGTCTTTAAGAAAGGAACACGGGTCAAGGCTTGGAATAAAGCAATCATGACTGGCATTTGAACAAGTAGTGGGAATAGACTAGCATAAGGGTTGACACCATATTTCTTATAAAGTGCCTGACTTTCATCTGCTAAAGCCATTCGACTCTCTGTATCCTTACCGGGATATTTTAATTGCAAACTCTTTAGTTCAGGTTGTAAATCCTGCATTTTTTGGCTTGATTTAATTTGCATATTAAAAAGCGGCATCAGTAATATACGAATAAGAAGAGTAAAAAGGATGATGCCTACTCCAACAGAACTATTAAAGGATAACCACTCAATTGATTTGGCAAAAAAATAAACCAATTGGTCCCATCCATTTGTAGAACTTGCCTTTACTTCTCCACGTCCACAGGCAGCTAAGAATAATACCAAGGGTAGTAAGCTTGCTACTTTAATTTTCTTTTTCAATTTCAAAACCTTCCTCAAGTAAGTTTGCTAATCTCAAGACATGTTGTAAGTTTCGTCTGAGATCCTTATAATCTAAAGTTTCTACACCTTTACGAGCAATAACCACAAAATCATCTTTTTTTAGATGATCTGAAAGCTCCATTATCACGTGTCTTATCTTGCGTTTCACAGCATTTCTGATTACAGCATTCCCTAGTTTTTTGCCTACAGAAATGCCCACTCGAAAGTGATCTTGTTCTTTATCTAAAAAATAAATGACAAATTTGCGATTAGCCTTACTTTCTCCACCATCAAAAATGGCTTGAAAATCTTTCTCACGCTTGACACGATAGGATTTCTTCAAAATTTTACTCCAACTATCTAAATTATTACTATTATACCATAAAATTTTAAAAAGCCTCAAGCCCGCTAAATGACTTCATTTCCTAAAACGTTTAAAAACAATCATCATCTCTAGAATAAACAAAAAAGCCCAGAAAAACTGAGCTTTCGACTAATAAGATTATTAGTCAAGTATCCAAACAAAGACAACTAACTTTATTCCTACACATCACGTAGCATTTCAACAATACTATTTGTTAGTGGAGAGAGAGAAAGAAAATAATATCTAATTGAATAGGGGATTAGCTACTTGAAAATTTGCAGGAACAAATGAAGTCTTGATTGATGTAAACTATTATACCTAAAATTTATTATTAAGGTCACTTTTTTCCTGAAATGTTACATATTCATCCTAAAATGTTCAAAATTTTAGGAATAATGTAATAGTTCCCAATTTTCAATCAAGGCTTTCATTTTTAAACGAGAAACCAAGCAAGAATCTCCATTTCCAAAACAAACAAGCCGATTAGTTTTATCAATCCTCACAACATTGCCCAAATTGATAAGAAAAGACCTATGGCATTGAAACAACTGGGGAGCAACAGCTTGGATTTCTGCGAGATTGCCATAAAACTCTAAACGTTCTGTCTGTGTCCACAAGCAAACCTTATGAGGAGTTGTTGATGTAGCAAAATACAAGATATCTTTAAAAGGCAAACGCAAGCGAGCTTGTGGCGTTTCAAATAAAAATAATTCCTGAGTTTCTTTATGAGACATCATCTTTTGAGTATAGATAATACATTCTTCAATTTGTTCTTTGAATTGGTGATGATCTACAGCCTTATCAATAAAGTCTAAAGCAGATACCTTATATTTAAATGAAATAGGAGCAAATTCAGAATGAGTAGTGACAAAAACAATGACTGCATTAGGATCCATCTGTCTAATCTCAGTAGCAAGCTCAAGTCCTTTTCTACTTTCATTTTTGATTTCAATATCAAGGAAAAATAGTTGATGCTCTCCTCTTTCTTCAATACTATCTAATAATTTTTGAGGACTAGCAAAGACCTCTAAGAGATTATGATTTATTCTTTTTTCTTCTAGTATCTCCTCAACAACTGATTCTATACGATTTTGTTGGATAAAATCATCTTCAAGAATAAAAATATTCATCTGGTTTCCTCATCTCTATTATTTGTCGCAACCTATAATGATCACTCCTAGTAGATAAGATGACATTGGGATAAGCTTTTAATCTTTCCAAAATATCATTTGTTTGCTCTTCTTTTTTATAGTCCATATCAAACTGACTCTGACAAAAAAATCTAGCCATATCAATACGTTTTAACTGACTACTATTTTCAATAATAAAAAATTGTTTGTGATCCTGGTTAAAGTAAGCAATGGATAAAAAAGCCCCTCGGCTTTCTTTGGCTGCCTCAATAGCATTATCAAGTAAGCTTCTTAAAATAGCCATGAAATCTAATAATTCAATGGTCCCCTGCTCAACAGATTCTGGAATCTCGACATAAACCTCAATTCCCATTTGCTGCGCTTCTAATAATTTGGCATTGAGTAGACTTCGGATAGCTGACTCTTTAATATTAGCAAGAGAACTATAGCCTGAGCTAAGCCGTGTCATACTGCTAGCTGAAGCTCTGATGACATTATAGTAAACTTTAGAAATAAGATCTATTTCCCCCTGGTCTACACTATCTTTTAGACTAATTAGAATATTTTCCGAGTCATGCTTTACAGTTCTAATTTCTCGATAGAGCTGTTCAATGTAATTATTATAACGCTTAATGCTATCAATTCGCTCCTTTTGAGCCCTGTCTAATTGCAATTGAAGCTGGTCCTTAGCATGCCTATCTAATTTCACAAAAAGCCAAGCTATAATAAAGAGATAGGTAGCCACAAACAAGCTACGATACTGCCAGAAATAGCGCGTCAAAAAACTATTAAAATTTACAATATAATGTAAGAGTATATAGTAAAAGACCATGGCACAGTTAACTCGAATCAGCCATTTTCTAAGTTGTTTTTGATTAATAAACTTGATTAGGGTAATATTCATGTCAAAAAAATAACTAAATGAACTAAAGATAGGAATAACCAATAAATAAAGAGAGGTTAAAAGAGTCATGTTATTATCTATCTCCTGAAATGTTAATTCTAGTATAGTAGCCAGAACGAAACTTTCAACTGTACGGGAAATAAGTTCCACAGTCATTACTGGGAAAAACCCATAGAAAATATGTTCTGACAGTTTCTTTTCTGGAGATAATAAAAAACTAATCAGAATAAAAAAGAGAGAATCAAGAGTGGCGTAATCATCAACGAGAATATTAACTACAATAAACAGCCCGCAAAAAAGAAAAAATTTCCCCCAACTTAAAAGTTTTCCCGTGCTTCTATAAAAAATAAAATAACTATCACAAAAAACAACAAAATAAAAAATGATTAATTGGGAAATCAAGAACATTGGTCCACCATCTCCTTTGCTTTAGAAATAATTAAGGTCTGCGTAAATGTAAAATCACAACTTTTTGTCAGTAAATTAAGCTGGGGATACTTTTCTAAAATATCTTTAACATGTGATAAGCCAATTCCCCTACCAAAACCTTTTGATGAAAACCCTTCCTCAAACAGACTCGCAAGATCAATACTTTCTTCTAACGTAGAGTTTGATATGACAAGCATCTGCCTTTTTTCGTGTAAAAAATAAGCTACTGACATTTTTTTAGCATTGCTTTGCAAACTAGCCTCAATGGCATTATCACAAAAGATAGATAGCAAGAGTAAAAAATCTAAGACTGGTATATAGCTTTCATTAATAGTATCTGGGACCTCTACTGATACCTGCAAGCCTGCTTTTTCAGCCTCAATAATTTTAGCAGAAAGAAGACTCTTTAAAGAAGACATCTTAAGCTTAGCTAACTTAGAAATATTATAATGCTTATGGTCCCAGTAAACTTGAGCATCCTTAACACTATTTGCATATATTTCTTGAATTTTCTGAATATTATTATCTTGGATAGCCTCCTCAAGCTGATTCAAGCAGTCCATATAACTGATCTGAAAACTTTTCACATCACAGTAAAGTTTTTCTAAATGTTTACCATAATTTTCTAAATTGGTAATATAGCTTTCTTGTTCATTTCTTATTCTAGCCTCTAGGCATTCCTTGGACTTTTTATTAAAATAAGCAATCAAATAAAAGAGTAAGACGGTAAAAAAGAAAAAGTTGAGTTTGTGGAGTTCGGTGCTAGCATTTGGGTACCTATAGGGTAAAAAGAGGTCATAAAAACCATGAATCATAAAAATATTCAGATAATAGGATAGGATAAATACAAAACTCGTAACAACAAAGTAGTAACTGCAAGTAAACCTATTATTGTTTATAATTTTTTGATACTCACTGCCTACAAATAAATTAATAACGATAAAGGCCGGAAAAAGTAAGAGATAAGAAAAGAGATTAATCCAAATACATTTTACTGTTAACTTATTTATTATTAGTAAATGAGGAATAACAATCATACTAATAAAGCGAGATAACAAGTCCACAAATAGAACTGGTGCCAATATTAAAAAGACAGTTCTAAGAGAAAATGACACCTTTCTTTCACTTAAGTAGACTCCTAATAAAAGAAAAGGATCTAACATTAAGGGACAAAGGACACCAAATTGTTTACAAAATACGGCTATAGAAATAATAAGGGCTTTCTTCCAAAAAGCTAACTGAAGCCCTGATAGGAAGGAAAAGACCGTTATTTCTGCTATGTAATAAACAATAATTGTTAGTAAAACACCAATGTAGTCAAACAGATACATCTAGCTTCCTTTCTCATACATTTTAATAATAACTTTAAGCAAAATACTTATATTTCACCTTTTGGTTAAATGCTTCCTATTTAATAGGCATTCTTAGGTGTTGTTTAAGAAGATAAGAGTCACTCTTAGTAGATAAGATGAAGTAAGGATACTGATCTAATATTTTTTTGACATTAGTTAAACCAATACCACGCGCCTGATTTACTCCCTTTTTAGTTGAATAATTTTCCTCAAAAATATGGGATATGCTTATCTGTTTTTCAAGAGTACTATTTTCAATAATCAAGACTAACTGCTCCTCCAGATAAAACAAAGCTATACTAAGCCTCTTTTCTTGGCTTTCTTTAGCAGCTTCAATGGCATTATCACAGAAAACAGATAGAATAACAATAAAGTCCAGAATTTTTAGAGGGATGTCTGAGATAATATCTGGTATTTCAATATCGACCTTTATACCTTCTTTTCTAGCCTCAAAAAGTTTTGCTGCTAAGAAACTCTTGACCGTGGCTACTTTTATATTGACTAGCCTATCCAAACTATATTTATTATTTTTGAAAGGATTATTTTCTCTGGGAAATAGCTTTTCAAAGTCTTGATTTATCTGATTAATATCATGACTTTCAATACTTTCTTCTAATTTATCCAAGGAATGGCTCAGATGATTTTTGAACTGTCCCAGTTCACGATAAAGTGATTCTAAATAATAATTATAATCCAAAAGATGATGGAAATAGTTCTTTCTTTCCTCATATATTTTTTGATAAACTGTTTCGATGGAAACCTTATTGAGATGATGAAGATTCCAGGTAAAAAGAATAAGATAAAAAAAGAGAATATCATATCTTAATCTGGTTGAAATGTAGTTAATCTGAGGAAAGTTAGCTTGGATAAAAAGCGAGGATTGAACAAGAAAGTAAAAAATAATCATATTGATGGTTAATTGACTAAAAAGCTTTGAAGCTGCCTTATCATTAGTCTTTCTAATAGCAGTGTAGTCAATATGAAGCAGATAATGAAAGATGAGACAAAATGGAATAACCATGATATAAGATAGCCAATTAGGACTATTGTGCAGTAGGTTTGCTTGATTAGAATGATTAAATAAAGTAGGAATAATAACATAGCCAATAATTTGTAAACTCAAATCAGTAGTTGTAGCTACATAAAAACCATAGTAAAGATGCTTAATAAAAGGTAAGTTCTTTTGTGTTAAATAACTAAATAAAAACATGTATAAAGGGGTAATCGTAAGAGAATGAAGCTCACTCACTGTAGCTGGAGGAATCACAAGTAAACCAAAAATCAGGATTTTCCAAAATGCTTCTGTCTTACCCATAATAAAAGCAAAGAAGAACATATTATTTAAATAAACAGTAGTGCATAAAAGCATATATAAAAAAACCAACATCCGAATCAACTACCTCTAACTTGATTTTCTTCATAAACAATTGTAACTTTCTGAGTAAAGTGCTTATCCTCAATTGCATTGGTATAAGTATAATTAGTATATTTTTTCATGTAGTCATCAATAATATAATGCGTTCTATCAATAATTTCTAAAATCGTACTAGAATTTTTTTCACTTTCTTGATCTAAGGAACTACTACATAAAAATTGAAAAGTATTAGCATCAATCTTATTAAAAACAATAGCCAAATAAGGCGACAAGCATCTCTCAGCACGAGCAATAGCATAATCAATAATGGTTGAAATAAAAACGAGCATATCTAGACTCTCTACCTCATCACTTTTAAGTGGGCCAATAATATGGGTTGAAATTTTAAAGCCCTTTTGTTTTGCTTCTGTAAGCTTTAGGGCAATAAGGGTTTTAAGAGGAGCTGACTCAATAGTTAGATAGCGTTCTAAGTCTAAATCTGACATTTCTGCTTGTGTTTTTTCTAAGAGAATCTTAATTTCATGACGAACAAGCTCCATGGTCTCAAAATTTCCTGTTTCTATACTTCCTGCTAGACTAATCATAAAATTCTCATAGTCATGCTTAAAACAACGCATCCTTTGATAGAGGTATTCCGTCTGTTGGTTACAGCTCTCCAAAAGGACGATATGAGCTCTTTGCTCTGCTTCAATCTGCCTTCTTCCCTGTTTTTTGGTATAGTTAGACAAAAAAGAAGCAAGGTACATAAAGATAAGAAAATAAACAATCACAATTAACCTTCGTATCCAAATCAAGGAGTCATCTCTTGCATTAATAAAGGGGATGGTTAAGGTATACGTTATTAAAATTAAGTCTGTAGTTATTAAAAAATGACTTATCTTCCTAGAATAAAGCCCCAAGAAAGAAAAGGATTGAATAGAAAATACCTTCTTAATAAAATGGAAAAAGGGAATTGTCATAATGACTGAGACAATCTCATAAATTGGGTGGCTAACAATAGCAATTTCTGACTGATTAACAAACAAAGGAATAATAAAAAAGAGGATGACTTTTGAAAAAATATTTAAAATAATAATGGGGAAAAAAGAAAAATAAAGGTGATAAATCATCTTTAAATTTCTATAAAAATAATAATGATAGATAAACATACTCCCAATAATAGAAAATAATAGAGGCAGTTTCCATAAAAGTATCATAAGCAGGGTCAGGGTACTAAGAAGGGGTGCCCAAAACCAGTCTATCTTCTCCTTGCGATTAATAAAAAAGAGAGCCCAACCAATGATTAATTTTGTAGCTATGAGTAAAGCCTGTATGTCTTCGCTTTTCACATTTTAACCTCCTTTTTTAATATAATTATAATACTATATCGTGAAAAATAAGACAATGGGAATATTAAAAGAGACTCCCTTAATTCTAAGAGAGTCTGCTTTTTAAAGCATATTTGAGATATGTTCAATAGATTTTTCACGGCCCAATAAGTAAATCGTATTAGGTAAATCTGGCCCGTGCATTTCTCCTGACACAGCAATCCGAATTGGCATAAAGAGGTTTTTACCTTTAATACCCGTTTCTTTTTGGACAGCCTTAATTTGTGGGAAAATATTTTCTGGTTGGAAATCTTGATCAGACATTGCTTCTAGTTTTTCCTTAAATGCCTTTAAGACTGTGGCAACCGTTTCTCCTACCATAATTTCTTTTTCTGCATCATTTAGTTCTGGAAAATCACTGAAGAATAAGTCTGTTAAAGGAAGAATTTCATCTGCTGCTGTTAGTTGTGGTTGATACAATTCAACCAACTTTTCAGCCTTCTCAGTCAGACGTCCGGCAGCTTCTAAAAATGGTTTACAAAGAGCAAAAACAGTCGCAAAATCTGTACGTTTCAGATAATCATTACTCATCCAATCCATTTTCTTCTGGTCAAAAGCTGCTGGTGACTTGCTAAGACGATTTTCATCAAAAAGTGCTATCAATTCTTGACGGGAGAATATTTCATTCTCACCACCAGGATTCCAACCTAAAAGTGCAATAAAGTTAAAGACTGCTTCTGGAAGGTAGCCCTTTTTACGGTAATCTTCAATAAATTGAAGGGTATTGGTATCGCGTTTAGATAACTTCTTACCTGTTTCTGAGTTAATAATTAGGGTCATATGCCCAAATTCTGGTGCTTGCCAACCTAGAGCCTCATAAATCATGAGCTGTTTAGGGGTATTAGCAATATGGTCGTCCCCACGAATAACATGGGAAATTTCCATATCATGATCATCAATAACAACAGCAAAATTATAGGTAGGATAGCCATCTTTTTTCTGGATGACCCAGTCCCCACCTATGTTGCCACCTTCAAAGCTAATATCCCCCTTAACCATATCATGCCAAGTGTAAATACCAGCTTCATTAACAGCTAAGCGAACTGTTGGAATAATCCCTGCCGCTTCCCGTTCAGCAATGTAAGCTGCTTTTTCTTCCTCTGACATACCAAGGAATTCATTAATGTAACGAGGTGTTTCACCAGCTACTTCTTGACGTTCCCGTTCTGCTGCTAATTCCTCTTCTGTCACATAAGATTTATAGGCTTTTCCTTCTGCTAACAGCTGATCGATGTATTTTTGATAGATGTCTAATCGTTCTGATTGACGATAGTTAGCATGGGTTTCAGGACTTTCATCCCAGTCTATTCCCAACCATTTCAAATTTTCAAGTTGCGAACGTTCACCATCTTCTACATGACGTTTACGGTCTGTATCTTCAATACGGATAATAAATTCCCCACCATGATGACGAGCATAGAGGTAATTAAAAAGGGCAGTACGAGCATTCCCGATATGTAAGAGCCCAGTTGGACTTGGGGCGTAGCGAACACGAATTGGTTTTGTCATTCTTATTCTCCTATTCTTAGTGTAAAACAAGTTTCTTTATCTAAAAACAAGCAACAAATAAGGATTTGAGCTTGTTTTACTTAGTAAAAATTGTTTTTTCTAAATCAAATGATTACAATCATTTCTATTATAGCATATTAGAGCTCATTGAGTGAAGTAAATCATAGGCTTATTCGTAGAGAATTGACCTGAAATCCTTAACTAGTCTATGACAAGCCTTCACCTCTTCTATTTTTTATCCTTATCCTTCAGTCTCATTACTAATTTCCCTAAAAAAATAAGTATGATAAAGGTAATAAGCCAAGTTATAATGGTTTCAATCATTTTTTCTAACCTCCACTAAAAGTGATAAGACAGACTTTAAGGAAATTTCTAACAAGTAATTAGCCTTAAATATCTGAAGCAATAAGTTACTAGTGTTAGACTTATTTTTTCTAATGAATTCTAAGCCCTTTACATTTGTACTACTGTAGCAACACAAATAGTATATCGTATTGAGATTAAATTGTCTAATAAATAGTATAAAAAAGAAGTATTGTAAGAATACTTCCTGAGTTTATTTAAGGTTAACTTGGGTCATACGTCCAGTATCCACATCATAGACTGCACCATTAATAAGAATATCATCAGGTATAAGAGGGGATTTTTGCAACAAAAGCATGTCTTCTCGCACTGATTCTTCAATATCTGTAAAAGGCAAAAAGTCTTGTCCTGAAACGTCAACTCCTAACTTCTCCTTAATGTGACTAGCTAGTCCTTGGTTGGTAAAGGTTTGTGCTCCACAATCAGTATGATGCAAAACAACAATCTCTCTTGTTCCCATTTGCTGCTGGGAAATAAGTAATGAACGTATCATATCGTCTGTTACACGTCCACCAGCGTTTCGTAAAATATGGGCATCACCAAGTGCTAAGCCAAGTGCTTGAGCTACATGCAAACGAGAATCCATGCAGGTCACAATAGCTACCTTTGTCTTGGGTTTTAAGGGTAAGTGGGCATTACCATGTAGGGCAACATAGGCTTGGTTAGCAGAAATAAATTTCTCAAAATATGACATATAAGCTCCTAGACTTTCAAATTATAGTCTAGTCTATCATTTTCTGACAAAAAATAAACTTTAGATGAACTTTAATAATGATATTTGCTTTTAAAAATTATAATATCTATCTTTTGAAGACTCCTAGGAAGAAAAGACAGCTTTTAAGACTTGACTTACAGTTGTAACTCCAATTACTTCCAAACCAGCAGGAATTTCTAAGCCTTGTAAAGAATTTTTAGGGACATAGAGCTTGGTAAAACCTAATTTTGCAGCCTCATTAATCCTTTGCTCAATTCGTGTTACCCGTCTAATCTCGCCTGTTAAACCAATTTCTCCCAAAAAGGCCTCCTGCGGGCTTGTCGGCTTTTCCTTATAGCTTGAGGCAATAGCTACTGCAACAGCTAAATCAATAGCTGGCTCATCTAACTTAACGCCTCCAGCTGATTTAAGATAAGCATCTTGGTTTTGTAGTAGTAAGCCACAACGCTTTTCTAGTACAGCTATAATTAGACTAACTCGGTTAAAATCCAAGCCAGTTGTTGTTCTTCTAGCATTCCCAAAAACAGTTGGTGTAACTAGGGATTGAACTTCAGCTAACATTGGTCGACTACCTTCCATGGTGACCACAATTGCTGATCCTGTTGCCCCAGCTAGCCTTTCTTCCAAGAAAACTTGACTGGGGTTGAGCACTTCTACCAATCCCGAAGATTGCATTTCAAAAATACCAATCTCATTGGTAGAGCCAAAGCGGTTCTTTACTGCTCTTAAAATCCGGAAGGTATGGTGTCTTTCCCCTTCAAAATACAAGACAGTGTCAACCATATGTTCTAACATTCGAGGACCAGCGATAGCTCCTTCTTTTGTGACATGACCAACAATAAAGGTCGCTATGTTATTAGTCTTAGCAAGTTGCATTAATTCAGCTGTCACTTCTCGCACTTGACTGACAGAGCCTTGTACACCTGTAATATCTGGGCTCATAATGGTCTGGATAGAATCTATAATCAAAAAATCTGGTTTTAGTTTTTCGATTTCATGGCGGACATTTTGCATATTGGTCTCAGCATAAAGGTAAAATTCATTATCAATATCACCTAGGCGCTGACTTCTTAACTTAATTTGTTCAGCTGATTCTTCACCAGAAACATATAAGACAGTCCCCTTATTAGCTAGTTGTGTTGACACTTGCAGCAGTAAGGTCGATTTCCCGATACCAGGGTCTCCTCCAATTAAGACTAAACTACCTGGCACAAGGCCTCCTCCTAAGACACGGTTAAACTCTTCCATATCTGTTTTAGTGCGGGCATAACCAATATTATCAATATCCTTAAGTTTAACTGGTTTGCTTTTTTCACCAGTTAAGCTGACACGTGCATTCTTAACTTCCTTTGTCTCAACTTCTTCTACAAAAGAAGACCAAGCAGAGCAATTAGGACAGCGTCCCAAATACTTTGGTGACTGATAGCCACATTCTTGACAGACAAAAGTCGCTTTCTTTTTCGCCATAAATTAGTATTCTTATCCTTTTCTAAAAACTTTTACTTAAAAGCTTTTTGAGCTACTTAGTTTCCTGTACTACCAAAACCACCTGTCCGCAATCCCTCTGCTTGATCGCCATCAGCTAACAAGTAAGGGGCAAAAACAGCCTGAACAATACGTTCTCCAACTTGGAGTTCTGCTATTTGATCACTAATATTTTGCATTTGAGCAAAAATATGGCCTTCATTAGCATCATTATTATAATAATCACTATCAATAACCCCAACAGAGTTAATCAAGACCAAACCTTTTTTACGAGGATTAGAAGAACGGTCAAACAAAAAGAGAACCTCATTAGCTTGCATATAGGCTTTGACACCTGTTGGAACCAGTTTGATCTCACCTGGTTTAATACTTATATTTTCTGCTACCTTTAGGTCATAGCCTGCAGCATGCTTTGTTTCACGTTTTGGTAATAAATTATCATCATTATAGGCTGAAATTAATTCAAATCCACGCAACTTCATACTTAATTATTTCCTCACTTATTACTTTAGAATGTCTTTATTATATGTTATTCGTAACATATTAGCAAAAATCTCCCTAGAGGAGAAAGTTTTTTCTTATCCTGTTACTTCTCAGCTACAAAATGCAATAATATGAAGGACATAAGTGCCGTCATAGCAAAAAAGAGGATTTTCATCCAAATAAAGGGGACAAAGATAATAGATATGCCCATTAAAATCCACACTTGAACTAAAATTTTCTTTTTACGATCCCGTTTGATAGCTCTTGTTTCTAAGTAATCCCCAACATAAAATTTATAAACCTTGGTTCCCTTTAGCCAATTATTGAATCTGTCAGAACTTCGAGAAAAGCAAAAACCTGCTAGTAGCAAAAATGGGGTCGTGGGTAAAATAGGCAAAGGAATCCCTAAAATCCCCAATAAAAAACTAAAACAGCCAACACTAATATATATTATTTTTTTCATAATCATCCTTTACCTTACTTACAATAGTATACCAAAGCTATCTGTTTGAGCCTACTGGCTAGCTTGTAGAAAGTTTTTTTCTTATTTAATAAGCATAAATCAGTAAAAGACCTCTTTCTACTTATTATTCGAAAAAGATCCTTTAATTTTTTATATTTCTTTTCCTTCATATTTGAAAGCAATCTGCGGAAAATCATGCTTGCCATCTTTTGTTGCCATGAAGGCCTTGGCTTCTTTTTTTATCTGTAAAAGATTAATACCTTGGGCACTGGCAGCATAGACACAGCCACAATAGCATTGGCGATAAATATCGTATTCATCACACATTTCAACCGACCTACGGTAACCATTATTTTTCTTAAAATCACTAGGTAAATATTTGGTAGTGTAGACCTTTTGGACATCGATACCAACATCGTTAATGATTTTAGAATTTTTATGGGGACTTATAGTAAGGGCACTTGCAAAGTAATCAAAACCTAACTCTACTGCCTTAAGAGCAGTTTTATCCAGACGATAGTCAAAACAAACCCGGCAGCGTTCTCCGCCTTCAGGTTCTTTTTCCAAGCCCCGAACTTTTAAAATGTACTCATTGGGATTATAGTCTGCTTCAATAAAGGAAACGGACTGGCCTGTTTTAGCATTAAATTCGGAGACAAACTTTTGTGTGACATAGGCTCTACGATGATATTCATCCTTAGGATGAATATTAGAATTGGCAAAGTAAATGGTCACATCCGCAAACTGTGTTAAATATTCTAGTGAGTAAGTCGAGCAGGGTGCACAACAGACATGCATGAGAATTTTTGGCCGCACAGCTTCTTTTGCCCAAGCCTTGGTCATTTCTTGCATAACCCTATCATAATTAATTTTTTGGTTAGGGTTCATTCTAGCTAAAATATCTTGTAAGTCAATCATGAAAGTTTCTTTCTATCCTGTTATTTGTTTATTATAACATATTGGCTCTGCAATAAAAGTCCCTGTCATAAGCTTCTTTGACTGCATCAGCTTTTTATCTAAAAAATGACTTCCAGAAGTCTGTAAAACGAATATTTAAGTCTGTTTGCAATTACCAGAGCTGATCAAAGAAAAAAGCTGAGATTGCTCTCAACTCTTTTTTATTCAAAAACAAATTGGTTATGGTAAAGCTCAGAATAGAATCCTTTTTGATGAAGTAATTCACGGTGATTTCCCTGCTCAATAACCTTACCGTCTTTTAAGACAATAATTTCATCTGCATTTAAAATCGTTTTTAAGCGGTGAGCAATGACAAAACTTGTACGTCCTGCCACAATAGCTTCCATAGCCTTTTGGATTTTACTTTCCGTAACGGTATCTACATTTGATGTTGCTTCATCAAGTATTAGGACTTGTGGATCCGTTAATAGGGTTCTAGCAATAGAAATTAACTGTTTTTGTCCAGTTGAAAAGATATTTTCATCATCTGAAACTTTGGTTTCATAAGCATCTGGTAAAGACATGATAAAGTCATGAATGTGGGTAGCACGTGCTGCTATTTCAACCATTTCTTGGCTAATTGAGGCATCTCCAAAACGGATATTATCTGTTATGCTACCAGAGAAAAGCACGGATTCTTGCAGAACAATACCAACATTTTTACGTAAACTATCCAAATCATAATCTCTAATATCAACCCCATCAAAGGTAATAGAGCCACTGGTCACATCATAAAATCGATTAATTAAGTTCATAATGGTTGTTTTACCTGAACCTGTTGGACCGACAACAGCAATCATTTTCCCTTTAGGTGCTGAAATAGTGACATCAGATAACACTTTTTGACCTGGTAAATAACCAAAATCTACATGATTTATAGCTACACCTTCTTTTAATTCAGTAAACAGCATTCCCTTTTCTGGGCGAACTTCTTCTTTTTCATCAAACATTTCTTGAATGCGACCTGCACCTGTAAAGGCCAATTGCAGTTCCCCCCAAGATGCGGCAACTTGCATGATAGGCTGATAATATTGTTGTGAAAATTGTACAAAAGTAACAACTAAACCTAGACCCACGGCCATAGAAATAGATTTATCATTTAAGACAATATCTGAACCAACAAAGATAACAATTGCTGTATTAAGCAAGCTCATCCCATTCATTACTGGGAATAATAAGCCAGAAAAGAGACGACCTTTAAAGGTAGCTTGACGTACCTTTTCATTATGGTCTATAAAGTCATCAATTACTTCTTTTTGGACACCCTGAACAATAATAGCCTTTTGACCTGAAATTTTCTCATCCATATAGGCATTTAAGGCTGAAACCTCTTTTTGTTGTTTATCGGTATATTTACGCGCCATACGAATAATGATAATTAGGAAAATAAGAGCTACTGGAGTTGAAGCCATAGTCAGTAAAGCTAAACGTGTATCTTGCCTAAACATCATCCAAACCAAGCCAATATATAAAGCAATATTGGTCACCACTTGGACTAGGGATTGGTTAAGGGAGTTTTGTATATTATCAAGGTCACTGGTAAAGCGTGATAAAATATCACCATCTTTATGTTTGTCAAAAAATGATACTGTCAAACGTTCCAGCTTTCCAAAAAGTCCCTTTCTCATGCGGTTTGTTGAGTGGGCAACAATGCGGGTAAAAAGTAAGCTATAAATCAAATTAGCCATAGCAGTAAAAATATAGGCCAAAAGTAATTTCCACATAATTGCCATAAAGGCTGTTGTATCAGGTTTAAAACCTACTTGACCAGCCATTTTCGCCCCATAATACTGCTGACCAATTTTCCCTAACTCTGCCAAAGATTGTCCCAGAAAAACAGGTGCTTTGACTTGAAGATAAGTTGCAAGAATGATTGCCATAAAAATAAAGATAAATGACACCTGATAACGTTTAAAATAGAACCAGAAAAAACGTGCTGTTTTCATTATTCTTCCTCCTTACCTTTTTGTGTTTCATAGATTTCACGATAAACAGTATTTGTTTCAATCAAATCAGCATGTTTACCCTGACCAATAAGTTGACCTTCATCTAAAACAAGAATGACATCAGCCTTAACAACAGAGGAAATCTTTTGTGCAATAATAATAGTTGTAGTCTCTTTCAAATCCTTATTCAAAGCTTCTTGAACTAAACTTTCTGACTTAGCATCTAGTGCTGACGTTGAATCATCTAAAACTAGAATTTTAGGATTACTAATAACTCCTCGTGCAATAGACATTCTTTGCTTTTGACCTCCAGAGAAGTTGTTTCCCCGCTCTTCCACTTCACTCTCATAGCCCTGATCCATCCGATCAATGAATTCTCTAGCCTGTGCAATCCTTGCCGCATTTTCCATACTAGCAAAGTCGGCCTGATAATTTCCCTGTCTTAGGTTATCAGCAATAGTCCCTGAAAAGAGAATTGCCTTTTGGAGGACAATTGAAATATTTTTTCTGACAGTTTGTTTACTAAGGTCTCGTAAATCCTTACCACCAATGAGAATGCGGCCTTCTTGTGGATCAAATAAACGAGGGATTAATTGGGCAAGGGTTGTTTTCCCTGCACCTGTTGCTCCTACAATACCAACCATTTGACCCTCTTTTAATGTAAACGAAATATCTTTCAGAGTTGGATCTGTATCATTTGGATAAGTAAAGCTGACATGTTCAAAAACAATATCACCAGTAACTTCTTCTTCCTGATCAGTTTTATAAGACATAGCAGGCTCAGTTTCAAGAACTTCTTTGATACGACCAATTGAAATAAAAGCACGGCTTGCTTGCATCCCCATAAAGCCTACCATAATAATAGAAAACATGATTTGCATCATATAGGTCATAAAGGATGCCACACTACCAATTACCGTGGGGTCTGATTCCACCATACCAGATACTAGTAAAATAGAAACATAAATAGCAAGATAAGAAATCAGCATGAGGGCTGGTTGCATGAGTGAAAAACCATAGCCGATAAATAAATTTAAGCCCAGTAATTCATTTGAAGTTTCCTTAAATTTTGCATATTGTTCTCTTTCTTGGACAAAAGATTTAACAACACGTACCCCACGTAAATTCTCTTTAGCAATCTGATTAATCTTATCCATTAAGGCCTGGAATTTCCCAAAACGGGGCCCCATTTGACTCATAACAAGAGCCATCACTAAGGCAATCAGAATAACCATCAAAACAATAACCCACCATAGTTTAGGTAAGGTCTGTACAGCCATAATAAAGGCACCCACAAACAAAATAGGCAGTCTTAGGAGAACCTGAAAAAGCATCATAACCAGGTTTTGAATCTGATTAACGTCGTTGGTCATCCGTACAACTAGATTACCTGCATTAAAGGATTCAATGTTCGCATAGGAAAAGCTTTGGATTTTTCGGAAAGTTTTTTCCCTGATATCAGCTGATACCCCTTGGGCAATCTTTGCTGCTAAAATCGTATTAACTGTCCCTGCTACCAGTCCTATACCTGCTATAAGTAAGAGTAAACCTCCTACCTCTGAAATTTTGGCCTGGTCATTTTTAATAACAGCCTCCAAAACATCTTTTAAATAATGTGGCTGTAATAAGGTACTAGAAACAACACCAATCACCATCAGTATCGCGCCTAATGCATACCATTTATAGCCTAAAATTACCTTCTTAAGCATCTTTATCTCCTTTAAAATGTAACATATTATAGTTTAATTGATTAACAACTTTTTTTATAGTCAGAAGTTCTTCTTTGGTAATATCTTTAAAAAAGTAATTTTCAATATCTTTTCGACATTCTTGTAGGAGGGGAATTTTCTCTGCCCCTTCCTTTGTCATCACCACTTGTTTATAACGCTTATCAACTAATGAATGTTTAATGGTAATAAAACCATTTTTCTCCATTCTTTTAACCAGATTACTAGTTACTGACTTAGAAATCTGCAGTTCATTTTCAATATCTTTGACAAAAATTTCTTTATCTAAATGCCTATCAAGAAATATCAAAACATGACCCTGGGGACCAGCCAAATGTTCAATTTTATACTTTTTAGCAATAGCTTCACAAATATGCTCAAACTGATGGCTTAATTCTCTTAAATCAGCAATAAAACGTGACATATTCTCCTCCTTAGTTCTCGTGGTAACTATTTTAGTTCTCTTAAGAACTATTGTCAATTAAAAAGCTCAGTAAATTTATCAAAAATGAGAAATTTATTTTTATCCCTAAGCCTCAATACCCTTTCTAATAGAGTTAGTAGGCTTCTTATGTTATAATAAAACGATGACTCTAATAAGGAGATTAAGAATGTCAAAAGAAAAAGTTGCAATATTAGGACCTGGTTCTTGGGGAACAGCATTAGCCCAAGTCTTAAATGATAATGGTCACCAAGTTTGCCTTTGGGGAAATATTGAGGAACAAATTACTGAAATCAATGCCAAACACACTAATAAACGTTATTTTAAAGATATTGTTTTAGATCCTAAAATTAAGGCTACTACTGATTTGAAAGAAGCCTTAAAGGATGTGGATGCCGTACTCTTTGTAGTCCCTACAAAAGTAACCCGCCTAGTCGCAAAACAAGTAGCAGAAACCCTAGACCATAAGGTCATCATGATGCATGCCTCAAAAGGTCTAGAACCAAGAAGTCATGAACGCCTTTCAACTGTTATATCAGAAGAGGTGCCCACAGAGCTTCGAAGTGAGCTTGTGGTCGTTTCTGGACCCAGCCATGCCGAAGAAACAATTGTCCGTGATATTACACTTATCACAGCAGCTTCTGCTGATTTAGAGGCTGCCAAATATGTACAAAGTCTCTTTAGTAACCACTATTTCCGTCTCTATACAAATAGTGATGTGATTGGTGTTGAGACTGCTGGCGCCCTCAAAAATATTATTGCCGTTGGTGCAGGTGCCCTGCATGGCCTTGGTTACGGGGATAATGCTAAAGCAGCTGTTATTACACGAGGTCTGGCTGAAATCACACGTCTAGGGGTTAAATTAGGCGCTGATCCCCTCACCTACAGTGGCCTATCAGGTGTCGGCGACTTAATTGTTACGGGAACATCTGTCCATTCCCGGAATTGGCGTGCTGGCGATGCCCTTGGTCGTGGGGAAAAGTTAGCAGATATTGAAGCCAATATGGGGATGGTTATTGAAGGTATCTCAACTACTAAGGTGGCCTATGAAATCTCACAAGAATTAGACGTTTACATGCCTATTACAAGTGCTATCTATAAATCAATCTATGAAGGTGCTGACGTTAAAGAAAGCATCCTAGAAATGATGTCAAATGAATTCCGTTCTGAAAACGAATGGCACTAAGAATTAAGCCTATTGAGGAGATTAGAATGACTAAAGTAAGAAAAGCCATTATCCCTGCAGCAGGGCTAGGAACTCGCTTCTTACCTGCCACCAAAGCTCTAGCCAAGGAAATGTTACCTATTGTAGATAAACCAACTATTCAGTTTATTGTTGAAGAAGCGCTCAAATCTGGAATTGAAGAAATACTAATTGTTACAGGTAAGGCAAAACGTTCCATTGAAGACCACTTTGATTCCAATTTTGAACTCGAATATAATCTTAAAGCCAAAGAAAAAACAGAATTGTTGAAATTAGTAGATGAAACAACTGCTATCAACCTGCATTTTATTCGTCAGAGCCATCCTCGTGGTTTAGGAGATGCTGTTTTACAGGCCAAGGCTTTTGTTGGAAATGAACCTTTTGTAGTCATGCTAGGTGATGATTTAATGGATATTACTAATAGCAAGGCTGTGCCTCTCACAAAACAATTGATGAATGATTATGAAACAACACATGCTTCAACCATTGCTGTGATGAAAGTGCCACATGAGGATGTCTCTTCCTATGGTGTTATTGCTCCTCATGGTAAACCCATTAATGGCTTATACAGTGTTAGCACCTTTGTAGAAAAACCAAAACCTGAAGAGGCTCCAAGTGATCTAGCCATTATTGGTCGTTACCTCCTAACTCCTGAAATTTTTGCTATTCTTGAAAAGCAAGAACCAGGCGCTGGTAATGAAATCCAACTAACAGATGCTATTGATACCTTAAATAAAACCCAGCGTGTCTTTGCTCGTGAGTTTAAAGGGCAACGTTATGATGTCGGGGATAAATTTGGATTTATGAAAACATCTATTGATTACGCTCTCAAACACTCTCAAGTTAAAGATGATCTAAAAGACTATATTATCAAGCTAGGTAAAGAACTAGACAATAGTAAGGCACAAAACTAAGAGAAAATAAAAAAGAAGCTATTACACTTCAAGCAGTCTAAACTGAGCCTTAAAGCCCTTGTTTATTCTGACAGGTAGAGATAGTTTCTTTTTTTTTGCTTATTTAAAAAATAGTCTGCTTAAGAGTTTCAATGACTATAGGCTAGAGCTAACAAGCCAAGTAGAATAACTAGGAAAAAGAGCACAGCCACTAGTCTTTTTCTTTTGGAGAAAAGGGTTTTTTCAAGATTATTAGCTAAAAAGACTGCTCCCAAAGCTCCACCTATTAGGCCACCTAAATGTCCTACAATTCCTACATTTGGCATAAAGAGATTCATAATTAAGTTAATAACAATTAGGGCCTGATAATTTTTTCCCATGCTTTTAATAAGTGGGTTTTTACCAAAAACGCCAAGAACTGTAATGGCTGCAAAAAGGCCAAACAGAGAAGTTGATGCTCCTGCTGCAATAACATTTGGAGTTAATTGGAGAGTAAAAATATTCCCCATAATACCAGACAAAATATAAAGCAGGAGAAAATTTTTAGATCCCCAAATACTTTCAGCTAGTTGCCCTACAAAAAAGAGGGTAAAGCTATTAACAAGGAAATGCTCCCAGCCAATATGGACAAAGATAGGGGTTACCAAACGCCAAAGCTGGTTGAAATCTGTTCTAACAAGAATGCCAAACATACCTCCAAACTGGTAAACAGCTTGTGAACTACTGGCAAATTTCCCATAGACAAGTTGCATACTTAAAAACACAAGGACGGTAATTGACAACAAAAAGAAGGTCATGGGATTTCTTTTAAGATTATAGTTCATAAACAAAGTACCTCTTCTACAGCAATATCATGGGGCTGAGCGTGAAAATTATATTTTTGACAATGATAGATAGTACTCAAAGTAGAACCCTCATAGTCAGCTAAGTAACGATCATAATAGCCACCTCCATATCCTATTCTATGGCCTTGCTCATTAAAGGCTAAGCCAGGTACATGGATCAGGTCAATCTTATGCTTAGCAAGACCTATACTGCTATTTGGTTCTAAAAGACCAAATGATGTGGTAAACAAGTCCTTAGGATCATACTCTACAAAAATCATTTCCCCCTGCGAAAAGGTTTTGGGGATTAGGATTTGCTTGCCATCTTTTAAAGCCTGTTTAATTAATAACTGGCTATTATATTCATGGGGCATGGCCAGATAAGTTCCTATTACATCAGCTTTTTGATAAGCTTTCGACTTTCTTAACATCTCTAATAAGACTATATCTTTTTGAGCTTTGTCCCTCTGATTAATTTTCTTTAGCTGAAAAATAGCAGCCCGTCTGAGTTCTTTTTTAGTCATACTATTATTTTAACATAAGTGAGGCTTATCTTTCTTTTATTTATAAAGCAGAGCAAAAAAGGTAAAAACTCTAAAGTAAGTTTTATAAAGCCTTGTCTATGCCTAATAATAAATGAGAAAGCTCTTAAAAAAAATAGTTAAGGAATCTTTAAGCTTGTCAGGTTATATTATATGTATCCTAAACAACGGCTTCCTAAGCCGTTAGGGAAAATAAGTTACCTCTTATTTACCCTTTCATAAATCTCCCGTCTCCTTCCCCTAGGAGACATCCTTTAAAAAGAACGACTCTAAGGAGCCGTCCTTTTTTAACTTAATCTCATAAGCAAAAAAGTTAGGAAATATCTCCTAACTTTTTCTAACAAATGAGAAGTCCTTATTAGCTCTAGAGTTTACCACGGGGAGAAGAGTTACCAAGTAGGAAGCTCCTGACTATTTTCTTATCTTAGTTATATCAATATAAGTAATGGCTATAAAACTATTATTTAGTCTCACATTTATTTGAGGTTTGAGAAGAAGACTAAATTACAAATTATAATCATCCCTCATCTTAATATTGCTAATAATTGAATAATTCATTTGTTGCTGGGAGAACTATCGCAGATGAATAGTTCTTGGTAGACTCTCTTTGTGATGGAAGATAGCTAACTCACCTTGTCGACAAAAGGTTTATCTGGAATCCGCTTTTTACCAGATTTTACTTTAGGTCTATAAATTTCAAATAGGTTGTAGTTACCAGACAAATCTCCTTTAACTAATTAATTAGTTAAATTGAAATATCTTGCCTACCATCCTCACTAGGATTATCTTACAAGTTTAGAATACCTGAACAATCTTGGACTACCTTGGGGGCCTCCCTAGATACCTCTCTCCACTTTCTCCTAGATTATCTTTAATCCTATCTCTCTTTAACTTGCCTTCTCCCTTCTAATCATCTACTAATCTAGAATACCATACTCTGGGATTTTCTTAATACTTAAAAAGCCTATTCCCTCTCTAAAATTAGTTTTGTTTTTTTCTAATTTTAATAATATAAATATAATTATTTTAATATTTTATATTTATATATCATATTTAAATAAGAATATTAAAATAGATACTCTATAAAGGCTATAAATGTATTTTTATAAGTCATTAGCTTAATCTACTTCTAATCAAATTAATAGACTTTTCTTATGAAAGTGGTTTGACTTTTTCAAATTTTTTCAGTTAAAATAAGGAAGCATTATACAAATTAATTTGAGGAGAGAGATTACTTTGTTAGATTATTACTTAGAGCCTGATATTATTGAACAAAAAATACTATTAGCAATCTTATTAGCAGAAAAAGATCTTTCTATGGAGACTATTTGTCAGAAAACTTCTCTGACACTCCCCAAGGTTAAACAATATATCAGGCAATTCAATACCCTTTTTAAGGGAAGACTTTATGTAAAGATAGATAAATCCTATATCATCTGCCAGATTAAGTCCAACAGAAAAGAAAGCTTTTTTCATGAGGTTTACCATCTGTCAGATACCTTAAAGATGCTCAAATTTTTACTAGCAGAAAGTCGCTATCCCAAGTCCATTGGTTCTTTTTCAAGACGGTATTTTATTTCTAAAGGAAAAGCCTACAGGCTTATTAATAAATTAAAAAGTTATCTGAAAACAGTTGGACTGACTATTATAGATAATACTGTTAGGGGTGAAGAATTTCGCATTCGTTACCTTATCGCCATGTTGCATAAAGAATATGGTATTATCCTTTATAAAATTGAATCTGAAGACCTCAAAGTTATTCATGCTTTTATTTTTTCAGCCCAATTTAACCTGAAACCATCTTATTTCTTAAATCAGAAATTTCTTTTTTTTGATGTATTGCTAACCTTAGCCTGGAAGCGTCAAAAATACATGACCCCCTTACCTGCCGTAGATTTATTCACTCGTTTTAAGGAATTAAGTATTTTTAAGCATCTTACTGATCATGTCAAAAGCCAAATCGAAGCACGTATAAATATTAAATTCAGTACCGATGATCTAGACTATCTCTACTTAATTTACTTAACTGTTGACAATTCCTTTTACAGTAATTATTGGCAAAATGATAATTTGAAACTAGTTTCTCACATCCTCATTACAGATCCTCAATACAAGAAACTAGTCCACCGACTAGAAGCATTATTTAAACATCAAATTGATTTAAGAAACCAACTTTACTGCCTCATTCCTTTCTTTAGAAGGGCACTCTTCAATCTTAATGGACTTATTAGTTTT
The DNA here is from genome assembly GCF_000380005.1 of Streptococcus didelphis DSM 15616. Taxonomy (GTDB): domain Bacteria; phylum Bacillota; class Bacilli; order Lactobacillales; family Streptococcaceae; genus Streptococcus; species Streptococcus didelphis. The sequence continues at coordinate 95,381 of NZ_KB904189.1, forward strand.
CATGATTACTATTCTAAGAAATATCAAGGTAATCAGTTACTACTAAGAAATGTTGATGAGCAAATCAAGCAATGGCTGCTAGATACCAGTCAGCTAACAAATGTCTGTACAGGTCACTTGCATTTCTTATGCCTTCACTTGGAACACATAATTGAAACTTCACTAAAACCTATAACCATTACTATCGTAGAAAACAAGAGGATGCTAGGAGATGTTCTCTCCTATTTTATCACTGCTAGCATCCCATCATACAAGGTTTGCATTACCCGCTTTAATATGATGCTAGAGAGTCTTGAAAACTGCGATAAAGACGTTGATTTTGTTATCACCAGCGAAAATATTTTGCCAATCTTAGAAGAACAAAAAATATTTTCTACTAAAACCACCTTATTTGGACTCAGTATGGACTGCATTCAGGAACAAGGACAAGAGGTGGTAAATAGCATTTACAAGGCTTACTGGCAACACTATCAAAATTATATCAGAGAACTTCTTACAAAAGAAAAAGAAGAGCCATAGAAGATTCTAAAAATGACAAAGAAAAAGCCCTCGAAGGGCTTTTTGTAGGTTTACAGACGTGCATTTAATTCTGCACTAAGTTCTTCAAAACCTGGTTTTCCAAGTAAGGCAAACATGTTTCTCTTGTAAGCTTCTACTCCTGGTTGGTCAAATGGGTTAACCCCATTTAGATAACCTGAAAGTGCAATCGCAATTTCAAAGAAGTAGATGGTATAACCAAGTGTAAACTCATCTTGTGCTGGAAGTGTTACAAACATATTTGGTACACCCCCATCTGTATGAGCTAGAAGCACACCATCAGTAGCTTTTTTGTTAACAAAGTCAATATCTTTACCTTGTAAGTAACCAAGACCATCAAGATCTTCTTCCATTTCAGGAATAATCACATTTTTACGAGGTTTATCAACACGCACAACTGTTTCAAAGAGATTACGGTAACCTTCTTGGATAAACTGACCAAGTGAGTGTAAATCTGTTGAGAAGTTTGCTGATGTTGGGTAAATGCCTTTTTGGTCCTTACCTTCAGATTCGCCTGCTAATTGTTTCCACCATTCTCCAAAGTATTGAAGTGATGGCTCATAGTTAGCTAGAATTTCGGTAATATAACCTTTACGGTAAAGAACATTACGAACAGCTGCATATTGGTAAGCAATGTTTTCAGAAATTTTATCTGAAGCAAGCTCTTTACGGGCAAGGTTTGCACCTTCCATAAGGGCTTTGATATCCGCACCTGAAGCTGCAATTGGAAGCAAACCAACAGCTGTTAAGACTGAGAAACGTCCACCAACATTATCTGGAACAACAAATGTTTCCCAACCATTAGCATCTGCTTCAACCTTAACAGCTCCTTTAGCCTTATCAGTTGTAGCATAAATACGTTTATTAGCTTCTTCTTTACCATATTTTTTAACAAGAAGTTCTTTGAAAATACGAAAGGCAATAGCTGGTTCAGTTGTTGTTCCAGATTTAGAAATCACATTAACTGAGAATTCTTTGTCTTGAACATACTCCACAAGGTCAGCTAGGTAAGTTGATGAAATAGAGTTTCCTGCATAAAGAATTTGTGGAGCCTTGCCTTTTCCTGTTGCTTGTAAGTTAGCAAAATGGTTATTCAAGAAATCAATAGCCGCTTTAGCACCAAGATATGAACCACCAATACCAATCACGACAAGAACTTGACTATCTGATTGAATTTTTGCAGCAGCTTTTTGAATACGTGCAAATTCTTCTTTATCATAGTTTTCTGGAAGGTCTAGCCAGCCCAAGAAATCTGCACCTGGTCCACTTCCTTCACGCAATAATTTATCGGCTTCTGTTACTTGACCTTGTAAAAAATCAATTTCATGTTGTCCGGCAAATGATTCGAGGACTTTTGAATAATCAAATTTAATATGTGCCATAATCTACCCCTTTTATTTTTACATTCACTTACTATAGTAACTCTTTACAAGAAAATTTTCAATCTTTTTGAATACTTTTTCACAAAAAGAAAAGTCTTTATTTTCAAAGCTTCTACTATATCTGACCTCCTTAAAAGTCTTCTTTTCAAAATACAATAAGATTGACTTATGATATAATCTTCTTATTATAAATACTAGCAAAAGAGAGGAAGGACATGAAAAAATCATATATTTATTTCTTTACAGTCTGCTTTAGCCTAATAGCCCTGACTGCCTGTACAAGTCCTATGAAAAATGCCTCAGCCACTCAAAATGACTATTCCCTAATAGGGAAAGATCGTCAAGACACCCTTAAAATAGTTAAGGATTACTACTACTTTAATCAGCTAAGCAATGAAGAAAAAGAAAATTATCTTATCCTTAGAAAAAAAGCTAGCCAATTTAAGGATACCATCAGCCTGAGCCCTGCCTCTTCTGAAAGCATCTTTAAAACAATTGATGCTTTTGTCATGGATAATCCTGACCTCTACTGGTTAACCTCAGCCCCTTATAAAATTGAAAGCTCTAGTAGTAACGTCTTTGTCGAATTTGAAGTTCCAGAGGATGCCAAAGAAACATATGGCAGATTGCAAGACATTGGTAACCAGATTCTTGCCCAGGCACCTAAAGAAGATGATTATCAAAAGGTTCTTTATTTCTATAACTATATCATCAAAAATACCGACTATAATAAAGAGGCCTTTGATGCTTTCAAATCAGGTGATGAGGCCTTAGTAGCTCAAAACCAGGATATTAAGAGTGTCTTTATGGATCACTTATCTGTATGTAATGGCTATGCCCAAGCCTTCCAATTTCTTTGCCAAAAAGCAGGCATAGAGTCCTTGTATGTCAGAGGTAGCGTCACATCAGCTCAATCTCAAGAAGAAGTTCGCCATGCCTGGAACCTTGTCAAACTTAAAAATAAATTCTACGCTGTTGATAGTACTTGGGGAGACCCTGTCTTTGAAAATAACTTATCTGGTCATAATCAAGAGGCCATTAATTATAACTTCTTATGCCTGCCTGATAAAATCCTAAACATTAGCCACAAAGCTAGCTCAGATATTACTTATCAAGATCATAAATCCCTTAAAAATGTCTGGAAATATCCTGTCTGTGATGATGATTCTCTCCTTTATTCTAAGTTAAATGGTTATTATGCAGACCATTTTGACAATAAAATCCTAAGTAAGCTCCTAAAAAATCAACTCGAAGAAGGAAAACCCAATCCTGCTCTGCAAATGAGTTCAGAAGCTGATTATAAAGTACTTAGTCAAGATATTGAAGCTAATAGTCAATTCTATCACAATCTTTTTAAGGCTTATTGGCCCCAATATACAGGCTTTTCTTATAGTACCTCTCCAGAAACTTATAGTATCAGCTTTAGTCAGAGTAACTAAGTCAAGCCTTCAATAAATACTAATCTCTTTACACATTTGTAGAGGGATTTCTTTTATTTTACTAGCAAAAAAAGAACTTGGTTAACACCAAATTCTTTTAAGTAGATTTTTAGGCTAGTCTATTTGGGCTTTCACCTTTTGTCAAGATATCATTAAAGTTGTTAAAAGAAATGGAAATCATATCTGTCAGGGCATCAGCTGTATAAGAACCAATGTGAGGTGTGATAATAACACGTGGATATAAAGCCTGCATCTTATCAACCAGTTCATCACCAGTTTTACCATCAAAGTCTCTGTTAAAGAATTCTTTTTCACGGCTAATAACATCTGTGGCAAAGCCTCTCAATTTACCTGATTCAATAGCTTTTAAAATAGCTTCTTCATCAGTAATTTCTGCTCTTGCTGTATTAACCAAGATAGCTCCGTCTTTCATTTGTGAAAGACAGTTACTATTAAAGCTCTTATCATTTACCCCAATAATGTGTGGCACATGAAGAGAAACAATATCAGATTCAGCTAATAATTCTTCTTGTGTACGATAGTCTAGGAATTCTTTGGCTGCTTCATTTTCATAAATATCAAAACCAATAACCTTAGCTCCAGTAGCTTTCCAAAGTTTTGCTTCTGCTAAACCAATACGACCTGTTCCAATAATCCCCACAGTCAGGTTAGAGAGTTGTGGTGCAAACATTGAAGGATAGACTTTGAAGTCACCTTTTTGAGAATTATCCATTGCTGTAATGAGGTTACGGTGCAATTGCAGAGCAAGAGCAAAGGCAAGCTCAGCTACGGCATATGGAGAATAAGTTGGAACATAAGCCACAACTTGATTATTAGCTTTGGCTGCATCCAAATCGATATGAGAATAACCTACTGTTCTTGTAAAAACATACTTAATGCCATAGCTGTTTAAAATATCAAGATTTTTCTTGTCAGCAACATTATTAGCTCTAAGTAAGACAGCATCATGACCTTTTGCTGTTTCAACATTATCATGGGATAAGTTCTCTGAGCATAAGGTTAAGTCATAGTTATAAGTATTTAAATCATTAAAGTAAGGAATCTCGTTGTCACGAACACCATAACAAATTATTTTCATTTTATAAAATTACTCCACTTGTATGTAGGGCTGCTAAAACAACTACCCAGAAGATAATAGCAAGCACAGATAAGACTGAGGTTACTAAAGAAGCATTTGAAGCAAGGACTTCTTCTTTTTCAAATTTAATAGCATATGATACTGCCACTGTTGCTGGAGGTGTTGCAAGCATAATCATAACCCCAACAATAGCATAGTAACCTAATGGGAAGAAGCTATTTACTGCTAACATAACTGCTAGGAATACAGCTGGTACGACAAATAATTTAACCACAGTATAAATCCAAACAAACTTGTCTTTTACAGCATCCTTCATTGAAATTGAAGATAATGTCATACCAATTGCCAACCAAGCTAATGGTGATGACAGACTTGCTAAAAATCCTAATGCCGTTACAAACCATGGAAGTGTTAAGTCAAAACGGAAAATAGAAACTGTCAATTTAGCAGGAAGGTCACTACCCACAACATAAAGCGGATTAGCTACTGTAGTTTGTGGCATTGATTTTTGGAAGAACCAGAGAATCATCCCTACAAAAGTTGCTACAACAATTGGGTTTAAAAAGATAGTTTTCAAATGTTTAGGGTCAAACTTTTGATCACTCATTGTCATTAAAGCATATGAGTATAGGAAAACACGGTAGGCAATGTTAAATAGGTTAGCATAAATAACAGCTTCTGGATGGTCTTTCAAGAAGAAGGCAGTAATAATTGGAATACCATAGAAAGTTGTTGACCCAAAGGCAGTCAAAACAGTCATTGTATCACGTTTATCTTTAGCTAAGCCTTTATATAATAGCCTTCCAATTAAAATCAAAATGATATAAGCAATAAAACCAAAGATAAAAATGTTACGACCTGATGTGAAGGTTTTAGCATTGATATCTGATAAAAAAGCTTTAAATGCTAATGCAGGTAAGGCTACAGATAGCAAGACACTTGATAAGACTTTGGCACTATTTGCAGGTACCAAATCCTTTTTACGGATGTAGTATCCTAATAAAATAATAAAAACAGTTGAAAAAACCGCCCCACGTAAGGACATATTCATAAGGACAGCTTTTGTAATCTCTAAAAAGTTCATCATTTCTCCTATGTATAGTTGTGATTTACCTCACACATTTTACTTGTTTATCAAGTCTTTGTCAATACGTTTTTTGCTTTAGTGACGCGGGAAAGCCCTATCATTTTCATTTTTTTAGAAATTAAAGTTATTTTTTATATTTTTTTACGAATAATAATATAAGCAGCTTCTTAAAGTCATTTAGGTGATTAGTCATCACAACTTCTCCAAACAAAAAAGCTTTGAAATGTTAATTCCAAAGACTTGTAAATAGATAAAAAAAGAGCACACACTTGACATCGCTTAGGGCTGCTGGATTCCTCCCCTGACCCACTTCACGCACAAATGTTGCTCCATAATTATTCTATCATAAACTCCCTATCTTTTGCAAGTCATTCCTGCGAAGAGAGATCTAAAAGTTCTTTCTTAGCTTTTTTGGACTGTCGTCTATGACGGAAAAAGTCCTGCATAATTTTAGCACAGTCTTCAGCTAGGATACCTCCTTCAAGTTTAACCCGATGATTGAGCCTTTCATCTGTTAACACTTGATAGAGACTGACTACACCTCCAAATTTTTCATTGCTTGCTCCAAAAACCAGGCTTGGAATACGAGCCAAACCAATAGCACCACTACACATCAAACAAGGTTCAATGGTTACAAACAAGGTACAATCTAGTAACCGCCAATTAGCAACACAGGCATTAGCTTGGTTGATAGCCATGATTTCAGCATGCATGATTGCTTGATTAAGTTCTTCTCTGGCATTATGACCCCGACCAATAATCTGGCCATCTTTAACAATGACACAACCAATGGGGATTTCATTTTTTACAAGTGATTTCTCAGCTTCCTTGAGGGCCTGCCTCATAAAATATTCTTTTTCTTCTAAACTGTATGTCATCAGTCTAAACTTCCTAAATCCCAGCTACAATGTGGCAAAGAGACTTCAACAGGAATTGCACCAGCATACCTTTGGCTTTCTTCCTGTAAGATTTGCAAATGCCTATCAGGGTCTATTCCTTGCGGAGCAAGTGGTGGTGTATGAGTGAGTACTAGTTTTTTAACCTTAGCTTCTTTGGCGATAAGCCCTGCTTCTTTGCTTGTTAGGTGGGCTTGATGGTTTTCGTTTCCTTCATATAAGAAGACATCTGCTAAGAGGAGGTCGGCATTTTGGGCAAAGGGGGCTAACTGGTCGAAATAGCCTGTATCAGCTGTATAGACGAGAACTTGTCCTGTGCTTCTTTCAAGTATGCGAAAAGCGTAGCAAATAACGGGATGGACTGTCTTGATAAAGGTAATGTCAAAGGGACCTATTTCTTGTTTTCCTTGGACGTCATAGGCAATGCCCACTGATACGCCATCCATACTTAATTTAGCAAATTCAGCTTGGTCTTCATCATGGGCAAAAATCGGTAAAAGCTTGGGTTCCCGTAGATGTTTAGGGTAAAGTTGACGGTAATGGCGAAGTACTCCTAGGTCTGCCACATGATCAGGATGATAGTGACTGATAATGACTGCATCTAGATCAACTGGATTTATCACTTTTTCTAGTTCATTTAAGGCGCAACTTCCTACATCCATTAGTAATTGAAAGCCATCTTCTCCTCTTAAGAGATAAGATGTGGTTCCTTGATTATTATGTGGATATGCTCCCCAAGAGCCTAGGGTTGTAACTTTCATCTGGTGTCACCTTCTTTCTTGATTTCCTATATTATATCAAAATTGTCTTTTTCTAGCTGAACTCTAGTCAAAGAGACCAAAACCTAATGTTTCAGTCTCTTGATGTCTCTGTAAATGGCTCTATTTATTTCTAAATACGCCTATTTTTATTAATGACCTTTGTGAATATAGGATTCCTTCAGTTTTAGGGCAATGATAGTAGCAATTAGGGCTTTAATGGTGTCTCCTGGGATAAAGACAAGGTTTGAAGCTAATGCTGAAAGAAGAGGCATACCCGTGTAAGAAGCTAACCAGATGGCACCTAGCAGATCTACCCAAAGAACACCTGCTATCCAGATAAGGGCAAAGATAAGGAACTTGTTTTGCCTTTTCTTGCTATTTTGGTATAAAAATGAAAATAGTAAGGGGGTAAATAGCCAAGCAACAATATAGCCCGCTGTTGGTCCCATCATGACTGACAGGGTTGTCTTACTGGCAGAAAAAACTGGAAGAAAGAGTCCTATTACTAAGAAGAGTAAGATAGATAGACTCCCCTTTTTGCCTCCTAAAATCAAGGCAGCTAGCATAATAGCTAAGTTTTGAAGCACAATAGGTACTGGAATAAAACCTAATGGTATAGCGGGAATCATCCCTAGGATAATAATCAAGCTTGTCATTATTGCTATATAAGTGACATTTTTAGTTGAGAACATGTTTACTCCTTATGAAAAATAAATAGCTTTGTGGGCAGAACATTTTGGATTAAATGGCTTGGAACAATATGGGCAGTAGCCTTTTTCATAGGCAAGTCGACTCATGACCTTTCTGCAAGCACCACAAAGTACAGGATAGGCTTCAGCCTTTGAGCTTGCCTTAAAAGAATGACTTTCTAAGCTATCATGACAGATATAGCAAGCATAATATTTTTGGCAAGTTTGGCATTTCAAAGCAGCAATGTCTCTTGCAGTATGATAGTGTCTACAACGTGTTTCCTTATCTAAATCAAGGCCAAAACAGTCCATATCTTTCCACCTTTTTTAATAGTCTAATAGAATAGAAGGGTCTTGTCAACCTATTTTATAAATAGGGTGACAAGAAAAACACTAAAAAAAATGAGCTAGGCCCATTTTTAGTTTAAAAGTTTCGAGATGACTTATTGTAGCCATATGCTTCTAGAAAATCTTGGCGGAATTCTAAGAGATTATCATCTATGATAGCCTGACGTACTTGCTTCATAAGGTTAAGCAAGAAATAAAGATTATGATAGCTTGTTAGGCGAATGCCAAAGGTTTCATCTGCTTTTAAGAGGTGACGGATATAGGCTCTGCTATAGTTTTGACAGGTGTAACAATCGCAATTAGGATCTAGGGCCGTGAAATCTTCTGCAAATTTTGCATTTTTGATGACCAAGCGTCCCTGACTTGTCATGCAAGTTCCATTACGGGCAATGCGGGTTGGCAATACACAGTCAAACATATCAATACCTCTTATAACACCATCAATAAGGCTATCTGGGGCACCAACTCCCATAAGGTATCTTGGTTTATTTTCTGGTAAGAGCTGCGTTGTAAAATCAAGTACGGCATTCATTTCTTCATGGGTTTCACCAACAGCTAAACCGCCAATAGAGTAACCTGGAAAGTCCATAGCTACCAAGTCAGCAGCTGATTGACGACGAAGGTCTTCAAAACCAGCCCCTTGGACAATTCCAAATAAACCTTGATCCTGAAGACGACGATGGGCTTTCAACCCCCGTTCAGCCCAGCGGCTAGTTCTCTCAATTGATTTTTTGACATAATCATAAGGTTGATAAAATTGTGGACATTCATCAAAACTCATCATGATATCAGAACCAAGATTATTTTGAATGGAGATGGCTTTCTCAGGGGATAGGAACATCTTAGAACCATTGAGATGGTTTTTAAAGGTTACCCCTTCTTCAGTAATATTGCGTGATTCTGCGAGAGAATAAACCTGAAAACCACCTGAGTCAGTCAGGATAGGTTGATCCCAGTTCATAAACTTGTGCAGGCCACCTGCTTTTGCAATGAGTTCATCTCCTGGACGTAGCCATAAATGGTAGGTGTTAGATAGAATAATGCCTGACCCCATGGCCTTGAGTTCTTCTGGAGATTGTGTTTTTACTGTTGCTTGAGTACCTACAGGCATAAACATAGGTGTTGGAAAGGTCCCGTGTGGCGTGATAATTTCACCAAGCCTTGCACCTGTATGCTTTTCTTTTTTAATAAGGCGATACTTAATTGGATAATCTGTCATTGTCTTCCTCGCTATCAAGATAAACAGTCTTGAGCTTCTTGTTTTAAAGAGACTAATAGCCTTCTTCTTTTTGCTGGTCTTACAGCTCTCTCATTCTATCAAAAAATTCTTAGCTTGTCATGAGGCTTGCCAATTTTTTAACTAATAAAGAACTTACCTCCAGATAAAGATATGCTATAATGGTTTAAAGGAGTTTCTATGAAAATAAGACACATAAAAAAAGAAGCCAAAGCTACATTAAAAAAACTTCCCGGTAAATATACCTTATTTCTAATACCAATTCTAATTCAATTTGCTTTAATTGGTCTACAGGTTCACAAAAATCACTTAATCGGTGAAGGGGTTCAGATGTCATTGACAGCTTCATTTTTCCCCATACTTTTAAATATTATTGCTGGTTTTTTTACCCTATCAGCTGCTTTCACCATGATTTCTGTAATCCGGAATAAGCGTCAATCTGTTTCATTTTCAGATACCAGCCTAGCTTTTTCTACAGATTATTTTGGAAAGATTATTGTCCTTTACCTTCTCAAGACCCTCTTAATCCTTGTGTGGTCCTTAGTTTTGTTCCTTGGTCTAGCCCTTCTTATTATTAGTTATTTTGCCTACTTATCAAATGCAGGGGGTGGAGCTTCAACTAACTTATCCTTACTTTTTGGTGTGCTTGGGTTTCTTATTACTATAGTGGGACTTGCTCTGTCTATTAATCGACAGCTTGCTTATGGTATGGCTGAATTCCTTCTTTTTGATAGCCTTCAAAATGGCACTTACATTGGTCCACTTGTTCTTATTGAAAAAAGTGTTGCTATGATGAAAGGGTTTAAGTGGAAATACTTCCTCTTAGGGCTCAGCTTTATTGGCTGGTATTTCTTAGCTATCATAAGTTTAGGACTTGCTTATATCTATCTTTTACCTTATATCACAACCAGTTCTGTCTACTTCTATGAGCATCTGAGACAGGAAAAAAATATTAGTAATGAGCAAATCCCTACCCTTGATTAGTTGAACAAAATAGATTTATTTCTGCGGATAATAAAAAGCCTACCCACTTTTATGAGGGATAGGCTTTTAATAATGTCTTTTTGTCTTTTTTTGGCATTCTGGGCAGATGCCATAGGCAATAACCGGAACTCTGGTGATGAGATAACCTGTTTGGTCATGGGCCTCTTTAGCAACATCCACAACATCTACGTCCATGAAATCGGCAATACGGCCACAAACTTCACAGACAACATTAACATGCTGATGGCCCATAAAGTCATAGTAGGTGGTTGAGTCATTACTGATTTTAATTTCAGAAACCAAACCTTCATCAACCAAGACCTTTAAATTATTATAGACAGTCGCTAAACTCATATTGGGATAGTCCCCTTTTAGGTCACGGTAGATCTTGTCTGCACTAGGGTGTTCTGTTGACTCTACCATATAAGAGATGATAGCTTTACGTGTCTGTGTTATACGAATTTGTTTTTCTCTCAGGTGCTCTAGAACATTTTCATAAGCATCTAGAGCTTGTTTATTATGTGAGTGAATATCCATGATTCAGCTCCTAACATCTATTTATTTTATGCTTAGCCTACTAGTCCAGCATCAATTGCTTGTGTTCGATCTTAGTGCACTTGTTCATGACAATAGCTTGATGCCCAGCTTCTCTTAAGACTTGTTCAGCTTCTTGGCTTTCTAAACCTAGTTGAGACCAAAAAACCTTGGCATCTGTTTCAATAAAGTCTCTTGCCACACCAGCTAGAGCTGGGCTAGGTCTAAAAATATCTACAATGTCTATACTAACAGGAATATCCTGCAAGGCTCTATAAACCTTTTCTCCTAAAATCTCTTGCCCTGCTAGTTTGGGGTTGACAGGTAGAATGTGATAGCCCACCGACTGTAGAAATGCTGCTACTTTATAAGCAGCAGTCTCTTGTCGATGTGATAGTCCTACAATAGCAATTGTCTTGGCATTTTCTAAATAGGACTTTATGATGTCTTGTGATGGATTTTGAAAAGAATATGACATAGATTTCCCCTTATTAAAACAGCAAGTGGAGGGGCTAGCTAATAGGTAGCATAAGCACAATTTCCCCTCATTATAACACAAAAATTAAAGCTAAAAGTGAGCAATTTATCATTTATTTAGAGATTTTACTTGGCTTCGTACCAGCTTTGACCTTCATTTTCATCAGCCCGTAAAGGAACCAACAAGTCCACAGCATCTTCCATTGTCTCTTTGACCAATTTTTTAACAGCTGCTAACTCATGATTTGGCACCTCAAGAACAATCTCATCATGTACCTGAAGCAGCATTTTGGTCTCATAACCAGCTGCTAGTAAGGCTTTATCCAAATTGATCATTGCGATTTTAAGAATATCAGCTGCGCTGCCTTGGATAGGCGAGTTGATGGCTGTACGCTCCGCAAAAGACCTGAGGTTGAAATTACGAGAATTGATATCCGGTAATTCACGACGGCGTTTAAAGAGGGTTTCCACATAGCCTTTATCCTTGGCCTCACGAACAATGGTGTCCATATAGTTTTTAATTCCAGGATAGCGTTCAAAGTAGGTCTCAATATAGTCTTTAGCCTTTTTACGGCTAATGCCTAGATTATTGGACAAGCCAAAATCAGAAATCCCATAAACAATTCCAAAGTTAACTGCCTTTGCATTGCGACGGTCATTAGCTGTCACATCTTCTTCTTTTTCGATACCAAAGACACGCATGGCTGTTGAGGTGTGGATATCCGCATTGTGGTTAAAGGCAGCAATTAGGTGCTGGTCTTGTGAAATGTGGGCCAAAACACGTAACTCAATTTGAGAATAATCAGAACTTAGAAGAACAGAATCCTCACTTGAAGGTGTAAAGGCCTTACGAATTAATCTTCCTTGCTCCATTCTAATAGGAATGTTTTGTAGGTTGGGATCTGTACTTGACAGACGCCCTGTCTGGGTCAAGTCTTGCACGTAACGGGTGTGGATTTTGCCATCTTCCATGATAAAGTCTTGCAGGCCAATGACATAGGTAGACTGTAGCTTAGTAATCTGACGGTAATCTAATATTTTAGCCACTATTGGCGCTATTGGTGCTAAGCGTTCTAAGACATCAACGGCCGTTGAATAGCCGGTTTTGGTTTTCTTAGTCATTTCTAGCGGCAACTGCATCTTCTCAAATAAAATACTACCTAGCTGTTTCGGGGAGTTAATATTAAAGCTCTCACCAGCCATATCATAGATTTCTTCTGTTAACTTCTCAATAATAGCCTTATTTTGCTCTGCCATTTCCGCAAGGCTAGCCTTATTGACCTTGATACCATTAATTTCCATTTTAGCTAGGACATTGGCAAGAGGGAGTTCAATATCAAAGTAGAGTTGACTTTGCTGGTTGTCAGCTAATTTTTCTAAGATGGTGGCTTTACTGTCAAGTAGAACTTTTATTTTTCGGGCTAGATGGGCAAATAAGATGTCCTTTTCTGGAAAGGCTCGTTTGACCCCTTTGCCATAGACTATGTCATCTGATTCCAGCTGAATGTTTGTATGCATGCGGGCAATGGTTGATAGTTGATTATCGTCTACATTTGTTAGTAAGTAATTAGCCAGGCGGGCATCAAAGGAGGCTTGCGCTAAGTCTAGTCCAAGATGGCTAAGAAGAACCTTACTTCTTTTGAAATCATAAGTAGCAATTGGTTTTTGAAGAACCTTCTTAAAAAGGTCACTGGTTAATAAGTCTGCCTTGTTTGATACATAAATGTGGTCTTGATTGCCCCAAGCAAAGGTTTGGATATTTTCTCGGTGATAATTATCTTTTAAGACTTCAAAGTAGAAAAAATCATCCTCTGAGAACATGTCTTCTGAAAGATTATCTACTTCTGTGTAAGTAATCTCTTCATTTGCTGGGCTAGGGAGTTGACTTTTGAGGGCATTTTTTAATTGAACAAAGCCCATCTCATCATAGAAGGCAGCAAGACTTGCAACATCAGCAGGGCCATTATAAAGAAGATCATCTAAAGTGATTGTAATCGGTGCCTTGGTGTCGATGGTGGCTAGGGTTTTTGATAAGAAGGCTAGCTCTTTATCATTAATCAAGTTTTCCTTCATTTTTGAGGCTTTAAAGCTATCAATATGCTCATAAATCCCCTCTAAACTACCATATTCATGCAAGAGTTTAAGGCCTGTTTTTTCACCAATCTTGGTAACTCCTGGAATATTATCTGATTTATCACCCATTAGTGCTTTTAAATCAATAAATTGTTGGGGGCTTATCCCCATTTTCTCCATAAGATAGGCTGGGGTAAATTCTTCAAATTCAGCGACTCCCTTTTTAGAGATTTCAACAACAGTATTGCTGTCTGTCAGCTGAATTAAATCCTTGTCTCCACTGACAATAGTGACATCAAAGGGAATCTCTGTGCTTTCTGCCATCTTATCAAGGGTACCAATAATATCATCTGCTTCATAGTTAGCCAAATCATAAAATGGCACTCCTAGAGCTGTTAGCATTTCTCTGATATAGGGAAATTGCTCTCTAAATTCATCAGGGGTCTTGGCACGGCCACCTTTGTAGTCAGCATACATTTCCGTACGGAAGGTCGTTTTGCCAGCATCAAAAGCAACCAAAACATGGCTTGGTTGCACGCGCTTCATCATGTGGTCAAGCATTAAATGAAAACCATAAATAGCATTGGTATGAAGACCATTTTGGTTCCTAAAGCGATCAATCTGGTTGTAAAGTGCAAAAAAGGCGCGAAAGGCTACTGAAGAGCCATCAATTAAGAGAAGTTTATTCTTGTTTTTCATAGCTTTATTATACCACAAGCCACTTTGCTTTGGCCTTCCAAGACTTCATATTTCCTTAATTCAAAAGAAAAGCCTCTGAATAAGCTTCAAAGACTTTCTTCTATTAATATTTTTTATTTTTTAGTCCACTCTTCAACCTTGTCTGAATTTGCTTTAATCCATTTCTTAGCAGCATCTTCAGGGCTCATGCCTTTGTTAACATCTAACATAACAGCTTCCATGTCTTTTTTGGTCCATGAGAAACGGTCAATGATTCGGTAAAGATCTGGTTGTTCTTTTTTCAAGCCTTTACGAGCAATGGTGTGGATATCTTCACTTGTGCCAAAGGATTTTTTCGGATCTTCTAAATATTTCAAATCATACTTAGCAAACATCCAGTGTGGAGACCAGCCGGTTACAACGATTTCTTCTTTTTTCTTAATAGCTTGGTCTAAAGAAGTTGTCATGGCACCTGTTGAAGCAGATGTTAAATCCCAACCCGATAAGTTAGCATAGTCTGTGGTAGCCTGTTTAGCAGCAGTCATAATTCCTGCCCCAGGTTCAATCCCAATAATCTTTTTCTTAGCTTGGTCTGATAAATCTTCAATGCTATTAACATTTGTCATGTATTTAGGAACTACTAAACCTAGTTTAGTTCCTTTCATATTGACACCTAGATCATCAAGTTTAGACTTGTATTTTTTATATTGTTGGCCATGAGTTACTGGTAACCAGGCACTTGTTGAAAAGTCTGAGTTGCCGTTAGCCACACTTTGCCAGGCTACTGCATTATCAAGTGGTGTCATTTCCACAGCGAAGCCTGCTTGTTTGAGTACCTGAGCAATAACATTGGTTGAAGCTACCTCAGAATCCCATTGCACATAAGCAATCTTGACTTTTTGCCCCTTACCAGTATTGTCAGAACTAGCTGTAAGAATGGTTCTTCCTAGGCCGGCAATTAAAAAGACAGCTAAGGTTAGGATTCCAACCCATTTATTAACTTTTCCTCTTTTAGCCTTATTTTCTGTTTTTGTATTAAAGGTTTGCGTAATTCTATCTAGAATAATAGCCAGAATAACCAAGGCTAAACCTGATACAAAACCTGTACCAATATCTGCATGTTGAAGAGCTGATAAGACTTCACGTCCTAAACCAGGAGCTCCAATCATAGAACCCGTCACAACCATTGATAGGGCAAGCATCATGGTTTGATTGATACCAGCCATGATGGTATTTTTAGCTAGGGGTAATTCGACCTTTAAGAGTTTTTGACGAGGGGTTGAACCAAAAGCATCTGAAGCCTCAACCAATTCTCTTGAAATTTCTCTAATCCCTAAGTTGGTAAAACGAACAGTCGGTGGTAAGGCAAAGATAACTGAAGCAAAGACCCCTGGCACCATACCAATGCCAAAGAAGGCAACTGCTGGAATCAGGTAAACAAAGGCCGGCATGGTTTGCATAAAGTCTAGGATAGGATTAACCACCTGACGAACTGTCGCATTCTTAGCCATCCAAATCCCCAGAGGAATCCCAATAATAATAGAAATTAAACTGGCTACTAATACCAAGGTAAAAGTATTCATCAGATGTTCCCAAAGACCTTGGTTATAGATAAATAAGAGCCCAAGTAGGGTAAAGGTTGGCAAGGGCCATTTTTTCTTAGCCAGGAAAAAGACAGCTAAGCTTGCTAAAACTATAAATAGTAGAGGGTGAATAAAGAGCAGGGTGTCAGTCATCCAATTCATGACAAAACTTCCCACTTTTTGCATAAGCTCAAAAAGACCAGAGAATGTCTTAGTAATCCATTCTGTGATATTTTCTACCAATTGAGCAACTGGTAGTTTGGTTTGTAGTATATTCTCCAAAATAATATCTCCTTCTTACTCTTTATTCTTGACTTGTCCCTGTTGGATGCACAGTTACAATCTTTTCTTCTACTTCAAGTATTGGATTAACCTCAAGCTCCTCCTCAGGCTGGTCAGAAACATTAGCTAGCGCTTCAATAACCCGTCCTCGGATGATTACCCCCAGTAAACGATTAGCCTGATCTGTTACAGCAATAGGAGCTGATGAATCATAGATTAATGGCATAATGTCTGTGATAACCGTATCAGGAGTGACTCTTGTCACCTCACGGTCAATAACCTCTGTTAGAGGTAGACCCTTTTTACGTGCTTCAATAGCCGCATCAGCTGTTAGGATCCCTACTAACTGGCGACGACGGTCAGTAGCCATTAACATAGATACCTCTTCCGTGTGCATTCTATTTAGGGCCACCTGAGGACCATCAATCTCAACAGTTGTTGTTAATGGTTTAATCATGATATTTTGTGCCGTTAAAACTTTGGAACGATCAACATCTTCCACAAATTCACGGACAAAATCATTAGCTGGCTTAGTAAGGATTTCCTCACCTGTTCCAATTTGCATAATTTGACCATCCTTCATCAGGGCAATTCGGTCCCCAATGCGCAAGGCTTCATTCAAATCATGACTGATAAAGATGATGGTTTGTTGGGATGTGGCTTGCAGTTCCACAAGCTCATCCTGCATTTCACGACGAATCAAGGGATCAAGGGCAGAGAATGCCTCATCCATTAAAAGAATCTTTGGACCATTGGCAAGAGCCCTAGCTAAACCGACACGCTGTTGCATCCCACCAGATAACTGATTAGGATATTGGTCCTTAAAGTTTAAAAGACCAGCATTAGCAAGAGCCTTTTCAGCCCTTTCTTGTCTTTCATCCTTTGTTACGCCCCGCAGTTCTAAGCCAAACTCTGTGTTTTCCAAAATCGTCTTATGAGGAAATAAAGCAAAACTTTGGAAAACCATGTTGATGTCATGGCGACGCACTTCACGTAGATTTTCTGCATTCATCTTGGAGATGTCTTTTCCTTGTAGTAAAATACTACCTGCTGAAGGTTCAATCAAGCGGTTCAACATACGAACAAGGGTTGACTTCCCACTACCAGACAGACCCATAATAACAAAGATCTCGCCTTCTTTTACCTCAAAACTAGCATCATAGACCCCAACAGTAGCACCTGTTTTTTTCAAAATATCAGTCTTACTTTTACCTTGCTTAACCATCTCCAAGGCAGCTTTTTGTCTTTTACCAAAAATCTTAGATAAATTTTTGACTTCTAAAATAGTTTCCATTCATATCTCTCCTTATGGGTGATGTGTTCCTATCTTTATTAATGTTTTTATACAAACTTCATAACAGTCATAGCTCACAAAGCAAAAACCATTTTCGCAAACAGAACATAACTAGAATATCAAGTGTGGTCACTTTTGTCAAATGAGAAAACCCGAAAAAACAGGAGAAAGCGTTTCCCACAGCCTTTCTTTAAACATGTTTAAACCTATTAAAAAGCAAAGTGACCCTAAAAGAGACCAGCATAGCTTTGCTGATCTCTTTGGTTTTTAGATAAAAGACAAAAAATAAGATAGCCTCAGACAGGAGAACACAGCGTTATTCCTTCTCAAGCTATCTTTAATAATTCTGTAGTAATATTTCACATTACTAGCAGTCTACCTTCTGTATTAGCAAATGATGAATATATTTCCCAAAAATCTTTAGGTAGAGATCTTTTAGCTTTTTTATACTCAAGATACCTATTTTCTCGTTGCAACTCTAGCATTAGTTACCTCTTTTCTAACCCTTCTATTTAGAATTTCTACCGTATTTCATATTTTTCTACCGTATTCTTAATTATCAATAATAAATGATTTAGTTTTTGACTATAAAAGCTGCTTTTTTGTTAAAAATTAACGCTTGTTAATATATCGTTTATTTCCACCACTGTAAATTCTATAATAATTTCCCCCAGGCTGATATAAAGAAATTTTTCTTTTTTTGACAAGGTAATCAAGAATTATTTTGATGTATGCAGCTTTTTCAATCTTTGGTTTTTTTCTGCCATTTAGCGTAGGAACTATCTTGTCTAACTCAACGCAGCCAGCAAATCTATAAGTTCTGTATCACTCCATAAGAAATATAATTTGTTAGTATGGAACGACGGTTCTCAATAATTATATCCGTATTTCTAATTGTTAATAATATTAATTCTTTGTCTATTAAATAAGGTTCTTTCAAAGTAGATTCAGCAAAAATCTTTTCTCTAATTTTTGGGATACTAAGCAAAAAACACGCTATGGCTAGTTGGGTGCTAGCTTTAACGTGTTTTCTTTTTATTAGGATAGTTTTTTCTTATTTAAATAGTAGAAAAGCTATCTGTTTTTAAGGTTTTGAAAAGTTAGTTCTTTTCTTGGCGTTTTTTCTTGCCATACCAACCGGCTGTGCTAATAAGGCCAAGGCCAACAAGCATAGCAGTAAAGTTAGACACATTATCATCACCTGTAGCAGGGAGTGCTGGTGTGTGATGAGCTGGTGCTTTGGCAAATATATCAGTTGCTTTAGGTGTTTCTGATACTTGAGGGTTTTCTGATTCTTGAGGCATTTCTGGAAGGGTATCCTCAATAATCGTACCGTCTTTATCTTGTCCGTAAAGCTTGATAATATCGCTGTTATCACCTGACATATCCGTGTTATGACCAATCATATCTGGACTTGTTGATATGTCAATATCGATAATTTGACCGCCACCGATTTCAATATCAACTTGAGGACGGGTATCTTCCATAATATTACCGTCTTTATCTTGTCCATAAAGCTTGATAATACTGCTGTTATCACCTGACATATCTGTATGATGACCGAGCATATCTGGATTAGTTGACATATCAATATCGATAACATTACCACCACTGATGTGAACATCACTATGAGATTCTTTTTCTGGCATAGTGTCTTCAATAGTAGTATCACTTCCTTCTGAGTTAAGAATGCTACTGTTATTACCAGAAATTGATGGGAATTGGTTATTGAATTCCAATTCAATGTGCTGACTATTAGTATGCACTTCTGGTTCTGATGGCACTTGAGGCTCAGATGGAATCTCAGGTTCTTGAGGAACTTCTGGTGCTGATGGAACATCTGACTCGCCTGGTGCAATTGGCTCGCCTGGTTCTGATGGCGGCACTGGCTGTGGAGTTGGTAACGAAGGAACATCTGGTTTGCTTGGAAGTTCAGGTTTAACTGGGGGAGGAGTTGGTCCCTCTGTCGGAGGAACAGAAGGCTGCTCTGGTTTAACAACTGGTGGAACTGGAGGTACTGGTGCGGGCATAGGCCTTGTCACCATAGCACCTTTCAACTTAACTTCACCTAGATTTACTTTTTTACCATTTTTTTCATTTATTTTATATGATAAAGAAGAAGAAACAATTTTTGAGGATTTATTTAAAGACTTTTTTGAAGATTTAGTTGTAAACTTAGCGGGTGTGTCAACCTTAATTTTATAAGTAAATACTACTGATCCTTTTTCTAAAGCTTTTAATATTTGCGCTTTATCCATCTTTAAAGTTACACTTTCTTTTCCTCCATTTGAAGAAAAAATTGACAATAAAACTGATTTAGCATCAGTGTGTTTTATACTGTAGTTTGAATTTTTACTTGCTGATTCTTTTACATATTTTATATTCGATTCAAATACATCTGTTAGCTCTATCGAACTGTATAAATCTTTAAAATTTTCTTCTAATTTTTTCGAGTCTTGTAGTTCTTCTAAGAAATTTTTATTTGAAGTCATATTTTTAAGGTAATCACTAAACATATTATTTTTATTAACATCTCTTTTACTACGTGCTAATTTTTTTTCATTTTGTTTATAATCCATAATATTAACCGCAAAAATTTTAATATCATCTTCTTGAGCCATTAGAGCTTCAGCAATAGCTGATTCATTATGATTGTAAAAGGTATATTGTCGATGATAAAAAATATTTGTTAAAAGTTGTTTAATAGAAGCTTCTAAAAAATCTTCATATTTTTGTTCTGTCCACTCAAGTCCTTCTTTTGTTTTATTCTTTGTCCATTCAATAACCTCATTAACACTTTCTACCCCAAAAGGCAACCAAGAATTAGAATAACCTTTCAACTTATCAAAAACGACCGTGGAATTCTTTATTGTATCTCTAGATTTTTTTCCTTTTAAAATTTCTGCTTTTATATTTTGTGCGATGGTGTTTATAATTTGTTCTCCACCTTTTAATGTTCTACGTTCATAATAGCTTTGAAAGTGTTTACCTTCTCCAACTTGTTTACTATTATAGTTAAAATCTTTTTCCTTCATTTTTAGACCATCAAATTCTTTTAAAAATAGGTAGTCTAAGGGTTTAACTCCAATCCATGACAAGCCTTGAAGTGCTACTCCAACTGTTAGGTCAACTGTTTTAATTTTTTCTTCAACCTTACTAACATCAATGCCTAAACTCTTTAATCTTTTAATAAGTAGCTTTAGATCATTTAGCATACTACTTTCTGCCACGCTTGCCTCATATGGTAATAAAGAATATGGATTTGTGTAGTCAACTTTTTTATTTTTTGTATCTTTTATATAAGGAAGATTTTTATCACTATTTTCTTTTTTAAACTTTTCACTTAAATCATAGCTATAAGTTGCTTCTCCCTGAGTAAAAAGAATAATATGTTGTCTTTTCAGATAATTTTTGCTTCCTTGTTTCTCATTTTTAAACAACTCTCTAGCTCTATGAATAGCTGCTTGTAAAGCAACACCATCTGCCTTCTGATATTTACCTTCATTAATTTTATTCTTCAAATGATTAACACTTAACTGTTTATTTTGCTTATCTACTAAGCTTCCTTTATCCAATAACATTATTGGATTATCTACTTCTTTATTAAAAGTAATTAGTCTAACAGTATTAAGATTCCTATTGGACACGTTTCCCGTTAAAGTATCGACTATCTGCTGAATTTTTATTTCAGCCTCATTAAAGGATTCTTCTGTCATCTTAGATGAAGTATCTAAAAGAATAATGACCTCTGCACCATAGTCAATATCCTTAAAATCAATGGTTGTTTTTACTTCGAGTTCATCATTGCCTACATCTATAACTTCTTTTTTTATTTCAAAAAGTTCTTTTTGCTCTTTTTTAGTAAGAATACCATTTTCATCTTTAACAGTTTTAGATTTATTTGTTAATTCTGCCTCATATAAATTTTTGACTTCTTGTATATTTTGATTAACTGTAGAAGTAGTTGAAGGTATTGAGGATGAACTTGCATCTAATCCTCTTATCGCTGCGGGTGTTGCTACCTCTGTTTTTTCTACTGTTTCACCAACAACAGGGGTTGCTGATTCTCTACTAACATTTACTGGGCTTGCTGCGACAGTTGCTGTGCTTGACCCATCTGTTAGTGTCCTTGTCTCCTCTTCATTAGAACTTACACTTGATACAGTACTCGCTACTGGACTACTTAGTATGCTTGGACTTGTTACTGTATTTGCTGTCTCCTCATTACTCACAGTATCTGCTTTTACGGTTTCAGAAGCGCTCCCAAAAAGCATCACTCCTGCTCCGAGCGACACGACACCTACAGAAAGCTTACGCAGTGTAAACTTTTTAGGTTTTCCTTTATTCATTTGCTTTACTTCTCCTTTAAACTTAAAATCCCTAATTTTATATTGCCTTATTGCTAGTCCGACACACTTTTTTTCAGATCAAGCAAGAATCGTATTATAATATAGCACTTCGGTTTTTACAAAATCATTATTTTAATGTAATTTTAGTTTTATGATTAAAAATATTTCTTTACATTAGAATATAATTATGAATAAGACTCTAGTTAGTGTTATTTAAAGGTTGCCATTTAAGGCTATTTAAGAAAAAGACATGCATATTTTTATAGCATGTCCTATTTTTTGACTGTTTCATTTTATATTTCTCATATAAAAATGTGCTTAAAATTAATTTTTACTTTAATAAGTTAACAAAATAATGTTATTCAAAATCTATGAAAGTTCAAAAACCCTAGCTTTTGGGCTAGGGTTTTGGCTTAGATGGCTACTTTATGCTAGAAGGGACCATGTAAGGCTATTAAAGGAGTGCTTTAAATTGGATGTTAGAATCTTCTAGGAAGTAATCATCAAAGCCACGTGGGTGATGGTACTCAATTCTATCTTGGTCTTGTGGGTAGGTGTATTTGCCACCAACTTCCCAGATAAATGGATGGAAGTCATATTGGAGACGTTCTTTACGCATTTTCCACAATTGAAGGATTTCATCTGTTGAGGCCATAAAGTTTGACCAGATGTCATAGTGGACAGGGATGATAACTTTGGCGCGGAGATTTTCTGCCATTCTAAGAAGGTCCACAGAGGTCATCTTATCTTGGATACCAAGAGGGTTTTCCCCATAGTTATTAAGGGCAACGTCGATCTTAAAGTCACGTCCGTGTTTAGCAAAATAATTAGAGAAGTGTGAATCTGCCCCGTGGTAAACAGTTCCACCAGGGGTTTCAAAGACATAGTTAACAGCCTTACGAGCCATTTCTTCATCTGTCACAGCTAGTCCTGCTAGTTCACCATCTTGAGCATCTGCCCCTTCTACAGGTAGGGTGACAAGACAGGTACGGTCAAAGGATTCTACCGCTGTGATTTTCATGTCCTTAAGTTCTAGGCTATCACCAGGTTTGACAATGATGATACGGTCTTCTGGGACACCCCATTTTTTCCAAATTTCACCACATTCGTATGGTCCTACAAATTTAACATGGGCTAGTTTTGGATTATTAATAATAGCAGCAGCTGTATTGATATCAATATGGTCACTATGGAAATGAGATACTAGATAGTAGTCTAGTTCATTGATGGCAAAGGGATCAATAACCATAGGTTGCACGCGCAAGTTTGGTTGCAATTTACGAACACCAGCCATGTTAGCCATTTGATGGCCTCGTACCATGTCTTTCACTTTTTTAGTTGATTTACCACGGTTTGACCAAAGGTCCATCACAATGTTGGCTCCACCTGGTGTTTTTAACCAGATACCACAGTTACCTAGCCACCACATTGAGAAATTGCCAGCAGGAACAACTTCTTCCTCGATTTCTTCATTCAACCAAGTTCCCCATTCAGGGAAGGTGCTTAAGATCCATGATTCACGTGTAATGTCTTGTACTTTTGCCATTAGGTTTCTCCTCTTTATATTTCTATACTATCAGTATAAAACGATGTGCTAAGTAAAAAAAGACCAAGTGTCACACATGTTAGTGTTCAAAAATAGACACTTAGCATGAAAAACCTGATCTATGAGGCTAGATAAGCACTATGACTTATCAGCTCTTTTAAAAAGTTGATCTAAGTGGTTAAGATAATCTGTCCTAGTTCCTACAATTCTCAAGACGGTGACAGCTTTTTCTTGAATGATATAAAAAATCAGATAATTTTTAGTCGGAATCATTCTTAAATAGGCATTCGAAAAGTATTTTTCCCCGATACGTCCTTCAAAATCCGTATAAGCTTCTGGAAAAAGTGATAGGTAATCAATCTTTGTCTGTAACTCTATCATAATTTTTTTAGTTGAACTTTCTGAGTACTCTCTTGAATAATACTTATAAATAGCATCTAAATCAGCTTCTGCCTTTTGTGAGATACTTACCTTATAAATCATACTTAGCAAAAACCTCCTCTGATGACTTGACACGTCCGGCTAAGACGTCCTGATAGCCTTCATCAATATCAGCTATCAAACTTTCAAGAAATTGGTCTGCTTTTTCTTCTTCTGGTGTCTTAAAGGGAAGCTCTTCTTTTTCGACTACATAGTCAAAAAAGAGATTAATGGCTCTAGTCATGGTCAGGTTTTTTGCTCTTAAAATGTCTCTAGCTTGTTCTACCGTATCACCATCCGCCTTAAACGAATATTGTTTTGTATGTTTTTGGGTATTCATTGTATATCCTCCGTATATCTTTCTTATAGCCATTATACCCTAAAAATAGCAAAATGGCTATTTAATGCCAACTTTTCTCCTAAAACTAAAAAATCCTCAGCAATTCTGGCCATCAGAATGTTGAGGTACTTACCATTGGTTTATTTCTTAATCATATTTTGCACCAACTCTTGCCGAATCAAACTTTCAATACGGGACTTGAGAATCTGGCGTTCCGTATCGGTATCCAGGTATTGGGCAATGGTTTTTTCGAGGGTATCTGAAAAATAACCCTTTTCAGACGGATTACCCCGATTAGAATAATGAATCATACTTAAGATATTGTCATCCGTCAAAATGGGATTAACCACCAAATTAGCAAAAGGACTGTCTAGACCTGAGTTGGTGGTGACCAGAAAATCTATCTTCAATAGGTCCTTGATACTTTGAAACTGCTCTGTAGTCAAAACAGCCTCAATCTGGCTATTAAGAAGATATTGCTGGCACTGCTTAAGCAGAAGTTTTTGAATACCAATCCCATCATCTGAAACAATAACCACCTTAGTTTCTTCTGGTTCAGCAGAGCTCTTACGCAACTCACCTCCCAGATGGATAGTTAAGTAGGCAATATCATCATCTGACAGGGTCATAGACCAGGCCTCCTCTAAAATAGGCGCACACTTCTGGGTCTTGATGAAGAGGTCCTCATACTTGTCTTTTATATGATTTGTCAGGGGATTAACTGACGAGATACCGTAGGTTTTGCGATAAATAAGAGCCTTACAGTGGGTGATCAGTTGCCAGATCAGGTCCTTCTTATGGGAGAAATGAAGCTGAAAACGGTCTTCCAGAGCTGTCAGAAAGTGATTTAGGGTGACACGCATGTCATCATAATCAGGACTCTCCACATGGCTATCCTTATCTTTCCTAAAAGACAGCATCAGCATGGCCACGAGGCCTATTTCTATCTCATCTAGGTGGAGCTTAAAGTGAGTATAGAGCTGCTCTGCCAAGTCCTTAGCAATGTAGTATTCTTTTCGCTTCCAAATCAGATTAAAATCTTTTTTCAGAGCATCTTTGACCTCCGCTGTAAACTGCATGTTTCGATAGCTAAGCAGGATATAAGGCAATATCTGGATCATAAACTGGCTGTCCTGACAGTTGATTCGCTTGCCAAGATTGGCTTGAGAAATGGGCAAATAGGCACTTAAAAACTGGAGGAAATCCTTAGAAAAATAGGTGGTGTAGCTTAGGGTCTGGGATAATTTGTGATCAAAAAAGTCAATAAAGGTGCTGTTGCCACTGTGGTAGATGTCATCTAATAACTTATAAAGAAACTGGATGAAAGCTAGGGGGTGGCAGTCAAAATAGTAGCCACTAGACTTGGTGGAATGAAGCTGGATAGAATATTCCTTGCTAGCTAAAATCATGCGCAGCTCGTTAAGGTCATTAAGAATAGTGTTTCTTGAGACATCATTAATCTGCATAAGTTTATCAATAGTGACACGCTCTGTTGAGACAGCAATGTAAATAGCAGATAACATCATGCGTTCATCGCTTTTTAGGACATAATTGTAATCACTAACATCCTGTAAGAGCCACTGACAAGCTGCTTTTTGCTCTTTTGTCAGCAAAATTCCAATCCGCGGGAGAGAAACAATCTGACTAACAGTTTCTGGCAAGGCTTCATTTATCTTTTCTAAATGGTAATAAACCTTTCGCCGAGATTGCCCTAAGGTCTTAGAAATGGTCATAACCGTCTCTGCCTTTTCTAGTCGGATTAAATAAGACAGCAAATCATAACTTTTTTTATCCAATAAGATCACCTGATACCTCCTTCTAATCTAAGCTTTGTCTCTTGGCTCTTTGTAAGCCTTTGGTCCCTAGGATAAGCAAGGGAAAACACTTCCATTATACCAAAAAAAGGACTTGGCGACTAGACTAGAAAGGGAAATAGTCAGAATCTTTAGAAAGAAAAGTAAGTCAAGATTTTTAGGCCAATGCCTAAAAACCTGGCATAGCTTAAGAAGCTAAAAAATCCCCCTTTTAGGGGGGAGAGGTAAGCATGTGGTAGCTAAGTTTAATCTTTGAGATCTTTTAACTTGGCTAGGGATTTCCAGGCTGGGGTAAGGCTTTGTAGGACATCTTGATAGATGTGATACTTTTCTTGGTAGATGTTTTCTTGACTGGCATTGGGACAAAAGCTGTTTTTTAGGGTGACCATCTGACTAACAGCCTCTTTCAAGGAGATTCTGTCTAAAGCTACTCGTCCTATAATAGCTCCGCCTAAGCCAGCCACTTCCTTGGTTTTTAGGGTTTCAATAGGCAGGCCCAAGACATCTGCAAAGAGTTGGACCCAGGCTCTTGAGTGGCTGGCGCATCCTGTCATGCGAATTCTTTTAGGGACTGAACCCTTGCTAGCTATCAGGGACTCCACATGTTGTTTGTGGGCAAAGGTAATACCTTCATGGACTGCTCTTAAGAGATGGGACTTGGTTGTTTTTGTCGTCAAGCCCATAAAACAAGCTCTGGCATCTCTGGTCACATTACTACCAAATAAAAAGGGGAAAAAGAGGACTGAACTGTAAGTGGCATCTGTCCCTTTTAGAAAGGTCTCAAGCAACTCATAGATGGATTCTTTGGTCTTGGTTTTGACAGCTATTAACTCTTCTGTCATTAGCATTTTTAGAATCATTTCCAGATTGCTAGCAGAGGCTGGACTGCTGGATTGGACGAGATAGTTGCTATTAACACAAGAAGGTGTTGCTTCTTTGCTTCTAAATGTTTTAGGGTAGCAATTGATATTCCAAGAGCCAGAAATCAGGCCAAAAGTATCTGGATTAATAAGCCCCAAGCCAATAGTTGAGGCTTCTATTTCAGATAGGCCAGCAAGAACTGGGGTACCTTCCATAAGGCCTGTTTCTTGGGCTGCTTTTGCCGTTAGACCTCCTACAATGTGAGCTGAGTCTACTAGTTTTGGCAAGGCATGAAGCATTTCTTCTATGCCAAAAAAAGCAAGAGTTTCCGGGTCATATTGGCCCTTTTGCTTGCTTATCCAGTAATTGGTCCAGGCATCACTATAGTCTTGATTAATTTTGCCTGTCAGCTGATACCTGATAAAGTCCTTAGCAGCTAGGACATGTCCTATTTTATTGTAAAGACTTCTTTTTTCTTCTTTAAGCCAGCGTAGAAGGACGGGGCTGTGGCTCGCATAAATCTGCTGCTTGCTTAAGGGAGCAAAGCTGTCTTGCTTTTTTTCGAAGCTTCTAGCTAGTTTTTCAGCTCGGCTATCTGTTGGTAAAACCCCATAACCTAGTGGTCTTCCTTGTCTATCAAGCAGGTAGAGACCTTTCCCATGACCTATGCAGGTAATTACGGCAATTTGACGTGTATCAATAGCATTATCTTGTAAGAGTTTTTGGATGGACTGGCTAACAGCCTGCCAGCTAGCATTAAGGTCCACTTCACAGTAGCCTTCTTGATTTTTTATTTTTAAGATGGAAAAGCTAGTCATTGCAAGATCTTGACCTGTCTCATCGAATAAGATGGCCTTGGTCTGACTACCACTATAATCTATGCTTAAAAAATAGCGCATCTTTCTTTCCTCATTTACTAACTTGGATTGAGAGCTTGGGCTCATTTTTATGGTTATAGTTAGGAATAACTAAAAAAAGCAAAGGTTAAACGGTTAACTTATTTTGCAACAAGAAGGAAATTCTTATTTGGTAGGGCTTAGAAGGGAAGCAAAATAATAACGTTAAACGGTTAACCTAAGCAAGTGTGATTATAGCACCCACTTTAAGGAAATGCAAGCATGAACCTGAAAAGACAAAAAAGTTAGCCAAAAAACTAACTTTCTGATTATTTTTAAAAAGAATGACGAATCATTAAATGATTAGGAACTTCCAAAAGTTGTGGTGAGGATTGCTGCGCTGCTTGACCTTTTAACTTTTGAATTAAGTGTTGCGTAGCCAGACAGCCAATGCCATAGGAGTCCTCCTTAATAGAAGAAACAGCTGGGGTTAATACTTGCATCCATTCCAAATCCTCATAGGTCCCTAAGCCAAAATCTCTAGGATAGTTATAGGGGGTTTGGTTAATAACCTTCATAAAAGCAAGTAGGGAAAGACTATTCATGGTCAGAAAGGCAGGCTTTTTATCTGCTTCTTGCAGGATCGTCAAGATACGTTTATGACTATTCTCTTGGCCTAAAAGGATACACTTGTCCTTATTTGCACTGACTTTTTCTTTAAAAGCCTGATAACGTAGCTCTCTGGTTGATATTCCTTCAACCGGATAAGTGACAAAATAAATATCTGTGTAACCTGCTTCTTGCATTTGCTCTATAAAGTTAGCTGTGGATTCTTTATTATCAGCTACTACTGTGTCAAACTTCAGTTTTTTTGCCTGCCTATCTATCATAACCAGCTTGTTGGAATGTAATTGCTTAATAGACGGGTGATTGGGGGCTACAGAGTCCAGCAAGATGCCTGAGACATTGGCTTGCTTGAGGCGCTGCAGGTTTTCTAGCTCAATCTGTAAGTTATTATCCGAATTGGTAAAATTGACAGAGTAGCCCTGTTGATGGCAGGTGTCATGGATACCCTTCATCACAGAAGAAATAAAAGGATTGGTAATATCTGCGATCACAACTCCAATTGTATGGGTATTTCTAGTTACTAGACTTTGGGCCATCTTATTAGGCTGATAGCCACTTATTTCAATAGCTTCTTTTATTTTTTGCCTTGTGGCTGGCGACATTTTCTTGTAATTACCATTAAGGTAATAAGATATTGTCGCTTTTGAAACCCCTACAAGCCTAGCAATATCACTAATCGTTACCTTCTCAAACATTCCCCTACTCCTAAACGATCTTATTAGCGTATTATACCATGATTACTAGGAATTTAAAATAAAGTCTTTAAGAGAAATTAAGCTAAAAAAGAGGAGTAACAGGGCTTAACTGCTACTTCTCTTAATGGTTATTGATATTATTTTCTAGGAACCATTCTCCCTTAATGAGTCTGGCCTTTTTGCCCATAGTAGGCATTTGGTCCATGTTTTCTAAGGTAATGTTTGTCCATGATGTATTTTGGAGCTGGTTCCACTCGGGGATTAATTTGTTCTGTAAAGCGATTCATTTTAGCAACTTCTTCTAAAACGACTGAGTGATAAACTGCCTGTTCAGGTGTCTTACCCCAGGTGAAAGGTCCATGGTTACGAACAACAATTCCTGGCACTGCCATTGGATCTAAGCTCCTATTGGTAAACTCTTCAATGATAACTGTTCCTGTTTCTTTTTCATAGGCACTGTTAACTTCGTCTGCTGTGAGTGAGCGTGCACAAGGGACAGGTCCATAGAAGTAATCGGCGTGAGTGGTGCCATAAAAGGGAATGTCACGTCCTGCTTGAGCCCAGCCAACTGCTTCTGTTGAATGGGTGTGGACAATGCCTCCTACTTCTGGCCAAGCCTTGTAAAGTTGGACATGGGTTGGTAGGTCTGAAGAAGGGTTGAGGTCACCTTCTATGATATTACCGTCAAGGTCTGTGACCACCATATTGTCAGGGGTCAGTTTGTCATAGTCCACGCCTGAAGGCTTGATAACAATACGTCCTAGTTCACGGCATACTTCTGAGACATTGCCCCAGGTAAATTTAACAAGTCCATGTACTGGTAAGGATTTGTTTGCTGCGCAGACACGTTGTCGCATTTCCCTTAAGTCTTTTGTCATATTAATCTAGCCCCGCTTTCTTAATTAATGGGTAAAGGAAATCTTGGGCTTCTTTGATAGCAGCACGAGTTTCCTCAACCGTTTCACAATTTTCAGACCACATTTCAATCAAGAAGGGGCCATTATAATTACTAGTTTTAAGGACGTCAAACATGAGTGACCAGTCAACACAGCCTTGCCCAAATGGAACATCCCTAAATTGGCCTTTTAATTGTTCTGTGACAGGATAGGTATCTTTTAAGTGTAGGGCTGCAATAGATTTGTGGCCAAGATAAAATTCACTCCAAAGGTCATTATGCCAAGCTGAAACATTACCAGTATCAGGGTAGACAAAGAGATAAGGTGAGTTAATTTCTTTTTCCACAGCTAGGTATTTTTCAATGGAATTGATAAAAGGATCATCCATAATCTCAATGGCTAAAATGACTTGGGCTGCTTCTGCCCAGTCACAGGCCTTGCGTAGATTTTTGATAAAACGGGCACGGGTTTCTGGTGATTTTTCTTCATAATAGACGTCATAGCCTGCTAGTTGGATGGTTCTGACACCTAAATCTTGGGCTAAGACAATGCACTTTTTCATTAATTCAAGTGATTTAGCTTCTGTTTCAGGGTCATTTGAACCAAGTGGGTAGCGACGGTGACCAGAAAAACAGATTGTCGGAATACGGATTCCCGTTTCATAAATAGCTTTGACAATGGCTAGTCTGTCATCTTTTGACCAGTCAAGACGAGCTAAGCGGGCATCTGATTCATCAACAGACATTTCAACAAAGTCAAAACCAAGCTCTTTAGCAAAATGCAAACGTTCCAACCAAGTAAAGTGTTTTGGAGTTGCTTTTTCATAAATACCAATCGGACGAGACATAAGCTTACCCCCAGATACGTCTAATTTCATCTTTAAAAGCACGCGCTGCTTTTGCTGGGTCTTGTGCTTCTGTAATGCCTCGACCTGCAATAAAGGTAAAGACATCAAGTCCTTCAAATAATTTCAAGGTATCTACATCAAGTCCACCTGTTACAGAAACCCGGAAGCCCATATCAATTAATTTTTTAACCTTGGTAAGGTCTTTTTCACCCCAAGTTTCACCAGCAAGGAGAGCATCACGAGATTGATGATAGATGGCTTGTGAGATACCAGCATCTAACCAGAGTTGTGCTTGCTCATAGGTCCAATCTCCATAGAGTTCGATTTGGATTTCACCACGGTCACCACGCTCTGTTGTAATAGCCTTAAGGGCTGCTTGCATGGTTGGAATCGTTGCACAGCAAATACAGGTCATCCAGTCTGCACCACGTTTAGCATTGTTTTTAGCAACAGTACCACCAGCATCAGCACATTTTGTATCTGCAACAATAATTTTTTCTGGGAAGAGGCTGCGTAGAACTTCTACCAGTTCACTACCAACCTGTAGTAAACAGACAGTTCCAGCTTCGATAATATCAACTTCATGGCCTACTGATACAGCTGCTTTAATAGCGCCTTGTAAGTCTGAGTGGTCTAGTGCAACTTGTAAATTTGGAATATGCTTTATCATCTTTTCTTTCCTTTCTGTCTAAGAAGTGCTTTCTTTTATGAAAGTTGAACTTCTAATGCATTAACTTTCTAAATCTAAGCCTTCTAAATAGGGACTATTCTTAGATTCATCAACCAAGGTCAAGACGTCTTCTTTAGTCTTGCAGGCTACTAACCTGTCAATAGCATTTTCAAGTTCAAAGAGGGCTATGATTTGTGGAATGGCTACTGAGGTGTGAATAGCAGAGCTAGTTGCTGCTAGGGCCAAGAGTACCTGAACTTCTTTTCCATCTGAAAAAGTAACAGGCTCTGTTAGGGTGATGAGTGAAAAGGCATCCCTTTGCACTCCAGCTTCAGGTCTAGCATGGGGCATAGCCATTCCTGGCATGAGAACATAGTAGGGACCATATTCTTCTGTTGAGTCAATGATTGCTTGGTAGTATTCTTCTTTGACAGCCCCACTTTCAATCAGTGGCTCTACTGATAGTTTGACAGCTTCTTGCCAGCTATTAGCAGAGAGGCCGAGGCGGATTGAATTATTGTCAATAAATGCTTGTGTTAAGTTCATGGTTTCCCTTTCTGGCTTTGCCTAGTTTCTTATCAACTGCAAAGCTTTTATGTCTATGGTGCGGATGCTGATTCTTCCTAAAGAGAAAGAGTTGAAATTGTTCTCAACTCTTGTCTCATATGAGGCTTTCTTTTATAGAACAGCTTGTAATTTTTCTTTGATTTCTTTATCATCCATGAGGTTGTCAAGTCCTACCAAGTGGCCTTTTGTTCTGCCATCAAGTTCGTGGATAAGGTGATTTGAAGCAACCACAATATCATAGCCAGAAGCTAAACCTTTTGCTTCTCCTACTGAACATGATGCTGATTGGATGTCTGTCACTCCAAGTTGACGAAGGGCATTTTCCACTTTCATTTTGATAACCATTGATGAACCCATGCCGTTTCCGCATGCTGTAAGTACTTTAACCATTATATTTTCTCCTTTAGTAATATTTCTTATTTTTTGGGGGAATAGCAGAGCTTGCCAATAAGTCGTTTACTGAGCTTCGCCACGGTAGTAAGCTTCTTTATCCTTAGCTTTTGCAAACTGCAATTGAGGAATAGCTAAGAAGATGAGGCAAACAAGGATATAACCTGCAATTCCTAGGTATTTGAAGATATAGCCAAAGGCTAACCATGGGAATTCAAAGTCAATATTTCCGTGGTAACCACCTGCAAGTCCAAGCAGGCCAACTGCCACTGCACCAAGTGCTACTTGGATAATCCCTGAGATAAAGGATAAGGCAACTGCTGCCTTCCAACCACCACGTTTGTCTGCATAGACTGCGATAGCAGCATTATCAAAGAATACTGGAACAAAACCTGTAATAATCAAAATTGGGTTTTTAAAGATAACAAGTAAGGCAATAGTTACTAATTGACCAATTAAACCAAAGGCAAATCCTGAAAGAACTGCATTTGATGAGCCAAAACCATATGAAGCTGCTACGTCTACTGCTGGGAATGAACCTGGAAGCAGTTTGTTTGAAATACCTTGGAAGGCATTTGTTAATTCAGAGACAAACATACGAACACCCTGCATCAAGATGAACAAATAAACTGAGAAGGTTAATGATGTTTGTAAGATATACATAAAGAAGGCTTGCTTAGCTGGAACATAAGCTCCAGGACCAATTAATTTGACATTAGACATGATATCTGGTCCAAGGACTGCTAAGATGCCACCAAAGAAAACAAGCATAAGTGTTGCAGAAGCAACTACTGTGTCATGGAAGATATTCAAGAAAGCTGGTAATTTTAAATTATCCAAGTTCTCTTCTTTTTTACCAAAGAAGGGAGCAACCTTGTCCACAAACCAAATAGCAAATTGTTGTTGGTGTCCAATAGCAAAGCCACCGCCACCTGTTAGGCGTTGTGTTGGCTCGACAGTCATATTTGAACTCACTGCCCAGTAAAGACCACAGATAATACCAACTGCCCAGGCACCAAAAGCATTTTGGAACTGAGGAATAAGAAGTAAAACAAAGACTGAAATTGTAGCTGCTTGCTGCACCATAATGTGACCTGTAATGAAAAGTGTTCTCACTTTTGTCACTTTACGTAAGGCAACTAATAAAATGTTAATGCCAAAACCAATCAAGAGAGCTGTTGTCGCAACGCTAATAAAGCCCATGGTTTCTAATTTTGCATTTGCTGCTGCAAGACCAAAATAAGGATCAATAACAGCGGCTTTTAGCTCAAATTTCTTAGCTAAAGCTACAAGGATGGGACGGAAAGTGGTAACCAGTCCACCCGCTCCGACATTCAAGATTAAATAGCCTACTGTAGCTTTAATAAATCCTGCAAATACTTCGTGCAATGGTTTATTAAGGAGAAGATACCCTATTAAAACCAGTAGTCCAACAAAGAATGCTGGATTCTGCAAAATGTTTTGCGAGAACCAGTTTAGGGGAGCAAGGAAGAATTCCATGATAAGACCTCTTTTCAAAATTTTTAATAAATTATTGCTTTACAAACTCATTATAGTTTGTGAAAACGTTTTAAAAAAGACCAAGTATCACACACACAAGTGTTCAAAAATAGACTTTAAGCCTTGCTATTATTGGGTTAAGTGTACCTAATTTATTTTTTAAGCATTTTAAAACGATTGCTGTAATTACCTTTTTGACTATGATTAAATTGTCTGTTAATTTCTTTTTAGTGATTTCTTTCTCCTTTTTTGCTGTATATCTAAAGCTTGTTGATTAAAGGGAACTTTTTTGTGTCAAACCAAGAAATATAAAGCTTATTTTTTATTTGGTTCACCTTTTTAACTAATGTTTAATTTAATAAATTAATTAAAAATTGCAATTAAATGAGAGCTGGGTTATCATGAATAGACTAGATTTTGGAGGAAGATATGAAAGGCCCTAGAAAAATTAACTATAAAAAACTCACCTTGTCTCTAGCTACGACAAGTGTTTTACTTGCTTTCGTGAACACTGTTCAAGCTGAGGAAACAGTACCTGAAACGGCTCCTCAAGTGGTTAGTAGTTCTAATCCCGCTGATGTTTCTTCTATTAATGAAGGAGTTTCAACTGATAACCTAACAGATGACCTGTCTACAGACGATTTAGCTACTGATGATCTGTCTCAAAATGATGAGCTTATCAATGGATTTGATGAAAGTGCCTATGCTGATGATAGTTTCACTGGCTATTCTGATGAGAAAACCGGTGAAGAAGTTAGTGAAGACGACGGTGGTTTTGATGAGAATGCTATCGCTGATGATAACTTCACTGGCATTCCTGACGACGACACAGGTGAATTAGAAAATGGTTTTGATGATTCTATAGAAGACACTTACCAAAAACCTATTAATAAAGCTGCTAAACCCCTATCTGAAATACTTGATCCTAGCCACATTAAAAAACTATATGAAATCATTGGCAAAGGTCAAGGCTCTTTAATTGCCATTATTGATAGTGGCTTTGATAGTAAACATGAGGTTTACTATTTAGGTGATTCTGAAAAAAATATCTACAAGGAAGCTAACCTTAATAAGGCTAAAGCTGCTAAAGGTATTACCTATGGTAAATGGCTAAGCCCAAAAATTGCTTTCTTCTATAACTACAATGACAAAAATGATAATCTTGGAGACCATTTAAAAGACGTTGGACATGGTAATAACGTAGCCAGCATTCTAGCTGGTAACGCACAAGAAACTTCTGAAGACTACCTCTTTAAAGGTGTGGCTCCGGAAGCTCAGTTACTTTACCATTATGTCAAGGTAACTGATGAAAACCCCAAACTCTATGCTCAGGCTATCAAGGATGCGACAGACTTAGGAGCTAAGGCTATTAATATGAGTTTTGGAGTTGGCGAAGAGTCTATGGGCTCTTTACCTCCTGAGGTTCATGAAGCTTTCAAATATGCCTTTAACAAGGGTGTTGCCCTTATTACAGGAGCTGGGAATGACACTAGTTTTGGTGGCTTAAACTTCAAACCCTTAACGGAAAATCCTGACTTTGGTATTATTGGATCACCAGCCTTCTTTGAAGAAGCTTGGGCAGTTGCTTCTTATAGTCCTGAAGATATCCTTACTGAAGTTATCACCCTTAACTCAGATGATAAAACATCTAGCCATCTACCAATTGAAGTGACTACGACTTTTGAGAAAAATAAAGCTCTCACTTTCCAATTTGTCAACTATGGTAAAAAAGAAGACTTTGAAGGTAAGAACCTCACAGGTCAGATTGCCCTTGTTGAACGTGGGGGTGACTATGACTTTATTGATAAGATGAAAAATGCTAAGGCTGCAGGGGCAGCAGGGATTATTATCTTTAATAATGTGGAAAAAGACGGTCTCTACCAGCTTCAAAAATTAGGAGACTTCCCTATTGCCTTTATGACCAAAGAAGCTGGACAAGAACTAGCTAAGCAAAGTGGTAAAAAAGTGACCTTCACAGGTGAGAAAAAAGTTACTAAAGATGTTCGTGGGGCTAGAATATCAAACTTCTCAAGCTGGGGCTTAACACCAGAAGGTGCTCTTAAACCAGATATTACTGCTCCCGGAGAGGATGTCCTAGCAGCTGCTAATGACAATACTTACAAACTGGTACAAGGAACCAGCATGTCAACTCCTCACGTTACAGGTATTATTTCCTTGTTGCAAAAACATTTTGAAACAAAATACCCTGAGAAAACTGACAAGGAACGTCTCGATTTAATCAAGAAAATCGTAATGAGCTCTGCTACTACCCTTTATAGCCAAGCAGATAAGGCCTTTTATTCACCACGCCAGCAAGGTGCAGGTATTATTGATGCCGAAAAAGCTCTTAATGCTGACATGTACCTAACAAGTCAAGCTGGTGATTCAAAAATCAACCTTGGGGATATTGAGGATCAATTTACCTTTACTGTTCGTGTTCATAACATGTCTGATAATGAAAAGTCACTTTCATACCAGGCTAACTTATTAAGTGACCAAGTAGAAGGTCAGCACTTTGCCTTGAAACCAAGAGCTCTTTATGATACCGAATGGAAAGATGTTACTGTTGCAGCTAATAGCCATACTGATGTAACTATCACCATTGATGCTAATAAGTTTAAAGACATGCTCTTAAAAGAAATGAAAAACGGCTTCTTCTATGATGGTTTTGTTCGTTTCAAAGCTAAAGATGGTAATGAAGCTGAATTAATGAGTATTCCTTTCCTTGGCTTTAGAGGTGATTTTGCAAACCTAAATGCGCTTGAAAAATCAATCTATGACAGCCTTGATGGAACCTTCTATTACAAACCAGAAGCAGGCGCTGACAAGTTGCAATTGAACTATGATAACTTCTCTTTCCAACTTGAGAAAAATAACTATACAGCCTTGTTAACAGATGTTAGCTCTTGGTCACTTATTCAAGCTCGCAAGAACCTAAAAGAAGATGACCTTGATAGTCTTTCTGAGACAACTGAACTTATCATCTTAGGTACTTTTGCAAAATCTGATGGCTTATCTGAAAACTACTACCTTGAATTAGATGAAAATGGTCGTCCTCAATTTATTATTTCACCAAATGGAGACAGCAACCGAGACTTTGTTCAATTCCAAGGAACCTTCTTACGTAATGTTAAAGATTTCGGAGTAGAGGTTCTGGACAACAAGCAAAATCTTGTCTGGAAGAGCGAAAGTATTGTCGGACGTAAGACCTTTAAAAACCAAGCTTCCGTGCTAGATTTTACAAGATGGAACGGTCAGGATCAAGCTGGCAATACCGTTGCTGATGGTCAGTATACTTATCGTATTGTTTACACACCTGTTCTAGAAGGAGCCTTAGAGCAACACATGGAATTCACTGTTCATGTCTATACTCAAAAACCAACCTTACCTCTTGCTGCAAACCTTGATACAGAGTCACAAAAATTGACCCTAACTCAACTAGCTAAGAGAGACTTCCCAATTTACCGTACAAGAATTGTTTACAATTATATGGATGGTGATACACCTACAACTGCTTATATCGAGCCAAATGAAGATGGTAGCTTCACCTTGATTAATGCTGTAGAAGGTATGGACGGTCAAATGATTCCAATCAGCCTTGACCAATTTATCTATCTGGTAGAAGACATGGCAGGTAATATGGCTCATATCTCAGTCCGTGATCTCCTAAATGCAGCAATAACCGATATTAGAAATTCAGACCAAGCTAATAAACCAGCAGAAGATGCTCTTGGCAACGTGTCTGGTAAAAACCTAGATTACACAGGTGAGTCTGCTACACATCAACTTTCAGTAACTGTAAGTGATAATTATAAAGCAGCTAACCTTGATGAAACAGGTCAAGAACTTCCAACTACAGGTGATACTAACCAACGCACCTTAGCAATTGCTGGAATTCTTGCTATTGCCACATCACTCTTATTAGGTCTATTCAAATTATTTTCCAAAAAGAAAAAGAAATAATTGAAAATCCTATCATAACTAGCTAGATTAAGAGCTATAAGGATTTCCTTTGAAAAAGACACAAGCTGTCAAGAAAAAACAAGAAGTCATTGGGCATTAAAACCCCAGAACTTCTTGTTTTTCTTTTATTTCAAGTATGGATTCAACTAAATTCTTCTAAAAAAGTGCATTCTTAAAGTAAGAGGTGCACTTTCTTTTTTATAAATAGCTTGTTAGGGATTATTAGAGAGCTAGTTTGCTCTTAATATTCTCCTCATAGCTTACTTGTTTGGTTTAGAAATGAAGATAAGCTTTTCCTTTTTTAATTGCCAAGCTAGGATAAAGGTTCCAGCAAGTAAGACTAGACAGGTTAGAAAACTTCCTTCTATACCAAACTCCCCACCAGAGATCCAGTTAGCAACCCCTGATTTCCCAGAAACATGGAGTAGGGATTTTCCTGCTTCCTGACCACTTACAGCTACGCCAAAAATATTTCCCTGAGCAAAGTTCCAAGCTCCGTGTAGTCCCGCAACACCCCAAAGATTATCTGTTTTAATCATGTAAAGGGCCATAAAAATTCCTGATAAGGTAATGCAAAGAATAGAAGGAATGGTCACATGATCATTACTTAGATGGAGAACTCCAAAGAGACTTCCTGAGATGGCAATAGCAATAGCTAAGTTGCTTCGCTTATTTATAATAGGTAAGAGCCAACCACGGGTTAAAAGTTCTTCTGTTCCACCCTGGATAAACCAAAAAGGTATGGTAGATAAAACATACAAGATGGCTGACATGGAAAAATCAATCTTATTTAATGTGATTCCTCCAAAGAGATAGACCACCCCTACAGATATAGACAAGATGAGCATTCCTACAGCCCAGCCTTTTAAAATCTCTAAAAATCTATCCTTTCGGAAAAAGCCTAAACTTTTGATTGGTCGTTTTTCATACCATTTGACCCAGGCAAAATTGACCACTGCAATAACTGCAAAAAGTCCAAGCTGAACATGCAGCCCTTCGATAGCATCCAGATAAGGTTCGATATTGACGTGACCATTGCCTATGAAAAGTTTTAATAAGTAAAGAGGTCCTGATAAGAGAAGGTATCCAAGCGTCCCTCCCACATTAATAAAGACATCAACCATGACACAGGCGATAATAATCATTAACCAAGCTGGGAGCTTTTGATAGCGGTTAGTTGGTAATTGTAACATTTTTTTCATTAGCAAATTCTTCCTTCTTTCGATTTTTTCATTAGGTGAAAATTATTTTTATAAATTGTCTTTAAGAGACAACAATTCTCATTTAATACTCCTTATTCTAACATAATTCTTTTAAAAATAGCAGTTGTGTAAAGAGATTTCTCTATAATAAATAAAAGAGCCTTCCCTTCTTAAATGTATTTTAAACTTTCACAAAGCTTGAGAAAGCAGATTTTTAACTTTTAGAGGTAGTTATCCAGTCGCATTATTAAACTTTCAAACAAGAGAACCTCAACGACATTTAAATTCAATCGATGCCGTAATTTTTGGCGGGTCGAGGGGGAATTGTAGACACAGATAGTTTGGTCGCTCATCTGAACAAGAGGGGAATTAAAGGAAGTAACCGCAAGAATTGTTGTATGGCGTTGCTTGGCAGACATGAGAACCTTATTAATGCTGCCGTCACTGCCACTGAGTGAAAAAATTAAAATGACATCCTGGTCTGTAGCAATATCACAGACCCGTTGGATGCTATGCTGTTCATAATAGTCGTTGGACCAAATATTAACTAACTTTAACTTACGATTAAAGTCAGAAGCAACCATCGAGCTAGACCCAATGCCTATACAAAAGACCCTGCGAGCCTTTAAGATATGTTCAGCAAAGAGATTAAAGTCTTCTTCACAAAAGATGTCTAAATTTTGTTGTAAGTTAAGAGATAATTGGTTTTTAAAGTAATCCCAAGATAAAACCTGCTTCTTGTTTTCAGAGTTTTCTTGGGCGCGTTTTGAAAACTGCAAATTATATTTTAATTCACTATAGGATTCATAGCCCATTTTTTTACAGGCCCGAATCACCGTTGATGAAGATAACAATAAATCCTGTGAAATGCTTTTAAGTGTAACATTTTCAATGCTATCTTGCTTTAGTAAGTAATCGATAACTTCCGCTTCACGATTTGATAATAATAAATATTTCTCTTGATAGTTATCAAAAAACATTATACTCCCTCTATTAACCAATAGTTTTCTAATATATTAAGACGCTATGGTTTATTATAGTAAAATTTTACTCTAATAGCAAAATTTTTTAAGAAGAGTAAATTTTTTGAAAAGGCTCTCATACTATTAAAATTTTGTTAAACTAATAGAGTAAATTAAAATTTACCAAAAGGAGATTTTTATGTCAGAGAAAAGTAAATTTGTTGCGGCCTTTGAACAATTTGGTCGTTCCTTCTTGCTCCCGGTGTCGGTTTTGCCAGGTGCAGGGATTATTCAGGGGATTGGAACAGCCTTTACAAATGCCAATACATTGGAGATGTTCCCATTTTTTAAAAATGAAATCTTCCAGTTTGTGATGAAATTTTTCATTACTCTTGGAAGTACTGCTTTTAGTAATTTACCTGTTATTTTTGCGGTAGGTGTGGCTGTAGGTCTAGCACGTCGTGAAAAAGGCTCTGCTGCCTTATCAGGTTTACTTGGTTTCTTAGTGCTTCACTATGTCCTACACTTTTTACTAGCAGAAACAGGGCATTTGGTTAATACCGCCGGGATGCAAAGTGGGGATGCAAAGCTTGCCCTATCAAATGCCATGCAAACAAATGTTCTTGGTATTCAAACCATGGACCTCAGTGTTTTTGGAGGGATAATTGTTGGTATCACAGTTTACTTTGTCCATAAATGGGCTGTTAAACAAGAATTACCTACTATTATTGGTTTCTTCAGTGGACCACGCTTTGTTCCTATCGTTACTATGGTTGTTATGTCAGTTGTAGCTGTTTTACTCTTTTTCATCTGGCCAACTGTGCAAATGGGAATCAGTGCTTTGTCCCTTATGATTTTAAAATCTGGTCCTATCGGAACCTTTCTATATGGGCTTATTGAACGTTCACTCTTACCTTTTGGTCTTCACCACGGGCTTAACTGGCCAGTACGTACTACTGAACTTGGTGGTTCATGGATTATTAATGGTGAACATGTTTCAGGGACAGTTAATGCTTACCTTGCTTCACTTGCTGACCCTTCTATCACATCAATTGATCCTTCTATCACTCGCTTTAATGGTGGTAAGTTCGTCTACTTCATGTTTGGTCTTTCTGGTGCAGCCTTTGCTATGTATAAAACAGCAGCTCCTGCCAAACGTAAAATTGCTGGTTCCCTTTTATTTGCTGCGGCAGCCACTTCTTTCTTGACAGGGATTACAGAACCTATTGAATTCACTTTCTTATTTGTTGCACCGCTTTTATACGCAGCCCACGCTGTTCTTGCAGGTAGCGCCCTCTTTGTGATGCATATGCTTGGCGCTGGTGTTGCTACTCCAACTGGACATGGCTTTATTAACCTAGTGATTTACGGGGTACTTCAAGGGCCTAAAACCCACTGGTGGCTTGTTTTCCTAGTTGGTATTCCTTATTTCTTCCTCTACTACTTTATC
This sequence comes from Streptococcus didelphis DSM 15616, assembly GCF_000380005.1. Classification (GTDB taxonomy): domain Bacteria; phylum Bacillota; class Bacilli; order Lactobacillales; family Streptococcaceae; genus Streptococcus; species Streptococcus didelphis. The sequence goes on from NZ_KB904189.1 coordinate 136,696, forward strand.
TTCAAGTTTATGATTCTTAAATTTGACTTTAAAACGCCTGGACGCGGAGGTGGTGACGAAGAAGTTCGTCTAGCAAGTAAACAAGAGGCTCGTGGTAAGTACGGGCTTAAGATCCAACAAATTGGTAAAGAAGATGGCTCTACGACAAAAGCCCTCAGCAAGCAAGAAAAGACCCACAAACAAGCCCTTGGTCTCATTGAAGCTCACGGTGGAGCTGACAACATCCTAGACGTTAACGCTTGTATCACCCGCTTGAGAATTGACGTCAAGGATAAATCAGTGGTTGATAAAAAAATCATTCAAAGTGATTATGAAGCTATGGGATTTGCTGAAAATGGTATGCAAATGCAATCTATTTATGGCGCTTATGCCAATGTTCTTAAAAATGAAATTCGTGATATTCTAGGTATGGAGGAATAGTAGTGACTGGTAAAATCTTATGCGTAACAGACTTAGACGGCACTTTTGTCAAAGACTCAAAAATCATTTCAGCAAAAGATTTACAGGCTTATGAAAAATTAAAAAAACTGGGGGATTTTGCCCTAGCAACTGGTCGGTCCCTCAAGGAAATACACTATCTAGTTGACAAGTATAAGCTTAACCTACAGCATGCTATTGCCTTTAATGGAGCACTTGTCGAAAGTGGAGATAAGATTATTTTTGCACAAGAAATAGCTAAAAGTGAATTAAATCCACTTTTGGAATATTTAGCTAAAGAAAAATTGATTTTTGATGCTCTTGACAATCAGGCACGTTTAGGAAATTACTGGACAGATGAGAGCGAGCGCCTTTGGGGAATGGAGCTCATTCAATCTAATCAGCCCTTTCACTTATTAGATAATCGTACTATTTATAAAATTAATATTCGACCTGAAAAATCACAAACAGCGCATTATTTAGATGATTTAGGTCAAAGCTTCCTGAATTTAGAAGTCTTTGAAGCGGGTGCCAGACGTATCGAAGTTACCGCCAAGGCTATTTCCAAAGGGTCTGGACTTAAGAAAGTTAAAGGGCCTTATGACTTAACCATAGCATTTGGGGATTCTGGCAATGATTTGGCCCTCTTTGAAGAAGTAGATATTGCTTATTGCATGAGCCATTCTCCACAAGCTGTAAAGGAGAAGGCTGATTATGTGCTTGATACTTTTGCCCAAGCTGTTGACCATTTAGAAGGCATCCTTGCCAAGCAACTTAATCATTATTCCTAAGGAGAGAAAGATAATGTTAAATGGATTTATGAAACGTTTTGGTCTTGATAAAGATCAAGAAAAAACACAGGCTATAGCAGAAGACCTGCTAGCAGTGGCAGATGGTCACGTAATTTCAATTACTGATGTCAAGGACCCTGTTTTTGCCCAAAAAATGATTGGTGATGGCTTTGCCTGCATTCCAGATAATGGCAGTGTCTATTCACCTGTTTCCGGTACAATTACTACTGTTTTCCCAACCAAGCATGCTTATGGGATAACAACTGATCAAGGTCTAGAAGTCCTCATTCACATTGGTATTGACACTGTTAGTCTCAAAGAAGATGCTTTTGTAACCAACCTTAAGAGTGGAGATGCTATTAAAGCAGGGGATTTAATAGCTAGTGTTGACTTAGATATTCTCAAAAAAGAAGAAAAAGACCCTAGTGTGATTGTAATTATCCCAAATTCTCAAGATGTTTCTGAAGTCCAACTACTTAAGACTGGCCTACAAGCTGCCAAGACAAGGGTGGCCCAGGTTAGTCTCAACTCAGTAGACTAATGACTACCCTTATCTTTCTAAATTGAGAAAGATAGTAACTCACAAAAAAGAAGCCTGGATTACTTCTCTGGCTTCTTTTTTTGGCTATTTAATAACAATATTAACTAATTTATTAGGTACTGCAATAACCTTAACAATGGTTTTTCCTGCAATTTCAGCCTGTACTTTGCTATCAGCTAGGGCAAGAGCTTCTAAGTCTTCTTTTGGTAAATCCTTAGCTACCCTTAGTTTAGCTTTAACTTTTCCTTTGATTTGGACAACAATTTCAAGATCATTTTCAACTAATTTGGCAGCATTCCACTGAGGCCAAGCAACATAAGCCAGAGATTCTTCTGACTTGGTCAAAACTTGCCATAATTCTTCACCCAAGTGTGGTGCAAATGGCGCAATTAATTGAACAAAGCCTTTGGCATACTCCACATAAAGTTTTTCTTCTTTATTAGCAGCATTAACAAAAATCATCAACTGAGCAATGGCAGTATTAAACTTCATGGTATCGATGTGTTCTGTGACTGTTTTTACGGTTTCATTGTAAATCTTATCTAGAGCTCCGCTATTGTCAGAAGACATTTCTTTAGTAGTAATCAGACGATAAACACGGTCTAAGAACTTACGGCTACCTTCTAATCCTTCCTCAGACCAGGCAATTGAAGCATCAAGTGGGCCCATGAACATTTCATAGACACGAAGGGTATCAGCACCATATTGCTCAACCACATCATCAGGGTTAACAACATTTTTAAGGGATTTGGACATTTTAGCAGGTGCTTGTTCTAGTTCTTCACCTGTTTCCATGTGGAAGTAAAAACCGTCACGCTTTTCGACCTTATCAGTAGCAACTAGGGCCCCACGGTGGTCACGGTAGCTAGTTCCTAAAATCATTCCTTGGTTGTAAAGTTTTTGGAAGGGTTCTTTGGTAGGAACTACTCCAAGGTCATAGAGAACCTTGTGCCAGAAGCGGGCATAGAGCAGATGAAGAACTGCATGTTCAGCACCACCAATATAAATATCAACTGGTAGCCATTCTTTCAAGAGTTCTGGATCAGCAAGTTGTTTGTCATTATGAGGGTCAATATAGCGCAAATAGTACCAACTTGAACCTGCCCACTGAGGCATGGTATTGGTTTCACGACGTCCTTTAACCCCATCTTCGCGTGTTACTTGAAGCCAATCTGTCAGATTAGCTAAAGGTGACTCACCTGTTCCTGAAGGACGAATATCTTTTGTAACTGGTAAAACAAGAGGAAGCTGTTCTTCTGGAAGAGCTGTTGAGGTCCCATCTTCCCAATGCACAATAGGAATTGGCTCACCCCAGTAACGTTGGCGTGAAAAGAGCCAGTCGCGCAAACGATAAGTTACTTGACCCTGGCCACAACCCTTTTCTTCTAGCCAGCTAATCATTTGTGACATGGCTTCAGCCTTGTCCAAACTATCTAAGAAATCAGAATTAATATGGGGACCATCTTCGGTGTAGGCCGCTTCTTGAACATTGCCACCTTCTAAAACTGGGATAATTTCTAAGTTAAATTGCTTAGCAAACTCCCAATCACGGTTATCATGAGCAGGTACTGCCATAATAGCGCCGGTTCCATAGCTTGCAAGCACATAGTCAGCAATCCAAATTGGGATTTCTTTACCATTAACGGGGTTAATAGCGTAACTTCCAGTCCAAACTCCTGTTTTTTCCTTGGCAAGGTCTGTACGTGCTAGGTCTGATTTTAGGCTGGCTTGTTGTTTATATTCTGACACTACTTGTGCTTGGTCTTTACTTGTAATAGCGTCAACAAGCGCATGCTCAGGTGCTAAAACGGCATAAGTGGCTCCAAATAGGGTGTCAGGACGGGTTGTAAAGACTGTAAAGACTTGGTCAGTGCCCTTAATTTTAAAAGTAACATTAGCCCCTTCAGATTTTCCAATCCAATTGCGTTGCATATCCTTGATAGATTCTGGCCAATCAACTTCTTCCAGATCCTCTAGGAGACGTTCTGCATAGGCAGTAATTTTTAGCATCCACTGGCGCATAGGCTTACGCACAACTGGGTAACCACCTCGTTCTGATGTGCCATCTGGTAAGACTTCTTCATTGGCAATAGCTGTCCCTAGTTCTTCAACCCAGTTGACTGGAACTTCAGCCTCATAGGTCAAGCCTTTTTCATAGAGCTTAGTAAAGATCCATTGTGTCCACTTGTAATAATTCGGATCAGTAGTGTTAATCTCACGGTCCCAATCATAGGAAAAGCCTAGGGCATTAATTTGACGCTTGAAATTGGCAACATTTTCAGCTGTAAAATCCGCTGGGTCATTCCCTGTGTCCATGGCATATTGTTCTGCTGGCAAGCCAAAAGCATCCCAGCCCATTGGATGAAGGACATTGTGGCCTTGTGAGCGTTTGAAGCGACTTAAAATATCAGTTGCTGTGTATCCTTCTGGATGTCCCACGTGCAGGCCTGCTCCTGAAGGATAAGGAAACATGTCTAGGGCATAAAATTTTGGTTTACTCGTATCTGTTCCTGTTTTGAAGGTATGATTTTTCGCCCAATAGTTTTGCCATTTAGGTTCAATTTCTTTATGATTGTAAAATGTCATATGGATTCTCCCATGTAAAAAATCTAGTTCTTTCTATTATAGCATAAATAATGATGCATTATAGTAGTAATTAAGAACAATAACTCTATCTCTCGGTAATCACTTCTGCTCAGAAAAACAAAGCTGTAAGATTAGTCATTAAATACCTTTTCTATTTTAAGGATATGCCTGCTTGGAGCTTTTGTCTTCTGCTCAATGACCTCTTCTTGCCTTAACTGCTTGATAGTATCTTTAATTGTTTTTTTAGGGTAGTGTGCTGATAAAATAGCAATAATGTCATTGTCTCTAATACCGTCTTTGGAATTATCTACAAAAACTGTTGACTGAAATACTAAATATAAGATTCTTTTTTGTAACTCTGATCTCTCTTTTAAATTATCTAACTTGGTAGAGAAATTATCTAACAGGGATTTTTTATCTTCAAGTATGGAAATAATATCATCTTGACCTTCTTTCAGCATTTGTAAAATAGTTATTACAAAAAATGTGCCCTCTGCTTTATTATCATAGTCTCCAGTTGTTTTAAAGGCTTTATAATATTTTTTCTTGTTTTCTTTAATTTTCTGTGATATTACGAGACCCGAAAAAATATCCAATTTTCGTGATAAGTATCTTGATAAAATATAACGCCCAGTACGCCCATTACCGTCATAAAAAGGGTGAACATTTTCAAAAAAGAAATGTGATAAACTGGCTTTTATTAGAAATGGAACTGTTCTATCATTTATAAAACTAATCCAACTCGACAGCATAATAAGTATTGTTTTTTCTTCTGTTGGTGGTAGATGCTCTAACTTACCTGTATTCTCATCAAGAATATTAATATAGCCATCTCGAAATAAGTAACCATCTAGTGCATTATCTCCTTCTATCTCACCATCAGTTAAATTATCATAAATCTCTCTAATTATATTGATACTATCTATCCTCAAATCCTCTTGAGTAATAATATCATGATACATTCGAACTGTAGATAGTAGTCTAATCTTATGATTTTTACCCTTTTGTGATAGAGCCTTAAATGCTTCAGAAACCTCTTTACGTGTTGTTTTTACCCCTTCTATTTCATTAGTATCAATAATAGATTTATATAATTGTTCTTTGTAAAACTGCTCTTTAGCAATAGCTGGCAGAGCATTAGCAAGTTCTTTAATAGTATTTGAATTTTCCTGTATTTGTTGCGATAATAGTTGTACCTCAAGCAGAGGCACAACAAAGAGGGGATAATCTCTTTCTTTTGGTAGATCTCTTTTCATCAAACTAGGATACATTTCAGTTTTTATCACACCTATAGTAGAAAATCTTTTTTGATATTCTTGTTTATTGTCATCATTATTGTTATATTTTACTATTTTTAATTCTTTATAGTCCATAATGCCCTCAACTTTTTAAAATATGCCTTATTTTCAAAAAGTTTATCATATATTTCGATATTTAACAACATAATATGGTACTTTTAAAAAAGTAGTAAACATAGGTTTTACACTATCTGTGTCTGTCTTTAAAAAAACTCTACTTATTTAGTCATAAGCAGAGTTTTTCTTTTTCTAATTAAAGAATATCTAAATGAAGAAATCGTCTCAGGTTCTTAGTTTAATTTAATAACTGTGGTTTGTTTTCGAGTTCTTCAATTTTACTTGAAGTGAGTTTCTGATAGTCTTCTTCTTTAATGGTATTGACAATTACCTTATCAGCAATCACAATACTGTTAATAGGCTTATAGATCGTTCCATCCTTGCCTGCAACCTGATTATCCAAACCTACTCTTTTATCCAGAGGTTTTTCTAAAATTAAATGATCATCATAGAAATAAAGTACTTTTAATCCATATTGACTATTATAGTCAATAGAATGTTGTTGCTTAAGCCAGTTTTTAAAATCATTATATTTGACCACAACATAACGTTCTTTAATCACGTCTGTATTTTTTTGTTCCACATACTCTTTTTTAGACATGTCATATTTAGCTTCTGCCTTTTGACGTTTCGCAATTGTATGTTCAAAGCTTTTGTTATCGCTTGCCTCTTGCATAAAAAGCATATCACGGCTATGGCGTGGAAGACTATAAGTGTCACGAATAACCTCAGATGAGAGGCGTTTGACAATAACCCATGGATTCGTTGGGTCTTTGACTGTTCGTTCGTCTAAAAGTTTTTGGGCATAACCAGTAAGGTCCTTTGAAGTCAAGACATAACCCACTGGTAGAGTTGTGGTTATCCCTTGGGGATTTGACTTTTCTTCATTATTTAAATCACTTGGAAGATGTTGAGTGTCATCACTCATGTTAGCCTGAAAAAGACCTTCTTGAATGTCTTGACCATTTTCATCCTCATATAAAAAGTCTGCTAGGTAGGTCATTTCCACCGAATCGGCAGGATTTGTAATGGACTTATCAAAGGGTTTAACATGTACCTGTCCTCCCAGTTGAAATTTAAAGGCAGGTGCTTTATCTTTACTGCTACTATGGTTTTCTCCAATATAAATAAGATCGTCTTTATTATTCAATTGAGTTTTATAGTTACTCAATTGAATTTGATCATCATCTAAATAAGTTTTCTTATCACCTAATCGGATTTTTTTATCATCAACGTCATTAGTCAAAATAAGGTCGTCGATATTTGTTACGCTGTAATAGTCACCTGAGCCATCATAATGCTCATTTATTTTGCTTTCAATGCGATTACGTAATTCTTCTTTAGAGATATAGTCCTCTAGTAAAGTGTGATCAATAAAGGGTACTAATTGTAGAGTTTCCTTAGTGTTAGCATCAAGGGCATCGACATTGATACTAACAAAACGACTTGTAGGTTCGTCAACGAGTGACGACATGGCACTTGGTTGTGGTTCCTCCTCAGTTGATATGGCTAAGACCGGAGTCGCGATACATATTGTTAAGCTAGTAACAATACTTGTCAACAGTAATTTTGATGTCTTTAAGCTTATCATAAATATTCCTCCTTAATGATATAATATATAAAAGATTAAAAATTTTCCAAAAAATGCCCAAATCATTTCTTTGTATATTATTGAAATAACTGATTTTTCACTTGAGGAAGACACAAAAAACCTAACCCCTTTAGCATTTAGGAATCAGGTTTTTCTTTATGAGCTAGTAAATATAAAATCGCCCTTTAGGGAGCTAGCTAATTAGAAAGCTCTGCGATTTGATACAATTCAACTTCAGCAATTGTTTCTGAACCAAACATATTAAGCATTAGTTTAACCTTGTTATTTTCAATTTCGACAACACGGCCTTCTTGACCCATGAAGGCACCATCAATAATCTGTACCATGTCACCTTCTTTGATATTGGTATCAAAGACATCAATGGTTTGCCCCATAGATAATAAGATAGCACGAATCTCTTCTTCAAGAAGTGGAGTAGGTTTTGAACGGTTACCATGAGAGCCTACAAAGCCTGTTACGTTTGGTGTGTTACGCACAACAAACCAAGCTTCATCTGTCATAACCATTTCGACAAGTACATAACCTGGAAAACGGTTTTCTTCAATTTCCTTAGTTTGACCATTTTTTTCAACATTTACTGTTTGTGTGGGAATTTCAACACGAAGGATATTATCCATCATATTATAAGTTTGTGCACGAAGCAAGAGGTTTTCTTTTACTTTATTTTCATAGCCTGAGTAAGTTTGGAGTACAAACCAGCCTTTGTCAAATGAATCTAGCATAATTTTCCTTTCATTATAAAAAAGCCTTTAGCGGGCTTTGACAGTGATTTCATTACCTTCATTATAATAGAAGACTTAAGGTCTGTCAACGATTTCACAAATAAGGATAAAATAAAAAGCCAGGTTTCCCCGGCTCATACTTATTTTTAGAAAAAATTGATTATTGACAAGATACCTTTTGAAAGCACTTGGTCAAAGAAATAAATGATAACGGTAAAGAAAGCAGTGTACTCAAGTACTGAGATAAAATCTTTCCAACGTTGTTTTCTATTTGGCCAAGTCGTATCCTTTAAAAGCTTGAAAATACCAGTGGTAAATTTCATCAGATTCTCCTCTAACGTGTTTCTTTATGTAATGAGTATTTTTTACAATGTTTACAAAATTTATTTACTTCTAGTCGTGTCGGTTTAGGCGTACTACTCACTGAAATAGAGTAGTTTCGGCTTCCACAATCTACACACGCTAGGCTTGCTTTTTTCTGTGCCATAACGCCCTCCGTAGTCCATATTCTAACATGAATTTCTCATTTACGCAAGTTATCTAAAATAGTCAATGATGCCATTCCATAGATCCTGGGCCTTTTCTCGTAAGCCTGATTCATCGACAGCGTCTGATAGTGATTTAGACGCTTCTTGGGCTGATTTTCTAAGGCCTTCTATAATGTCATGTGACTCCTGTGCGTTTTCACTATTAGCTTCATTGATACCATAAACAGCTGAAATCCCATTTTGTGCATAGGCATTGTCAACATGGAATTGACTCCCTTTAGTGTAAGGTAAGATGTAGGAAGCTTGAGTGCTAAAGATTGCAGAAGCAGTTCCTGCACTTGAGTCTGACAGATAGTGTTGCTCATCCGTTTTATTAAAGCCTATCCACTGACTGATTACAACATCTGGTGTGTAGCCAATAACCCACTGGTCACCAGACAAATCAGGATTGAACTCTGTTTCTGTCGTTCCTGTTTTACCAGCCAAGGTATAGCCATAAACATTGGCATTGACAGCTGAACCATTTGAAAAAGTTCCAAGCATCATGCTTGTCATCTTATCTGCTACCGTTTGACTGACCACGCGCTTGGCTTGATCACTATGTTTTTTGATGACCTTACCATTAGCTGTTTCAATTTTAGTAATAAAGTGAGCATTATGCATAACTCCTTTATTAGCAAAGGCAGAGTAAGCTTGGGCCATTTGAAGAGGATTTGTTGTGATACTGCCACCTAATGCAATCCCTAACTCCTTATTGGCACTGTCCATATCCAGACCAAACTTTTTACCATAAGCAAGAGCTTTATCAATACCTAATTCTTTTACCGTAGCTACTGCTGGTATATTATAAGAATTAGCTAGCGCTTGGTACATAGGCACATCTTCTGACTCATAATTGCCATAGTTATGGGGTTTATAGCCATCAAAATCCCTGATTGTATTAGGAAGTTTTTTATCAATTGACCAACCGGAAGCTAGGGCAGGAGCATAGACTATCAAAGGTTTAATACTTGAAGCAGGGCTCCGCTTTGCTTGGGTTGCATAGTTAAAACTTCTAAACCCTTGCTGTCCATTACTATTGACTCGACCGACTAGGCCTCTTACGCCTCCTGTTTTAGGGTCTAGGGCCACACTAGCTCCCTGGGCCATTTCCCCATCATAGGCAGAAACAGGAAAGAGGCTTGCTGTATTAAAGGTTGTTTGCATGCCTGTTTGATAGTTCTGATCCAGTTCTGTATAAATCTTATAGCCATTATTAACCAGATCCTTCTCTGAGATGCCATAATTAGAAATGGCTTCATTAATCACAGCATCAAAATAAGAAGGGTATTTATAGTCGTTTGACTTACCAACATAGGTATTTGCCAAGCGATTTCCCATGCCTACTGCTTGGGCTTGATTAGCCTGGTCTTGACTAATTTTTTTAGCATCGACCATGACTGATAAAACAGTATCTCTTCGATGGGTAGCATTTTCAATAGAATAATAAGGATTATAAATTTCAGGACCTTTTAACATGCCTGCTAGGGTAGCTGCTTCATCTAGACTTAAATTAGCAGCACTGGTTCCAAAATATTTTTGGCTAGCATCTTCGACACCCCAGACACCATTTCCAAAATAAGAATTATTAAGATACATGGTTAGGATTTCTTTTTTACTGTATTTTTTAGTAAGTTCTAGGGCTAGAAAAAACTCCCGAGCTTTCCGCTTAATAGTCTGCTCCTGAGAGAGATAGGCATTTTTGGCCAGCTGCTGGGTAATGGTTGACCCACCCCCGAAACGTCCCAAGGTAATAGTGGCAAGGAAAAACCTTTTGAGATTGATTCCCTTGTTTTCATAGAAAGTTCTATCTTCAGTAGCTATCACAGCATTTTCCAGATCATCTGAAATAGCATCTAACTCTACATAGGTACCCTTTTGTCCAGAAAGACTGCCTGCCTGCTCTGCATTCTTATCATAAATCAGCGTCGTAGCCTTCAAAGCATTTTGTAAGTCAGAGACCTTTGCTGTCTTTGAAAGGTAAAAGAGATACGAGCCCATAATCAGGATAAAAGTCCCCACTATAAGAAGGAGGATTTTCCCTATATGATAGCGCCGCCAAAAACGCCTAATCGGATTTTGCGGAGAAGGCAAGATAGCTTCCAACTTGGCTAACCATTTAGGGAGCTGTTTTTCTTCCTTTTCAGAGGCATAATTGCTGCGCTGAAACACCCTTTTGCTGGTCTGGATAGCTGCCGCGTCCATATCCTCAGAAAAACTCTTATTTTCATAAGAGTCCTGATAAGTCTTCTCTGACCTGCTAGCTTCCTTTAATCTTTGTTTTTCCGCATACTTTTTCGGAAAAAACTTCTTTTGCAATAATTGTAAAAATGTCATAGTTTTATTATACCATTTACAAGCACCTACCAGCTAGTTTCTACTAATATCAAGTGCTTTTGAATAGGCAATCCCATCCACTTGAAAGAGTAAACCTTCTGGTCCACCATTTTGTGCAAATTCGGTTTGAATGGATTTGCGAGCTGGATATTTGCCATTAAATCTTTCTTTAATTACTTTTTCCATAACAGGAAGGTTCCAAATATCTCTAAAGAGACAGTCCATCTTAACAAGAGCATCTAGAGTCAAGCCAACTAGGGCAAGGCGACGTTCCATCTCATCAAAAGCTCCATTTATTTGGTCTTCAATAGGCTGCCCTAGATTACCAGAGCAATAATTTAAAAAGTAGAAATCCCCAGCTTCCACTAAACCTGTGTATGACCAATCCTCTTGAACGTCATAACGCTTGATACTTTTCATTTTCAATCCTCTTACATAAATCATTTTTAACATATTATATCAATTTATTATCCATTTCCAAATAAAAAGGTTGGTTTTCTTTTTCCTTTAAGTTAGGCTTAAGATTAGTAAATTTTTAGATGGTCACCCAGCATAAAAATGCTATAATAGACATAATCAAAAAAAACACTTTTTAACTAAGAAACTAGAAAGAAACAGGTAAATACATGAAAAAATTTGATGCCTTTAAAGAAACCCTCTCCTCAGATAGCTTAAAAGCTATTTATGAGGAAAGCAAACTTGAAGTGGCTAATGATGAACGTGAAGGTACAGAAGCTTTTTCAGCTGCTCTAGCAACTCAAATGGCTATTAACTTGGTTGACAGATACCACGCTTGGCTGGAAGAAGAAGACAAAAAATGAGCCAAACCATTACCTTTACTAATCCCTATGAAGATAGTAAGGTTAAAGAGTTACTAGAAGAAAAACTACTTATCCCCAGAAAAATCAGACACTTTTTAAGAACTAAAAAACATGTCCTGACTAATAACCAAATCATTACTTGGCAGGATACTGTGAAAAAAGGAGACCTTATTTCCCTTATCTTTGATGACGAAGATTATCCTCCTAAGACTATTAAGATGGGGGATGCCAGTTTAGTTGATTGCCTTTACCAAGATCAGAACCTTATTGTGGTTAATAAGCCAGCAGGAATGAAAAGCCACGGCAATGAGCCTAATGAATTGGCCCTTTTAAATCATGTGTCTGCCTTCGTTGGCCAGACCTCTTATATTATTCATCGTCTTGATATGGAGACAAGTGGTCTTATTATCTTTGCCAAAAATCCTTTTATTTTACCTATCATGAATAGGTTACTTGAAAAAAGGCAAATTAGCCGTGAATACTGGGCTTTAGTAGAAGGTTATCTTCCCAAGGATAGGCTTGTTTTTCAAGACCCTATTGGGCGACATCGCTATGACCGACGAATGCGTGTGGTTGATTATAAAAAAGGGCAGGCTGCACACACTGAAGTTAGGAGCCTAAAAACTTTTTCAAACAAGACAAGTCTACTTAGCTGCCAATTAAAAACTGGTCGTACTCATCAAATCAGGGTCCATTTGGCCCACCACAGACTTCCTATTGTTGGGGATCCCTTATACAATAATCATCATAAAAGCAGTAATCGTCTAATGCTGCATGCACATAGATTAAGCTTTATTCATCCTCTCAGCCTTGAAAACATTTGCCTTGAAGCTACTTCACCTTCATTTGAAAAAGGACTCCCTAACCCTTAGGAAGTCCTTTTGTTTATTCTTTATTTAGGGCAAGTCCTGGCAGTGGTTTTGAGAAATCAAATTCTGCATGTTCTCCTGCTTGCCAGATAATAGGAGTTAGGGTCTTACCATCTTGGTGAAGGCCAAAGGCATATTTTATGCCGCTACCACCTATACCACCTCCTATAATGATGATGGCACTATCTTTTTCATTTTCAAAGGTTAGTTGGTAATTACGGCCTGGTTTTTCATCCACCTTAGTTACTTTGGCACTGCTTTCTTCTGCAGGCTTTTTAGGATCTTTAAAGCTTACTTTTTTTCTGATGTTACCATCTTCTGAAATGGTCAAAGTATAGGTTGTATCATCTTTTTGGCCTGTCCAACTACCAAGTAAGGCTTCTGGAAAGACTGATGGTGCTTTTACGTTATTTTTTTCGGCTGTAACAGAAATATTTTTTGTTCCTGATTGACTAATAAGGTATTTAGAACCTGCCTTTTTCAGGGTAAGTTTTCCATTTAAATCATGGGTAATATGACCAGAAGTTCCCTTTTCAGGGTCCGTTGCCTTATCATACATAAAATTATAAACAGCTGAGAAATCTAAGAGGAAGGTTTCCTTTCCTACTTGAGTGAGGTTATTTAGGGCCACACTAGGAATCGAAAGAGAGGAGGCCTTTCTTTGATCCATCTCCATTTTACCTTTAATACTTTCTTTGAGGCCTTTATAGAAGTCATTATTAGCTCCTTGCTCAAAAAGCTCTGCTAGGTGTGTATCATCTTGACCCGTATTAATATAGGTTAGCAGATAATTGAAGGCTGATAATAGGTATTTACCGGCTTCTTCTTCTGTTAATAGATTATCAATATCCAGTTTGAGGTCTGAATTATCAGGATGATCAGCCAGGGTAAGCTTTTTAGACACCAATTCCCCATCTGGGAAATGTTTCTTAACATAAGCTTTTGATTTTCGTGTGACGGGATAATCACTCACTTGATATTGTCCTTCTTTTAAGGTGCCAATCCTATTATCGTCAAAATAAAGCTCAGAATCTTTTAAATTACTAGTAACTGTAAATGTTTTAAAGATAACAGATAAATCTAAAACATTATCCTTACCATCATAAGTTTTTTTGACATCAATCCTTTTGCCTTGATAGGTCCCAGAGATGCTAGCTGTATAATCTGAAATTGGTAGACGTTTGAGTGTCGTTGAAAAATCTTCGGAGCTAGTGGTTGTCACTTTTTTATGGTTAAGGAGAATATCAACCCCTTTTAAGTTGGTTTTAAGGGTTAAGGATAAGGGTTTCATGGCTATGCGATAATCAGGAAAGACCAGAAACTTTCGGCCAATAGATTTTATATAAACTTGGTCACTAGAATCAGCCTCTTTTAATTGCTTTTTAACTTCTTGTGCATGATCTGGATTAATCCGATGAAAGGTCGCATAGAGAGCCTCATCATTAGTTATTTTTTCATTGTTATCATCCCAAATTACATATTCCTTGATATTTTCAAAAACACGGCCATTGTGAATAGATCTTGCTTTCACATAGCGGTTGATATAGTTCGTTTTTGAATAATAATAGCTAGCAAATATTAGTAAAATAAATAATAAGAGCCCTATACTAATGCTACTTATTTTTACCCATTTTTTCTGTAAAAAGGTTTTCATGACTTTCTCCTAATCATTCATTTTAAGTTTTATTATATCAAAAATGCTAGGGTTTTTCTTTATGCTTTTAGGTTTTTGTTTTATTTAAGTGTCTAAAATCTATGAATTTGTATAAAAATGACTTTATTAACTTTACTACTAAGTACGAATTGCATTTTTTGCTACAGAGTGAAACCTGGTAATTAGGCTGAAGATTAAGACTATTTTTACCTATTGACGGTAAATTCTTGAATAATTAGTAAGACTGACTTATAATATCTCTGGAAGCGCCTACAAATACGGAGGATGATTATGTTAAAAAAGAAATTAAGCTTATGTGCCCTTGCTCTTTTAGCAACACTTAGTTTTCAAAGCTCAGCCTATGCTTGTACAGGTTTTATTATTGGAAAAAACTTAACAAGTGACGGTAGTACCCTTTATGGTCGTACTGAAGATTTAGAGCCCAATCATAATAAAAACTTTATTGTTAGAAAAGCTAAGGATAATAAGGCAGATGCGAAATGGAAAGACCAGGCCAATGGCTTTGAATACCCACTACCTAAGCACTCTTTTAAGTATACAGCTGTTCCTGATGTGACACCCAAAGAAGGGGTGTTTGACGAAGCAGGTACAAATGAATACGGGGTTTCAATGTCAGCTACAGTTTCTGCCTCTGCTAATGACAAGATACTAAAGGTAGATCCTTATATTAAAAATGGCTTAGCTGAATCTTCTATGGCTAGTCTTGTTTTACCTAGGGTTAAGACAGCTAAAGAAGGGATTGAGCTAATTGCCAAGGTCGTGAGGGAAAAAGGTTCTGCTGAAGGTAATATTGTTACTCTGGCTGATAAAGA
Organism: Streptococcus didelphis DSM 15616; assembly: GCF_000380005.1. Lineage (GTDB taxonomy): Bacteria > Bacillota > Bacilli > Lactobacillales > Streptococcaceae > Streptococcus > Streptococcus didelphis. Next base: position 151,761 of record NZ_KB904189.1, read on the forward strand.
TGGGGTCTGGTATATGGAAATCTTATCTGGACACCAATATGCAGCTATTAAGTTCCCAGATGATAAATTCGCTGTCTTTCCTAATACTTTTTATTTAGGACATGTTAACTTCAATGATAAGGAAAATACAATTGTTTCTACTGGTATCGAAAAAGTTGCCCAAAAAGCAAATTCTTACAAGACAGTCGATGGACAATTCCATATTGCCCAATCTTATAATCCACCTCTCGCAGATGCCAATCGTTCACGGACCTTCTCAGGTATCAAATCTCTTGATCCCGATTCTAAAGTAACATACAAAGATGATTATTATGAGCTCTTGCAAAGTACCAGCAAGAAATTTACTTTAGAAGATGCTATGAAGCTACAGCGTAACCGTTTTGAAGGGCTTGATTTAAAACCTTTAGACCAAATGGAACTAGACGGTAAAGGAAAACCTAAGTCTAAGGCAGCTATTAAAGGTTATGCTTATCCTATTTCAAATCCCAATGTTATGGAAGCTCATATTTTCCAATTAAAAGAAGATATGCCTGCTGAAGTTGGTGGTGGGGTAATGTGGCTAGCAATGGGTAGTCCTAGAAATGCTCCTTATCTTCCTTATCTCGCTAATATCAGCCAGACCTACAAGGCTTACCACCAAGATAGCACGAAGTATAATAAAGACTCTTGGTACTGGACAGTTTCTCATATCAATGACATGGTTGCTGCTAATTCTAAAAAATTCGGTAGTCAAGTTATTGATGATATCCATGGCCTTGAAAAGACTTGGATGACCGAACAAGATAGTACTAATAAAGAGGTTTCCGACTTAGCTAAAACAAATCCTAAAGCTGCTCAGGATAAGGCTAATCAGGTATCCTTAGAACGTGCTGAAAAAACCTTCAAGCACTTAAAAGAGATTGAAAAGAGACTAGAAAAAGAAAGTTCACAAAACAAGGATAGCAAGACGGCCAAATGAGGAAATGCTTATTCCTAGTAAAAGAAAATGTTAAGTTTCCTTTAAGTTGACTTAGCTATACTATTTTTATCCTAAAGTTTTTCTTTTTCATAAATCTCAAAAGAAGCCCTCACTATGAGAGCTTCTTTTTTTGCTGTCTATAAGAATGGTCGGTTTAAAAGGTTACATCATACCGCCCATCATAGATGGATCCATGCCAGCTGGCATTGCTGGGCTTGCTGGTTCTGGTTTATTAGCCACAACAGCTTCTGTTGTTAAAATAAGACTAGCTACTGAGGCAGCATTTTGAAGGGCTGACCTTGATACTTTAACAGGGTCAATAATTCCTGTTTCAATCATATTTACCCATTCACCACTTGCTGCATTAAAACCTGTACCACTAGGGCTATTTTTGAGCTTATCAATAACGACAGAACCTTCATAGCCGGCATTATAAGCAATTTGGCGTACAGGTTCTTCTAGGGCACGAAGAACAATGTTACGTCCAGTTGCTTGGTCTCCTTCAAGGGCTAAGCTAGCAACCTTTTCAATAACTGAAACAAAGGCTGTACCACCACCAGAAACAATACCTTCTTCAACAGCAGCGCGTGTTGCATTTAAGGCATCTTCAATGCGTAATTTCATTTCTTTTAATTCTGTCTCTGTAGCTGCACCTACTTTAATAACTGCAATACCACCTGATAATTTAGCAAGGCGTTCTTGTAGTTTTTCACGGTCAAATTCAGAAGTGGTTGTTTCAAGTTGGGATTTGATTAAACCAACACGGTTAGCAATAGCTTCTTCACTTCCTGCTCCTTCAACAATAACAGTAGAGTCTTTATCCACAGTCACACGAGCTGCTTGACCAAGGGCTGAAATGGTTGCATCTTTGAGTTCTAAGCCAAGGTCTTCTGTAATAACTGTTCCACCTGTCAAGATAGCAATATCTTCAAGCATGGCTTTTCTACGGTCACCAAAACCAGGTGCTTTAACAGCAACTACATTAAAGGTTCCACGAATTTTATTTAAAACTAAGGTTGGTAGTGCTTCGCCATCTACATCATCAGCAATAATTAAGAGTGGACGATTAGTTTTGAGGACTTCTTCAAGTAATGGTAGGATTTCTTGAATGTTTGAAACCTTTTTATCTGTAATTAAGATAAATGGTTTTTCTAGGTCTGCAACCATTTTCTCGTTATCTGTCACCATATATTGAGAAAGATAACCACGGTCAAATTGCATACCTTCTACAACATCAAGTTCAGTTTCCATACCACGAGATTCCTCGATAGTAATGACACCATCATTACCAACACGTTCCATAGCTTCAGAAATATAATCTCCAACTTTTTCAGAACGTGATGAAACAGCTGCTACTTGGGCAATAGCTTCCTTACCCGAAACAGGTTGAGAAATTGCTTTTAACTCTTCTACAGCAGTAGCAGTTGCTATTTCAATACCACGACGAATACCAATTGGGTTTGCACCAGCAGTAACGTTTTTTAATCCTTCACGAACAATTGCTTGAGTTAATACTGTTGCTGTGGTTGTTCCATCACCTGCAATATCATTGGTTTTTGAAGCAACTTCTGAAACTAACTTAGCTCCCATATTTTCAAAATGATCTTCTAGTTCAATTTCTTTAGCAATAGTTACCCCATCATTGGTAATAAGTGGTGAACCAAATGCTTTTTCAAGGACAACATTACGTCCTTTTGGTCCAAGGGTTACTTTAACCGTATCAGCTAAAATATCCACACCTTTAACCATTGCTGCACGCGCATCTGCTGAAAATTTAATTTCTTTTGACATTTAAAAACCTACTTTCTTTTTTAAATTCTACTGGTAATATTCTCTGTTTGAAGTTCTTAATTGGTAATAATGGCCAAGATGTCAGCCTCACGAATAAGAGATACCGTTTCATTTTCTAGGCTTACTTCTAAATCATGTCCACTTTCAACAAGGACCTGGTCACCAACCTTAACAGAAGGGGCTACAATATCACCTGTAATTGTGCGTATTCCTGTTTCACTTACTGCTAAAACTTCTGCTTTACGTGTTGATTCTTTATGAGCTCCTGCCAGTACAAAACCACCAACGGTCTGTTCTTTTTCTTCTTCAAATTTAACGACCACACGGTCACCTAATGGTTTTAACATGAGATTTCCTCCATCTAAACTGTTTTAGTAATTTTAGCACTCTACATCAACGAGTGCTAGTTACATTTTCTATTTTAACACTTGGTCAAAAATAGTCAAGAAAAAGAGTATGGTTTTTCCATACTCTTTGAGAAATTTTAGAATTCTTGAATGTCAAACTTCAATTTGCCCCGTGACAAACCAATTTTAATTGTTTTACCTTCTGATAATTGGCCAGAAAGAATCAACTCTGACAATTTGTCCTCAATTTGTGTTTGCAAAGTTCTTCTGAGTGGACGGGCACCCATTTCGCTGTCGTAGCCTTGTTCAGAAAGGTATTTAAGAGCCGATGCTTGAAGCTTAAGTTCAATCCCTTTTTCCTTAAGGGTAGCAATTAATGGCTTAACCATAATCATAATGACTTGGCGAATGTCTTCTTGACTTAAACTGTGGAAGACAACTTTTTCATCAATACGATTAATAAATTCAGGTCGATAAGCCTTCTTCAATTCTTCCAAGATCCGTTTTTCCATAGCCTGGTAATCTTGGGTGATGTCTTTAACTCCAAAGCCAACTGTCTTATCATCCCTAAGAGCTGTAGCTCCTATATTGCTGGTCATAATAATGATAGTATTTGAAAAGTCTACTTTCCGGCCTCTACTATCTGTTAAAACCCCATCATCAAGGACTTGGAGTAAGATATTAAAAATATCTGGATGGGCCTTTTCAACCTCGTCAAATAACAGAACCGAATAGGGTTTATTTCTAACTTTTTCAGTTAATTCGCCACCCTCATCATAGCCAACATAGCCCGGAGGAGCTCCATTAAGACGGCTTGCCGCAAATTTCTCCATGTATTCTGACATGTCAAAACGAATCAGGGCTGATTCATCATCAAAGAGAAGCTCTGCTAATGCCTTGGCTAACTCTGTTTTACCAACACCTGTTGGCCCTAAGAACATAAAGGAGCCGATGGGCCTTCTTCCTGTCCTAATACCAGACTGATTCCGACGAATAGCTCTGGAAATAGCTGAAACAGCATCATCTTGTCCAATGACACGTTTATGCAGTTCTTTTTCAAGGTTAAGATATTTTTGATTATCTGCTTTACTAATTTTCTCAACTGGAATACCAGATAATTTACTTAAAGTAGACATAATATGCTCTTGTGTCACTGGAGTTGGTTTTAGAACTTGTTTTTGTGATTTTTTAATCAGTTTAGCAACTTGCTTGAAATTACCTTCTAAAATGGCTTGATCAATAGGAGTGATAGCTGATGGCTTTTCCTTTTTCACAAGACTTTGTACTCTTGCACTTGTTTCGTCTAGTAAATCAATAGCCGAATCAGGCAAATTCTTACTGGTTAGATAACGGTGTGCAAGTTTAACAGCTTTTTCTACAGCCTCATTAGAAATAAGAACATTATGATAGACTTCGTAGGATTTTTTAAGTCCCATTAGAATATGATAGGCTTCCTCAGTGCTTGGTTCTTCTATGAGAATCTTAGCAAAGCGACGAGATAAAGCTGAATCTTTTTCAATATGTTTTTGATATTCTTCTTGGGTCGTAGCACCCACCATGTGAAGTGTCCCTCTTGAAAGGGCTGGCTTTAAAATATTAGCAGCATCTAGTGTACTATCAATCCCACTACCAGATCCCATAATGGTGTGTAATTCATCAACAAATAAAATGATATGCCCATCTGCTTCTATATCATCAATGATTTGATTCATACGTTCTTCAAAATCACCACGAAAACGAGTTCCAGCAACAACACTCATCATATCGAGTTCTAAAACACGCATCTCTTGTAACTCATAAGGAATAGCCCCATCAACAATTCTTTGAGCTAGGCCATAAGCAAGAGCGGTTTTCCCAACACCTGCATCTCCAACTAAAACGGGATTATTTTTGGTTTTACGGCTTAGGATTTGAACTATGCGAGATATCTCTTTATCTCTACCAATAACTGGTTCTAACAAGCCTTGGCTGGCCATTTCTGTTAAATCACGCGTAAAGTCAGATAAGTCCCCAGCTGTAGGGCTTGGTTTTATCATTTCAGAAAAACCATTACTTACTCTTGCTTTTTTAGGGCGTTTAAGTTCATAGATAGCTTTAATGGTTTCTTTACTATAGGCTGCTTGTATTTCGATAGCTTTTCTTAAATCAGCTAGACGTAAGCCACCTTTCCCATCATCTTTTATTTTAAAGCCTGCTAACTCGAGAAGTCTTGTAGCCATAATATCTGGATTTAACAAGATAGCAAAAAGAACATGTTCTGAACCAACTTCATGAGCCTTTGTTACTTGAGAAATAAGATCTGAGAACTCAAGGATTTGTGAGAGAGTACGCGATTGTACCCTCATATAAATATCTTTAATCTGGTCCTTAGGTGGCTTTCCCACTGCTAAGATAGCAGCAGCTTCATATTCTTCCAAGGCAACTTTAGATTCAAAATCACTAAAAATTAGCCCTGCAATAGAATTATCCACAGCTACCATTGCTAAAAGCAAGTGCCACGTTTCAAGATATTGACTGTCAAAGCGAGCAGCCTGAAACTGGGCATGTTTAAAAATTTCTTGCATTTTTGCTGAATAGTCTATCATTAATTGCTTCCCTTTCTGTCTATACGTTGCAATAATTGGAAAAGCATGCGAGCACGAATGTCACCCGCATTATTGCCTAAGACCTCATCACTTGCCATAGACAAAATAAAATTTCCTTCTCGCTCGGTTAGTAAATGTTCATCAAACAAGAGCTGGATGGAGTCCATGAAGACTTGTTCACTAACTCGATTACCTATATTAGCTGCGAGATTCCCAATAAGATGATGTTTATCAGAGAAGTGGATTTTTGCAATACGAATATAGCCGCCACCACCACGTTTACTTTCCACTTCATAGCCTCGACTTTGGGTAAATCTTGTTTTTATAACATAATTAATCTGACTTGGCACTACTTGGAATGAATCAGCTAAAAGTGACCGCTTTATCTCCGCAATCCCTGATTGTGCCAATAATTCTTTGATATATTCTTCAATACTATCTGACGCGTTCTTGCTTGGCATGCACTCACTCCTTTAACTCATACAGACTCAGCACTTTTAAGCAATACCGTTCTGTTTTTGACTAAAACTGACTTTAATTATAACAAAATAGGCTTAGGAAAAGCAAATCTTAATAGTTACGCTTTTTAGTCATAGCAAAAACAGATAAAGCCTATCTGTTGGAATCAAAGTTAAGCTGATATTAATATTAAAAGTATTGTAAACTTAATTAATCTATCATAGAGTCCGATTTTATTTCTTGCAAACGTTTTCTTTGGTGTTATAATGTAACTGAATAAATTGTTAACTTTTAGTTGTTTTTGATAAGTGAAATGGAGGATACCATATGAACTACGACCCAAGACAAAAGAATGGTTTAGGTGAAAACTTAAGCTCTCAAAATAAAAGAGTTGGTAAGCAGCCTGGAATGTCAACAGCTGCAGGTAGACCTGTTTATGATAATCTGGATACCATGACTGCTGGCAAACGGGGGCCTGCCATGTTACAAGACGTTTGGCTTCAAGAAAAGTTAGCCCAATTTAATCGTGAAGTCATTCCCGAAAGACGGATGCATGCAAAAGGTTCTGGTGCTTTTGGTACCTTTACAGTAACTGCTGATATAACTAAATATTCTAAGGCAAAAATCTTCTCAGAAATTGGTAAAAAAACGGAAATGTTTGCACGTTTTTCAACTGTAGCTGGAGAACGTGGAGCTGCAGATACAGAACGGGATATTCGTGGCTTTGCCCTAAAATTTTACACTGAAGAAGGCAATTGGGATATGGTTGGCAATAACACGCCTGTATTCTTCTTTAGAGATGGCAAACATTTTATTGACCTTAACCACGCCGTTAAGAGAGATCCTAGAACAAATATGCGTTCCGCAAATACTAACTGGGATTTCTGGACATCTCTGCCAGAAGCTCTGCATCAAGTAACTATTGTTATGTCTGACCGGGGTATCCCATCATCTGTAAGATATATGCACGGCTATTCATCTCATGCTTACTCCCTAATAAATGCTGAAAACAAGCGCGTGTGGAACAAGTTCTTCTTTATTTCTCAACAAGGTATTCAAAACTATACTGACCAAGAAGCGGAAATGCTTGTGGGAATGGACCGTGAGGCAAGTCAACGCGATTTATATGAAGCTATTGAAAAAGGCATGTTCCCAAAATGGAAAATGTATGTTCAGATTATGACTGAAGAAGAAGCCAAAAATATGCCCTATAATCCTTTTGATTTAACAAAAGTTTGGTACAAAGAAGACTTTCCACTTATTGAAGTCGGTGAATTTGAACTAAACCGTAATCCAGAAAATTATTTTGCTGAAGTTGAACAAGCTGCCTTTTCACCTGCAAATATTGTCCCAGGAATTGATTTTTCACCTGACAAAATGCTTCAGGCTCGCCTGATGGCTTATCCAGATGCTCAACGTTACCGCTTAGGTGTTAACCATCACCAAATTCCAGTCAACAGCCCTAAAGGCGTTAAAAACTATCATTCCTTTCATAGAGACGGTCAAATGCGTGTCGATGGTAATCTTGGTTCTGAATTACATTACGTCCCAAACTCTTATGGTAATTGGACAGACCATCCTGAAATGAAGGAACCGCTTCAAGAAGGTGGTGATATCTATGCTTTTGACTTCCGTGAAGATGACCATGATTACTTTACTCAGCCAGGTAAACTGTTCAAGGCAATGAGTGAGGAACAAAAATTGGTGCTTTTTGAAAATACTGCACGCAATATGGGAGATTCAACCTTACAAATTAAGCACCGTCATATTAACCATTGTTATCAAGCTGACCCAGAATATGGTAAGGGTATCGCAAAAGCTCTAGGACTCAATATTGACGAGGTCGATTTAAGACCAATGGAACACAAATCCCGAGAAGAAAATGATGCAGACAATGCACGAAATAGTCACTTGCAAGAACCCACTATGCCAGCAGATCCGGAGTCTGCACGTAATTTACCACCTCAAGGACGTGATACAAATGTTTCTGACCCAAGACTTCTATCTGACTGGAAAAAGGACCCTTATATCTTATAAGACTGATAACTTGTGCATCCTGATTAAAACCCTTTGGGATATTACAAGCTGTCTATAAAAAATAAAACTTCCTTGCTATTTTAGCAGGGAAGTTTTTTGAAAATAATTTAAAGCCGGTATTTTGATATGCCTATAAAAGAAGATTTGAAGCTTTAAAAACTCGCAGGCTCAGTGTTCTTAATATCAAAAAGGAAAGGATAGCTTTTATCCTTTCCAGCTCTAGTAGCACTTACAAGTTAACAAAAAGAGCAAAAAGGCAGATAACACGTTATCTGCCTTTATTTTATTTGTTTATCTACTGATTAAGATAATTTAGTGATATTCACTGCTTGAGGGCCACGTTGACCTTCTTCTACATCAAATTCCACTTTTTGTCCTTCGTCTAAAGATTTAAAACCATTAGACTGGATTGCTGAAAAATGTGCGAAGACATCTTGACCTTCTTCAGTTGAGATAAAACCGAAACCTTTTTCAGCGTTAAACCATTTAACTGTACCTTGTGCCATTTACATCCACTTCCTTTCTAAAATGCTGTTTGTAAAAATAGAGAGAAATGAAGATGTTAAACACATATATTTACTCAAAAACTAATTTACAGTCTCAGTATAGCAAAAGAGACCATGTCTGTCAATATAAAACATTAAAAGTACTTTAAAACATTAGGAAGGAAGCGCTTTAAATAATAAGCAAATTTTTTAGTTGTATTTAGGAAGATTCTAGGCTACAATGTGATTGATTTTAGTAGAAAAAAATAAATTATTAAAATATCCCACAACTATAGCTTCTGAGTGATTGATTTTAGTAGAAAAAAATAAATTATTAAAATATCCCACAACTATAGCTTCTGAGCATTGCCTACTAACTAAGTACCTAGAAATAAAGGAGAAACAATGACTGATACTGATCTTACTAATCGTATCCAAAAAATGCGCCAAAAATATGTTGACCACGACCTATCTAACTTGAAACAAGGAGACTATACTTGCCAAGACATACGCAAGGCAAAAAAACTAAAAAAACGCTTAATTGCTCTAGAAAAAGAACGCTGCCACCGTCTGATTGAACATGCCGATGTTTCTCATATCGATCAAAAAATTGCTTCTCTTAAAAGTGATTATATAAAAGAAAGTGTGGCTCCAAAAGAACAAGGAGAGGTATAAGGATGTCAATTACCCTCCTTCTCATTGTTTTTTTGTTAGCTCTTATATTATCAAACGTCATTAATAGAATTTTACCTCAAATCCCTCTACCTGCTATCCAACTGCTATTTGGTATTTTATTTGGTATTTTTAATAAAAAACAAGCCCTAGTTCTAGATCCAGAGCTTTTTTTAGCCTTTGTTATTGCTCCGCTTAACTTCCGAGAAGGTCAAGAAACAGATGTTAGGAGCTTTTTAAGAAATAGAGGCCTAGTCATCTATCTTATTTTACCCACTGTCTTAATCACAACCCTGTTAATGGGTTTTAGTATAAGAGAACTCTTACCTATTGATATCCCTCTTGCCTTATGCTTTGCAATGGGGGCTGCTTTAGCTCCTACTGATGCCGTAGCTTTCTTATCTTTAGCTAAACGTTTTAGGTTCCCTAAGACCATTAAAAACATTTTAACCTCTGAAGGACTCCTTAATGATGCTAGTGGTTTGGTGGCCTTCCAATTCTCATTAACAGCCTTGGTCACTGGGTATTTTTCGCTAACAACTGCCAGTTTTCACCTCTTTTTAGCTATTGTTGGAGGGATAGCTATCGGCTTACTCTTTTCCCTTCTAAATCGGATTTTTCTATCAATACTTGAGAAATTTGATGCAGCTGATGTCACTGGGGCCCTCTTGCTAGAATTAACACTGCCTTTTGTTGTTTATCTGCTTGCTTCTTTTTTAAATGTTTCTGGTATTATTGCTGTTGTCATTGCAGGGGTTTTGCAGGCTAACCGTTTAAAGAAGGTAACCCTCTTTGACGCCCAAGTAGACCGTGTAACTAATATTATTTGGGAGACCATCAATTTCATCTTAAATGGCTTTGTCTTTCTGGTCTTTGGGGTGGAGCTCGCAAAACTTACCGGACCCGTTTTAACAAGCCCAGAATATAGTAATTTATATCTTTTATTACTTGTTTTTGGATTAACAGCATTACTCTTTTTCTACCGTTTCTTGGCTTTTCTTGCTTACTATTTTTATAGAAGTTTTCATTCTAAAAAGCCTCTTCGAAAATATCTAAAGGCCATTAATCTCTTAACCTTTTCTGGTGTTAAAGGAAGCGTTTCAATCGCAATTGTTTTATTATTGCCACAAATTGATCCCTTTATCAATAACTTTACCCTCTTTATTGTCGGTTCAGTAACTCTTTTAAGCTTTTTGACAGGATTGGTTATTTTACCAAGGTTGGCACCCCTAGATACTGCTCCCAAAAGCCATTTGACCAAGATCTCTATTTTAGTTAATGTCCTCAAAAAATTAGGAGACGAAAGCCGTTTAGCGCCTGACAATCAAGCTGCTCTTTATTATGTTATGGATGCCTATAATCACCGCATTGAGCATTTGATTTTGGAACAAGAGCCAAACAATGTTAAAGAAGACCTTGCTGAGCTACAACTCCTTATTCTTTCGATTGAAAGCGAGGGCCTAGAGTATGCCTTTACTCATAAGAAGATGTCCTTATTTGAATATCGCATTTACCACTCCTATCTTAAGTCACTTGAAAGACAGGTTAACCGCAGCTTTACCTCCAGCTTCAGCTATACCTTGACAATTCTTGTAAGGGCTCTCCGCCATATTTTGAGAGAACTTATTTCCATTGGGAATCCTCGTCAACGAAAATTTTCCTTCTGGAAAAAGAAAGCCCCTTTAAGCCAAGAAAATCGTGATAACCTAACTGATCTCTATTTAAATAATACCGAGCTCATACTAGAAACTCTAGAAGATATGGAGGGCTTTTATAACTCTTCTTTAGTTAATTTCCTTCAAAAACAAAGAATTCAAAATGCTGAATTAATTAAGTCTGGTCTATTTGTAGAACGTGTTATAACAGACTACATTCCAGATACTAGTGGTGAAAGACTACACGGTTATTATCTTGAAAGGCAAATGATTTATGAATTTGAAGCTCGAGGGGACTTAACTGCCTCAGAAGCTCAAACCTATCTTGAAGAAGTTAATGAATTGGAAAGCTATGCCTTAAGAGATAATTCTCCAAACTTTGCCTATGACCTTGTTAAGTATAGAAATAACTAAAGCAGCTCAGCTTATCTCAAGAAAACTATTACAATAGCAAGACTAAAAAAAGGGGTTAGTCCCCTTTTTCGTTTTAATTCAGTTACCAAATACTGGCAGGACCGCAAACAAGATAAACATATTAATCCAGAAGGCAAAAATAAAGAGTAGCCCCCACATAAGCAAATAGTATTTTTTAGCAACAATTGCCATTAAAATAGCTATTAAACCAAGTACTATAAATAATTTTTGCATGACAAATAGATAAACCGAAAAGCCAAGAAAGCTTATATCCCAAGGAAGAAAAAAGATTCCCAGCCACAATAATACGACTCCGACTACATAGTACTTAGTGTAATGATTAATCACTTGTTTAAAACTCAACATCTCTATAGCACCTATCCTTTCAAACTAAAGCTATCTAATGTATTAATTAAAAATCTTACCATGATGGCCGGTTTTTGGCCGGTTTTTTCTTTTTCTGTCCTTTTACAAAAACAAAGAAACCTTGATTTAACAACGTTTTTACGAGGTTAATCAAGGCTTCGTTTGTATATAAAAGGCGGTAGACGGATTTGAACCGACGATCAAGCTTTTGCAGAGCCGTGCCTTACCACTTGGCTATACCGCCGCAACAGTAATTATTTTACTCTAAAAATAAAAAAAGGTCAAGGTAAATTTATAGGGGCCCGGCCACAAAAAATTTCACTTTAATAAATAACATTTTTTTCTCATAAAAGTCTTTTTTCAAAAAATTGGCAATCTTTCAGACCTATTATAGCAATTCTCATTTATTTTCCTATGAAAAAACAGAAAATAGCTGTGTAATTTTCTGAATTTTATAATAAAAATCGAAGCGCTTTCTTTGGACATTTTTCAAAACTTTTCCTATAATACGGTTAACAAAATGAAGGAGGACATTTATATGTCATTAGTCGGAAAAGAAATTGCTGAATTTTCAGCAGATGCATTCCTCAACGGGGAATTCATAAAAGTTAGCAACGATGATATTAAAGGAAAATGGTCTATTTTCTGTTTCTACCCTGCTGACTTCTCATTTGTATGCCCAACAGAACTTGGTGACTTACAAGAACAATATGAAACTTTAAAATCATTAGGTGTTGAAGTTTATTCTGTATCAACTGACACACACTTTGTTCATAAAGCATGGCATGACGATTCAGATGTTGTAGGAACTATTACTTACACTATGATTGGTGACCCTTCACATCAAATTTCACAAGCCTTTGACGTTCTTGATGAAAGCGGACTTGCTCAACGTGGTACATTTATCATTGACCCAGATGGTATCATCCAAATGGTTGAAATTAATGCTGATGGTATTGGACGTGATGCAAGTACCTTAATTGATAAAGTTCGTGCAGCTCAATATATTCGCAAACATCCAGGTGAAGTATGTCCAGCTAAATGGAAAGAAGGCGAAGAAACTCTTACACCTAGCCTTGACCTTGTTGGAAAAATCTAAAACATAACTTATTATCATATCAGAAAGGGGGATATTCATGGCTTTAAATTCAGATATTAAGGCTCAACTTAATCAATATTTAGACTTATTAGAGTCTGATATCGTTTTGCAAGTTGATCTTGGTCAAGATGAAAACTCTAAAAAAATGAAAGAGTTTGTAGAAGAAATCGCTGCAATGTCAGAACGCATTTCTATTGAAAACAAAGAACTTTCTCGACAACCAAGCTTTAGAATTGCTCAAAAAGGTAAAGAAAGTGGGGTTGAATTCGCAGGTCTACCACTTGGACACGAATTTACATCATTTATCCTTGCATTACTACAGGTTTCAGGAAGAGCACCAAAAGTAGATGACGACATTATCACTCGTATTAAAGCAATTGATAAACCACTCCACTTTGAAACTTATGCTAGCTTGACTTGTCATAACTGTCCAGATGTTGTCCAAGCCTTCAATATCATGGCTGTTTTAAACGACAATATTTCACATACCATGATTGAAGGAGGCATGTTCCAAGACGAAGTTAAAGAAAAAGGAATCATGTCTGTCCCTGCGGTTTACTTAAACAACGAGGAATTTACATCTGGTCGCGCAACTATTGAACAATTACTTGACCAAATTTCCGGCCCCTTATCTGAAGAAGCATTTGCTGACAAAGGTACTTATGATGTGCTTATCGTTGGTGGTGGACCAGCTGGTAACAGTGCTGCCATCTATGCTGCACGTAAAGGGCTGAAAACTGGCCTCTTAGCCGAAACATTTGGTGGTCAGGTTATGGAAACTGTTGGTATTGAAAATATGATTGGAACCTTGTATACAGAAGGTCCTAAACTCATGGCTCAAATTGAAGAGCATACCAAATCATATCAAGTAGATATCATCAAATCACAACTAGCTACTTCTATCCAGAAAAAAGATTTAGTTGAAGTAACCCTAGCTAACGGTGCAGTTTTAAAAGCAAAAACCGCCATCCTAGCCTTAGGCGCAAAATGGAGAAATATTAACGTTCCTGGGGAAGATGAATTCCGTAATAAGGGAGTTACTTATTGTCCTCACTGTGATGGACCTTTATTTGAAGATAAGGACGTTGCTGTTATCGGTGGTGGAAACTCCGGAATGGAAGCAGCACTTGATTTAGCAGGTATCTGTAAACATGTCACCGTTTTAGAATTCTTACCAGAACTAAAAGCTGATAAAGTATTACAAGAACGTGCTGCCAAAACTGATAATGTTACTGTTATTACCAATGCTGCAACTAAAGACATTGTTGGCCAAGATAGTGTAACAGGAATCAACTATACTAATCGTGAAACTAAGGAAGAAAAACACATTGATTTAGAAGGTGTCTTTGTTCAGATTGGCTTAGTTCCTAATACAGCTTGGTTAAAAGGTAGTGGCATTGAACTTACAGAACGTGGTGAAATTATTGTTGATGGCCATGGTTCAACGAACATTCCTGGTATTTTTGCAGCTGGAGATTGTACTAATTCCGTTTACAAACAAATTGTTATCTCAATGGGATCAGGAGCTACTGCTGCCATCGGAGCATTTGATTACTTAATTAGACAATAATTTAAAGAAAGATTTAAAACATCTTATAAAATGAGCCTTCCTTTCTAACTGACACTAGTAAATAGCTAGGTCTAAAGAAAGGGTGGCTTATTTTTGTTAGCCAAGAATTTTAAGGCTGAAAGTCATATTTAACTTGCTAATTCTTGCTAAATCTGATAGAATAGTCTTGTCGTTTGTGCGACAAATACTCATCTTAACCCCATTGTGGAATTGTTGCCCTCGTGGTGGTTCTGCAAGTTGACGGTTGAGAGAGGCTAAAAAACAAAAAGGAGAAACTACTCATGGCAGTAATTTCAATGAAACAACTACTTGAGGCTGGTGTTCACTTTGGTCACCAAACTCGTCGCTGGAACCCTAAGATGGCTAAGTTCATCTTTACAGAACGTAACGGTATCCATGTTATCGACTTACAACAAACTGTTAAATTAGCTGACCAGGCTTACGAATTTGTTCGTGATGCTGCGGCAAATGACGCTGTTATCTTGTTTGTAGGTACTAAAAAACAAGCTGCTGAAGCAGTTGCTGACGAAGCAACTCGTGCAGGTCAATACTTCATCAATCATCGTTGGTTGGGTGGAACGCTTACAAACTGGGGAACAATCCAAAAACGTATTGCTCGTTTGAAAGAAATCAAACGTATGGAAGAAGAAGGAACATTCGATGTCCTTCCTAAGAAAGAAGTTGCACTTCTTAACAAACAACGTGCTCGTCTTGAAAAATTCTTGGGTGGTATCGAAGATATGCCTCGTATTCCAGATGTAATGTACGTGGTTGACCCTCATAAAGAACAAATCGCAGTTAAAGAAGCTAAAAAACTTGGTATCCCAGTTGTAGCTATGGTTGATACAAATGCTGACCCAGATGATATCGATGTTATCATCCCAGCAAATGATGATGCTATCCGCGCTGTTAAACTAATCACTTCTAAACTTGCTGACGCTGTTATCGAAGGCCGCCAAGGTGAAGATGCAGATGTTGACTTTGATACTGAAGCTAAAGCAGAATCAATTGAAGAAATCGTTGAAGTTGTCGAAGGCGACAAAGCTTAAGTTTAAACTGACTTTTCTCAAGGTCATATAACTTTAAATATTCTTGAAAAGTGAAACATTAAACGGGGCAGAAAGCAAACCGCTCTGTCTCGTTTTTTTAAACTAAAATAATAACTATTAATTATTGGAGGATTCTACTAATGGCAGAAATTACAGCTAAGCTTGTAAAAGAATTACGTGAAAAATCTGGTGCCGGCGTTATGGACGCAAAAAAAGCACTTGTGGAAACTGACGGTGACATGGACAAAGCCATTGAACTTCTTCGTGAAAAAGGAATGGCTAAAGCAGCTAAAAAAGCTGACCGTGTAGCAGCTGAAGGACTTACTGGTGTTTATGTAAGTGGTAACTTTGCTGCTGTTGTGGAAGTAAACGCTGAAACAGACTTTGTTGCTAAAAATGCACAATTTGTTGAATTAGTAAATGAAACAGCTAAAGTTATTGCTGAAAACAAACCAGCTAACAATGAAGAAGCACTTGAATTAATCATGCCTAGTGGTGAAACTCTTGCCGCAGCATATGTTAATGCAACTGCTACAATCGGAGAAAAAATTTCATTCCGCCGTTTTTCCCTTCTTGAAAAAACTGATGAGCAACACTTTGGTGCTTACCAACACAATGGTGGACGTATCGGAGTTATCTCAGTTATTGAAGGTGGCGATGACGCTCTTGCTAAACAAATTTCAATGCATATCGCTGCTATGAAACCAACTGTACTTTCATACACTGAACTTGATGCCCAATTTGTTAAAGATGAATTAGCACAATTAAACCATGCTATTGAGCTTGACAACGAATCACGCGCAATGGTTGACAAAGCACCACTTCCATTCCTACAATATGGATCAAAAGCAGAATTGTCTGAAGATGTTATTGCTAAAGCTCAAGAAGATATCAAGGCTGAACTTGCAGCTGAAGGTAAACCAGAAAAAATCTGGGACAAAATTATCCCAGGTAAAATGGATCGTTTCATGCTTGACAACACTAAAGTTGACCAAGCTTACACACTTCTTGCTCAAGTTTACATCATGGATGACAGCAAAACCGTTGAAGCTTACCTTAACTCAGTAAACGCAAAAGCAATTGCCTTTGCACGTTTCGAAGTTGGAGAAGGTATTGAGAAAAAATCAAATGATTTTGAATCTGAAGTTGCAGCAACTATGGCTGCTGCCCTAAATAGCTAATAGCATATTAAAATCCTTGACCTCAGAGTCAGGGATTTTTTCTTTCTACACAAGTCAACCACAAAAAAATACTCCGAAAACTTTCTTCCAGAGTATTTTGACTGTTATTACCAAATAATCACTCGATTTTCAGGAGCACGCCACATTGGGTCCCCTTCTTTAATGTCAAATTCTTGGTGGAATTCTTCAAAGTTTGTAAGGGTAACATTTGTACGTAAATGCCCTGGAGCATGCACATCTACACTTACTAGCATTTGCATATATTCCTCACGCGCCTTCAATCGCCATATTTTAGCAAAATTAACAAAGAATTCACGAACAGAAAAATCAGCCTCTCTTTGAGCTGCCTCTAAAGCACAAGCCACACCACCTAAATCAGCAACATTTTCTGAAACAGTCAATTTCCCATTTACCTTAGAACCATGTGAGTCAAGGCCATCAAATTGCGCAACTACCTTATCCGTTCTTTCCTTAAAGGCGGCATAATCTGCCTCTGTCCACCAGTTATTAAGACTACCAGTTTCATCAAAAGAAGCTCCGTTAGTATCAAAAGCATGTGAAATTTCATGAGCAATAACCGCACCAATCCCACCATAATTAGCAGAAGAACTTTGTTCTAGAGAATAAAATGGCGCTTGTAAAATAGCAGCAGGAAAAACAATCTGATTCTGCTGAGGGTCATAATAAGCATTAACCATATGAGCTGGCATATGCCACTCACTACGGTCCACAGGCTTGTTCCACTTACTCCATCTATGAGCAATTGAGATTTCAGCCAAGGCCTGAGCATTCTCAACAAGAGACTTGCTCTCATCAATGATTTTCTTAACATAGGTTTCTGGTAATTTACCTGGATAGCCAATATGTGGTGTAATCACGTTGAGCTTAGTAATAGCCTTTTCACGAGTGGCTGGCGCTAACCAATTAGCTGTTTCCAGACGATGCTTATAGACATCTATCATAGTAGCTACCTTCTTCTCTACATCAGCCTTAGCCTCTGCTGAGAATTTTTCCTTAGCATACCAAAGCCCTAAAGCTTGATTATAAGGACCTTGCGCCAAGTAAAAGGCTGCCTTTTTCTTAGCCATAGCCTGTGGAGTTCCAGAAAGAGCACGCCCATAGCTACCTGATTTTACTCGAATCTCATCTGTTAAATAAGCATTCCAGCTACCTGCTGCCGTTAAAATTAAATCTGCTTTTAACAAATCCCAATTTGCTTCTGAGTAATAGTCAGCAGCAAATTCAGTCCAGAAATTTTCTTCTGGCACAATAATCTTATCTGGAACCTGACCAAGGATTTGTTTAAAAATATCAGTTAAAGGGAGTTCTGGAACTAGTTTAGTAAAGTCTTCCCATTCATAAGGATGATAAAGCTTAGCATACTCTGAAGATTCTTCCCGAGATAGGACATACCTAGCAAGTTTTTTGTCTAACTCAATTACCTTGTCTAGAATATCTTTAATGTCAGCATCAGAAAAACCAAACTTAGGCAAGAGGTCTTCTTGCATATCACGCCAAAGGGCAAGGAATTCTTTTCCTTTTTCATTACCTTCTTCATAGTAAGTCGTATCTGGCAAAATAATACTTGGAGCTTCTGCCCAAAGGACGTTTAGCTGGGCATTCATAAAGTCTGGCGACACCCCAAATGGGAATAGATTAGGTTTACCAGCCATCTCATAAGTTGCTATCTTAGAAGCAAACTCTGCAAATGAACCTAGGGTCTTATATTCCTTAATCAAAGGAAGGACAGGCGTTACACCAATTTCTTCACGTTTATCATAATCAGCAACCATTCTATGAAAAGCCACGAAATTTTCTAAAATACTATCCTTAGGCACCTCCTTACCTGCTAACCAATTATCCGTGGTCTCAAGCATTAGGTTTTCAATTTCGTCTGCTAAATCTGAAAAACCACCTGTTGTGGGCTTATCTTCAGGAATAATGGCTGTTTCAATCCACTTGCCATTCACAGCCTGATAAAAATCTTCTTGATATGTTTTCATTACAAACTCCTTATTATTATTAAAATTGTCTTCCATGAAAAACAATTCCTTGTAACCTCTTACATTATAACAAATTTATAGCTAAAAAACTTGTCTTTATCCTGAGATTTAGTTAAAAACACATTTTATTTTCATTTTTTAGTATTAAATGAGAAAAAATAGCTTGTAAAATAAATACCCCAAGCCAGTAGATTTTCGTCTAAGCTTTGGGGTATCATTCAAAAAAAGATAATTATTTCTGAAAACTCACTCTCTAGTGGCTTGTTCTAGGAAGTCCTTAATAGTCCTATAAATAGACTCTTGGGACAAACCATAATAATCAAGCAGATAAGCTATCTTTCCCACCTGGCCAAAACTTTCATCCACTCCCATGCGTCTAACCGGGGTTGTCTTTTCTTCACTGACAAGCTCACATATGGCACTTCCTAGCCCACCTATTTTATTATGGTTTTCAAGGGTTACAATAGGCTTACCTAGTAATAAAGTTTTCACTTCCTCATGAATAGGTTTAACACGGAAAAGATCAATTACCCCAACAGCAATCCCCTCTTTAGCCATCTTTTCTGCTACTTCAAGTGCCTCTGCCACCATTATCCCTGACGTTACAACAGTTATATCCTTTCCTTGACGAAGCTCAAAATAGCCCTTTGAAAAATCTTCACCTCCCTGATAAATCGGTTTAGGATTTTTTCTGATGGTTCTAATATAAGTTAAGCCTTTAAGAGATAAGCTTTGCTTCAAAACTGCCTGAAATTGGATATCATCACTCACTTCAAAAACATTTGCCTTAGGAATAAGCCTGAGCAATCCTAATTCCTCAAAAGGCATGTGAGTACCACCATTCATTTCAGCACTAACACCTGCATCTGAACCAATAATAGTAGCATTGAGCTGAGCATAAGCTAAGGAGATAAATAATTGATCAAAGACACGCCGAGAAGCAAAAGGACCAAAGGTATGTAAATAGGGATGATAACCCTTAAGAGACAAGCCTGCCGCAAGCCCCACCATCTCGGCTTCCATAATACCTACATTCACGTAACGCTTCCCAAAAGCTTCAGCCAATGTATTAGTTGCCATAGAACTTGACAAATCAGCTTCTAGAACTGCAAGTCCTTGTTCCTGACTAGAATTCTCTAAGAGAAAGTCTCTGTATACCATGCGCATTTCTTTTACAGAACGAGTCATCTACTCACCTCCAATTCCTCTTTTAAGGCACTAGCGGCTCTTACCAAGCTTTCTTTTTGCAGCTGATTTGGACGTAGATGATGATTTTCAGCCATGTCTTCTATCAGCTTGACCCCTTGGCCCTTAATAGTATCTAATACAATACATTTAGGTTTTGATGAGGCTGATTCTTTAAAAGCCATAATAGCATCATAGATAGCCAAAATATCCCCACCATCAACACGGGTGGCTTCAAATCCAAAAGCTTGAAATTTTGCCACAAAATCCCTTGTGTGACAAATGTCTTTAGTTAAGCCATCCAGCTGTTTTTTATTATCATCAACAAATATAAAGAAATTAGCTAGCTGCTGATGGGCTGCAAATTGAAAAGCTTCCCAGCACTGACCCTCATTTAACTCCCCATCACCAACAACTGCATAGGTAACGTAAGGAGAGGCTTCTATCTTCTGAGCATAAGCTATTCCTGTAGCTACACTGACTCCTTGACCAAGAGAACCTGTTGTCATGTCAATTCCCGGTGTCAAGTTCCTATCAGGATGTGAAGGAAGTCTAGTTCCATTCGTATTTAAAGAATGTAAAAATTCTTGGTCAAAAAAACCTTGTAAATAGAGGGTACTATAGAGAGCAGGGCCAGCATGACCCTTTGACAGTACAAAATAATCTCGCTGATTCTTTTCAAATAATTGAGGGGTCATAGGCATAATCTGACCATAGAGGGTTGCTAAAAGCTCGACAATTGATAGACTCCCCCCGTAATGCCCAAAACCAAGATGATTAAGAGTTTCTAAGGTCTCAAATCGTATTTGAGAGGCAAATCTTTTTAAGTGAGCCAAGGTCTCTTCACTTAATGCCATAGCTATCCCTCCTTAACCTTTGATTTTCCAAGAAATGATAGAGCAATCAAAGCTATCAAAATAAGTATTAAACCAGTCGCAATGACTACTACACCACCAATATTATTAAGGAAACCAAGAAGAATACCTGTTAAACCAAAATCAGCATCTGAGAAGGTTGACCCTTCAAAACCAAGTCCACCTAATACAGGCATTAGGAAAATTGGTAAGAAACTGATTAAAATACCCTGAACAAAGGCACCCACAGTTGCACCACGTACACCACCTGAAGCATTTCCAATAACCCCAGCTGTAGCACCACAGAAGAAATGAGGAACAACCCCTGGTAGGATAACCGTTGTTCCGCTAACAATCATAATGGCCATGCTAAGAAGACCACCTGCAAAACTAGAAATAAAACCAATTAATACCGCATTAGGAGCATAAGGATAAACAATAGGACAGTCTAAGGCAGGTTTTGAATTTGGCACTAATTTTTCTGAAATTCCTTTAAAGGCTGGAACAATTTCCCCAAGAATAAGACGAACACCTGCTAAGATAACAAATACTCCCGCAGCAAACTGACCTGCTAGCTGTAGCGCATAGACAAGCCCATGTGTTCCATTACTGAGTTCCTTAGAAATGTAAGCAGGGCCAGCAAAAATAGCCACTATTAAATAAATGATAGCCATAGAAATAGTGATACTCACAGTACTATCACGTAAGAAAGATAAACTCTTTGGAAAATTAATATCCTCTGTTGACTGTGACTCATCTCCAACAAGACCACCAACAAAACCGCTAACAAAATACCCCAAAGAACTAAAATGCCCCAAGGCAACCTTATCATTTCCCGTTAATTGGATCATGTATTTTTGAACAAAAGCAGGCGATACACTCATGATCATCCCCAGAGCAAGCCCTCCAAATAAAATTAGAGAAAGTGAGGTAAAACCTGAAATAGACATAATAACTGCTATCATACAAGCCATATAAAGCGTATGATGTCCAGTTAAGAAAATATATTTAAACTTGGTAAACCGAGCAATTAAAATATTAAAAATCATTCCTGAAAACATGATTAGGGCAGTAGCTGAGCCATATTTAGTTAAGGCTAAGGCTACAATAGCTTCGTTATTGGGAACGACCCCTGATAGATGAAAAGCATGTTCAAACATGGTTCCAAAAGGTTTGAGAGAGCTCTGAACAATACCTGCACCACCTGAGACCACTAAAAAGCCTACAAAGGTTTTAATACCCCCTTTAACAATCTCTGGCAGGGCTTTTTTTTGCAGTAACAAGCCAATAATTGCAATTAAAGCAACCAGTATAGCTGGTGTACTGGCAATATCCACTAAAAATTTCATGATTTATCCCTCCTAGATGAGTCCTTTTTCCTGACAAATGCTAGTCACTAATGCTCCTAGTTCATCCATATCAATAATACTATTTAAGATCCGAACATCCCCCAAGTGACCCGCTGAATCTTCCAAATCTCGACCAACGATCCAGATATCTGCTGCATTAGGGTCGGCACCACCCAAATCATAATGCTCTACCTCAACATCTGTTACACCTAGATCTTTCAAAATAGATTCAATGTTCATTTGAACCATAAAGCTAGAACCCAATCCTGAACCACATGCTGTACCAATTCTTAACTTCATATTATGCCTCCTGTTTTATAATTTCTTTAATATCCTGATATGAGCGGGATTTAAGCAAGCAAGAAACTTTTCCTTTATCCCGTAAAATAGTTGTCAAATGAGATAAGGCTTTTAAATGCGTCTCATTATCAATAGCTGCAATACAAATAAGTAAATAAATTTCTTGTTTAGGATCATCAAGTAGGTAAATAGGTTTTTCTAAAACTAACATAGACATGCCCACTTCTAAAACCCCATCTTCTGGTCTTGCATGGGGAATGGCAATACCTTTTCCTAAATTAATAAAAGGACCAAATTCTTCTACCTTTTTAATCATTGCTTCTGGGTAATTTTCTGTTATCTGACCATTTTTCAAAAGTGGTTGAGCTGCCAAACGAATGGCCTGTTTCCAATCCAAATCTTGTGAGCTCGTCTGATAAGTAGCTTCTCTAATGAGTTCTTGTAACACGGGACGTACATCCTTTCTATTAAAATCTTGCCTTAAAAATTTTTTAAGGGCAAACTGTAGTTCTTTTTCTTGCGTAATAGTGGCATACTGACTAATAATTTTTAGTAATTGCTCCATTTCTAAATCATTAGCAATATCTGGAAAATCATGACTAACTAATTGAAAGAGCTGATAAGTTTGCTCATCAGTCATAAGCATGGGGACTAGATAAACAGGCTTTTGAGCATCAATATGAATAGTGGAAAAAATCAAATCATAGGAATGACTAGCTATTTCCCCAAGTTGATCTACTCGGGAAATTCCTTGAAAAGCTATTTTAGGGAATAAAACCCTTAGATTTTCTTTAATAATTAAGGAAGAACTAACCCCATTAGGACAAATAATAACTGCCCGGTAAGTTTTTTCTCTTTCTTGCTTACTCTTTTTTAAGTAACCACCAAAATGAAGAACAAAATAAGCTATCTCACAGTCTGGAATCTCTTTTCCTAAAGCATCAGCTAAAGGCTGAAGGGATTGTTTGACTAAGGCAAAAAGGTCCTGATAGTTTTCCTTAATACGATTTGTATAATCATTTTCATTTGTAATCCCATACTTCATCCGATAGTAGGCAGGAATGAGATGTCTTTTTAAATCTGAAATTAAATCCTCCTCTTGCTTAAAATTTAAAAGGGAAATATCTTGCATTTTAGTAATAATCTTTAAAGTCATTTCCTGAAAAAATGAATTATTAAGCGAGCCTTCGCCTTCAAAACAGGCAGCTAACAAAAGGGAAAAATAATCAAAATCCTTCTTTTCAAGTCTTAAATAACTAGCTAATTGCCTAAGAATATCTTGACTAATTACCTTGCTTAGTGCAGCTAACTGTTCTGAAAGAGGAAAATCGTCAGTTTCTACATGTTCTACAGGCCTTAAATAGCGACAATGTACAAGGATTAAACTATACAAACATTCCTGCAAGCGATCTAAAATTGGCGACATCTTAAAAGCCTGATAGTAGTCTCTAGCCTTTTGGGCACACTGTTCATAAGAAACAGGGTATTTCCAAGAAGCTAAAATATAATTTAAAGCCCAGTCACCTATTGGAGATTGTAATAGGGTAGCTATCATTTCATAGGCAAGTTGATGCTTATCAATTTCTCTGCCAACTAAGCGATAACCTACTGAGCGAGTATATTCTAGCTTGACATGAAAGGTTGCCATCTTTTTCCTTAATTCTTTAATGTCTGATAGACTTGTATTCTTACTTACCTTTAGGAAATCTTGATAATGATGGTTAGACACAAACTCTCTACGGCAAAAGGTATAGAGGTAAATCAGGTTAATTCTCTCACTTTGTGTTAGATAGACCTGGCCTGCATTTAAAAGTTCAAAAATCTTGTCCGACTCCCTTTGCACCTCCATTGGAACCGAATAGCCTTTTTCACCTAAGAGCAGTTGGGGATAATGCTTGTCTGCTAAAAAAAGATTCAGATTAGCTAAATGTTCCTTAACTTCTTTTAAGGAAAATTTAGTTTTAACAGTCAATTCATATAAGGAAATTTCTTGATAGGTCATCAAAGTGACAAATACAACTATTGCTTTATTGTCAATCATCACTGGTCCTTTCTAAAATCCATTTTATCGAAAACGTTTACAATAAACTAGACCCATTTTAGCACAATCTCTCTTGTCAAAAGACAAACTCTAATTGGGCTCAACAATAACAATAAAAACCACCCTAAAGCTGGCTTATTAAGCTCAGTTCTTAGGTGGTTATTCTTACTTATTCTTATGGCTTACTTAAAATAGCCAAGGTCTGATAGGCTTTCAAATCTACTTTATCACCCATTTTTTCTATCTCATAATTACTGATTAAAACTTGTCCTCCCTGATAAGAAGTTGGTATATCAAGGGTAAGTGTTTGGGCGTAAAAGTTATTGAGAACAAGTAATTTTTGACCCTCAAAATGACGTTCAAAGGCATAAACAGACTGACTATCTCTTAAATAAGCTTTATAATCTCCCTCAGCAAT
Source organism: Streptococcus didelphis DSM 15616 (assembly GCF_000380005.1). GTDB lineage: Bacteria > Bacillota > Bacilli > Lactobacillales > Streptococcaceae > Streptococcus > Streptococcus didelphis. Next base: position 176,579 of record NZ_KB904189.1, read on the forward strand.
AATAGGCCATTCTTTTCGTAGCTTAATTAGTTTCTGATAAAAGGGAAAGATTTTTCCATTTTTTTCTGTTTCAACATTAATTTCCCTGTAGCTTTTAGCAACTTTTAACCAGGGTTCCCCTTTTGAAAAACCAGCATTTTGACTGGCATCCCACTGCATGGGAACTCGTGAATTATCGCGGGATTTGGCTTTGACAATGCCGAAAGCCTGCTCGGGCGTTTTACCTTCTTCAAGTAAGCTATGATAGGCATTCCAACTTTCAACGTCGACATAATCTGACATTGTGTCATATTCCGGATCAAGCATGCCAATTTCCTCTCCCATATAGATGTAAGGAGTACCACGAGACAGATGAATTGAAGCTGCTAACATAGTAGCTCCTTCATTTCGAAAATGTTCGACATCTATAAAACGATTCAAGACACGAGGTTGATCATGGTTATTATAAAAGAGAGCATTCCAACCATTACCTTGACTTATCCCTTCTCCCCAAGCATGAAAAAGATCTCGTAAAGTAGGGAAATCAAAATCCATAAGAGTCCATTTTTGGCCATCCTTGTAGTCCACCTTCAAATGATGAAAGTTAAAGGCCATGGCAAGTTCCTCACGCTCTGGAGCTGTGTAGAGAATGCAATTTTCAATAGTGGTAGCTGACATTTCCCCAACTGTCATAAAGGAGTCGTCTTGGCCAAAGCTAGCATTGTTCAGCATCTTAAGATAATCATGGGTAATTGGCTTGTCTGTATAAGCAGGTTTTCCATCATTTATTGGACAGTCCTGTAACTGTTCATCTTTACCAATTAAGTTAATCACATCAAAACGAAAGCCCTTGACCCCCTTATCACGCCAAAAATTAACCACTTTAAAAAGTTCTTTTCTAACATTTGGATTTCGCCAGTTTAAATCGGCTTGGGAGACATCAAATAAATGAAGATAATACTTACCACTATCTCCAAAGGGTGCCCAGGCACTGCCTCCAAATTTCGACTGCCAATCTGTCGGTTGGTCTCGCAAAATAAAGAAGTCCTGATAATACTTATCTCCTGCTAGAGCCTTTTGAAACCATTCATGGTCTGTTGAGCAATGATTCAATACCATATCCAACATAAACTCAATACCATTAGCCTGTCCACAAGCAATTAGGTCTTCAAAATCAGCCATTGTTCCAAAGACTGGATTAACAGCTGTATAATCTGTAATATCATAGCCATTGTCTCTTTGGGGACTAGGATAAAAAGGATTCAACCAGACCATATCAACTCCAAGCTCCTTCAAATAAGGGATTTTTTCAATAATTCCAGCTAAATCACCAATCCCATTTCCACTGGTGTCTTTATAGGACTTGGGGTAAATCTGGTAAACAACCTTACCTTTATCAATCGCCATTTTTTCTCCTTTGAAATAGCTTCAGGAACTGATATCAGTTCCTGATTTTTATTATAATCACCATTACTTTATTTCTTGCTTACTAGCATGAGGGGCTCTGTTTGAGTAACTGAACATGGTAATACATGCTTTAAAATATTCATTTCAAAATGATCTTGACTAGTGATGACAAGAGGGATTTCTGTTGAATAGCCTGCTTGTTGGAGAGCAGACATATCAAAGGAAATCAGCTTATCACCGACCTTAACCCAGTCACCCTGCTTGACATGTGCTACAAAGCCTTCACCTTTTAAGTTAACAGTATCCATACCGATATGCATTAGAATTTCAAGCCCTTGGGCTGTAGCTAGTCCAATAGCATGTTTAGTTGGAAATAGAACTGTTACCTGACCATCAACTGGGGATACCAGTTCTCCTTGGCTTGGTTGAATTAAAAGGCCTGGTCCCATAATCCCTTGGGCAAAAACAGGGTCTTTAGCCTGACTCAACTCCTTAACTTCTCCTGTAAGTGGACTCTTTAATTCAAGAACTTTATCTTTTAGATCAAGAGGTGTTTGTGTTAGATCTTGTTCTAAAGAAGCTTGACTTTCCTCTACCATTTGAGCCATAATAGCTTCATCTTCTGTCTTGGTCATGATATGTGACTTGCGGAAAAAGAAGGTTAAGGCCATTGGCACAAGAATAGCCACTGCCATACAAAGAATGAATGGAAGCATGTATTTAACATTAATTGCCATTATTCCTGGCAGGCCTCCTACACCAATTGAGTTTGCCTGAACATTAAAAGTTGTGGCTAAAAGCCCCGCACAGGATGAACCAATCATACCTGCTACAAAAGGATAAACATACTTAAGATTAACACCAAAGAGTGCTGGCTCTGTCACCCCAAGATAGGCTGAAATCGCTGCTGGAAGTGATACTTCAGCTTGACCCTTATTTTTGCGATTCATCAGGTAATAAGCAAAGACTGATGACCCTTGGGCAATATTAGATAAGGCAATCATTGGCCAAAGCCCAGTTGTATGACTTGCTGTATCAGCCATTAATTGCGTATCAATGGCATTTGTCATATGATGAAGCCCAGTAATAACCAATGGGGCATAGAGTGCTCCAAAAATAGCGCCAAATAACCATTTAACAGGACCAGTTAAACCAGCTAATACGACAAAGGAAATACCTTTACCAATTGTCCAACCTAAAGGTCCCAAAATAGTATGAGCTAAAATTAAGGCTGGAATAAGTGATAAGAAAGGAACAAAAATCATAGAAATAACTTCTGGGATACGCTTACGCCAAAATATTTCTAAATAAGCAAGGGACAGACCAGCTAATAGTGCCGGAATAACCTGTGCTTGATAACCAATACGATTAATGGTAAAGAAGCCAAAATCCCAAACCCAGCTTTTAGCAATCTCAGAAGCTGGTGTACTAGCAACAGCATAAGCATTTAAAAGCTGTGGCGAAACCAGACAAATCCCTAAAACAATACCCAAAATCTGAGTTGTTCCCATCTTTCGTGTTACCGACCAAGTAATTCCTACTGGTAAGAAATGGAAGATAGCTTCACCTGGTAACCATAAGAAATCATTTATCCCATTCCAAAATGGAGATACATTAACAATGGTATTCCAAACAGGTTGGCCTGCAGCATCAAAAACCAGTTTTCCTCTTTCTACTTGCTGCCCTAGAAATTCCAGGGGGATACCTGAGAGGATATTGCGAAAACCTAAAATTAATCCCCCAACAATAATAGCTGGAATGATGGGCGTAAAAATTTCCGCTAACATTGTCATTACACGTTGAAGAGGGTTTTGATTGGACTTGGCTGCTGATTTAGCTGCTTCCTTAGAAACTCCTTCTAATCCTGAAACAGCTGTAAAATCATTATAAAAAAGAGACACATCATTACCAATGATGACTTGAAATTGCCCAGCATTGGTGAAAGTCCCCTTAACTGCTGGGATTTTTTCAATCTCATTTACCTGAGCCTGGTCCTTATCATCCAAAACAAAACGCATACGTGTCGCACAATGGGTGACAGCCTTCACGTTATCCTTACCGCCAATAGCCTGTAAAAGACTCCTAGCATCCTTTTCAAATTTTCCCATGTCATCATCCTCTGGATTCTTTTCTTGCTGGCTGGCTTATCAAAAAGCAATAGCTTTATTCTTTAAATTCTTTTGATAGAATCTAATGTTTAGTTAAATTGTAATCGATTACAAACTTGTAGGCAAGTTGTTTGGCTAAATAATAGAAAATTTCCCTATAATATGCTATCTTGTATGTTAAAAAGAAAACAAGTTAGAAAGAATTCTATTTCTCTATGAAAAAATATGAAAAAATCTTTAGGGACCTTGAAAAGAAAATTTCTAAAGAAGATTATAAAACTGGTGATTTCCTACCCACTGAAATGGAACTATGTAAAGAATACCAAGTTAGCCGTGACACCATTCGCAAGGCCTTAGACTTACTAACAAAGGCTGGACTTATCAAGAAAAAGCAAGGTCTCGGAAGTCAAGTTATCAAACACCAGCAGATACTCTTTCCGGTTTCAGAATTAACCAGCTACCAAGAGTTAGTCACTTATTTTAATATGGATTCTAAAACCAATGTGATTGCTATTGATAAGCTCTTGGTTGATGAGACTATCGCCCAATTAACAAGCTTTCCTCTTAATACTATTGTCTGGCGCATTACTAGGCAAAGACTTGTTGATAGAATAGCCTCTGTACTTGACATTGACTATCTGAGCAAAAAAATTGTTCCTAATATGAGTAGGGAAATTGCTGAAAAATCCTTATATGCTTATTTAGAGCAGGACTTAAAGCTAGAAATTGATTATGCCTTAAAAGAAATCACCATTGACCAGATTACTGATAAGGATAAAATCCTCCTAGACTTGGGCTCAGACCAACATGTTGTATCTGTCAAATCAAAAGTTTATCTCTCAAATAAGCAACAATTCCAATTTACAGAGAGCCGCCATAAACTTGAAAAATTTAAATTTGTAGATTTTGCACGTCGCCAAACAAAATAAAGCTTAGAAAGTCTCCTTTCTAAGCTTTTATAATATGAATTAACTGACTTATTTTATTTCTTTACCAGCATTGGCACCTGATTGTAAATTAAATATCTTTTCAATATGAATAATACCAACAGCCTTAGGAATTCCCATTTTCCCTTCTGCCCAAGCCTTAGCTTCTTCATACATAGGTCCTGTTTTTTGGAGTTCTGCTTTTCCAACAAAACGGTAGCCCTTAAGCTGTTCACGATCAACAAAAGCAACTTCTATTTTTCCGTTAGCTTCAATATTTTCTTGTGTCTGTCCACCGGTATTTTCATTAAAAATTAAGGTTTCATCATCATAAAGCCTCATTGAACGTTTGGGACCAATATTAGGATTTCCTGAATGGTCAACAGTAGCCACCATAGCTAGTTGCTTCTCAATAAGTGATTTCATTTCTTCTGTTAACATAATTGTTTCCTCCTTAAATCATACAAGACTGACAGCTATCTAGGTCTTCTTGATATAAAAGCATTTCATCTTGATCATAAGTTTCACTGCCAGATAAAATTTCTTGACGCACACGAACATAATAAATAGAGGCGCACTTTTTCTTAAAGGCCTGAATATAAGCTCTATTTAAGTCCCGTGTAGTAGCTGACTCGGTCATAAAGAGTGTCATAGATATAGCTTGGTCAACATGCTTTTGAGCACTGGCTACAATATTAATAATAGGATCAGGACCTAACTCATATGCCCCTTTAAGATAGTAATCATAGTTATCATTATCAATGTTATAAGCAGGGACATAGACACGGCCTAGAGAACCTTCTTTTCGAACCTCAACAGGTGACACCACAGGCTGTAAACTAGGTGTACACGACGAAAGATAAGAAATCGACCCTGTCGGAGCAACTGCCAGTAGATGTGAATTAGCCAAACCATTTTCTCGAATCATTTCGACTAACTGCTTCCAGTCCTCTTGACTTGGTAAATAAAAATTATAGTGGGCTAAGAGTTCTTTTACCTTTTCTGTTTTTACCTCATGCTTAGCTTCAGTATATTTTTTAAAGTAAGAACCGTCAGCATAATCCGACTGGGCAAAACCAGCAAAGCTTCCCTGAGACTTAGCCAACTGACATGACGCTTTAAAGGCATGATAAGCCAAACTATAAAAGAAAGAGTCTGTAAAATCTAGGGCCTCTTTTGAATCATAAAAAATCTGATGAGTAGCCAAGAAACCATGCAAATTCATAGCTCCCAAACCAATAGCATGATTAGCATTATTGCCATATTCAACCGACGGAGCACAGCTTAAATCTGAACTACGCGATACCCTATCCAAAGCTCTCACACTATGTTCCACTAATTTATCAAAATCTTTACCAGCCTCCATAGCCTTAGCAATATTGAGCGACCCCAGATTACATGAGATATCTTGACCTAATTCCGTAAAAGATAAGTCCTCTTTAAAATAACTCGGGGTACTAAATTGCGCAATTTCTGAACAAAGGTTAGACATAATAATCCTACCCTGACGATGATGAGGGTTTTTATTATTAACCGTATCTTCAAAGAGCATATAAGGATAACCTGATTCAAATTGTAATTCAGCAACAGTTTGGAAAAATTGTCTCGCACTAATAAAGGTTTTCTTAACATTTGGATTAGCAAGTAAGTTGTCATACTCTTGACTAATGGAAATATCTGACATAGCCTTGCCATATTCGCGTTCAATATCATAAGGAGAAAAGAGGGCCATCTCCTTATTTTCCCTAGCCAACTCAAAAGTAATATCTGGAATGACTAAACCTAGAGCCAAAGACTTAATCCGTATCTTTTCATCTGCATTTTCACGCTTAGTATCTAAAAAAGTCATTACCTCTGGATGATGAGCATGAAGATAAACAGCACCCGCACCTTGTCTTTGCCCTAATTGATTAGCATAAGAAAAAGCATCCTCTAAAAGCTTCATGACAGGAACAATACCCGTCGCTTGGTTTTTGATTCCCTTAATTGGAGCACCAAACTCACGTAGATTAGTCAATGCTAGGGCAAGGCCGCCGCCACGTTTTGACAACTGTAAGCTAGTGCTTATCCCCCGGGAAATTGATTCCATATTATCTTCTACACGTAATAAATAGCAAGAAATATATTCCCCACGACGTGCCTTCCCAGCATTTAAAAAAGTAGGCGTTGCCGGCTGAAAACGTTGGTTTAGCATATCATCAAGCAAAGCCATGGCTAAATCCTCATCACCAGCTGCTAAAAAGAGAGCATTCATAACCACCCTATCCTCAAAATGTTCTAGGATTTTTTCATGGTCATCTGTTTTGAGAGCATAAGCATTATAAAATTTCAAAGCTCCCATAAAGCTCTGAAAAGGCTTTTTATCCCTTGCTGCCTTAGCAAAAATATTACTAATAAACTCTAAATCATAAGCCTCTAATAGCTTAGAATCATAGTAATTTTCTCTGACCAAGTAATCCAATTTTTCCTTTAGGGAATTAAAATTTAAGGTATTAGGATAAATTTCTTCCTCCAAATAAGCTGAAATTGCTTGTTTATCAGCATCAAAGTGATATTTACCATTATCATCCTTAAAACGTGTTAAAGCGTTATAGGAACGATAGTTCTTTTTTTGTGTCATTAATCCTTCCTTTCTTCGGGGCAAATTAAAAATTCTTTAACCCGTTTGACATCTTCTTTTGTCCCTAACAATTCAAACTGATGCAGCATAGGCACACCTAATTTTTCTGCAATAATAGGGCCTGCAAGAGCATAGGTATCTCCAAAATTTGTATTTCCTGTCCCAATAACCCCACAACAGAACTTTCTATTGTCTGGATCATTTAAGAACTGAATGACTTGCTTTGGGACAGCACCTTGTCGCTTACCACCACCACCTGCATAAGTAGGTACAATTAAGATATAAGCTTCCTTTGCCTTAATACTTGTTCCATCCATAGGGATACGCTGACTAGAGCAAGCTAATTTTTCAACAAAACGATGGGTATTATTAGATTTAGACGAAAAATAAACCACACAGCGACACATCGCTTTAAAATTCCCAGTCTTCATCCTCAGTTTCCTCCCTTATTCCCATCACATAGGATGAACCATTGCCAGAAAAGAAATCATGATTTTCATCTGCACGTGCTGACAATTGCGCAAAAATTTCTGGAGAAACACGTGTTTCTTCTTCAGTAAAGGGTGAATCATAACCAAGATTTTGTAAAAATTTTCCAGCATTGTAAAGACTAAAACAAATAGCCTCCTCAGCAAGATCAAAACCTTCATAAAGTTCATAGAGATATTCTTTTTCTAACTCAATGAGGTCATACAACAAGTCAAAAACAAAAGTCTTCATCTGCTCCTGTTTTTCAGGACTTAGCTGGGCTAACTTTTGCTGATACTTATAACCACTATAGTAATTATGGATAACCTTATCGCGTAAGATTAACCTAATAATATCTGATGTATTAGGCAATAAACCTCTAGCAGCAAGGTAAAATGGTAAATAAAAACCACCATACAGTAGAAAACCTGGCATCATAGCAGCTGCTATCTTTGATTTTAAAGGATCATCCCCTTGATAATATGGAATAAGCTTTTCTGCCCTAGCCTGTAAACTAGGTGTAGATATTACCCACTCATGAGCTTCTTCAATCTGTTGACTATTACATAAAGTCGAAAAGATACTGCCATAAGATCTGGCATGAACAGCTACCATGAAGGCAAAGTTAGTATAGATAACCTGTTCATGATCTGTTTGAGAATGTTGTATCTGAGCTACATCCCCAACAGTTGCTTGAACAGTATCTAAGAGAGTTAAACCTGTAAAGGTCCTTGTTATTAATGCTTGCCACTTATCATCCAGACTTTTCCAAGAGGCCAAATCATTTGATAAGGCAATCTTCTCAGGTAACCAAAAATTCTGGGTCACTCTATTCCATACTTCTAAATCTTTTTCATCATTTAATTTGTTCCAGTTCACAGAACGCATGGGAAGGGCTTGACCAGTTAAAGCAAAGTCTAAAGGTGACTGAGACCTATCATAATATTGTGATGACATTTTCACTCCTCTAATAATAAGATGCTAAGCATCTATTTGAATTTTTGACCAATAAAAAAACAATCCAAGCAAGAACTGATGTCAAGCACCAGCTCTTCTTGAAAAGTATTTTTATAATGTTATTCTTGACACAAAAAGAAGTCTTTCTCTGCCAACTGTGTTATTGTAAGCAAGCTTACTTTCTCCGTGATTCTGTTCTTCTTAAACAGGCTTGAATAAATATTAACACAAAATGTAGTGGTATTCAATTATTTTTGGCACAAAATATAGTGTTTAAACTAATTGTAAAGAAAGTAAAAATTAAAAAATTAAGCGTACTTAATTTTTTACGATTATAAAAGCTTTCATAACAGGCTTCTTTTACAATTTCTAAAAGAGAAGATCTTTACTCTTTCAGTAAATTAGGCTACAAGTTATTTAAAACTCATCTAAAAACAAATTTTCTAAAAATTAAGAAACACTCTACTAGCAAATAGCTACCTAAACTTATATAATAAATTAATTAATACTAATTGGAGATAAATATGATCTATGATTACAACTCAGAAATAAGATTAGGGAAGGTTTCCCTCTATGTTAATCACCTACAAACCATGACTGAATTTTACACAAATATTATTGGATTCAGTATTTTAAGCCAAGATAGTCAAAAAACGGAACTAACCATTGATGGCAAAGATGTCTTGCTGGAATTATTACAAACTGAGCAAGCCAAGGAAAAGACCTATGGTTTATACCATACTGCTATTCTAGTTCCCGATAAGAATTATCTGGGCTTAGCCCTTGAACACCTCCTTCGTTCTCAAACCCAAGTAGAAGGTGCGGCAGACCATGGTTACAGTGAAGCTATTTACCTCAGCGACCCTGAAGGAAATGGCATCGAAATTTACTATGATAAAGACACAAGCTTCTGGGATATCCGTCCAGATGGACAAATTATTGGTGTAACAGACCCAATGGATGCAAAAAGCATGCTGGATAACCTAACTAGCATTCCAGAAACCTTTAAACTTGCCCAAGGAACAAAAATTGGCCATGTTCACCTTAGTGTAAAAGATGCCCTAGCCTCCTCCAAACTTTATCAAAAAGTTTTTTCAATGCGAAATAAAATGACCATTTCAACTGCTAGTTGGATTTCTTCTGGCGATTATCACCATCACTTGGCCTTTAACAATTGGGATGGCCCTCGTTTAGCAAAACATGAACAAGGCATCCCTGGACTCAATTATATTACAATTGAATATTCTAATCCGTCTGCCTTTACTAGTAGCTTAAAAAATGCCAGCGACAATGGGATGACCCTGCTTGATCATCAAGATAAGAGTTTTACTGTACTTGATAATGATGGTATTCAGACTAAAGTGATTCTTACGAAAAGTAACTAGCCTTTCCTTGACAGGAAGGCTTTTACTTTCTACAATATCTATATGTTAACTTTTTTAATTCCAACAGCAAAGGAAATGAAGCTTCCAGATAGTTCATTTCCCGCTCAATTTCCCCCAAACAGTCAACCTATACTTGACGAATTAGCTAAACTTTCTGAAGAGCAGCTAACTTATGCCTACAAAATTAATACAAAAGCCAGTCAAAAAGAAGCTGAAAGAATCCAAGCTATTTACCAAAAAAAGGCTAAAACCTATCCTGCTTATTTACTCTTTAATGGCCTCATGTATCGTAACATTAAAAGAAATCACCTTAGTGCTCAAGAAGAACACTATCTCTTAAAGCATGTCTATATTACTTCTTCCTTATACGGTATTATACCGATGGACTATCCCATTTCTGAACATCGCCTTGATTTTCAGACAAAAGTCAAAATAAGAGGCAAATCTTTAAAAAATTTCTGGCGCCCCCATTATGATGCCTTTATTAAAAAAGACATGACAATTATCTCACTTCTATCCAGTGAATTTGAAGATGTTTTCTCTAAGGATAGGAAAAAATTGTGGATAAGTATCACCTTTCTAGAGGAAAAAGATGGTCAGCTCAAAGGGCATTCAACAATTTCTAAAAAAGCCAGAGGCTACTTTTTAAGTGCCTGTATGGAAAGGAATTGCCAGACTCTCAAAGAACTCACAAAGCTTGATTTTAAAGGCTTTTCCTACTGCCAAAAACTCTCAAGTAAAGAGAAATATGTCTATATAAAAAAAGAGGTCTAGAGCCTCTTTTTCTTATTCTATCCACACATTTAAAACTTATACACAATCTGTGGATAAGTTTGAGGATAAGAGGAGGAAAAGTCCTTCTATCCTTGTCATAAAAGCTTTTTAAGTCTAGGTCAGTTTATTACGGTTAACCTGTTCAAATGTCTGATCACCATCATTTAGCTTATCCCAAATAATAACCTTACCAGCTTGCAAAGACTTTTGCACATCAATAATTCTTTGATTAGATGAGCCTCTAAACTGAAGCATGAGATTTTTTTTACTAATATCAAAACGACCATCCACTAAAATATCAATTAGAGCTAGCATCTCTAATTTGTCTTCTGATTCAAGCATCATTTCTTCCCAAGTATAGCCTGTCCATGACCAAATATCTTTTTGAGGCAGTTCTTTCCTTATTCTCTTAATTAAAGGAATCAAAATACCTGTATTTAAAAAGGGTTCTCCACCAAGTAAGGTTAACCCTTGGACATAGGGTTTAGCTAAATCAGACATGATTTGCTCTTCTAAGTCTTGAGTATAGGGGATACCCGCTTTAAAAGACCAGGTGGCAGCATTATAGCAACCTTTGCAGTGAAACATACAACCTGATACATACAGAGAATTTCTAACTCCTTCCCCATCAACAAAATTAAAGGCCTTGTAGTCGATAATCCTACCTTGACTCAATTCCTCTGATTTCCATTCTTTAGGTTTGGGAGAATTCCAACATTTTTCTTCCATTCTAGTCTATAACCTTTCTTTACCTAATAAAATAGCGTTCTGTTTCTCCTTGAATATCTTCTAATATCCCACCATTTGCTAAGATAACCGATCGGCTAGCCTCATTATGTACCTTACAGGTAAGTAAAACTGTTTGAATATTCTTAGTCCTAGCTTCTTTTAATCCTGCTGCTAACATTTTCTTAGCAAAGCCTCTTCCCCTTTTTGAAGGACGTACAGAATAACCAATATGGCCTCCTTCTTTTTGTAAGGAAGCATTCAAAGCAAGCCTTAAATTAAGAAACCCAATAGCTCTGTCTCTAGCATCAAAGGCTACAAATTGTATGGATGGGACAAAATTCTCAGGAATTTGAAGGCCAGCTTCCATAAGTCTATTAGTTTCTAACCATTCCTCATAGAGAAAATTATCTGGGGACCAAAAGCCACCATCATGAAGAGATTGCATGTCTTGAAATTCTTGCATCATTTCCATAACAGTCTTTTTATCTGCTCTAGTAGGTCTTCTTAACTGCATAATTCCTCCTTAATCAGCTAGATCTATTTGTAAATCTCCATATGGCTTAGAAGACTGACATATCTGATGACAAAGCCAGTGACTAAGGAGACTAGTTCCATCCTTGACAGGGTTGACATTAGGCTTTACAGCCTCTAAAAAAGCATCAATTATAGACTCAAAGCCCCTTTTATACAGGCTTGTATCCCAAACAGAAAATTCATGAAGACTAGACTGACTCCCTTGCTAAACAGTCATTTTATCAAGGTTTTCCAAAGAAATAGTATTATCTGGGGTTTGAATTTCCATCACTTCTCGTCGACTTCCTGACTGAAGATTCATAGAAGCTATCACCAATGATGATGAGCTTGCTAGATTGACAATAAGTTGACGCAAGAGCCCATCTTTGTCTAAACGGTAGTGGAAATTAGCTCTAAGAGGCTTGTCATCTAGTAAAAAAAGAGCTGTATCTAAAGGGTGCATGAAGAACTCAAATACTTTAAACCTTAGTTGACCAGATCTATTGCTATCATTTTTACTTACATGAACTTGACACTTATTTGACACATTTGACATTTCCTTTACACCAGGAGCAAACCTTCTATTAAAACCAGCCATCAAAAATGTCTGATGAAGCTTAGCTATCTTATAAAGTTCTTGAGTCGTTTGAAAGTCTTCTATTAAGAGGTTTATCCATATAAACTGGAATTCCTCGCTTCAAGAAGCTTTTAGCTATATCAAAATGAACACTGGTTGCTAAATGGATAAAGACACCATCTAACTTGACCTTGTTTAGTTCTTCCATACTAGTATAAGAAAAAGAGTTGCCAAATAAAGAAAAGAGTCTACTTCTTTCAAAACAGTCTGATTTCGCGTAAACAAATGCCATTCTACCTCTTTTAGCTGTCTCATATATGGTAAATAAGCTTTTTGGCAAATATTACCAATTCCTACAATCCCAATTTTTAACATTTGTTAGCCACCTTCAAAGAAACTTATTTAGACTTTTTGGTCTTCTGTAAAAACTGCGCCTTTAATTCTTGAACACGCACTTTTTTGTCTGCTTTTTTATTAGTATTTTTCTCATGAAATTTCTCTACTTGCTGCATTCCTTTATAATCTAGTTGATATTTTCCCATTATTATTCTCTTTCTTTTTATATAGTAAAAGATTGCTTGCCTTAAGCAATCTTTTAAAAGGATACCATAGTTATGATGATTATCTAAAATGTTAAGTTTATGAATTAAATACCAGGATATTTGATGGTTGATCCATTCATATGTTTGACACGCGCAGCAATTTCCTTGTGTCGTCCATTAACCATAGGACGAGCTTGGGGATTCCCTAAATAACCACAAGTTCTTTTAACCACATCAACTGTTTTAGGATCACTATTGCCACAATTTGGACATGTAAAACCACGTTCAGTTGGTTTAAAATCACCTTCAAATTGACATTCGTAACATTTATCAATTGGAGTATTAGTTCCTAGATAGCCTACACGATCATAAGCATAATCCCAAACAGCCTCTAACGCTTTTGGATTTTGTTGTAAAACAGGGTATTCACAGTAATGAATGAAGCCTCCTGATGCTCCTGACTCTGGATAGATTTTTTCAAAATCTAGTTTCTCAAAAGGTGTTGGATTTTTTCGGACATCATAGTGGAAAGAATTAGTGTAATATTCCTTATCAGTAATATTTTCTACTACACCAAATTTCTCTGTATCCAAGCGACAAAAGCGATCAGTCAAGCTTTCTGACGGAGTAGAATATACTGAGAAATGATAGCCATATTCATTTGACCAGTCTTCACAAGCATTTTTCATAGCCTTAACAATAGCTACTGTAAAATCTTTTGCTTCTGGTGTTTTTTCCCATTCACCACCATAAAATACCGAAGCAACTTCATATAAACCAATATAGCCTAATGAAATGGTTGCACGTCTGTTTTTAAAGAGCTCATCGACATTGCCACTTTTTTCAAGACGTTTTCCAAAAGCGCCATATTGATAAAGGATTGGAGCATTGGCTGGACTTGCTTCTTTAACTCTTTCTACACGATAAACCAAGGCATCCTTACCTATAGAAAGCTTCTCAGTAAATAATTCCCAGAATTTATCCATATCACCATTTGATTCCATTGCGATACGAGGTAAATTTAAGGTTACAACACCTAAGTTCATACGACCAGAATTCACTTCAAGCCCCTGTTCATCCTTCCAGCCCTGTAAAAATGAACGACAGCCCATTGGAGCCTTAAATGAACCCGTTAATTCGATAATTTTATCATAAGACAGCATATCAGGATACATACGCTTGGTAGCACATTCTAAGGCTAATTGTTTAATATCGTAGTTAGGTGAATCTTCTTCTAGATTAAGGCCTCGCTTCAAGGTGAAGATTAATTTAGGAAAAATAGCCGTACGATGTTCACTTCCTAAACCTTTAATTCTGATTTGTAAAATAGCTTTTTGAATTTCACGTTCAAACCAAGATGTTCCTAGACCAAAACCTAAAGATGTAAAAGGTGTTTGTCCATTAGAGGTAAAAAGAGTATTAATCTCATATTCCAAGGATTGCATAGCATCATAGATATCTTTTTGAGTTTTCTCATAGGCATATTCTTCTTGTTTTTCCTCAACAACCCATTTTTTAGCGTCAGCCATATGTTTTTTATAATTTAGCTCTGCGTATGGAGCCAAAAACTCATCAATACGATCTGCTGTACAGCCTCCATACTGACTGGAGGCAACATTAGCGATAATTTGAGAAATTTGAGCAGTTGCTGTTTGAATAGATTTGGGACTTTCTACTTCAGCATTACCTATTTTAAAGCCATTCGAAAGCATTCCCTTAAAATCAATCAGACAACAGTTGGTCATTGGAGTATAGGGGCTATAATCCAAATCATGGTAATGAATATCTCCCTTTTGATGGGCATTAGCAACATGAGGAGGTAACATTTTTAAACCAATAGATTTTCCAACAATTCCTGCTGTTAAATCTCGCTGAGTATTAAAGACATCACTATCTTTATTTGCATTTTCATTAACAACTGACTGATCCTTGTTCAATAACTTATCAATAGAAAAATTGATATCCGTTGCCTGGGAGCGAGAAAAGTCACGCTGAGTACGATAGTTGATGTATTCTTTAGCAATAGCATATTCATTTGCTGCTAACAACTCATGTTCTACAATATTTTGAATCTCATAAATTTTGATATTAGTGGGGAAACGGTCACAGATTTCAGCAATGACACGTTCTGATATAGCTTCTAACTTTGCCTCAACCAATGGGGAGATCCTAGTGACTTCAACACTTGCCTTCAACAAGGCACTATAGATTTTTGTTGTGTCAAAGTTGACCATGCGTCCATCACGTTTTATTACTTTGATATCTGGCTGAACCATTATTTTTTCATTTTCGAGTGTCATCTTTACATTTCTCCTTACTGGACTATTATATCACTCGTTTTAAAAAAATCAATATCTTGTGTCAAGTTTTTTGCTCAAACACAAGATATTGATTTTTTATTATTTTTTTCTGTAAATTCGGAAGCTTGAGACGTCAATACTTCGAACAGGTTTATATTTTTTTCTAATGATCTTTTTAATTCTATCAGGTAATTTTTGGGTAGTATTAAGGACAATAAAATCTGCCTGATCCTGTAAAAGTTCATCCTCTAGTATTTTTTTATGACTATTTTTCTTAAAATTAACTGAAGGAGATGCTATTTGTGAAGCAACCTTTTTTTGGCTTTCTAAATAAATTTGCGAAGAAGTATCCCACACATAAATCTGCTGTGAATTCTTAACATTCTTAGCAAGATAAGAAGCCACTTGATGGCGACTTTGATGTAAATTGTGATTAGCAAGATAGGTGCGTCCTGACATTACAAGCGATACTATCAAGACTATCAAGGGAAGATAGCAATGTTTTGCAAAGTAAATCTTGACAATAGACCAAGTTCCTTTACTATGTTTAACTCCTCGGCGATGACTATTTGTCTGTAAACGCCTATCGTATTCCTTTCCTATTGGAATAGAGGTTAAAACAAGACCAAAAGGTAGGACATATAAAAGGACAGAAGTCGCATAATCCTGAGAAAAGATAGCAAGCACTGCATAAATACAAATCAGAGCAGAAAGAAGCCACTTGATAAAATGATCACTAGTTTCTCTATGATTTTTAAAATAATTAACCATTCCTGTTAACAATCCTAATCCAAAAACGAATGCTAATTGAACTAGAAAGGAAACAATAAGCGGTAAATCTCCAACTCTAAAATAAGAAAATTGATAACTTACTGCTTGAGATAAATAAGGACCCAAAATCTGAAGATTTAAGACAAAATAACCAGCTGTATAAAAGACTAATAACATGCCAAAAATAGCAGCTAGTAACTGATAACCCCCCCTAGCAAAATGCCTTTCTTTAATATTAAAAACAATAATAGCCACTATTGCCAAGGCCCAAAAAATAAGAGTTCTGGGTTCAACAAGCATAGATAAAGCTCCTGCAAAACCAAAGAGTACAAAAGCCTCATCTTTTACAAGATTAGCAAAATACTTTGTTAAAAACCATAAGGAAATTAAAACAAAAGGCAAGACAAATTGAAGGGGGTAGAGTCCTCCAAAACCAATTATAAGTATCATCAAATAAAATAGCAGACTAAAGGCAGATGCCACTTTTTGATGACCTGTAAAGTAATTTATTAATTTATAGAAATATAGACCTGATAAATAAAAGCAAATTCCCTCAATAAGAACTAACCACCAGCTGGTGCCCAAATAAAAACTTAATGCAATTAAGAAGAAATAGACCATACCCCCACTAGTAAAAACATCACTATAAGGAATCTGTCCCTTTGTAAGCATCATCCCGATATATAAATTCTGCGATTGCAAACCATTTGCGGCATCTAGAAAAAGAGGATTTGCAACACTAAAAAAGCTTGTAATTAAACTGAGAATAAGAATATGAATTTTATTTAAATGTGGAACTCTTGTTTCATATTTTGTGGTGTGTACAGTTGGTTCATCATCTATTTGTTGAACTTTATATCGACTTACAACTTCAGTATTTGTTTGACTCACTTGATATTCTCCTTGAAATGTCATACACCCAGTATATCATTTAACGCCTCAAAAAACTATATGAAAACAAATCAAAAAACAAGATGAGCCTCTAGCAGAATTCTTGCCAATTATAAGAAGAATGCTTATTAAATAAAAAAAATAGCCTGTGGCTATTCTCTTTATTCTTCATCCAAGAAACTGTTAAAGACTTCTTCAATCATATCCCATTCCGCATCTGAATCTTCGGGAATTGGTTGAAGATCTCCTTCAGTACCATCTTCATTTTCTGTAAATGAATAAGCTTGGATTTCAATTTCGCCTAATTCATCTTCTTCAGAACCAGCTGGAACTAAAAGAACATAGTTTTTTCCAAACTCTTCTTTTCCATCAATTGTAAGCAAAATTTCAAATAATGTTTCATTTCCTTGTTCATCAACTAGGGTAATTACTTCATGCGCGTGGTCATGTTCATGATTATGTGTCATGCTGTCTCCTTAATAGGTTTTATCTAAATAATTTTGTAAAATTAACTGAGCAGCTAATTTATCAATGACTTTTTTACGTTTTCCACGACTAATATCTGCTTGCTCAATGAGCATTCTCTCAGCTTCAACAGTCGTTAAGCGTTCATCTTGGTAAATAACAGGGATATTGAATATTTTCTCAATTTTTTCACCATAGTCTTTACTAGCTTCTACCCGTGGTCCACTGGTATTATTCATATTTTTAGGTAAACCAACGACAAATTTATCAACTTTATAATGTTCTACTAATTGTCTTAGTCTACCAAAACCAAAATCTTTCTTTTCTTCATCGATTTTTATGATTTCTAATCCCTGTGCTGTAAAACCAAGTGGATCACTTATAGCTATCCCAACTGTCTTTGAACCAACGTCAAGACCCATTATTCTCATTTAATGTTAATTCCATTTCCTTGTAAATAATAACGCACAAGCTCTTCAACGATTTCATCACGTTCATATTTACGAATCTGATTTCTTGCGTCGTTATATCTAGGTACATAAGCAGGGTCTCCACTCAGTACATAACCTACGATCTGGTTAATAGGATTATAGCCTTTTTCTTCCAGTGATTGATACACGGCCGTAAGAGTTTCACTAATGTCCTTTTTATCCCCGTCGTCTAATTTAAAGCGGACTGTTTCGTCTGTAAATCCCATACTTACACCTTCTTTCTAAACTAAGTGCTATGATTTATTATAGCTTATTTTTTAAGATTTAACAAGAAATCTAATTAAAGATAAAGAAAAAAAGCCCAAAATTTAGGCTTATTCCTATAGGGCAGCACGTAAGCGTGCTTCTGTATTTTCTATATTACGAATTGAGCGCGGTAAAAAGGCTCTGATATCATCTTCTTTATATCCTACTTGGAGGCGCTTATCATCAATCAAAATAGGACTCTTAAGAATTCGAGGATTGTCCTGAATTAAATCAATCACTTCATTGACACTTAATTCATCAATATTACAATTGAGAGCTTTAGCATAGCGGTTCTTCGACGACACAATACTTTCAACTCCATTTTCAGTTTTTGATAAAATCGCTAATATCTCTTCTTTTGAAAGTGGCTCTTTTCCTAAATTTTGTTCTTTATATGGGAGCTTATGTCCATTCAACCATGTTTTGGCTTTCTTACAACTAGTACAACTTGAAATCGTATATATCTTAATCATAGCGCTCTCACTTTCTATTTCGTGATATGTTCATTGTAACACAGTTTCACAGCATGAACATAGGTCTTTGGACCTATTTTAACCAAAAATACTCATTTTAAAGCTAAGTTTTGAATTTTTAATACAAAAATTCTAAAATAGCTGAACTTACTATATCTATTGTAGCTAGCTATCCTTATCTCAAGCTTAAAATAGAATTATCTCTAAGAACTCTCAGCAATAAAGCAAGTTAGCATCCTTCTGTGCTTATATTATTGTCGACTCCCAAACAAAAAATAATTACAATTAATTTAAGAAAGAACTCACCTACTCTTAAAAGTTGATACAGCTAACGTATATCAAGAACCCTTATTATCAGCTACATCTTCAAATGTTTTATTGCTTTTTCTATTAAGACTTTAAATCAAAAAAAGTCAAAGAAAAATAGGATTATATATCTCCTTAATCATTTTTCTTTAACCTAAGTTTATATAAAGTTATGTTAATCTTCAATTTCAATAGCATCATCCAACTCAAGAACTAGTTCATCTGAGGGTGATTTTTCTTCACTAATGGGTACTTTTACTTCACTTTCTTCATCCTCAATGAGGCCAACTTGTACACGAACCTTATGGTCAATTTCTTCAAACACTTCAGGATGATCAGCTAAGAATTTCTTAGCATTTTCTGAACCTTGTCCAATTTTTTCACCATTATAAGAGAACCAAGCACCAGCTTTTTGAATAATATCTAAATCTGAGGCAATTTTGACGAGTTCCCCTGTACGAGAAATCCCTTCTCCATACATGATTTCTACTTCAGCTACCTTGAAAGGTGGCGCAACCTTATTTTTAACAACTTTAATTTTTGTTTCTTTACCAATGCTACTATCTTTTTGGTCCCCTGTACCTTTAATTTGGGTATTTCCACGGACATCTAAACGAACAGAAGCATAGAATTTCAGAGCCCGTCCTCCAGGAGTTGTTTCTGGATTTCCAAACATAACACCAACTTTTTCACGTAATTGGTTAATAAAAATTGCAATTGTCTTGGTTTTATTAATTGATGCTGATAACTTACGCATAGCCTGGCTCATCATACGTGCTTGTAATCCCACATGACTATCACCAATATCTCCATCAATCTCCGCACGAGGAACTAAGGCAGCTACTGAGTCAATAACCACTAAATCAACTGCTCCCGAGTCAATAAGCTTACCAGCTATTTCAAGTCCCTGCTCACCAGAATCTGGTTGTGATAAAAGAAGCTCATCAATATTAACTCCCAATGCTGCTGCATAAGCAGGATCTAAGGCATGTTCAGCATCTATAAAAGCAGCAATCCCGCCTTCTTTTTGAGCTTGAGCTACAGCATGCAAAGCTACTGTTGTTTTACCTGAAGATTCTGGACCATAAATTTCAACTATGCGCCCTTTAGGATAACCACCCGCGCCTAGTGCCATGTCTAAAGCAAGACTTCCTGAACTCATTACCTGAACTTTTTGTTCTGCTCGCTCACCTAGTCGCATTACTGCGCCCTTACCAAAATCTTTCTCAATATTCTTTAAAGCATCATCAAGTGCTTTACGACGATCATCACCAAACTTTTTAGTGATGTCTTCAGTTTTTTTTATTTTTTTTGCCAATATTTTCTCCTCTATATAGGATATACTTAAGAAATAGCTCTGACCATACTTGGTGGATATTTTCTCATTATACCTAACTTACAATTATTATAATTATAGCAAATTTTCTGCTTTTAATAAAGTTTTACGAACCATATTAAAAGCATGTAAAGTAGCAATATAACGCACATCTGCCCTGCTTCGATGGCCAATTAAAACCTTTTGTGTTTCTACTTTATTTTTAGTAGCAAGACCAATGTAAACTGTCCCCACTAGCTGGTTTTCTAAAGAATTAGGACCTGCTACTCCAGTTAAACCAATAGCTATATCTGTCCCCATTAAACAACGTGCTTGACTAGCCATCTGCTCAGCAGTATAGGCACTTACAACACCATGCTCTTTTAATCCATCTAAAGAAATAGAGAGCATTTGAGCTTTATCTTCTAAACTATAAGTAACAAAACCACCTTTAAAAATCTGCGAAGCTCCTGAGAAATCTGCTAAACTTGCCTGAAACAGTCCAGCTGTTAAGCTCTCTGCAGCAGTTATGGTAAGATTATTTTTCTTTAATAATTCAAAAACAACTTGAGGTAAAGAATTTTCTTCCCCATATCCATAAAGGAAATTTCTGAGTAGTTTCCCCTCAGGCGTCTTAGTAGCAAGTAATTCTTCTTCTAGCTGTAATAGCTTCTTATCAGCCTCTTCTTTATTTTGAGCTTTTGTTGATAAGCGTAGCGTTACCTCTCCTGTTTTAGCATAGGGAGCAATGGTTGGGTCTACCTGCTTATCAATAAAATCTGCTATAAGAGTAGCTAGCTGACTTTCACCAATATCAAAAAAGCGTAAGACCTTAGAATACAATTTTGCATGTTTATTAGATAAAAGAGGAACCAATTCAGTATTCACCATGGGTTTTAATTCTCCCGGTGGCCCCGGCAAGACAACATAGGTAACATCTGCTACCGTTATCATCCCTCCTACTGCAAGTCCTGTTTTATTTGGTAAAGGAATTGACCCCTGAATCAATTGAGCTTGACGCTCATTATTTGGAGTCCTTACAAATTGTTCTCTGCTAGCAAAGAAATCATCTAATTTTTGACTAGCCTGCCTATCCAAAACTAATTCCCTACCCAAATAACTAGCCAAGGTTTGTTTGGTTAAATCATCTTCTGTTGGACCGAGCCCACCACACAGGACTACTAAATCACTTCGCCTAGTAGCAATATCAATCACTGAGAGTAAACGTTCTTTATTATCCCCAACAGCTGTTTGAAAATAAACATCAATTCCCAACTCAGCCATTTTTTCTGACAAAAATTGTGCATTAGTATTAACAATCTGTCCAGTCAAAATCTCCGTACCTACTGTAATAATTTCAGCCTTCATTTAACCACCTACTTATCTATTCGGAATCTAAATTCATTTTAACATAAAAGAAAGAGAAAACTTTTTTCTAAGTGTACATTTGAAATATACTGACCTTATAGTCGTTTTAAATTGATTTCTATAAATTCTCATCCTGATGTCATCAGCAAAATAATACAGCCCAGCTGATTTTTTATTAAAATTAGTCATAGCTTGATCAATATCTTTTTTTAATAAGAGCTGGAGCTTCTTATTAAAAGAAACTGATTATCTTTGTCTTGGTCATTATTGTTAGCTAAACAATAACCTGCTATTACCATTACAAAAATACTTACCACATAAAATAGTACTTTTTTCTCATTTTTTTCTCCTGATTATATTCATTAAAGACATTAAAATAATTTCGCCATCACTTGTAAAGGGTAACAAATTGATAAGATTGGAATAACAGAGTAGCTTGGAAAATAAGATCACAAAAGAGTCTCCTTTTAGAAAATAACCTAATGTAATCATAGATACTGGTGCTGATAAAGAGACCATTAAATTTTTTATATTAGAGTTTACGTTTTTATAATAAATAGCTGGCGAGAAGAGCTTCCACTTTATTCTTGGAGATAGATTACATAACAAAGTAACAAACAAAAAAATGTATTAACTCATGACAAAAGATAAGGGTAAAGAGCACTAGAAATAACTTTAAACTAAATACAAACACCTATTTTTTCGTCAAAAATACAGAAATTAATCCCCAGACAAGTACAAATCCTATAAAAACAGTAATAATTCTCGGTGTAAACCCAAAGACTGTGTAGAGACCTTCTCTAGTTTCTGTGCTTTTTATATATAAGCCCATTAAAGTCACCCTCTCCTCATTTTCCATTTGAAAAAGTTCAATTCCATAATCTATCAAAAATAAAAAGATCCATACCAAACTAGCATAACTAAATTGTTTTAGTAAAGTTCTCACGTAATTCCCTCTCTTTTTTATAACTAAGGCTAACAAAAATAGTAGTATAAGCAAGACCGGTACCATTAGCCAAAAAAATGATTTCAGTACAAGTAACATGGCTATAATCAGTAATACAAGTATCATAGATATTGTTTCATTGAGACTTCCTTCTGATTTAGGAAATAAAAAACCAATTATAAGTGAAGATAAAATCATCAAACAACTAAATAAAGTATTTTCTAAGCTTCCTCTTATAAAAACATCTAAACAGAATAAGGGCAATTGTAACACTAAAATAACTATTAGAAGAAGAAAAAAATTCCTTTCTAACCGTAATTCCTAAATGCTTATAAAAACACCTTACTCTTAAAGTAGAATAAGCATAAGTTAAAAATGTCAAACCCAGAAATGGTAAAAATGTAAGAAGATTACTCAATATAGTTTGAAAATCACTAATAACATAAAGATAAACTAACAAGTCTAATAGCCCACTTATAAGGAAAAGAAATAGCTTAGTCCTGTAAATTGCTGTGGTAATCATGTTACATACTGGTGGTAGATAAAGTCTTATGTAAGAACATTCTAAATAATGGTTATTATAATCTTCTTGAGGTAAGGACCACAATAGTGTACTTGATAATAAGAAAAATAAGAGGCAATAAAGACTAAGTAATTTTGGGCCATTAACAAGATGGGCTAAAAATTGTTCTATATAAAATCTTCCAAAATAAAAATAAGATATTAATAGAATAAAGTAAGGTAGAACAAAAAGGAGTGGATTTTGATAGGTACATATTTTTTTATTAAAAATATTAAATATCCAGGAACTAAGTAAATATCCCGTAAAAAAGGATAAATGACAAGATATAAATAAACTAATACCAATCTCTAAAGAGCCAATAACCTGTAAACCAGGAAGCATAACGATAAAAAATAACTCATGTAAGAAAGCTGCAATCCCTAGCTTAAAAAGCTTGATAGCTAGTTTTAAATCAGAAGTTTCATAAGGCAAAAGTTTAGCAATAAATAAGGAGCTCTTTTTGACTACTGAAACTGAAGCTAACAATATAAAAATCAATGCTCCTATAATTAAAGAAAGGTTATTATAACTAAGTACTGATAATTTAATAATTGATTGTAATTCAATTTCCGAGAAATAATTTCTTGAATGGTGTAATTTAGCAAATTCAACCGCATTAAGATAAAAGTAACCACCATAGCCAAGTAGGAAAAAAATAATTATTAGTTTTCTCAACCATCTGTTCTGAAAGATAGGTCTTTTTAAAATACCATGAAGAGAGTCATTCAGAAAAAGCTTGATGAGTTCCAAAATAACTTCGTAACTTTTCGAGTTTTGCATACGTTTCTCCTATCTCTTTAACCATTGAATAGATACCTTCAACCTTGCCTTCATAAGGAAGCAATCTTCCCTTTGACATAATGAAAATGTGATTTGGAAAACGAACTAGAGTATTAAAATCATGTGAAATAACAATAATACTTCTCTGATGCTTTTGATGATCAAATACCTCTTGTAACAATAAAACTGTATCAAAATCCAAACCACTAAAAACTTCATCTGCTAATATATATTTTGTATTTGAAGCTAAAGCAGCTATAATCTGAATCTTCTTTTTCAGTCCAAAAGAATAGGTTTCTAAAAGGTCAGTTATCATTTCTTTTAAATCAAACATATCCAACAAAATATCAATTAAATCGAAATTGCTTTGCTGATAGTGCTTCAAAATAAAGTCTAGATACTCTTTACCTGTCATATATTCAGGCAAGTAAAAATCTGACGGAATATAAAATACTTGCTGTTTATACTCTTTACTTCCTATCACATTGCCATCACAAGAAATTTCTCCACTTGTAAATGATAGCATATGAGCTAGAATATTCATTAGGGTCGTTTTCCCACATCCATTTGTTCCTACAATAACAGACACTCCACTATCTTTAAAAGATACATCTATTTTTGATAAAACTTTTTTATTTCCAAACGATTTTTCTAATCTATTAATATTAAGCATAGTATCTCTTTTTTATCGGTAAAGAAGATATTCTTAAGTAATTCTCTCCATAACTATTTACATGCAATTCTCATTTGACCTGAACGGGGCCAGTTATATTTGATATTAAAGGCAAAAGAATATCCACGACTAGTACAATACCATGCGTACAGGCCTATAGCTGCTAAAAATACTAATGCAACAACAACCCAAACCCATCTGTTCTCTATATTAACTTTATATTTTTTATTCAACCAAGAGTTATAGTCCCAGACAAATAAATATAAATGCTTTTGCAACTTTTCTCTTTAATTGCATAACATCACTTTCTCCATTCATTTTTCTTTCGGACTAGCTTGTAGTCTCCATTTGACATTTCCATTTTTAGTCCTTAATTATTTATTCGTAAAAATTTTTAAAAATAAGCTAAGCTGTTATTTTTTTGATTACATCTAAAAAAGCCATCGTCACCTTACGATAGCTTCTCTTTTGATTTTATTTAAAGTCACACTCTTCTTCATGATCATTGACTAGTCCCGCAGCTTGCATAAAAGAGTATAGGGTTACTGGCCCTAAAAATTGAAATCCTCGTTTTTTTAGGTCCTTTGATAATTTTAGAGATAAATCCGTTTGAGCTGGTGCAGGTTGTTCCGCGTTGACAAGGTTATCAATAGGTTTACTTCCTACAAATCCCCACAAATAAGCAGAAAAACTGCCAAACTCTTTTTGAATTTTTTGAACTGCTTTTGCGTTGTTGACAGTTGCTGTCAACTTCAACTTATGGCGGATAATGGATGAATTCTGTAAAGCAAAAGCCATTTCCTGATTGGTAAAATGGGCTACAGAGTCAATATCATAGTTATGAAATACTTGCTTAAAAGCTTTGCGTTTCTTCAAAACGGTTAGCCAAGATAAGCCAGATTGATAGCTTTCAAGGCAAAATAATTCAAACAAATCCCTGTCATCATAGATGGGTTTTCCCCATTCAAAATCATGGTATTCACAATAAAGTTTATTTTCTTCAGGTACCCAACCACAACGTTTCATGTGAAACCTACCCTTTCATTAACATTTTAAGAGCTAATTTAATATATTGTTCAGCTGTTTCATCTGTTCCTTCAAAAAATGTTCGTATTTTTTTAAGTTCATTGGCTTTATAACCTAATGCTAAGAGGGCTTCAATAGCTTCATCAAGTTGTTTGTTTAGACTACTATTTGTCTTTTTAACTTTTGTACCTTCTTGTGGAGCTTCAGCAAATTTACCTGCTAAATCAAGAATCATTTGTTGAGCTGTTTTTTTACCTATTTTAGGGAATTTCATCAAATACTTAATATCACTGTTATCAATAGCATTAACTAAGCCCTGATTGTCATCCACAGCTACGATAGCTAAAGCTGTTGTTGGACCAATCCCTGACACAGAAATTAGCTTTAAAAAAATAGTTTTCTCATCCTCGTTATGAAAACCAAATAAGAGATGGGCGTCCTCTCTTATGACCTGATGCAGATAAATTTTTACATCTTGCTTGACACTAACTGTAAAGCTGTAAGGATTTGCTACATAGATAATATAGCCCAAGCCGTTCGTCTCTACTACTATGTATTTGGCAGTAATTTTCCTTAACTGCCCTTTAATATAATCGTACATGTTAAACCTTTTCTTTCATTTTAGCAGACAAAACAATTAGAGTTATGCCTATAAAAGCAAATACTAAAAACACTATTTGAACTCCAATTTTACCTGTAAAGTAACTCACTGAAACTAGTAAACCAGCAAAAATAGCTCCTAATGGTTGCACCATAGAAATAAAGCCAGTATAGGAACCAATCTTTGACTGCTTCATCATCTTAACTCTTAGCAACTGATTTGCTGGAACATTTATCATTTCACCCACTGTAAATATAATGACGGCTAACCAAATCATTAAAAGATGTGTAAAGGTAAAGGACAAGAATATTCCTATAGTAAATATCAATGATCCGATAATTATCTGAGTCAGCAATGGCCAATTCTCTGTTACTTTACTAAGTATAGTCATAAAAATTACAATTAATAAAGTATTTGTAAAAACCATCAAAGATAACATTTTAGAACTAGTAATCTGAAAGCCAAAGAGGTTTGTTTGCACAAAATGCAACTTTAGATGAACAGGGATGTAATTATGCATCCAGATACTAGCCATAAAAATCGACCCTATAGTAAACATAACAAAGGCTCTGTCTTTAAGCACCTGACTATAGTTTTTAAGACTAGCAAACATTCCTGATCCATGTTCAAAGTCATGATTTTCCAGTTTTGTTTCATCAAAGTAGTAATAAGCCACAAAAAAGCAACCTAGTGCTACTAAAAAAAGTGCTATTAAGAGCTCTAAAAAATAGTGATCATAAAATAGGCCCGAAATCCCTGCACCAAACATAACTGCAATGTTAATAAACCAGTAATTAATGGTATAAACAAAGCGACGATTTTTGTCTTCTGTTAAGTCAATTAACATGGCTTCATAGGCTGGTGCATAAAAGCTAGAGAATATTTCAACTAATAAGATACCTACAAAAGTGAGCCAAGGTAATATTAAATTAGGAAGATTAGCTAAAATAGCTATAAACCAGCCAGTTATGCAACCAATGGAACCTATTATTATGACATATTTTCTTCCAATTGCATCTGATAAATGACCTTCATATAAAGTTGCTATAAAACCTGCCAAACTAGTCAGCATCATTAAAATACCCGTCCAAAGAGTACCGAAAAAGCTCGTGTAATACATGGCCATAAACGGAAAGACACTACTTCCAAGAGTAATTGTGACAAATCTGACTAGCTGTCGTATTTGTATCTGTTTTGGTAATGTAAAAAATTCTTGCATCTGACTCCTTTTAGTATTTTCCCAATTCCCTTAAACTTGTATGATTCTCTTGAATTCTACGAAACATTTTTTCCATATCAGCCTTACTAAAGTTAATTAATACAGGACGTCCATGAGGACAATTATAGGGATTTTTACATTGTGCTAACTGCTGGATTAACTGTCTTGCTGAATAATCATCTAAGGTATGATTTGCTTTAATTGATCGTTTACAACTCATCATAATAGCCAACTCAGCTCGATAAGTTTTTATAGAAACTTGATTGGTTAATAAAAGCATATCACACATTTCATAGACACCGGTCTCAATTTCTTGCTCCTTCATCCAAATAGGGTGTTCACGTAAAATAAAGGTATTAGAGCCATAGGGTTCTAAATAAATTCCTACTTCATTTAATAGAGACATTTTTTCTTGTAAGTTAAGATAGTCTGAGCCCGAAAATTCAAACAAATAGGGAACGAGGAGTTGTTGTAAACTATTGTCAACTTCTCCTATTTTTTCTCTATAATACTCATACTTGACCCGCTCTTGAGCTGCATGTTGATCTATAATGAACAAGCCATCCCTACCTTGAGCAAATAGATAAGTACCGTGCATTTGACCAAAGTAATCTAACTCAGGAAAGCTAGACGCTTCTTCATTTTCTAATTGGTGAAGTAGTCGCGATAACTTTTGTTTGTTTTTGTAATCAAAATCAGGATGATTACCATCACTGTCAACTTCTTGTTGACGTTCAGCGTGTTTTACGCCAATTTGTTTCTTGCTTTCTTGAGTTTCATCCTCTAACTTATTATCATCTCTACTTTCAGCAATAAGAGTCGTATTTGAAAAAGGAAGGTTTTCTTCTGAAATTACATTCTCTTTACTAAAAAAATCATTTTTCTGAGGATCATAATAAAGTTTACTAGATTGTAAAGGTAGACTAGTTTGTTCTACCTTATTGAAAGAACGCGTTGTTGATTTGGCAAGGTTCTCAAGTGCATCAGGAATTAAGTCTTGAGCTTTTAAGCTTTCTGCAATCGCATAACTAATTAAAGACATTAATTCTTTTTCTTTTGAAATACGGACCTCTTGTTTAGTTGGATGAACATTGACATCTGCTAAATAGGGATCTATCTGTATATCTATAACAGCTATGGGAAAACGACCTACCATTAATTTAGAGCCATAACCATCTAAAATAGCCCTGTTTAATAGGAAATTCTTAATATACCTTCCATTAATAAGGATAGTAATATAGTTGCGATTAGCTCTTGTTAATTCGGGTAAGCTAACATAGCCTCCAATCTCAAAATCCAAGTCTGCATTAGAAATTTCAATCATCTTCTTAGCAGTGTGCAAGCCATATACACCTGCAATAGCCTGCTTCAAATCACCTGTACCTGAAGTCTTTGTCATTTCTTTTCCATCACAAATAAGTGTAAAAGCTACTTGAGGATGACCCAAGCTTAGGCGATTAACTACGTCTACAATGTGAGCTAGCTCTGCTTGTAAGCTTTTCATGTACTTTAAACGGGCTGGTGTATTATAGAATAGATTTTCTACTATTATTTTTGTTCCTACCGGACTGGAAATAATTTCTTGACTAAGAATATTTCCTCCCTTTGTAAGCAGCTTGCAACCATGACTAGCCTGACTAGTAGCTGATTCTATAGTTAATTGGCTAATTGATACTATAGAAGGGAGAGCCTCCCCCCGAAAACCCAGAGTTCTAATTCGAAATAAATCAGCTTGATCCTTTATTTTACTTGTTGCATGGCGAAGGATACTAAGAGGAAGGTCCTCAGCAGACATTCCTTCTCCATTATCAGTAACTTTTATATATTTTAATCCAGATTCTTCAACTTCAATAGTAATCTGTGTACTTTGGGCATCTATGGCATTTTCTACTAATTCTTTAACAACACTTGCTGGTCGCTCAATAACTTCCCCAGCAGCTATTTGATTGGCTAAAAGTTCTGGTAATTCAATAATTTTTGTCATATCTTATGATAACCTCTTCTAAACTTATCTACCTTAAGCAAGTTCCCATTAAAAAGCTTGAGATGTAGAAGTAGAATTCTATAAGTCACCTCCATCATTTCTTAAAGAACTTTTTAATTATTTACATTTGAGTATTGAGACTAATTCAAGGCCTTCAGTAATTCTTATTGTACCACTTTTTACTTAAAAGTCATGGCTTTACAATGAGTCTTCCTTCTATAACTTTTAAAAATTATTATTAAGAAATAGTAATTAAAAATGAAATTAACAGCTTACCAAGACATATGCAAGTAGTTATATAATTATCAAAATGTATATAGCTATTAGAATTAATATAGACAATCAATAATCACAAAAAGAACCAGCTTTATTGTAATAGCTAGAGACATAATTGTTAATAATTTCAATCCCTTTTTATTAACAGAATAAGAGATAGTACTTGTAACTATCATAGTACTTAACAACAACATTGCAAAGTTATCTAAAACGACGGTAAACCATTGATATACTAAAAATATTATTCCTAAAATAATACTAATAACTGAAAAGAAATCCCTCTCTCCCAAAACATAGCCTCTCTAACTATTCATTCTTTACTGGTAAGTAATAAACTTGCTCCAGCTAATTTTTCATAAAAAGATTCAAAATTTTCTGCAAAAGATAATTTTAACATATTTCAAATAAAAAGGCATTATTTTTTAATATAATATTTATTTTACTTATAAACCATAGTTACTATGGAATGTCCTAAAACTAAAAACAATCTTAGCGATTGTTTTTAGAGTTTATTCTTAAATTCTGCTAAAAGAGACATGGCTTGCATAGGAGTAATATTTAGAAGGTCACAATTTTTTATTGCTTCAAGAATTTCTTCACCTTGACTTAGGGAAAAAAGACTTAGTTGGTCTTGTTTTACTGCCTTTTCATTCCTTGTTTGTGCCTGACTATCACACCTTAAGCTCTTAGAATGGCTCTCAAGGTCTTCTAAGATATGACTTGCTCGCTTGAGTAAACCCTGTGGTAAACCAGCTATTTTAGCAACATGAATACCATAGGATTTATCGGCAGGACCTTCTGAAATTTTGTGAAGAAAGGTCACTTCACCATCTTTTTCCAAGGTTGCTACGTGGACATTTTTTAAGCGTTTCAAGGAAGTTGACAGCTCTGTCAACTCATGATAATGAGTAGCAAAAAGTGTTTTAGCTCCGACATTTTCATGGATGTATTCAATAATTGACTGTGCTAGAGCCATTCCATCATAGGTTGCTGTTCCTCGTCCTAATTCATCAAATAAGATAAGGGAGTTCTTTCCAGCTCGTTTAATCGCATGATTGGCCTCCATCATCTCCACCATAAAAGTTGACTGGCCAGAAATGAGATCATCTGCTGCACCAATTCGAGTAAAGATAGCATCAAATATTGGAAGGTCAACCTTTTCTGAAGGCACATAGGAGCCCAGTTGTGCCATAATTACTGTCAAAGCAAGCTGCCTCATATAAGTAGATTTACCACTCATATTAGGTCCAGTTATTAATTGGATATCTGTATTACCATCAAATTGGATGGTATTTGGAATATACTCTTGTATCCCCATGACTTTTTCAACTACAGCATGTCGACCCTGGATAATGTTAACACGACTATCCTCATTAAACTCAGGCCTTACATAATGATTTTGCTCAGCTACTGTTGATAGGCCTTGTAAAACGTCTACTGTCGCAATGGCCTTGGCTAGGATTTGTAATCTATCAATATAAGTCTCAACTTTTTCCCTAATCCGTAGGAAAATATCATATTCCAAACTTGATGATTCTTCTCTTGCTTCTAGCATTTGGCCTTCAATTTTAGCAAGCTCTGCCGTTCCATACCGTTCAGAATTTTTTAAGGTAGCTTTTCTAAAGAAATGATCTGGTACCATTGCTAAATTGGAATTCGTAACATGAAAATAGTAGCCATCTTTTTTGTTATAATCTATTTTTAAATTATTGATTCCACTTGCTTGACGCTCTTTTACTTCAATATCTGCAATCCATCCCGTACCTTCTTTCATGACCTTTCGATAATGGTCTAGTCGCTGATCAAATCCTGTTCGAATGATATTGCCTTCACTAATTGTAGCTGGAGCATCTGGGTCAATAGCGGAGCGAATCAAACTTTCTAATTCTGGCAAAGTATCAATTTGTTTTATCAACTTTGCTAGATACGGGCTATTCATACTTTCTAAAATGGCTTTAATCCGGGGGGCTTGTGCTAAGGTATTACCTAATTGTAAAAGATCCTTGGGATTTACCTTACCAAAGGAAACCCGACTTGATAAGCGTTCAATATCATAGACTCCCTTTAAACTCTCACTAAGATCTGATTTTTCTATAAAAGAATCTAAAAAAACCTGAATAATATTTTGTCTTTCTAAAATAGCAGCTTTACTAATGAGAGGTCGATCTATCCAATTACGTAATAAGCGCATTCCCATAGCTGTTTTAGTTCCATCCAAAAGCCAGTAAAGACTACCATGTTTTTTATGGGTTCTTGCATTTTCAAGTAAATCTAGACTATTTTTCGTTGCAAATGACATTTGGAGGTAATCTTTTATCTCATAATGAACAAGCTTTTGTAAATGAGATAGCTCTCGCATCTGTGTAGAATAGATATATTGTAATAGTTTCCCTGACACAGCTAGCTCAAGAGCTGTCAACCTATTGTCAAGTAAAGACTTATCCTCAAAAACTGAATATTCATAGGAAAGCAAGAGATTGTGCTGCTTGACAAGTTGGTTCTCTTGCGCAGAAGTTAAGTCAAAACCAACTAGAACTTCTCGAGCTTTTAAATTTAATATCTCACTACATACACTTGAAAAATCTGAAAGTTCTGTAACATAGAACTCACCAGTAGCTACATCCATATAAGATAGGCCATAAGATTTGCCATCATAATCTATTGCAACTAGAAAATTATTAGAGCTATTTGGTTTAGTAGAATCAACAACTGTGCCTGGTGTAATAACCTGAACAACTTCACGTTTTACGACACCAACAGCCTTTTTGGGATCCTCCATCTGCTCTGCAATAGCTACCTTATAACCAAGTTCTATTAAGGTATCAATATATTGTTGCGCAGAGTGATGAGGGACACCCGCCATAGGGATTGGATTTTCTGCATTTTTATTACGGCTAGTCAGTCCTATTTCTAAGATTTGAGCCGCCTTTACAGCATCCTCATAAAATAATTCATAAAAATCTCCCATTCTAAAAAGCAAAAAAGCATCTGGATAATTTTTCTTAATGTCCAGATACTGTTGCATTCCAGGAGAAATCTTAAGATTTGTCATTTCTTAACTCCTCATTCATCTTATACTCTATTGTTTTGGTAATATATTGAATTAAATCACTAGCATCTTGCATTTTACTTCGGAAGTCATTAATAATAGGTTCTTTATTTAAACCTTCTTCTGTCTCTATTGCCAAATTTCTAGACTGTTTAGCTGCTTCTGGCTTCGAAATTTGCTGGAAAAGCACTGCATTTTGTTGATTTTTTTTCATGACATAGACTTCTTTTTTAAAAGTTTTTATATGATTAATTTCTTTTTCTATTTTTTTATAAGAAATAACACTTTCATGGCTTTTAATAAGCCTAGTTAACCTTTTAAGAGAATCATTATATACTGTCATAGTAAAATGCCAAATCTTTCTCATATCTCATAGCAATATCCTCACTGCGACATATAACTAAAAGTGTGTCTGCACCCGCAATTGTACCTACAATATCTTGTATCTTATCACTGTCAATCAAATTAGCAAGAACATCTGCCTCACCTAAATTAGTATGCAAAACAAGCATAAAACCAGCACGGTCAACTTTTGAGATGTAATATCTTACATCTGGGCTAAACGGGGAGACCGTTGTCTCTGATAAGCTATAATACAATTTTCCTCTTTCATCTCGTAACTTTAAGAGACCTATTTCTCTTAAATCACGTGAAAGGGTGGCTTGAGTTACTCTAATCCCTTTTTTATGAAGGTAATTTTTAATTTCTTCTTGGGTACCGATGTGTTCAGATTGAATAATCTGCTTAATGTGTTCTTGACGCTCTATTTTATTCATAACATTCCATCCCAATTGTATAATTATCCCTTCAAATTATAACAAAAAAATATCTTTTTTTCATCTTCTTTGTTATGATTTGTCTAAATTAATCTCAGTTCAGCTCAAGAAAACCCTTAAAAATTAAATATTCTATAGAAGTTATACTTTCTATTCTTCCTTGCGCCATAACTGAGATAATGGCAGCCCCTTAAATGGAAATATTTTAGTATAATTTCTCACTGCTCCTCTCGTTTATTTGAAAGAAATATGTTAGAATAAATTGACAAACTATTTTAGGAGAAACATGATGAATACTAAAACATTAATTGCAGGCGAGATTGCAAAAGTTGTTCCTGATTTGGAACTAGATGCAATCTATAACTTGCTTGAAACACCCAAAAATTCTGAAATGGGAGATATTGCCTTTCCCGCGTTTAGTTTAGCTAAGGTACTTCGTAAAGCTCCTCAAATGATTGCGGCTGATATTGCAGAACAAATCAAAACTGATCACTTCGAAAAAGTTGTTGCTACAGGGCCATATGTTAATTTTTTCCTTGATAAATCAGCTATTTCTGGGCAAGTGTTACATACTATTATCGACCAGAAAGACAATTATGGGCAAGGGCACATAGGAGATGGGCAAAATATTACTCTTGATATGTCTAGCCCAAATATCGCTAAACCATTCTCAGTAGGACATTTACGCTCAACTGTTATTGGAGATGCAATTGCTAACCTTTATTCAAAATTAGGTTATAAGCTTTTTAGAATTAATCACTTGGGAGATTGGGGCAAACAATTTGGTATGCTTATCGTTGCCTATAAACTATGGGGAGATCAAGCTGCCGTTGAAGCTAATCCTATTGCTGAACTCCTTAAGTTATATGTCCGAATTAATGCAGAAGCTGAAGAAAAACCTGAGTTAGATGAAGAAGCCCGTCAGTGGTTTAAAAAATTGGAAGATGGTGATAAGGAAGCTTGGGATTTATGGAAATGGTTCCGAGATGAAAGTTTGGTAGAATTCAATCGTATCTATGAAAAACTAAATATTAATTTTGATTACTACCATGGCGAAGCTTTTTACAATGATAAAATGGATGAAGGTTTAGACATCTTAGAAGCTAAACACCTTTTAAAAGACTCTAAAGGTGCTAAAATTGTTGACCTTGAAAAATATGACCTCCCTCCAGCATTAATTAAGAAGTCTGATGGTGCAACTCTTTATATTACACGCGACATGGCAACAGCTATGTATCGTCACCGTACCTTCAACTTTGTTAAAAATATCTATGTTGTTGGTCAGGAGCAATCTAACCACTTTAAACAGTTAAAAGCTGTTTTGAAAGAAATGGGCTTTGATTGGTCAGATGATATGATTCATGTCTCATTTGGATTAGTAACCAAAAATAAGAAAAAATTATCTACTCGTAAAGGTAATATTATTCTTCTTGAACCAACTTTGGATGAAGCTGTATCACGTGCATTGGCACAAATTGAAGCTAAAAATCCAAATCTAAAAAATAAAGAAGAAGTGGCAAAACAAGTTGGTATTGGTGCCATTAAGTTCTACGATTTAAAAACTGACCGTGACAATGGATATGATTTTGACCTTGAAGCAATGGTTTCATTTGAAGGGGAAACAGGTCCTTATGTCCAATACGCTTATGCCCGTATCCAATCAATCCTTCGAAAAGCTAATTTTACGCCTGATACAGGTGCTAACTATGCTCTTAACGATAGTGAAAGTTGGGAGATTATTAAACTTGTTCAAAACTTTGCAGCAAATATTGAGCGTGCTGCTGAAAAATATGATCCATCTATCATTGCTAAATACGCTATTCAACTTGCACAAGCATTTAACAAATACTACGCTCATACGCATATTCTAGATCAATCAGATGAGCGTGACAGTCGCCTAGCCTTATGTTATGCAACTGCAACTGTACTTAAAGAATCACTTAACCTCCTAGGGGTAGAAACTCCTGAAAAAATGTAGTTCCCTACAAATATTTCTTAAAAAAAGCAGCCAGACTTACTAATCTGGCTGCTTTTTTATAGCTTGATAAGCTTGTGATTTAAACAGGCTTATCATAATTTTTTCGTCTAATTTTAAAGTCAGAACTAATAACCTCATCAACATCAACAATTGAAATAAAGGCATCTGGGTCTAAGTCAGCAAGGATACGTTTAACTTCCCTCACTTCATGAGGACTCAACGTCACGTACATGACATTATATTCGTTTCCAGAATAAGCACCTTCTCCTTTTAGATAGGTCACTCCCCGATTAATCTCTGTTAAGATGGCTGACGCTGCTGCTTTGGAGTGCTTGGTAATAATAATCATACCCCGAATGGTATAGCCACCATTTTGAACTACTGTTAACACCTGACTAAATACAAAACTAGCTACTAAAGTATAAAGCATGTGCTTCAAGTCAATATAAGACAAAGAAGCAACCAATATTAAGGCATCAACAAATAATAAGGTTTGACCTAATTTTATACCCAGCTTTTCTTCTGCAATACGACCAATTATATCAGTACCTCCAGTGGTAGCCCCGTAACGAAATACCAATCCACTGCCCACACCAGAAAAAATACCTGCTACAACAGCTACTAGCATTGTATCCTGCTCTAAGCCTAATTCAATGGGCACCTTTTGCCAAAGACCAATAAAGAAAGACATAGTAACTGTCCCATAGATGGTTAGAGCTAGCGACTTTTTCCCAAATATCTTGGCCCCTAAAATAAATAAGGGAATATTTAAAACTAAAGAAGATATAGCCGGGTTGACCCCCATCAGTGCATGTATAATCAGTGTTAATCCAGCTACCCCGCCTTCAGCAAGTTTGTTAGCCATATTAAAATTGACAAAACCAAAGCCATAAATAGCTACCCCAATGGTGATTAATACTAATTCTCTTAATTTACTAAAACCTTGCTCAATAATTTTCATATTAGTTCCTCATACTTCTATAAAAAACTAGCCGCTTCCGAGGAGGCAAACTAGCTATTTCTTTTTTGTTTATTCTTCTTTTTTGGAAGAAAGAAATCTGGACTATTAATCTCATCCATATCAAAGATTGAAAGGAAGGCTCGTGGATCCACCTCATTAATAATTGCTTTGACTGCTCGCACATCTGTACGGCTTAAAGCTACATAGATTACCTTTTTTTCTTTAGCAGAATAGGCTCCTTCACCATTTAAAAAAGTAACCCCTCTTCCAAGTTCCTCCATGATAAACTTGGATATTTGATCCGAATAATCCGAGACAATTATAGTCCCTCTTACAGAATAACCACCATTTTGAACCAAATGAACAATTTTTCCATACATAAAACTAGCTATTAGGGCATACATCATCTGAGGAAGGGAAATATAGGTTAAAGAGACAATCATAACAAAGATATCTATTCCTAGCAGGGCCTGATTTATCTGCAAACCAAACTTGTCTTCAATAAGCTTAGCAACAATATCTGCACCACCAATCGTGCCCCCATTCCTAAAGACGATTCCTCCACCTAGTCCACCAATAATTCCAGCCATTAACGATACAACTAAATTATCATGTTTAAGATCTATTATCAGGTCATATTGTTGAAAGACCCACACAAAAAAGTAAAGAGAAACAATTCCTGTAACAGTATAAATCATCGATCGTTTTCCAAAAAACCTGACTCCTATAAAAACCAAGGGGAGATTAATGAGATAACCTGTTATAGTAGGATTAATATTAAAGAGGGCTTTTCCAACTAAGGTTAAACCTGCTAAACCATTGGCTGCAATCCTATTTGCCATATAAAAATATACAAAAGCGAAAGCATATAGGGCCGCTCCAAAAATAATAAAGCAAAAATTCTTGATATTTAAATTTTTGTCAACTGTCATAGAGGCCCTCCTGTTTTTCTAATCATCTTCAGCAAATCGACCTATAATTCTAACATTTTCTGCAACAGATATAAAAGCTGAAGGGTCTGTTTTTAACATTAGCCATTTAAAATCATTATACTCTTCTAATGTAATGATTGTAATTAAAACAGTTTTATGAACATGTTTAAAGGTTCCTTCGGCATCATTAATGCAGGTAACCCCTCGATGGAGTTTTTTATGAATGGCCGTAATAATCTTATCGGGATTCTCAGTTACAATCATCGCTTGCATTTTTTTCTGCTTTGTAAAGACTGCATCTGTTACACGACTAGAAACAAAAATTGCAACCATCGAATAAAGGGCATACTTCCAACCAAATAATAATCCAGCAAAAATCATAATCACTGCATTAACAGCCAAAGAGATGCTTCCAACATCCTTACCTATTTTTTGACGTAGCGTCAAACTAACAATATCTGTCCCTCCACTAGAAATACGTGACTTCAACCCCAAGCCAATCCCCATTCCTAAAATTAAACCACCAAAAACAGCATTAATCAAAGGATCTGTGGTTAAGGTCACTTGAGGCATTACCTGAATAAACAATGAACTCATAGTAACAGTGATAAATGTAAAGATAGTAAACTTATGACCAATCTTATACCAAGCCAATAACAATAAAGGGATGTTGATGACATAAAAAGCCAAAGAGATTGGGATATCTATATTGAAAAAACGGTGACCAATAGCTGAAACTACTTGAGCAAGCCCAGTAGCTCCACTAGAATATACCTGTCCTGGTTGAAAGAAAAAATTGACAGCAACACTAGAGAGGATTCCATAAAGTATGGAAGCTGATATTTTTTCACCATACTTTTCACGTGAGATGCTTCTTAATGCATGTAATAGCCCAACTTTTCTAGCTCCTTGACTAATAACATATTTAGCTTTTTTCTTGTAAGTTGTTTTTCTAATCATGACTTTCTACTTGAAGACATAGTTCTTCTAATTGTTTTTCTGATACAAGACTCGGTGCTTGTGTCATCGGATCACTTGCTTTATTGTTTTTAGGAAAGGCAATAACTTCACGGATATTTTCTTTTCCTGCTAGTAGCATGACAAACCTGTCAAGTCCAATAGCAAGCCCACCATGTGGAGGAAAACCAAAATCCATAGCCTCTAATAAGAAACCAAATTGCTCCTTAGCCTGTTCACTACTAAAGCCAAGAGCTTTAAACATACGTTCTTGCATATCTCTTTGATTAATACGAAGGCTTCCGCCCCCTAGTTCATAACCATTTAAAACAATATCATAGGCAAGAGCACGAACCTTAGTTAAATCACCTTCTAATTCATGAGCAGACTCATTAGTAGGAAGTGTGAATGGGTGGTGGGCTGACATAAAGCGATTTTCTTCTTCTGACCACTCAAACATCGGCCAATCAATTACCCAAAGAAAATTAAACTTGGTTTCGTCAATTAAACCTAGTTCCTTAGCTAATCTCCCACGTAAGGCACCTAGTGCTGCATTAGCCACATCCAATTGATCTGCCACAAATAAAACCATATCATTGTCAAGGAGATGTAAAGTTTCTGTTAAGTCATTTTCTATAGGTGTCATGAATTTGGCAATCGGACCTGTCAAGTTGCCATCTGCAACTTTAAGCCACGCTAAACCTTTTGCCCCAAATTGTTTGACATATTCTGTTAATTTATCAATATCTTTACGAGACAACTTATCAGCCTTGTTTTTAATAACAATAGCCTTAACTGCTGCAGCTTCTGAGAAGACTTTAAAGTCAACAGCTTTTACAGTATCTGTTAAATCCTCAAGAAGCATATCATAACGCATATCTGGTTTATCAGAACCATATTTATTCATAGCATGTTCATAAGGCATTCTTGGGAATGGTAGTGTGACTTCAATTCCTTTTGTTTCTCTCATGACTTTAGCAATCATTCCTTCAACGATATCCTGGATTTCTTGCTCTGATAAAAATGATGTCTCTAAGTCAACTTGTGTAAACTCAGGTTGACGGTCTCCACGTAAATCTTCATCACGGAAACATTTAACAATCTGATAATACCTATCAAAACCAGCATTCATCAAAAGCTGTTTTGTAATCTGCGGACTTTGAGGTAGAGCGTAAAAGTGACCTTGACTAACACGACTCGGAACCAAGTAATCACGCGCACCTTCAGGTGTTGATTTGGTTAAAATGGGAGTCTCCACATCAATAAACTCTAAATCATCTAAGTAATTACGAATAGAGTGAGTTACTTTAGCTCGTAACTTAAAGTTCTCTAACATTTCTGGTCGACGTAGGTCTAAGTAACGGTAACGTAAGCGTGTTTCGTCACTTACTTCCACACCATCTTTAATTTCAAAAGGTGTGGTTTTAGAACTACTTAAAATGCTTAAGTGACTAACCTTTAGCTCAACAGCTCCAGTGGCTAAATTCTTATTTTCCTGCTGGCGTGCTTCTACTACTCCTTTTACTTCAATAACAAATTCACTTCGCAAGCTTTCTGCTACTTCCATAACATCCTTTGAAACATCTGCTGGATTAATGACAAGTTGCATGATTCCTTCACGATCTCGTAAATCAATAAAAATAAGGCCACCTAAATCTCTACGACGTCCAACCCATCCTTTTAAAGTTAACTCTTGACCAATGTGTTCTGTTCGGACACGTCCTGAATACATGCTACGTTTCATACAATTTTTCTCCGTTACTTTTTATTTCCTATCTATTATAACAAAAAGGCACTAAAAACCCCACCCATTTAAAAGAAGACTTTCCAAAAGGCCGAAAATCTATCTCACTAGCCTAACATGCAAAAAATAAAAAGATAAAGAAAACTTCTTCACCTTTTTACATACTTAATAAGCCTTAATTTATTTTTCCTAACAAGCCTTCAAAATCTGTTTCCAGATCTTCAAAACTCACTTCAATTTCTTGTCTTGTCTTATTGTTTTTAAGTTTTACTTTGCCAGTTTCTAATTCACTATCACCCAAGGTAATAATGGTTTTGGCCTTAAAGACATCTGCTGTCTTTAACTGTGCCTTAATTTTACGATCAAGATAATCACGTTCTGCTGTAAAACCTTGGCGACGAATAGCTTGTACTAATTCTAAAGCTTTGCTGTTAGCAGCTTGCCCCAATACAGCAATATAAATATCCAATTTCTCTTCAATTGGAAGTGTGATGCCCTGCTTTTCCAAAATGAGTAAAAGACGCTCCAAGCCTAGTCCAAATCCAAATCCTGCTGTTTCTGGTCCATCAAAATATTCCACTAAACCATCATAGCGACCACCCGCACAAATAGTTAAATCGTTTTGATCAATTCTTGTAATAAACTCAAATATTGTATGATTATAGTAGTCCAGACCACGCACCATCTTGGT
Organism: Streptococcus didelphis DSM 15616; assembly: GCF_000380005.1. Lineage (GTDB taxonomy): Bacteria > Bacillota > Bacilli > Lactobacillales > Streptococcaceae > Streptococcus > Streptococcus didelphis. Next base: position 217,345 of record NZ_KB904189.1, read on the forward strand.
ATCGATAATATACGGAATCTTTAATACTTCAAGCATCTCCTTTACAGCATCAAAATGAGCCTGACTCTCTGCATCTAAATAATCTAAAATAGAAGGCGCCTTTTCTACTGCAAGGATGTCTTCTTTTTCTTTTGAATCAAGCACACGTAGAGGATTTTCCTCCAAACGACGTTGACTATCCTTTGATAAAGACTCACGTAAAGGCGTCAAGTAGTCAATAAGGGCTTGACGATAAGCCAAGCGACTCTCAGGACTTCCTAAAGTATTGAGATGTAAAATAATATCTTTGATCCCAAGCTTTTCAAATAAATGATAAGCCATGGCAATAGTCTCTACGTCTGTTGACGGATTAGCTGAACCAAAGCATTCAACCCCAATCTGATGAAATTCTCGTAAACGTCCAGCTTGCGGGCGTTCATAACGGAACATAGAACCAATATAATACATTTTTACTGGTTTCTGAACCTCTGGTGCAAATAGCTTGTTTTCTACATAAGAACGAACAACTGGAGCAGTACCTTCTGGACGTAGGGTAATATGACGCTCTCCCTTATCATAAAAATCATACATTTCCTTGGTAACAATATCAGTAGTATCTCCTACAGAACGACTAATTACCTCATAATGTTCAAACATTGGAGTACGAATCTCACCATAACGATATTGTTTAAAGGTTTCACGCGCAAGATTTTCAACATACTGCCATTTTGCTGCTTGTGCTGGAAGTATATCTTGTGTTCCCTTAGGTTTTTGAAGTTTCATAACATCAGATACAAAGAGCCCTAATAAAAAATGGGAGAAAAAATTTTACATAAAATAAAAATCTCTGTTTTTCAGTAGTTTTTAGCTAATGTTCAATTATAAACATTCTCTCAACGGCTCTTATCCTTTCTTCAATATTATTTTATATCATTTTAACATAAAATAAGTCTCTTTAGTACTTGTATGTATGATATGTTTTCCCATAATACAACTTTCTAAGTTAAAAATAACTAGAAGACCTTTCTTGATTAGGAAAATTTTTGTCAAGTAACTTTACTTTACAAAAAAGTTGTGATATGATGTTAAAGTTGATGAAAATCAAGAATAATAACTTAATCGGAGGAAAGAAAAAATGGCAGTACCTGCACGTCACACGTCTAAAGCTAAAAAAAATAAACGTCGTACACATTACAAATTGACAGCTCCATCTGTACAATTCGACGAAACTACTGGAGATTACTCACGTTCTCACCGTGTATCACTTAAAGGATACTACAAAGGACGTAAAATCGCCAAAGCTAACGAAGCTAAATAATAGAAGGGAGATACCATGCGCGTAAATATTACACTTGAACATAAAGAATCTGGTGAACGCTTGTACCTTACTTCAAAAAACAAACGTAATACTCCAGACCGCCTTCAGTTGAAAAAATACTCACCAAAATTACGTAAACACGTAACCTTTACTGAAGTTAAATAATAAAAAAATATACCCAATGAAACTCTGTTTTCATTGGGTTTTATCTTGCTCTTTTTAATTATATCTGACTTTGTCTAAATATAACTAGAAGTATAAGATATCAACAATTCTTACTCCTTTTACTGCTATTATTCTAGAAGGTCTAGGTCATTATAAAATCACTATTAAAAATGTCCAAATTCTCTTGGCTATACGCTTATTAAAGAGTTGGTCAGCTAGACTTTTTGGACATTTTCTTTAGTCTAAAATAATTAATGGTTAAAACTATCAATAAACAAGGCTACTGCAAAAACAATTAATGTAAAAATTATAGTAAAGCCTATGACAATCACTGGCTTTTGATAAGGATACTTAGCTTTTTCTTCTATTTCTTGGATCTTATCCAAAGTCTTACCATTAGAAAATGCTACTATATGCCGATAGGTTTTCAGATTATATTCTTTTTTTACTTTCTTAATTTTTAATGCCAAAAACATAGTCAGCAACCATTCTAAAAACCAGATACCTACACCTATCCAACTTAGAAAATAAAACAAGGGATAGACAGATATTGCTAAAATGATAAAAGCAATTGTTAACTTTATACCATCCTTATTAAATCTATTGATATCTTCTTTATTGAGCAGAATTTTCATTTCTTCAAGATCTCCCTCTATTAGTTGGTTAATGGTTAGTCCAAAAAGCTTTGCTAAGCGCAGTAAGCTTTGAATATCTGGATAAGATTTCTCTGTTTCCCAATTTGAAATTGTCTGCCTAGAGACATAAATGAGCTGAGCCAAATCCTCTTGAGATAAGTTAGCCTCTTTACGATAATTGATAAGGTTTTTTCCTAGCTTCATAATTTCTCCTTTCCCTTTCAGTCTAACCTCAAGAGCCTCTTAAAGCTAGCAAATATTTTTGACAAACAAGTTTATCTAGTTTATTTGTCATATATCCAACCAATAACTTTACAATAGTGTCATCTCCCTGTCAACCTATGTAAGAGGCTTGTTTTATTAAAGCTCTCTTTTATGGTACAATAGATAAACAATTATTGAGGAGAATAGAATGTTAACATTTTTTAGTCGTATCTTAAAAGGGATGATTATTGCACTAGGCTTTATATTACCTGGTATTTCTGGAGGTGTCTTAGCTGCCATACTTGGTATTTACGAACGCTTAATTCGTTTTTTAGCCCATATTCGTGAAAATTTTCGTGAAAACTTTCTCTACTTTTTACCTGTGGGTATAGGTGGAATATTAGGAATTGCTCTTTTTTCCTTTCCTGTTGAATTCCTTCTAAAACACTTCCAAGTTCCTGTACTATGGGGATTTGCTGGAGCTATTGTAGGAACTATTCCAAGTTTAGTAAAAGAGTCAACAAAAAAATCAAATAGAGATTTAGCTGACTGGGCTTGGGGAATTATTACATTTATTATTTCTGGACTGTTATTATACTTCCTATACGACCTTATTGGCCCTATTCCTGTTAACTTCTTGAGTTTTGTATTAGCTGGAATCTTAATAGCTTTAGGTGTATTAATTCCAGGTCTTAGTCCTTCTAATCTCTTATTGATACTAGGACTTTATTCTCCAATGTTAATAGGCTTCAAGTCCCTTGATTTGATTGGCACTTTCCTTCCAATTGCTGTCGGTGGAATACTAGCCATGCTTGCCTTTTCTAAGGCCATGGATCATGCCTTAACTTACTATCACTCACGCGTTTATCACTTTATTGTTGGCATTGTTTTGTCCAGTACCCTACTTATTCTAATCCCAAATTCAAGTAGCAAGGAAGCTATATCCTATGCTGGAACAGGTTTTCTAACTTGGCTAATAGCAATTATTCTTTTTGCCTTAGGCATCTGGTTAGGCCTTTGGATGAGTAAGCTTGAAGAAAAATATAAATAAAAATCTTCAGCAAAAACTCCCTCTTCTTGATCAAGAAGAGGGAGTTTTTGCTTATTTTTTCATTATAAGCAATTATTTAAATTTAAAATAAGTAGACTCTTTTAAAATTCTTGTAAAGCAATCTGTAAACTGAGCAGTCATTCCCCATATCAGGTAGTCAAAATTTTCATAAAAAGGAATACTTTGTTTTTGACTCTCAAAACTATACTTATCACCATTGCGAATTTTATCAAATGGAAAATTAGATTCTTTCGTTATTGTCGAAGGCAAATCATAATAATTAGGATTATCAGTCATTAAAGATTGTAAAGGAACTGTAAAAATGTTGTCAACCTCTTCATTTGCTTTTATTTCTCTCCAATCAGAAACCATTAGTTGTCCTACAAAGCAATGAATACTTCTTTTATTTTGAACGATATAGTCAATTTCACCCCATATTTTTATCTGTTGATCTTTTATATTCAATTCTTCAATTGTCTCTCTAATAGCCGCTTCTTGATAGCTCTCTCCCTCTTCAAGTCGCCCTCCAGGAAAGGATACCTCCCCAGGCTGAGAAATATGCTGACTTCTAATTTCATAGAGAACCTGCCAGTCGTTATCTTGCCAAATAAGTGGTAATAAGACAGCATATTGTTTTGTTACTCCCAGCGGTTTGGGAGGATATTCTTTAATAATATTTTCTATTTGGCTGGTCATTGTCTTTTCCTTTTTAAATAATCTTATGTTAAGAGTACAAAACTTTTCTTTTTTTGGTCAACTAATTGCCTCGAATAAGTGATTTATATATGTATTTTTTTTATATATAAAAACTTGACATATCATTAAAATTAACCTATACTTAATATATAAAAATTTTATACATATAAGGAGCACGATATGTATTATCCACTATCCGCTACTTTGATTGAATTCTTGATTTTATCTATTGTTGAAAAAAACGATTCCTATGGCTATGGTATCAGTCAAACCATTAAGCTTGTTACTAACATCAACGAATCTACACTTTATCCCATCCTAAAAAAACTGGAAAAAGAAGACTTTTTAACAACCTATAGTCAAGAACATCAAGGACGAAAACGTAAATATTATTCTATTACCTCTTCTGGTAAAGAACAGCTTATTTTTTTAAAGTCAGAATGGCAAAGCTATAAGTTTGCCCTAGACGGCATTATTGAGGGGAGTTTAAGACATGACAAGGACTGATTACCTAGCTGAGCTAGATAAATACTTACAAAAATTGCCAAAAGAAGATTACCAAGAGGCTATGGACTATTACATTGAATATTTTAACGAAGCAGGTCCTGAAAAAGAAAAAGAGGTCATTAAAGAACTTGGAAGTCCCAAAGAAGCTGCCCAAGAAATCTTAGCCCGCTTATTAGATGAAAGCTTAGAGCAAGAAACTGATAATTCAAAACATCTGGGAAAGATTATTTGGCTTACAATTTTATCCATTCTCGCTGCCCCAGTAACAATTCCTTTAGTCATAGCTTTATTGAGTACTATAGTAGTTATTATCGGGACAAGTGTTCTCTTTATCTTTACCTTAATACTCTTAGGGCTGTTCCTTCTAGCAAATGGCATTTATATGGTTTTTGAGAGCTTTACATATCTGTCAACTTCTTTAGCTTCTACTTCTTTGAGCTTAGGGATAGGAATAATAATGGCCTCTCTTTCTATCATAACCATTATTATATGTATTCAAGTATGTTCTATCTTAATTAGAATTTGTGGAAGACTTGTTCATAAATTTTTACGCAAAGGGAGAAAAGCATGAAATATTGGAAAAAAACGGTATTCAAAGGGGCAATTTTATTCTTATTTATTGGAATAGTTCTAACTTTTTTAGGATACATCAACAATGGTTTAGACGATTATAATCTTTCTTCTAAAGCACAAACATCTCGCCATCTTGTAAACCAAGACCTATCTTTTTTTGAAAATATTGACTTAAACTGTAACATATCTGATATTACTATTAAAACTAGTCCACAAAAGAAGGCTAGTATTACTTATTATCAAGATAAAAACTATCCTCTTACTATTAAAATGGAAAATAAAACCTTATATGTAGACGAAAAAGCTAAGTTATCTCAAAATTCCCTTAATGTAAAGTTCCTAACCTTACAAGACTTGAGTCATTTAAATCAAAATCTCCATTTCGGAATTGAGACAGGATACTCTATTTTAATTACCTTGCCAAAAGATACTCAGGTTAAGCAATTAAAGGCAAAACTTAAGGCTGGCCAATTATCTCTGGAAAATAATAAGGTTGAGCATTTAGATGTTAATCTTTCTGCGGGTGATATTGACATTGATAACACTTCAATTGACAAAGGTAATCTTCAGTTATTAGCTGGTAACCTTAATTTTCTAGATAGTAAGATTAATAATTCTAAAATAAAACTCTCTACTGGAGATTTCGAACTTGAAAATAGTAGAGTACAAGATAGCCAACTAATTCTTAATACAGGTGACTTTACAAGTAGAGAAGCCGTCTTCCTAGGGAAAAACAGTATTTTTAATAAAATTGGTTCTACTGATATCTACTTAAAAAGTTATGACTTATCACTTTCTTCAAAAAAAGATTTAGATACTAGTTCTATTGATTCTTACTTAAATAAGACTTCTAAAAACACCTTAAACATAAACAGTGAACTTGGTGATATCAATATTAAATAATACTTAAAAAGCTCTAGAAACAAATCTAGAGCTTTTTAAGTATTGTTACAACCATAAACTAAGTAAGGTTAAAATAGCTATACCACCTTGTTTAAAAATAATTTTTTTATCTACTGTAAGTGAGCTATAAATGGCTGCAGCAACCACAAAGAACAAGAAAACAGTTACAATTTCACTACTTTGTGACACAAATAAACCATATAATTCAAAAACAGCAATCAGTCCATTATAGATTCCTTGATTTTTTAACAAATTAACAATCGTTTTATCCATAACTTGTTCAGGATCTAATCTAAATACTTTCTGAGTTATGGAAGACTGTGTAGCAAAGGTTTCTAGATACATAATATATAGTTGCTCTATCGCAACCATAGTCGCTAAAACAAGCGTTAAAATAGACAAACAATCACCCCCTAATTAAAGTGTTTTTTTAGGTCGATAAATTACCAAGGCCATTATCATAAATGCCAATAAGAAAGCTGTCAAAATAGTTATTTCCGGATTTATTTGTCCTTTTAATGAAATAGTTTGACGTAAACCAGAAACAACATAAGTCATTGGTAAATAAGGATGTAGCGTGCGGAAAAACTTGTCACTTAGTTCAATAGGATAGGATCCTCCTGCGGAACCCACTTGCAGTAATAGCATAACTAAGGAAGCAAATGAGCCATATCTATCATCCCAACCTACTAGAGCTGTTACAAGAGCCATTAAAGTCCAACCACTCAAAAAGATAAAACCTAGTGTCTTCATTTCATAATTAGCTTCAAATCCTAAAAAGTGAATGGCAACATATAAAAGTATTGAGCCTAATGTTGAAATAAACCCATTAATAACAAATTTTTGTTTAGCCCATTCCCATCTATTTTTTACAGGACGACCAGAAAGAGAAGTAGCAAAAATAACATTTGTTGACAAAGCTACAACCATCAGTGAAACAGATACCATGTATGGTGTCATAGCAATCCCATTATTCTTAACCTGATCCTTATCTTTAGCTTTCAACTTAACAGGATTAGCAATTGCTTTAGCATTACTATCCTTTACAGATACGAGGGATAATTGACTAGATGCTGCTCTGAGAGATTCTTGCAAAGTTGTCAAACCTGTTGACAATTCTGTCAAGCCCCCTGTCAGGGTGTTACTTCCCATTGTTAATTTACCTGCACCTGAAGAGATTTTTTCTGCACCTGAGGATATTTGAGAACTGCCATCTAAAAGTTGTCCTGATTTACTATCTAGCTGGCTAGAACCACTATAAAGTTTTGATATTCCTGAATTTATACTTTGATTTTTAGTACTTAACTGAGCTAAACCAGCTGAAAGTTGAGAACTACCTGGTACCACTTCATTAGTCAAAGCTGAATTCACTGTATTAAGCCCCATTGAAAGTTTCGTTAGAGCTGTTGTCGCTCCAGGCAAGGCTATATTAGATTTTGTCGTAAGCTCATTAACACCTGCTTTTAATTGCTCAATCTGACTAAGTTCACCTGGTTTTGGTAGAGCTAGACTAGCTAAAGTTGTTTGCATCTCTTTTACATTTGCTAAGATCATTTTTGCATTTTCAACAGAAGAAGATGGGGTAGTAGTAATAGCTGATGTTAACTCGGCTTGCTGTTCTGGACTTAAGCTTTTGTAAGTTGCTGTCGCCTCTAGGGCTGCTACTTGATTGGCCTTAGTTTGACTCTCTGATGCAATAATTCCCTGAGCTGCGCTTGCTATACTAGTAAGGGCTATTACAATCTTGCTTCCATCCACATTTGGAACAGAGATGCTCTGAACCTTGTCATTTAATTCATTGATTCCAGCATTTAACTTTGGTAATCCCACGATCAGAGTTTGAATATTCGCTGCATCCTCTTTAGAAGTTGTAGTCCCATTAGCCAATTTAGTCAAACCTAGATTTAACTTATTAGCACCTTCAGCTAATTGTGAAACACCATTTAGGTATACTGGCATCTGGGAGGACATTTGATAAAGCCCTGTATTTAATTGTGTAACACCACCTGTATAAGTTGTTAACCCTGAATTTAAACGATTAGCTCCTTGAGTAAATGCTTGAGTAGATTGTGACAAAGTATTAAGATTATCTGAAAGTTTTTGACTGCCATCTTTTGCCTGATTTGCACCTGAGGCTAATTTATTACTTCCCTCAGATGCTTCTTGAAGACCACTTTGTAGCTTATTTATACTCTTAAAAACTGCATTTGTATAAGTTCTAGTAATATTTTCTGAAACCTTATCCCTTAATTTATCAATAGCTGTCTCGCTTATTTTAGAAGCAACCATACTATGCCCTCTTGAGGTTTGATAAGTAATTGCTAGTTTTTCAGGCTTTTCTTCTAATAAAGTAGTTGCTTTTTGTGATAGATTTTCTGGTAAGGTAATAATCATATAATAATTACCTTCATCCAAACCTTTATTTGCTTTCTTTTCAGAAACAAAATGGTAGTCTAATGCCTTATTTTTAGACATTGTGTCTACCATATCATCTCCTATAGTTAATTTTTTATTATCTAATTGTGCTGACTTATCTTTATTTACAACAGCAATTGGTAAATCCTTAGCATTCCCATAAGGATTCCACATAGAACCAAGAAAAGAAAGATTATATAGGGCTGGAACCAGCGCCACTCCAATCATTGTAATAATTAATTTTGGGCTCTTTAAAAGTGCTTTAAATTCTTCTAACATTTTTCCTCCCAGAATAGACATTCTGTATATAATTTGTGATAAAATATATTATACAAGTAAGCTATGAAAACTCAAGAAAAAGAATTGGTTTTTAGACATAATGTCTATATGTGTTCAAAAAGAGAGAAATTTATGCAAAATAATCGAAAAGAATTAACAAAAAAAGCACTCTTAGATGCTATGGTACGGTTATTAGGTACTGAAAGTTTTGATGATATCACTACAAAAGAACTTGCTAGTACCGCTGGAATCAGTCGCTCAAGCTTTTATACTCACTATAGGGATAAGTATGAAATGATTGATACCTATCAACAAAGACTTTTTCATAAATTAGAATATATCTTTGAAAAAGAATATGAAAATAACGATCAAGCTTTCTTGGAAGTTTTCAATTTTCTGTCTCGGGAAAAACTCTTATCAGCCCTGCTTTCTTCAAATGGAACCAAGGAATTACAAAATTTTATTATTCATAAAGTTAGAATCTTAATTAGTTCTGAATTAAAAGAAAGAGTCGCAGCAGAAAATATGTCACCCACGGAACTAGAATATCAAAGTATCTATCTTGCCTATGCATTTTTTGGAACTTGTCAAACCTGGATTGCACGTGGAAAAAAAGAAACACCCCAACAAATGACGAATTTTGTTTTAAAAATGCTAGCAAAATCACGCTAATATTGCTTATTAATAGTCCTAAAGTAACCTTATTTCCCACTTTCATCTTTCAAGTAAAACTCACATTACACATTCACATACCAAAAAAAGCCTGTAGCAACAGGCTTTTAAAGTGTTTAATGTAAGAATTAAAGCATTTTGTTGTAGAATTCAACGACAAGTGCTTCGTTGATTTCTGGATTGATTTCATCGCGTTCTGGAAGGCGAGTTAATGAACCTTCAAGTTTTTCAGTATCAAATGACACAAAAGCTGGACGTCCAAGAGTTGCTTCAACAGCTTCAACGATTGCTGGTACTTTCATTGATTTTTCACGAACTGAGATTACTTGACCAACTTCAACACGGTATGAAGGAATATCAACGCGTTTTCCGTCAACAAGGATATGACCGTGGTTAACGAATTGACGTGCTTGACGACGAGTAGTTGCAAGACCTAGGCGGTAAACAACATTGTCAAGACGACGCTCTAGAAGTACCATAAAGTTGAAACCAAGAGTTCCTTCTTTAACTTTTGTAGCTTGTACGAACAAGTTACGGAATTGTTTTTCACCTAAACCATATGAAAAACGAAGTTTTTGTTTTTCAGCTAATTGCAAACCATATTCTGAAAGTTTGCTACGGTTGTTAGGACCGTGTTGACCAGGTACGTAGTTACGACGTGCCAATTCTTTACCTGTGCCTGTAAGTGACAAGCCAAGGCGACGTGATTGTTTCCATGATGGACCAGTATAACGTGACATCTATAATGTCCTCCTCTAAAATATTATGAGGAAATAACTGTTTGAAAAATCCTGATTCGTGCAGGAGATTTTCACCTAAACAGCAAAGGTTACTAAATTTAGATAACCTCCTGTTGACGAGCTTCATATTTTTCTGCTGTTATTTCACACAAAGATTATTATAGCATTTAAAAACTCGTATTACAAGTCATATTGATAATCTTTGTTCTCTTAAACTACTCTTTTATTATTAGGATATCAAGAAAACTTTACATTAATTGACATGCATGTCAATTAATGTAAAGAAAAAGCCCTCTTGGGCCAAAATTTATTCTTTATTTAAGTAACGAATCAAGGTTTTTTCTGTTAGTATATCTGAGTAAGTATAGGATTCTACATAAGTATTATTATAAGAACCGGATTGTGCCACATTATCATTGTACTCAATAATAAAAAGTGATGTGTAAACCTCAATCAGTCTACCAATTTTGTTTTTTTCTCTTTTTCTGCCATTTTCTAAAGTCAATTCAACCAATTGACCTTCATGGGCTTTAATCTCTTCTTTAATTTTTTTCATCTTAGCAACGTCTGCAAATGCATCGCTCATATTATCTCCTTTTATCTCTCTTCAAATTGTGCAATACTTGAGAATTTATTGTATTCTTTTTGGAACATTAATTTTACTGTTCCACGTGCTCCTGCACGATTCTTTTCTAATATGACTTCAATTGTATTGTCTTCAAGCATATTTTCAGCATCTTCACCTTCTTTACGGTAATAATCATCACGATAAAGAAAAGCTACAATATCGGCATCTTGTTCAATAGAACCTGACTCACGTATATCTGAAAGTACTGGGCGTTTATCTTGTCTTTGTTCAACTCCACGCGATAACTGACTAAGAGCAATAACAGGAACTTTTAACTCTTTTGCTAGAATTTTTAGTTGTCGTGAAATATCAGAAACCTCTTGTTGACGATTTTCCAGTTTTGTCCCTGTAATTAACTGTAAATAGTCAATAACAATTAAACCTAGTCCACCATCAACTTCTTTTGCAAGTTTTCGAGATCTAGCTCTAATCTCAGTTATCTTTATCCCTGGTGTATCATCAATGTAAATCGGTGATTCTGCCAAGGCACCTTGAGCAATTGTGACATTGTTCCAATCTTGCTCTGTTAACTGACCAGTTCTTAAACTATGAGAATCAACCATTCCTTCTGCGGCTAGCATTCTGTCAACTAAGCTTTCTGCTCCCATCTCTAGAGAAAAAATAGCTACTGCACGCTTTTGTTTAGTTCCAACATTCTGAGCAATATTTAAAACAAATGCTGTCTTACCAACTGCTGGTCTAGCTGCTAATATGATAAGTTGATCTGGGTGTAAACCTGTTGTAATCTTATCCAAATCTCTAAATCCTGTAGGTAGACCTGTAACATCACTCGTTTGTTTTGAACGTATTTCTAGATTCTCGTAATTTACCTTTAAAACATCTGAAATCTTCCGAAAACCACTTTGATTGCTATGTTCATTAATTTCAATTAAGGCTTTTTCCGCACCTACTATAATATTTTTTGATTCGGTAGCTCCTTCATAAGCTAAGTTTACAGTCTCTGTCAACCTAGATATTATATTACGAAGCATGGCCTTTTCTGCAACAATTTTTGCATAGTATTCAGCATTGGCACTAGTTGGTACACTATTGACAAGTTCAACAATATAAGACAAACCTCCAATATTTTGGAGATCACCTTGATCGTCAAGAATCGTACGAACGGTTGTTGCATCAATAGCATCATTACGCTCACTAAGTGCTATCATTGCCCGAAAGATAATTTTATGAGAATATTTATAAAAATCGTCAGGGCTAATAAATTCTCTAACTATTATTAGTTTATCAGGCGATATAAATATTGACCCAATAACAGATTGTTCTGCTAATAAATCTTGGGGTTGAACTCTTAATTCTGGTACTTCAGGCAACCTCAACACCTCCACATCTTGTAAACTCTTTACTAGGCTTCAATGATTTGTAACTTAATTTCAGCCATAACTTCTTTATGTAACCTTACTGGAACTTCAATAAGTCCAATTGCTCTTATTGGATGGTCTAACTCAATATGACGTTTATCAATCTTAATCTCAAACTGATTTTTTAACTCTTCAGAAATCTTTTTAGCCGTAATTGAACCAAAGGTTCTGCCATCTGGTCCTACTTTTTCAGTAAATTGTACTAAGGTATTTTTATCCTCTAGGATCTTTTTAATAGCTTTTGCTTCCGCTAATATCTCTGCTTGCTGCTTTTCTTCTGCTTTTTGCTTACCCTTTAATTCACCAATTGTTTGGCTAGTTGCCTCTTTAGCAAGATTTTTTTTCAACAAAAAATTTTGTGCATAGCCTGTTGGAACTTCTTTAATCTCACCTTTTTTACCTTTACCTTTTACATCTTGTAAAAAAATAACTTTCATCATTCTACCTCATTTATTTCTTTTAACGTGTTTTCAATAGTTTCAACTAATAATTGGTTTACTTTTTCAAAGTCATCATTATCAATTTGACAAGCTGCCAGATTGAAATGGCCTCCTCCTCCAAGTTTTTCCATAATTCGTTGGACATTTATTTTACTACGACTTCTTGCAGAGATTACAATTTTATTTTGCTTGGTTCTTACCATAGCAAAACTAGCCTCAATCCCTGCCATTGATAACATTGAATCTGCTGCTTTACTTGCAATTACATTTGAATAAAAGTGATTTTGAAACCCTGTGGCTACCATAATATTATCAAATATAATTTGGCCACGAAGGATAATTTCGTTAATTTGTTTATATTCATCAAAATCGGTTGCAGCTATTTGTTGAATTTCAACACTATCACTACCTCTATTTCTCAAATAGCTGGCCACATCAAAGGTTCTACTTGTTACTCTTGTAGAAAAATTTTTAGTATCCAACATAATCCCAGCCATCAAAATACTTGCTTGAATTTTACTTAAACGCTTTTTAGAATTTTGAAACTGAATTAACTCTGTTACCAGTTCTGCAGCACTACTTGCGCCACTTTCGATAAAGGTTAAAATCGCATTTTCAGGAAAATCATCATCTCTTCTATGGTGGTCTACAACTATAATATCTTTAAACATATTATAAAAATCTTGAGACAAGGTTAATGAGACTTTTGAATGATCAACCATAACTAATAGAGAGTTAGGTGTTACTAATCTGGTTGCTTGGTTAACACTAATTAAACGCGTTTTACCATCTGCTTGTAGACGTTCAATAGCTCTTTCAATATCTGGTCCTAAATCATTTTCATCATAAACAGCAAAACTATTTTCAATAATATTACCTGCAAAAAATTGCATTCCTACCGAAGAACCTAAGGCATCCATGTCCAATTTGCGATGACCAACAATGAAAACCTTATCTACTGTCTTTATTCTATCGGAAATAGCTGTCATCATTGCTCTTGTTCTCGTTCTAGAACGTTTAACCGTTGAAACAGATCCACCTCCAAAATAAATTGGTGTTTTACTATCTTCATTTTCTCGGATAACAATTTGGTCTCCTCCACGGACAAGAGCAATATTTAAATTCTCTAGTGCAACCTGACCAATTTGGCTATGGTTTTTCTGTCCATAAGAAATGCCCATACTTAAGGTTAAACGAAGTTGTTTTTCTTGGGCTTCTTTTCTAAAAGTTTCTAAAATTGCAAATTTATCATCCATTAACTCTTTTAGATTTTGATAATCTGTATAGAAATAATACCGGTCCATATTGACACGACGATAAAAAATCTGTCTGGTGTCCATGAAAGTAGCAATAAAGTTAGCTACAAAACTATTAATTTTTGAAATGTCTGCGTCTGAAAGGTTATCTGTAATATCATCATAATTATCAATCGAAATAATTCCTATTACAGGCCTCATCATATTAGCATCAATTGTTTCTCTATTTCCTATAAAAGCATCAAAAAAGTAAAAAACACCAGAGGCTTGATCAATATAAGAGGTATAACGATTACCAAACACTTCAAAAGTTTGAGTAATATCTCCCTTACGCTTATCAATTAAAATATTGTGAATTAATTCTTCTTCTAGATTACCATCTTCATTGGTAAATATTAACTCTGCATATGGATTATACCATTCAATTAAATTTGTTTCATGGTCAAACTGGATAACCCCAACCGGCATCTTGTCTAAAAGAGTTTTTAAGTTATTTTCTGTCTGTTCATTTAAGAGTTCAATATGATCTAAATCAGATAATTCATAAACTTCTTTTTGATACCAAAGGAGAGCTACGATAAATAAAAGTACAAGAAAGATGGCTGATATTATCAGCACCTTTGATTGTATGATTCTAACACCTAATGCTAGTAATCCAAATAAAATTAGACCCATCATAATTAAATGAATGGTTTCAAAACGAAATCTTTTCATCCTATAACCCCTTAAGCCAATATTATATCATAAAACAGCCCCAAAATACAGAGCTGCCTATGTTCTATAAGGTTACATTTTGATGACTCTTTTAATAACTTAATAACTAATGTGATTTTCTACGTGCTTTGCCATTGCTTTCAATATAAACCATTAATATAGAAATATCTGCTGGATTAACACCTGAAATCCGACTGGCCTGTCCTATTGTCTCCGGATTAATCTTTTTGAATTTCTGACGTGCTTCCGTAGCAATAGAATCAATGGCATCCCAGTCAATATCCTTAGGAATTTTCTTTTCTTCCATCCGTTTCATTTTGTTTACTTGATCCAAGGCTTTATTGATATAACCTTCATATTTAATTTCAGTTTCTAGTAGTTCGACTACCTTAGGATTAATTTCTTCTAGGGCTGGGCCTATAAATGAAATTGCTGTTTTATAATCAATATCTGGACGACGCATAAATTCCTTAGCTGTCATAGCATCTGTCAGTGGTTTAAAGCCAAGTTCTTGCACCTTTTGATTTGTTTCTTTAATAGGTTTTAATTTAATACTATTTAAACGCTTCAATTCTTTCTCAAATTGTAGCTTTTTTGCTTGAAACGCTTGCCAGCGTTGTTCATCAACTAAATCTATTTGACGACCTATCTCTGTCAAGCGCATATCTGCATTATCATGACGTAAAATCAGACGATATTCTGCACGAGATGTTAGTAAACGATAAGGTTCTAAAGTTCCTTTTGTTACTAAATCATCAATCATCACACCAATATAAGCGTCACTTCGTTTCAAAATTAACTCTGGCTTTCCTTGTACTTTTAAGGCCGCATTAATTCCAGCCACAATTCCTTGTCCAGCAGCTTCTTCATACCCAGAAGTCCCATTTGTTTGACCTGCTGTGAAAAGTCCTGAAATGAGTTTAGTTTCTAAAGTAGGACGAAGCTGATGAGGTAAGACGATATCATATTCAATAGCATAGCCTGTTCTCATCATCTCAGCCTTTTCAAGGCCCTTAATCGAATGAATTAAATCTTTTTGAACATCTTCTGGTAGACTAGTTGAAAGTCCCTGAACATATACTTCTTCTGTATCACGTCCTTCAGGTTCCAAGAAGAGTTGATGGCGTTCCTTATCAGCAAACCTTACAATCTTGTCTTCTATAGATGGACAATAACGAGGGCCCACACCCTTAACAATACCCGAAAACATTGGGGCACGATAAAGATTTTGATTGATAATATCATGGCTTGTTTGATTGGTATAAGTTAACCAGCATGGTATCTGATCTGTTAGGTAATCTTGATCCTTTGACATGAATGAAAAGTGATTTGGTTTTGTGTCTCCCGGCTGAATTTCAGTAGCTTCATAGTTAATAGAAGATGCCTTAACCCTTGGTGGAGTTCCCGTTTTAAAGCGACCAATCTCTAAACCTAATTTCTGTAAGTTATCTGCTAAGGTAACTGAAGCTAAACTATTATTAGGACCAGACGAATACTTTAATTCACCAAGAATAATTTCTCCTCGAAGAGCGGTCCCAGTTGTTACAATGACTGTTTTAGCCGCGAATTTTTGTCCAGTTGCTGTTAAAACACCAAGAACATGACCATCTTCTACCAAAATATCATCTATCATGGTTTGACGAAGCGTTAGTCTTTCTTGCTTTTCTACAGTATGCTTCATTTCTCGTGCATACAAATTTTTATCTGCTTGTGCTCTAAGCGCTCTTACAGCTGGACCTTTTCCTGTATTTAGCATCTTCATCTGGATATAGGTCTTATCAATATTCTTACCCATTTCTCCACCTAGAGCATCTATTTCTCTAACGACAATACCTTTAGCAGAGCCACCAATTGAAGGATTACATGGCATAAAGGCTAGCATATCTAAATTAATTGTTGCTAATAAAGTTTTACAACCCATACGACTGGCTGCAAGACTAGCTTCAACACCCGCATGGCCAGCACCAACAACAATTACATCATAAGTCTCAGTAAATACATGAGTCATTTTTACACCTCTTATTTTCTTAACTTTTTAAATAGTAGCTATATTTTCTATACTTTATCTAATCTGGCAAAGTGTTTCACATAAAACATTCTTTATTCCTTACTCTCTTAAAGAACTTTGAAGTCTGCTTAACACATAAAAATAGCCAAAACCCTAGAAAATTGCAAGTCAAAAAGACCTACAATTCCCATGAGCTTTGACCATCAAGGTTAATTGTTAAATTTATTGTAAATAAAATCTATTTTCTTGTCAATAAATAGTTTGGAAAAAACTTGATTATAATTGTCAAGGTATCTTTACATATCAGTCAACTTACTTTACAATCACTTGAAAGCTCCTTGTATGCCAAGGACAAACATTTGAACCCCTATAGTAGTTAGTATCAATCCCATTAAACGGGTAATGATACCCATCATATTCTTTCCTAAGAAAGTTGCTATCCTATCCGCACTGAGTAAAAGAAGATAGGTAAGAAGACACAGAAGTAAAAATGATAGTATCGTAATCAATTGATGCTCCCAGCTTCCGTGAGATAAGATGATGGCAGTTGCGATGGTACCTGGACCTGCAAAAAGTGGCATAGCTAAAGGTGAAATAGCAACATCTAATGGATCAGATATACTTGTAGGTTCTATATGTTTAGCAGCGGGGGAGTGAACTCCATTAATCATATGATAACCCGTAAGACCCACTAATATACCACCCGCTATTCGTAAAGCGTCAATGGTAATACCAAATAAGGTGAAAATAAAATGCCCACTTAGAGTAACTACCACTACTATAGTAAATGCTATCAGTAAACTCTTTCTAGCAATTTTCTTAGAAATAAGCTTGTCATCCCCTGCTACTAAAGCCATATAGGCTGGCAAGTTAGATAAGGGGTTCATCATAGCAAAAAAAGCCATAAAAGATAAAATAAATTTTGTAAGCATAATAAATCCTAACTTTTTTTACAAAAAACTAAATATATTGACAAGCTACACCATCTTTATAAGCCATATCAATAATACCACCACCAAGGCACTCGTCGCCATCATAAAAAACAACAGCCTGTCCTGGTGTAATTGCTCTTTGTGGCTCTTCAAATATAACAGTCGCCTTATCTCCATTAACCTTTACAGTAACTTTACTATCAGGTTGACGGTAACGGAATTTTGCTGTACAGGTTATAGTGAAATCTTTAGGCCTTTCCCTAGTAAAATGAACCATAGAGGCATCCAGACTAGTTGACATTAAACTTTCATGATAGAAGCCTTGTCCAACATACAAAATATTTTGGGATAGGTCTTTTCCTATAACAAACCATGGTTGATTATCTCCACCATGTTGACCTCCGATTCCAAGGCCACCACGTTGCCCTATTGTGTAATACATAAGCCCTGCGTGTTGACCCATATCACGTCCATCTACTGTCAGCATTCTTCCTTTTTGTGCTGGCAAATAATGACTTAAAAATTCTTTAAAGTTCTTTTCTCCAATGAAACAGATTCCTGTGGAATCCTTCTTTTTAGCAGTTGCTAGTCCAGCTCGCTCTGCTATTTGGCGCACTTCTGATTTTTGAAGATGTCCCAAAGGAAACATAGTTTTTTGTAATTGTTTTTGAGATAATTGGCTTAAAAAATAAGTCTGGTCCTTGCCATTATCCACTCCACGTAACATATGAACAATGCCATTACCATCTTTTTCCACCTGAGCATAATGCCCTGTTGCTACATAGTCTGCTCCTAAACTCATAGCATAATCTAAAAATGCTTTAAATTTAATTTCCTTATTACACATGACATCTGGGTTTGGAGTACGGCCTGCCTTATATTCTGCCAAAAAATATTCAAAAACTCTATCCCAATATTCCTTTTCAAAATTAATAGAATAATAAGGAATTCCAATTTGATCTGCTACAGCCGCAACATCTTTATAGTCTTCTGTAGCCGTACATACACCAAATTCATCAGTATCATCCCAATTTTTCATAAATACACCGATGACATCATAGCCTTGCTCTTTTAATAAAAGGGCAGTTACGGAAGAGTCTACCCCTCCACTCATACCTATAACAACACGTGTATCAGCGTTATTAATCATAAAATTCTCCCATCTTTTCGTTTAACGAACGATTTGAAGGTCGTCGTTTTCAAAAGTCGATTTGAAGGTCGATTTTGAAGCGTCTTTGACGCAAAGACTATTATAGCAGTAATTACTACTATTTCCAAGATTTACCTTTTATAAAAACAATACTATTTTTAATGCAATTTGTTATAATAATGATGACAAAATAAAGATTTGGAGTAGCTATGAAAACACAAAAATTTCAATCAGTTTTTGACATCATTGGCCCAGTTATGATTGGTCCTTCCAGTAGTCATACCGCAGGAGCTGTAAGAATTGGTAAAGTTGTTCACTCTATTTTTGGAGAAATCCCTGACCAGGTAACTTTCCACCTATATAATTCCTTTGCTAAAACCTATCAAGGTCATGGTACAGATAAGGCTTTAGTTGCAGGTATTATGGGGATGGATACTGATAATCCTAATATTAAAGACTCTTTAGAAATTGCTTATAAAAAAGGCATTAAAATCTATTGGGATATTTTAAAAGACAGTAATGCTCCACATCCGAATACTGTGAAAATTTCTGTGAAAAAGCAAGAAAAAGAAATGAGCATTACTGGTGTATCTATTGGAGGTGGGAATATCCAAGTTACCGAAATTAATGGTTTTTCTGTTTCACTTTCAATGAACACTCCAACAATCATTATTGTTCATCAAGACATACCAGGAATGATTGCTCAAGTTACTGATATTCTCTCAGCTTACAATATTAATATTGCACAAATGAACGTTACACGGGAAAATGCTGGTGAAAAAGCTATTATGATTATAGAAGTAGATTCAAGAGACTGCCAAGCTGCTGTAAAAGAAATAGAAACTATCCCACATTTATATAATGTCAATTTCTTTGACTAGAAAGATTTATTATGTTTTATACAATAGAAGAGCTTGTCCAACAAGCAGATGAAAAATTTAACGGTAATGTTGCTGAATTAATGATAGAAACTGAGATAGAAATGACTGGTCGCACTAGAGATGAAATCTTATCCCTAATGTCACGTAATTTAGAAGTCATGAAAGAATCTGTTGTCAGTGGCTTGACACCTAGTAAATCTATTAGTGGGTTAACTGGTGGTGATGCCTTAAAAATGGATAACTACATTAAAACTGGAAAACATATTGCTGATAAAACTGTCTTACATGCAGTCCGAAACGCTATGGCTGTTAATGAACTTAATGCAAAAATGGGACTTGTCTGTGCGACTCCTACAGCAGGAAGTGCAGGTTGTCTTCCTGCCGTTTTATCCATAGCCATTGAAAAATTAAATCTTAATAAAACCCAACAATTAGAATTCTTATTTACAGCTGGTGCTTTTGGTCTTGTAATTGGAAATAATGCCTCTATTTCTGGAGCTGAGGGTGGATGTCAAGCTGAAGTAGGCTCAGCTTCTGCTATGTGTGCTGCCGCTTTAACTAAGGCTGCAGGAGGAACTTCATTCCAAGCAAGCCAAGCAGTTGCCTTTGTCATTAAAAATATGCTCGGCCTAATTTGCGATCCTGTAGCAGGTCTTGTAGAAGTTCCTTGTGTAAAGCGGAATGCTTTAGGAGCTAGCTTTGCCATTGTAGCTGCTGATATGGCTTTAGCTGACATAAAATCACAGATTCCAGTTGATGAAGTAGTAGATGCTATGTATCAAGTAGGTTCTGCACTACCAACAGCCTTTCGTGAAACAGCTGAAGGTGGCTTAGCAGCAACTCCAACTGGTAAACAATATAGTAAAGAAATTTTTGGAACTTAATTATCCCACTTTTTTCAAGATAATAATATGAGGTATATCAATTGAACTCTATACTTTTTGATTTAGATGGTACTCTGGTAGACTCAAGCTTAGGCATTATTAATGCTTTTCAGGAAACATTTGATAAACTACAACTACTTACTCCTGATGTAAAGGTACTGTCAAGCTATATTGGACCTCCTCTCGAAACCACTTTTGCAAACTACTTTGATAACCAAAATGATATTCAAGAGGCTATTGGACATTTTCGTAATTACTATAAAGCATATGGTGTCTATCAAGTTAAGCTTTATGAAGATATCAAGAAGTTGCTTGACAAGTTAACTGAGGCTAATAAAGATCTTTACATTACAACTAGTAAACATGAACCTATGGCTTATTTAATGTTAAAAGAACTTGGAATTCACCATTACTTCAAAGCAATTTATGGAGCGACTGAGCAAAGATTTGTAAAAGTTGATTTGATAAATGCTTGTCTTAAAGACTTTCAAATTAAACCTTCAGATGCTGTTATTATTGGAGATACTTTGTTTGATATGATTGGTGGAAAAAGAGCCCACATCTCCTGTTTAGGAGTTACATGGGGCTTTGGAAGTGAAGAAGAGTTATTAAAGAATGGTGCTAATATTATTGCACATACTCCTCTTGAAATTCAAGACTTAATCTGAACATTAGGTTCTTAAAATTTAAGTAAGAATACCCAATTGTTAAAAAAAATAATTTAGATTAAAAAAAGTCTAGTTTCCAAAATGAAACTAGACTTTTTTAATAGCCCCAAGCAGCTAAGCCTTGAGCATTATAAGCTTTTACAGCTGCATTAATTTGATCCTGAACAGTAGCAGTTGATCCCCATCCTGGCATTGTTTGGAATAGACCTGATGCACCTGATGCATTTGCAACATTTGGATTTCCATTAGATTCACGCGCAATTATAGCTTCCCATGTTGCTTGTGGAACTCCTGTTTGTGCTGCCATTTGTGCTGCCGCTTGACTTCCTACCACTCCGGCAGTATTGCCATTTGCAAGATATGAAGTAGCAGACGTTGTATACTGTTGTGATTGAGCAGGACTTTGCTGATTAACCATTGCCATTGCCTGAGGCTGAGCTTCAGCTGTTGTAGGAGCTGGAGCTACTTGAGGTTCCGTTGCAGGCTCCTCAGAAACATTTGTTGCTTCTTTTTCTTTTTGACTAGCAGCATCTGCTTTTTCCTCAACCTTCGTTTTCTTATCAGAAGATGAAACAGAAGACTTAGCTACTTTTTTCTCTACTTTTTTAGTAGAGGTAGTTGATTTCATATAAGACTCTGTGTCTACACTTCTGCTTGAAAAAGCAAAGATTAATGCTAACAATGAAATTGCTGCTGCTAACACTCCAAAACTAATATAACGCTTTTTAAAATTTTCTTTTCTTATCATATAAATACACCTCTTTTTTTCTCCGAATACCATAGTAACTTAATAATGTTACTTAGTTATATAGGAAATATTAAAATTGTTACAGGTATATTTAGTTTATAAGATAGAATTAGCTCTTATTTAGTCTTCTAAAGGTTAAGCAAAAGCTATTTTAATCCTGGACTTTTTAGTAAAAATAAAGTCACTCCTAAACTAATAGTTACCAAAATAGCTATAGTATCAGTGAATTTCCATTCTAAAAGTCTGTATTTACTTCTTCCTTCGCCACCTTGATAACCTCTAGATTCCATAGCAATTGCCAAAGCATCTGCACGTTTAAAACTTGATGCAAATAGAGGGATTAATATAGGAATAATAGACTTTACTTTTTGAATAAGGTTTCCCTCACCAAAATCTACTCCTCTAGCCTTTTGAGCATTCATAATGCGCGTTGTATCATCCATTAAGGTTGGAACAAAACGTAAACTTAAAGAAAGCATTAAGCCTATTTCATGGGCAGGGACCTTAATTACCTTAAATGGTTTTAGTAGAGATTCTACTGCATCAGATAAACTTAAAGGTGTTGTAGTTAATGTTAGAAGGGTAGAAAAGAATATAATAAGTAAAAATCGCATAAAAATAAGTAAAGCTTGACTTAAACCTAATACTGTAATTCGAATAAACCAAAACTTCACTAAAGTTTCACCACCCTGGTTAAAGAACACTTGAAACATGGTTGTAAATAAAATTATACCAATCATTGGTTTCAAGCCACCCAGAAAGAATGAAAGCTTTATTTTTGATAACAAAACAACTATTAAAGTAAAAGCTAACATAATTAGATTGGTAATGACATTATTAGCCCAAAAAATAATAATAATGTAAATAATCATAGCTAATAATTTTGAACGTGGATCCAAACGATGAATAATAGAATCTCCTGGAATATATCTTCCTAGAATAAGTTTATCCATTTTTTAAAACCTCTCTAAGCTCTTCCAAAGTAGTCGGCAAGTATGGTAACTGCAATCCTCTTTCACTCAAGTGCTGAGCAAACTTTGTTATTTTTGGAACTCCCAACTGTTTCTCTTCTAATAAAGTTACCTTTTGAAAAACTTTACGAGGTTGACCAGACATTGTAATCTTACCTTTTTCAAGAACATAGACATAGTCAGCAAAATTAGCAACATCATCCATTAAATGTGTTACAAGTACAATGGTCATCCCACTCTCATGCAATTCCTTGAAGAGTTCCATTAATTCTCGCCTACCTTTTGGATCTAAACCAGCTGTTGGCTCATCTAAGACTAAAATTTTCGGCTGCATGGCTAAAATTCCAGCAATTGCTACTCGTCGCATCTGTCCTCCTGATAATTCAAAAGGATTTTTTTCATACAAATCTTCAGAAATACCAACAAGAGATAATTTTTCACGCGCAATAACTTCAGCATCTTCTTTGGAAATCCCAAAATTTTGTGGGCCAAATGCAACATCTTTTAAAACTGATTCTTCAAACAATTGGCTCTCAGGAAACTGAAAAACTAAGCCAACTTGCTTACGAATCGATTTTATATCCTTATTTTTTGACTGACTAGTAATATGTTTATCATCAACAGTAACAAGACCTGACGTAGGAATTAATAAGCCATTCAAAAGTTGCATAATTGTTGACTTCCCAGAGCCAGTATGTCCAATAAATGCGGTATAAGAGCCATCCACAATATCAAGATTAACGTTAAAAAGGGCACGCCCTTCAAAAGGAGTCCCTGCTTGGTATGTAAAACTTACGTCTTGGAAATGAACTGCCATAATTGTTCCTCTAATTCCTTTTCTGTTAAGTAGTCACCTTCAATTTCAAATCCTTCTTCTCGTAACATTTTTACCACTAAATTGGTAAAAGGAATATCTAACCCTAAATTAAGAAGATCATTTCCTCTTGCGAATAACTGTTTCGGAGTTGAACTGGACTCTACTTGACCATTTTTCATAACTAAAACACGATCACTTAGAGCAACTTCATCAAGATCATGTGTAATTGAAATAACTGTTAAATCATAGTCTTTATGTATTGATTTTATAGTATTAATAAGTTCTAATCTACCTTTTGGATCCAGCATGCTCGTTGCTTCGTCTAGAACAACAATCATTGGTTTTAAGGCTATTGCACCTGCAATTGCTACTCTTTGCTTTTGTCCCCCCGATAAACGTGCTGGCTCTCTATCTTTAAATGAGGACATTCCAACTAGATCAAGAGCTTGAGCAACACGCTCTTTCATTTCCTCATGAGGAAGTCCTTTATTTTCTAAACCAAATGCTACATCATCTTCAACTGTTGCTCCCACAAACTGATTATCCGGATTTTGAAAAACCATACCAATCTTCTGACGGATATTCCAGACATTTTCTTCTGATAAGATATCCCCATCAATAAGTATAGTACCTGATTCTGCGACATTTAAACCATTTAAAAGTCTTACAGAAGTTGATTTCCCTGAACCATTATGACCAATAATAGATAACCATTCACCACGTTTCACGTGAAACGAAATATCATCAAGAGTATAAAATTCTTGCTCTTTTTGATATTTAAATTTTATATTTTTTACTTCAATAATATTTGACATGGTTATTTGAAGGTATCTTTAAAAAGAAAACCTGCTCCTTTAAAATAGTCGTATCCTGAATAAATTGTAAAGAATAAAGCAATATAGAGTAAAATATTTCCTATTACTATAGAATGACAAAATAAGAATATAATCGAAAACATCTGTGAAGCTGTTTTTATCTTACCTGGGAGAGCTGCAGCCAACACTTTTCCTCCTGACTCAACTAATAGGAGTCTTAAGCCAGTTACTGCTAATTCACGACAAATAATAATTGCCACTATCCAAGCAGGAGCTAAATCAAGGCCTACCAACATAATAAAAGCACTCATAACCAACATTTTATCAGCTAGTGGATCAGCAAATTTCCCAAAATTTGTAACTACACGCCATTTCCTAGCTAAATAACCATCTAAATAATCAGTTAAACTGGCCAAGGCAAAAATGACAGCTGCAAAAATATGCCATCCGCGAGTTTGACCTAGACTAGTAATGAGTAAAAATAATGGAATCATTACAATACGTATTAAGGTTAATAAATTAGGAATATTTTCTTTTTTTGTCATCTTGTATGCCTACTATCTTTATTGAATGTTTAAAGTTATATAACTAATATCAGTACTTGTAATAGCTGATAAATCTAAGGGTTGACCATCAATTGTTACTGATACACCTTTTGTAATACCAAGTGTAAGTATAGACTGTTTTACATCTGGACTAAGGCTAGTTGTATAAGTTGGATTTTCAGCAGTTAATGTCATACCACCCTCACCAATTTCAGAATTTGTTAGTGAAATCCATGAGTTTTCTGCATCTGTCAAGGATACAGTAACAGTGACTGCCTCTTCAGCTTTTGTAACATTTGCAACTAGATAATTATCCTGTCCTTGAGTTGTTATAGTTGTTACTTTTTTAGAACTACTTGAATCTGAAGCTTCTTTTTCTTTGTTTTTATCTACCAACGTGTTATTCGCATCTTTTACAGTATTTTCTTTAGTAAATTGTTGCCATACAGCAAATAATATAAAGATAGAAATTGCTAAAGTGATTAAAGTTAAAAGAACAATTGAAAAAATAGATTTCGATTTTTTTCCTTCATCTCTGGTTCTACTTAACCTTGTTCTTTCTTTTCTAGCATTTCTATCAGCATCCTCTTTTTTTACTTCGATTTTTTCTCTT
This sequence comes from Streptococcus didelphis DSM 15616, assembly GCF_000380005.1. Lineage (GTDB taxonomy): Bacteria > Bacillota > Bacilli > Lactobacillales > Streptococcaceae > Streptococcus > Streptococcus didelphis. Next base: position 242,931 of record NZ_KB904189.1, read on the forward strand.
CTTACTTCACTTACTGGAGTTGAAGGGGAAGCTTGCTCCCTTTTTTGCATAACATTAAGCTGTAGAGGGAAGGTAGCTGTAGAAACTACTTTTTCTTCTTGTTTTTTTTGACTCAGTTTTTCTTCCACTAGCTGGGTTACACTTGGTTCTGTAACCTTTTGTCTTTCAATACTCTGACGTCGATATAATTCTTTTACCATAGGATAATCTAAAAATACCATATCAGCATATTGTTTTAAGTAGCTATCTAACTTTTCTTCTGGAATAATTCTAAATTGATCTAATTCCATAGCTAATAAATAATGGGAAGAAATACCAGTGCTATTTTCAATCTCATCTAATGTAATGTTTTTGCTAACACGTGTTTCTCTTAATAATTCACCAAGAGTTTTATCTCTCATACAGGCACCTCTATACTAAAATATTAAACTCATTATAACAGATTTCTATTCATTTGGGAAAGACCATGAAATCTGAAACTTCTGCTTTTGCAAAAAAATCTTTTCCAACAGAGATAATATCCTCTAAAGTGACTTGCTCGATAATAGTAGGAATATCAAAATAATTATCATTACTTGTCAAAAACATATTGAACTGATTACAGATATGTTCAATCGAATCTAAACTTTGTAAAAAATCGCCATACATTTCTCTTTTTAAAAGAGCCAAATGTTCACTATTAATATCTTTTGATTTTTGAAACTCTTCAATTTCTTTTCTAATTTTACTAGACATTGAAATAGGTTGACTTGAATCTAATGTGATAATCACAAAAGAGTAGTCATGATGGATTTCAATTTCTATATCAAAAGAATCGTCAATTTTTCCACTATCATACCAATTCTGATAATTTTTTGATGTCCAGCCAAATAACATAGCTAGTAAAAATTTCAAAGCTATCCGATAAGCTAATAAGGAATTATTAGAATGACATTTTGCCCCTCTATAACCTACTGCAACCTTTGCGATATTAATATCCATAGAAAGTGAGTTAGTCTTAATAACTTCATTATAAGGGAGAGAGGTAATAGCTGCCTTTGCCGGTTTTCTCCGTTTAAAATTAGCTTGACACAGTTTTATTGACTCAAATGTCTCTTCTACATCAACCTCCCCCACAATAAATAAGGTCATTTGTGAAGGATGATAAAATTGATTATAATTTTTCCTCAAAATCTCAGCACTAATCATCTCTATAGACTCTTTAGAACCAGCAATATCCATTGCTAGGCTAGAGCCTGGAAATAGATTCTGCAAGATTCCACTATATGAACGATAATCAGGATCATCTAAATACATATCAATTTCTTGAGCAATTATTTTCTTTTCTCTATTTACTGATGAGTCTGTGAAAGTAGCTGTCATAACAAATTCTTGTAGTAAATTAAGGTTCTTAATAAAATTATTAGAACTTGAAAAATAGTAAGATGTTTTATCAAATGTTGTAAAGGCATTTACATCGGCACCTAAATTTGTAAACTTCAAAGAAATATCATTCCCCTGAGCATCTTCAAATAACTTATGCTCTAAAAAGTGTGCAATACCTTCTGTATTTTCTTTTTGTTTTCCTCTTATTGTAAAGTTATTGTCAAGAGATCCGTAGTTAACTGTCAACATTGCGGTCTTTTCAACAAAGCCAGGTTTATTTATAATGTAAACCTGAAAATCATTTCTAAATTTTGAATAGTAGAATTCTTCATCAAATCTAGAATAGTTAATCTTTTTTAAAGTGTTCATCTATCTTCCTTCCAAAAAATAAAGAGATTGTAATTTTAAAAGATTAGCAGCTTTGATGATATCTGTTTTCTTTACTTTACTTATATTTTCTAGCCAGTTTGATAAAGAATAATCACTGTCAATATAGTCATTAATATAAGTTCTGTCAATGATTGCTTTACAGTAATCCTCTGATTGCAGCATGTTATTTTGTAACATTAATTTTGTTTTCTCTACTAAACTTGCTGAAAATCTGCCTAATTTAAGGTCATTAATTTCCTTTATAATCAATTGCAAAACCTTAGTTCGGTTATTCTTGTCAATACCTGCATAAATCTCTAAAAACCCTGTAAAAACATCAAATCTACTTCCGATTGTATAAGCTAGCCCTTCACTTTCTCTAACTTTAGTAAAAAGGCTAGAATGTGCATATGAGCCTAAGAGGGCATTTAAAACTATCAGAGCATAATGGTTTTTCCCACCAAATTCAGCTGAGAAATGATACGCCATTTCAAGTATTGATTGATTTAATGGCCTTTCTTCAAGGGACTCATTTACAATATTAAAATGTTCTTGTTTATAAAAATACTGAAGCTTTTTTTGGCGATTCTCAAAAGGAAATTTGTGTAAGAGTTGTACAACTCTGTACTCATCAAAGTCTCCCATGATATAAATATCAATTTGGTCTTCTAACATCATTTTGTGGAACTCTTGATAGCTTGTATATGCTGTTTCTTTTTTGACAAGATCAGCATCTCCATATTTTGAAATCTCTAAGCTTTCATCTGTAAAAAAAGCCTTTTTCAGTTGTAAACTACTATAGTAAAAAGAATCTTCCTTATCAGCTTCTAAGTAATTGATAACATTATTTTTCTCAACTTCAAAAACTTTTGGTTGATATTGGGCAATAGCTAACAAAGGAGAGAATAATATTTCCTTTAAAAATTGAATAACTTCATCTAGCAGTCGTTCTCCATTAAAACAATATCTATTTTGAATAAAGGTGATATCAATGTCTATAATATGTACTTTACCTTTTACTGAAATATTTGTAGATAGATTAGCACCATATAATTCTGCTAATCTTTCACGAAATCTTTTGGCAGTGGGATATTTTTCGTTTGCTGTTGCTAACATTTGAGCTACTAAAACGCGTTTTGCCACTGTTTTATGATTTAACTCTCCTGAAAATCTGATTGTCATATGATTAGTCTTAAATTTTTGAGTTTCAATTAAATGAAGTTGGACGCCATCAACAATTTTCATAATTTATCCTTATTTTTCTATGATTCCTTAAATTATACCATTTTATAGTCCTTCTATTCTAGTAGTGACTATTTTTTATTCTAACTGTCCAACTTTCAACCTTTAACTTACTTCTTTGCCATAGCCTATTTGATATTTACTGTTATTCTTTACAATCAATTTATGCTATAATGACTTGAATTAGTAAATGGAGAAAAACATGGAATACAAATTATTTACAGAATTTATTACCTTACAAGCTTTATTAAAAGAATTAAGTATTATCCAAAGTGGAGGAGCTGTTAAAAGCTTTTTAGAAGATACAGAAGTTCTTTTTAATGGTCAAGAAGAAAAACGAAGAGGGAAAAAAATAAGAGTAGGAGATGTCCTTTCTATTCCCTCTAAAGAAATTGAGATTAAGATCGTCAAACCTAGTGAAGAAGAACAAGTAATTTTTGCAGAAGAATTAACAGAAAAAAAACGTGTTGCTAGTCTTGTTAAGCAGATGAATCAAAAAAATAAGAAAAAGGGAAAGGTTGGATCAAAGCAAAGCACAAATAGATCCAAAGCTACTAGACCTGTTCGATTTCCCGGTACTTAAGAATGTGGATTAAAGAGTTAGAGTTAAAGAACTATAGGAATTATGAAGATATCAAAGTAGAATTTTCTCCAAGTCTGAATGTTTTTATTGGCGACAATGCACAAGGAAAAACAAATTTCTTAGAAGCTATCTACTTTATTGCTCTGACAAGAAGCCATCGAACACGTTCAGATAAGGAACTCATTCGATTCTCTGAAAATAATTTGTTCTTATCAGGGAAAATAAACCGTTTAAATGGAAGTTTACAGTTAGATATTTCTTTATCGGACAAAGGAAGAATTACTAAAATAAATTCTTTGAAGCAAGCTAAACTTTCTGATTATATTGGTTCAATGATGGTTGTTCTTTTCGCTCCCGAAGATTTACAGCTTGTAAAAGGCGCACCAAGCCTCAGACGTAAATTCATTGATATTGATTTAGGGCAAATAAGACCTGTTTATTTATCAAATTTATCTCAATATAATCATGTTCTAAAGCAAAGGAATGCTTATTTAAAGACAGCATCAACTATTAATTCGGATTTTCTCGCTGTTTTAGATGAACAATTAGCTTCTTATGGAAGCCGTGTTATTGAACAAAGAATTAATTTTATTAAAAACCTAGGGAAAGAAGCTAGTAAACATCATTTTTCAATTTCTAACCAATTAGAAAAACTAACAATCAATTATCAATCTTCTTTTTCATTAGAAGAAGGAAAAACCATCAAGGAACAATTTATTGCAGATCTTTTGAAAAATAGACAAAGAGATATCTTTCGAAAAAATACTAGCCTTGGACCCCATCGAGATGATATAGAATTTTACATAAATGATATGAATGCTAATTTTGCAAGTCAAGGTCAGCATCGAAGTTTAATTCTATCTTTAAAAATGGCAGAGATAAGTCTGATGAAGGAAATAAGTGGAGATAATCCTATTCTTTTACTGGACGATGTAATGAGTGAACTTGATAATACACGTCAAACGAAGCTCCTTGAGACTATTATTACAGAGAATGTTCAAACCTTTATTACAACAACCAGTTTAGAACATCTTTCTAAATTACCAGACTCTATTAAAACATTCAGGGTAAATCAGGGAACAATAAAAGCAGACTAAGAGCCTGCTAATAAAGATAAAGAAGCTTCTACAAATTAGAAGCCTCTTTTTAATATCTCTAAACTATGATAAAAGCTTAAGATTTTACAATCCCTAGTAAAACAGCTCCAATTACAAAACAAATGATTCCAATGATTACCCACTTCATCTCTTTCTTAGTTTTTACCTCACCTAGGAATAAAATCCCTCCTACAATTGAAATAATAACTCCTAATTGAGAAAAGCTAAATGCGATTGCTAGTCCAGCATTAGAAGCTGCTAATAGCATGAAGAGATTTCCTATTCCCCACAATAGGCCAACTAGACTATTTTTTACAACATAGGGATCAAAACTTAATTTAAAGGACATAAAGAAGCTTGCTCCAACTACCATCCCTACAGCCATTGGTAATAAAACTGAAATTAAATCAAATTTCATAATGTTATTAAAGAGAACAACATAGGAAACATAACCTATAGTTGAATAGGTTAAAGCTCTAAACCCTTTAGAATATTGATACAATTGATGTTTCTCATTATTATCATGATCTTGTTTACTTGAAAAATAAAAACCTATAATAAGCAGTATTAAGGCAGTCGTTCCCAAAATAAACTGATAGGATTTTGTCCACTCATGGAAGACAAGAACTCCAATAAGACTTCCTAAAATTAATTGAAAACCACTAGATAAAGGATTTCCAACAGATACTCCCATATATTTCATTGCCTGAAACTGACCTGTTTGACCAATTGACCACAGAAAGCCTCCTAAAATACCGAAAATCCATAAATTCACTGTCATTTCTGGTCTAGCAATTATCCAGACAAGAAGAGCAAAAAATAAGGCTCCTAAAGTCATGCCAAAAGTTTGTTGACTAGGTTTACCACCAATTTTATTACTAACAAAACCAATGCTACCCCAGGCAAACATCGGTACTAGTGCATATAAAATACCTTCCAAAATAAATCTCCCTTTTACAAAAACTTTACAGTTAATTGACATCGCTGTAAAGAATATTTATTAACTATTATTTTATTTATGATTTCTCATAACGGTTATTATATCTGAAAATTAAGATTAAAACAAGCCTATTTACTCACTTAAACTATCTATATAACATTACTTTTTTTAAAAGCTATAAGACAGTAAAAAGCCATAAAGCTTTTTAAAGGAAAATTTCCTTTGATAAAAAGTTTTATGGCCTCAATTATTAATGTACTGAGTAATTTGGTGCTTCATTTGTAATATGAACATCATGAGGGTGGCTTTCAATCAGTCCTGCACCTGACATTTCAATGAATTGAGCATTTTCATGTAAGTCAGTAAGATTAGAAGCACCGACATAACCCATTCCTGAGCGAATACCTCCAAGCATTTGGAAAACAATATCTGAAACTGCACCTTTATAAGCTACACGCCCTTCAATTCCTTCTGGAACAAGTTTATTAGCTTCATTGACAGATCCTTGGAAGTAACGATCACTAGAACCTTTTTTCATTGCTGCAATTGAACCCATACCACGATACGTTTTAAATTTACGTCCTTGGAATATTTCTGTTTCTCCAGGAGCTTCAGTGGTTCCTGCAAACATTGATCCTAACATCACAGCATTTCCACCTGCTGCAAGAGCTTTAACGATATCACCTGAATATTTAATACCACCATCAGCAATAATAGTTTTACCATATTCACGCGCAACTGCTGCTGCATCATAGATTGCTGTAATTTGTGGAACTCCAACACCAGCCACGACACGTGTAGTACAAATTGAGCCAGGTCCAATACCTACTTTAACAACATCTACACCTGCCTCATAAAGATCTCGTGCTCCTTCGGCAGTAGCAATATTTCCAGCAATTAAAGTCTTATCAGGGAAGTGAGCACGAATTTCTGCTATTTTCCTTAGGACTCCTGCTGAATGACCATGGGCTGTATCAATAACTATTGCATCTGCTCCTGCTTCAAATAAAGCCTCAGCACGCTCAAAAGTATCAGAGGTTACTCCAACCGCAGCTGCTACTAATAAACGACCAAAATTATCTTTTGCAGCATGGGGAAACTCAATTACTTTTTCAATATCTTTTATAGTGATAAGACCTGAGAGGCGACCATTGTCATCAACTAAAGGTAATTTTTCAATTCTGTGTTCATGAAGAATACGCTCTGCTGTTTCTAAATCAGTACCTACTTCTGCAGTAACCAATTTTTCGCTAGTCATATGTGCTGAAATAGGAGACTCATAATCACCAATAAAGCGCATATCACGATTAGTAATAATACCAACTAACTTACGATTTTCCATGGTTTCTACGATAGGAACTCCACTAATACGATACCTTTGCATTAGCTCTTCAGCTTCGGATACTTTGTGATCAGGGGTTAAGAAAAAAGGATCAATAATAACGCCATTTTCTGAACGCTTTACTTTACGAACTTCTTCAGCTTGCTCCGATACAGTCATATTTTTGTGGATGACTCCTAAACCGCCTGCACGCGCAATAGCAATAGCCATTTTACTATCAGTGACTGTATCCATAGCTGCTGTAATAATTGGAATATTTAGTGTTAAATTTTTTGCTAATTTAGTTTGCATATTAACTTCATTTGGCAATACATGACTCTTTGCAGGAATCAGTAAAACATCATCAAAAGTATATCCCTTTTTTAAAAATTTAGTATCCCAATTCGACATTAAATAATCCTCTTTTCTTTTTTATAGTAGGAAATAAATCCAGTCTAATTTTTATTGTAACTATCATAACATGCTTATTTCATTTGTCAATAAACACTTCCGACTTTCCTTAATAAGCAAAGTTACTATAGATTTTCCTACTTTTTAATAGATATCAACAACATTTGGTAGGATGTTATTACAGCCTACTTAAAAATAGTTTATTCCCATTGCTTCTTTTACTTGCGATAAGGTTTGAGCAGCCGTTGCACGGGCTCCTTGACTACCTTTTTCTAACATTCGGAAAACTTCACCCATATCTTTAGCATATTCTAGACGTCGCTCTCTAATAGGTGCCAATTCTCTTTCTAGAATTTCTAAAAGGAAACGTTTTGTTTTGACATCTCCCAAACCACCTTTTTGATACTCTTCCTTCATAGCTGTAATATTAGCCTTATCTTCTTCTCTACCGAAGATATCAAGGTAATAAAATACCATATTTCCTTTAATTTGACCTGGATCTTCAATCCGAATATGATTAGGATCAGTATACATGCTCATCACTTTTTTGCGAACGGTATCAACATCGTCAGACAAATAAATACCATTTCCCAGTGATTTAGACATTTTAGCATTACCATCTATACCAGGAAGTCTTCCAGCACCCTCATTTTCAGGGTAAATTCCTTGAGGTTCTACAAGGCAGTCTGTACTATAAGTATGGTTGAAGCTTCTAACAATTTCTCGTGTTTGTTCAATCATTGGTTTTTGATCAGTGCCAACGGGTACAAAATTGGCTTTAAAGGCTGTAATATCCGCCGCTTGTGAAATAGGATAAACCAAAAATCCACTTGGTATACTTTCCCCGAAACCTTTTTGGGCAATCTCTGTCTTAACAGTTGGGTTACGTTCTAATCGGGCTAATGATACCAGATTCATGTAATACATGGTTAATTCAGCTAACTCTGGAATTTGACTTTGAATAAAGATCGTTGATTTATTAGGGTCTAAGCCAACTGATAAATAATCCAAGGCTACATTACCTATTGACTCCTGAATTTTCTCAGACTCTTTAGCATGGTCCGTCAAAGCTTGCTGATCTGCTAAAAAAATAAACATTTTATATTTATCTTCATTTTGTAAGGCTACACGATTTTTCAAACTTCCAACATAATGGCCAAGATGTAACTTACCTGTTGGTCGATCTCCTGTTAGAATAATGGGTTTAGACATTCCTCTCTCCTTTTTATATAAAAAATCCCTCACGCCATAATGCGTGAGGGCGTTATAAGTACTAACTAATAAACGCGGTACCACCTCAATTGATATTTCTATAAATATCATCTCATCTTCTTATATAAAAGAAGTTGCACGATAAGGGGTGCCTAACCTGAAAGTTATGATTTCCTCTCAAATAACCACTAGTCCATTTCACCTTAACTTGTTGCTAGTTTTCAGCAAACACTAGCTCTCTAAAAACAAATGTAAAGGATACTCATCTAATTTAGCCCCATTCTAAAAAAAAATATTACTTTTGTCAAGTAAATAATTAGTATTTTTAGTAAATATCACTTGACTATAAGGGGATAATTAAGAGATAATGGTGGTCTACTATTTAAAGGTGTGGAAGGAGAAAATATAATATGAAAAGAAGACTAATGGACGTTTTTTACGTGACTTTAGGTTCCTTTATCACAGCAATTGGTTTTAATACTATGTTTGTCCATAATAATATCGCATCTGGTGGTATGGTTGGTATCTCCGTAGTTATGAAAGAACTACTTGGTATTAGCCCATCGCTTTTTTTAATGGTTAGTAATATTCCGTTGCTGCTTTTATGTTACTTCTTTTTAGGTAAGCAAACCTTTATTAAGACCTTATATGGCTCATGGATCTATCCTATTGCCATAAAAATGACTAGCTTTCTACCTACTGTTACACACAATCAGCTCTTAGCAGCTGTTTTTGGTGGTATTATAGTGGGAATAGGTTTAGGTATGGTTTTTTGGGGAAATTCTTCTACTGGTGGAACTGGTATCCTAACTCAAATACTCCATAAATATTCTCCATTAACCTTAGGTGTAGCTATGACAATTGTTGATGGTATTAGTGTAGTAATGGGTTTTATTGCTTTATCAGTAGACGATGTCATGTACTCAACCATAGGTTTACTAGTCGTAGGCTATGTTATTACTATTATGGAAAACGGCTTTGATTCTTCTAAAAATGTCATGGTTATTTCTGAACATTATCAAGCAATTAAGGATTATATTACTACTGTTACAGATCGTGGTGTAACAAAAATTCCTATCCGTGGAGGCTACACCACTTCAGATAAAATCATGTTAATGACAGTTATTTCAACTTATGAATTATCAGCAGTTCAAGAAAAAATACTTGAAATAGATGAGACAGCTTTTATTGTTGTTATGCCTGCAGCTGAAGTCATTGGCCGTGGATTTAGTTTAACAAAACATTATAAATTGGAAGACCAAGATATCTTATTACCAATGTAATATCTCTGGTATCTATGCTAGTCCCTTTTCTGATTGAAAATTGGGGCTTTTTTAGGTACAATGAAGGTTAGATAAAATGAATGAGGTGAAAAATTGCTTACAGTTTCTGACGTATCCTTACGCTTTAGTGATCGAAAACTTTTCGATGACGTTAATATTAAATTTACTGCTGGAAATACTTATGGATTAATAGGTGCAAATGGAGCAGGAAAATCAACTTTCTTGAAAATTCTCTCCGGTGATATCGAACCATCAACTGGTCATATCTCTTTAGGGCAAGATGAACGCTTATCTGTTTTACGTCAAAATCACTTTGATTATGAAGATGAGCGTGTAATTGATGTTGTTATCATGGGTAATGAACAGCTTTACAACATTATGAAAGAAAAAGATGCTATCTATATGAAAGAAGATTTTTCTGAAGAAGATGGTGTCCGTGCAGCTGAACTAGAGGGTACCTTTGCCGAATTAGGTGGATGGGAAGCAGAAAGTGAAGCTTCACAATTACTACAAAACCTAAATATTTCTGAAGAGTTACATTATCAGTCAATGAGTGAACTTGCAAATGGGGAGAAAGTTAAGGTACTCTTAGCCAAAGCTCTTTTTGGTAAGCCAGATGTACTTTTACTAGATGAACCAACAAATGGTCTTGATATTCAATCCATTTCATGGTTAGAAGATTTCTTAATTGACTTTGAAAATACTGTTATCGTTGTATCCCATGACCGTCACTTTTTAAATAAAGTATGTACTCACATGGCTGATTTAGATTTTGGTAAAATTAAATTATATGTTGGTAATTATGATTTCTGGAAACAATCTTCTGAATTAGCTGCGCGTTTACAATCTGATCGCAATGCAAAAGCAGAAGAAAAAATTAAAGAATTGCAAGAATTTGTTGCTCGCTTTTCTGCCAATGCTTCAAAATCAAAACAAGCAACTTCTCGTAAAAAAATGCTTGATAAAATTGAGTTAGAAGAGATTGTACCATCTAGCAGAAAGTATCCATTTATCAATTTTAAAGCAGAACGTGAAATTGGTAATGACCTTTTAACTGTTGAAAACTTATCAGTTACCATTGACGGAGAAAAAATTATTGATAATATTAGTTTCATTCTACGCCCAGGAGATAAAGCTGCTATTATCGGCCAAAATGATATTCAGGCCACTGTTTTGATGCGTGCTTTAGTGGGAGATATTGACTATGAAGGTACTGTTCGTTGGGGTGTAACAACAAGTCGCTCATATTTACCTAAAGATAATTCTCGCGATTTTGCTACTGAGGAATCTATACTAGAGTGGCTACGCCAGTTTGCATCAAAAGGTGAAGATGACGATACATTCTTACGCGGATTCTTAGGACGTATGCTCTTCTCAGGAGATGAAGTTAAAAAATCTGTTAATGTTCTATCTGGTGGGGAAAAAGTACGGGTAATGCTATCCAAATTGATGCTCTTAAAATCAAATGTACTTATTCTTGATGACCCAACTAATCACTTAGACTTAGAATCAATTTCTAGCCTTAATGATGGTATTAAAGATTTTAAAGAGTCTGTCATTTTTACCAGCCATGACCATGAATTTATTCAAACTATAGCTAATCATATTTTGGTTATTTCAAAAAATGGCGTCATTGATCGCATTGATGAAACCTATGACGAATTCCTTGAAAATGAAGAAGTTCAAGCTAAGGTTGCTCAACTTTGGAAATAGAAATAAGGCGTTTCCGCCTTATTCTTTTTTTAATATAAAAGAAAGTCTAAGCTATGGAAATATCAACTAAAAAACCATCTTTCTTATCCTATTTACTCAGTTTTTCAATTCCTTTTTTTATCATGTTTGGAGTTCTATTTTCCAAAGGAATATATTGGAGTAGTGCAAAGACAATTTTAGCTAGTGATGGCTTTCATCAGTATGCTATCTTTGCCCAAAATCTAAGAAATATATTACATGGTTCTGACAGTATTTTTTATACCTTCACAAGTGGACTGGGGCTTAATTTTTATGCACTAACAAGTTATTATTTAGGTAGTTTCTTATCCCTTTTTATTTACTTTTTTAATGGATCATCTATTACAGATGCTATTTATCTGTTTACACTTATTAAATTTGGATTAATAGGGTTATCAAGCTTTTTTTCTTTCAGTCAACTGTATCCAAAAGTTAAACCATTTTACATCCTCTCTCTCTCCATCTCTTTTTCATTAATGAGTTTTCTAACAAGTCAAGTAGAGATTAATAATTGGTTAGATGTTTTTATCTTGATTCCCTTAATTATACTTGGTTTACATCGTCTGTTAGAGGGAAAAGTACTTCTATATTACCTAAGCCTTTCTCTCTTGTTTATTCAAAATTATTATTTTGGATATATGTTTTCACTTTTTCTTCTTCTGTATTCTTTAGTATTAATTATTCAAAAAAAAGGGTGGAAAAAACAATTAAAACTCTTTATAAAGTTTACAAGCATATCTTTATGTTCAGTACTGGCTAGCGCCTTTATGCTTATTCCCACCTACTTAGATCTATCTAGCCATGGCGAAGAATTAACAAGGTTTACAAACTTATTTACAAGTAATACCTGGTATTTTGACTTGTTTTCTAAGAGTTTAATAGGTGTCTATGATACTACCAAATTTAACTCCATCCCCATGCTTTACGGAGGTTTACTCCCTTTACTACTATCTTTACTATTCTTTACACTGAAATCAATTTCTTTTAAAACAAAGATCTCTTATTTTCTTCTCTTATTAATTATAATAATGAGTTATTATATAGAACCACTTAGTTTGTTTTGGCAAGGTATGCATGCTCCTAATATGTTCTTACACAGATATTTTTGGACATTACCTTTACTTTCAACTCTACTAGCATGTGAGACTTTAAACCATAAAAATGAATTAACTTATAAAAGTATTGTTTTTGTTTTCATCCTTGTAAACCTAAGCCTTGCTTTACCTTACTTATATTTAGAAAGATATAAATTCTTAGATATCAGCTTTTTCTTATTAAGTTTTTTCTTCTTACTTGCCTATAGCTTGATACTAATAAGTTCACAAAAGGTAACTATTCCCTTAACTATATTTACAGCCTTTACAATTATCTTTACAAGCTTAGAAATGACACTTAATAGCTATTATCAAATTAGTGGTATTGACAAAGAATGGGATTTTCCTAGCCGACAAGCTTATACTCATCACTCAAATGAAGTGACTTCCCTTTTAAACTTCCAAAAAAGGCAGGACAAACCATTTTTCCGAACAGAGCGGGTCTTAAGTCAGACTGGTAATGATAGTATGAAATACAATTATTATGGAATCTCTCAATTTTCTTCAATAAGAAATAGAGCTTCTAGTAATAGTTTAGATCGATTAGGATTTAAATCAGAAGGGACTAATCTTAATCTCAGATATCAAAACAATACCTTATTAATGGATAGTTTATTTGCTATCAAATATAATCTTAGTGAAGATGAACTTAATAAGTATGATTTTTTTAAAATAGCTGAAAGTGGAAAAACGAAGCTTTATCAAAATCAAAATGCTTCTAAATTAGCCATATTAACTGTTAAACCCTATAAAGATATTACTTTCTCACTTAATACCTTAGATAATCAAACACGACTCTTAAATCAAATTAGTGGTCAAAATTTGATTTATTTTAAAGAAGAAGAGGCTTCTTTGCAATCACAAGCATCCTATATTAATAATCGTGTTGCCAGTATAGCCAAAGGAAAATCCAAAGATACCATTTTACATTATCAATTACTTGCACCAGCAAATAAACAAATCTATCTCAGCATTCCTAAAATTACTTTTTCAAATCAACAAGAAAAAAAAGTATTAATAAACATTAATGGAAAAACGAATCAATACAGTACTGATAACACTTTCAATTTCTTTGACCTAGGCTACTTCAAAGAAGCTAAGTTAGTTGACCTTGCTGTTATTTTTCCTAATAATACTTCAATTTCATTTGAAAAACCTCACTTTTACAGTTTAGATTTGGAAAATTATAAAAAAGTTTTTTCTAAAATAAATGAAGGTCAAGTTCAAGTAAACTCATTAAAAAATAAGGTAGATATTCAATTTGAGGCCAAAAAAAATAGCTCCTTATTTATTACCATTCCTTATGACAAAGGATGGACAGCTCATTTAAATAGTAAAAATGTTCCTATTTCAAGAGCTCAAAAAGGCTTTATGAAAGTAAATGTCAAAGAAGGAAAAGGAAGGTTAACGTTAAGATTTGTTCCTCTTGGTTTTAAAGAAGGAGCAATAATTAGCCTAGTTAGCACAACTCTCTTTTTAGCCTATTGTATGTATCTTCAAAAAAGAAAAAAATAAGATAAACTAAATAGGACCATCACTTTTTCTTCATATTTATGAGATCATCTATGCCCTTAGAATTATATCTTAAGATACAGTCAAAAAAAGAACGATTACTTTATAAACCCAGCTCGATTATATCTATAATGGTTAAGACCACTGAAAATATGATAGGGCTTTTTGTCTCTCTAGAATTTATAATATCGGTATAAAATAAAAAGATTCTTATAATATTGAACTTACATCCCATAAGTTGGTTACAAAAAACAGCTCTAAAATGAGATACTTTTCCTTAAAAATTACTATTACTATGATAAAAATAAAAAAAGGACTTTTTGGTCCTCTTTAGATATTAGCTTTTCATCTACCCACTACAATTGACAAAAGCAATGACTCCGGCAGTAGGACTCGAACCTACGACATCATGATTAACAGTCATGCGCTACTACCAACTGAGCTATGCCGGAAAATAAAAAAATTGCTTCAACAGCAACATTATAGATAGTCCGTACGGGATTCGAACCCGTGTTACCGCCGTGAAAAGGCGGTGTCTTAACCCCTTGACCAACGGACCAGAAGTTGTTATAGAGAGCTTTCTCTTCAACACTCTTATTATTATAGCAGAATCTTTTGATTTGTCTACATCTTTTTCAATTTTTTTTGAAAAAAATAAGCATTGACAGAATTAAAGAAATTTTGTTAAAATAAGGGAGTTAAGGTCTCATAGCTCAGCTGGATAGAGCATTCGCCTTCTAAGCGAACGGTCGCAGGTTCGAATCCTGCTGGGATCATCATAATAAAAGGGGCTGGGCAAAAACTAGTCCTGATAGCCAAAAAAGACGAGCATTTCCTTACGGAGTTGCTCGTCTTTTGTTCTAAAATCCTCTATAATTGTAATAACGACAAAACAACAGAAGGGGTTTTTAGATGTATCAACAGTATAACACAAATCAAATGAGCTTGGAACTAAATCTTGCTTTCGAGTTACCAGAAACTCACGAAGCAAAATTAATCAGCCTCTTTGTAGATACCATTCCTCAACACGTCTTGCTTGAGGAGACTTCTTCAACAGGTCGTCCTGCC
>NZ_KB904190.1 GCF_000380005.1 Streptococcus didelphis DSM 15616
ATCACACGTTCGCTTAGTCAGGCTGGTTGTCCTTATGACAATGCCGTAGCTGAAAGTACGTATCGTGCTTTCAAAATTGAATTTGTTTATCAAGAAACTTTTCAATCGCTGGAAGAACTAGCTCTTAAGACTAAAGACTATGTTCATTGGTGGAATTACCACCGCATTCATGGTAGTCTCAACTATCAAACACCAATGACTAAAAGATTAATTGCCTAGAAAACACTTTATAAATGTTGTACAGAAAAGTGTTGCCTTTTCAGCCTATACCTTAGTCACGTTATAAAGAGTTATTCTGTAAAAAGACTTAAAACATCTTGCTTCATCTCTGATGAGTGGTTGGTATTCTTATCATACAAGATTTCTTCTTTTGTATTTTAAGTCTCATATCGATTGTAAACTAATGGTTATTAATTATTTAAATAAACTTTATTAACTATTTAAACTACCTTAACAATTGACAAACACCGGTTTCTCTGATAATATACCAATTAGTTAACTGGTTAATAAAAATAAATAATACTTCTAAGGAGTTATAAATGAAAAAATCACAATATTCATTACTTATCCCAGCTGCTTTACTGACTGCTGGTTTAGCACTTTCAACTTACTCACCGATAGCTTTTGCTGATGACTCGTCACCGGTGGATAGTCATGCTGTCGTTCAACCAAATGTAAGTACAGGTAACAGTAACCAAACATTGTCTGATAGCACTGAGAAGGCAGTTAATCCATCGATGGAAAAGGAAGCCGTATCAGATCAATCACTTTCAGATGCTAAACAAGATGACAATATGATTGCCGAAAAGAAAGCCTATATTGCAAAACATACAGGTTTATCAGTCGATAAGATTCAATTATTGGATACTTCAG
The DNA here is from genome assembly GCF_000380005.1 of Streptococcus didelphis DSM 15616. Taxonomy (GTDB): domain Bacteria; phylum Bacillota; class Bacilli; order Lactobacillales; family Streptococcaceae; genus Streptococcus; species Streptococcus didelphis. The sequence goes on from NZ_KB904190.1 coordinate 874, forward strand.
AAGGTAAGGCCTTGATGTACCCACATGGCGATCATCATCATGTTATTTTATTGGATAAGATTGATGTTTCTAAGCCTTTTGACGATGGGCACAGTAGCCATCACAGTGATCATGTACACCACCATCATGATGATGTTATCGAGGGTAGCTTTGCTTTTACCGCAACAGTTATAGACCCTGAGGGTAAAATATTATCTGGAAAAGACGTCCAAGTGGTAGATATAACAAGTAGCAGAAAGACACTTGCAACTGTGACAACAGATGAAAAAGGACAAGCTGTTTTTGACAAGCTTCCTTTAGGAAGAAGCTTAACTGTTTTTGTGAATGGTGTTCCTCAAGGTTATAATTTCCGAACCGGTGTCAATGGTGATAAACGTTCAGCTAGCTTTACTATCGACGGAAAAGGGACAATTGAACCAGAATACAGTAAAACACCATTGGTTGTTATCGTTCGTAATGAAGATGCGGAGCCTTTATCAGGACAAGAAGTCACTCTAAAGCATAGAGTAGGGCGTGTAATAGAGAAAGTAACAACAGGAGCTGATGGCAAAGCTGTATTTTCTAAGGGGCTTCTAGATGGTACATTCTATGAGATTATTGTCAATGGCAAGAAGCTTTCTGAAGCTACAACAGGTGAGGAAAGAAGCATTGCTCTAGATGCTAAAGATATTCGAAAATCAAGTCCACATTCAAAACCACAAGAAGACGCACCTAAAGTTCCAGAAACTAAGCCAGAGGCTAAACCACTCACTCCTGAAAAAGCTGATCAAGCAGGTAAAGTAGTAGCACCAGCTCACACAACTTCTAAAGCAGCGGCAGCTAAAGCTGAAATGAAGCAAACGACTAATCAATTGCCTTCAACAGGTGAGGTTATGAACCCATTCTTCACCGCAGCAGCACTTGCAGTTATAACAACAGCTGGGGTAGCAGCAGTTATCAACCGTAAAGAGAACTGAAAACATTCATAGTAATAAAAAAACCTTAGAAATAGGCTATTTTTTACCATTTCTCAAGCTAGTTAAGGTATTAGATAATTAAATATTCCCAAATTGTCAAATTAAGCTAGACATTTTACGTAACTCAGAAAAACCTGATATGGTGTTCGATAATTTAAAGATTTCCTAGGAATTCTATTTCGTTTATCAGCGATAGCTGATAAATATTTCTGAGGAATACCATTGAAATCCATCTGCTTAGGCAGTCCATGACGTCTTAATAACCCATTTGAATGTTCATTTAACCCACGTTGACCAGGGCAACCTGGATCCGCAAAGAAAATATCAATGTCATGTTGGTTGGCTATTGTCTTCCAATTAGAGAATTCTTTCCCACAATCAAAAGTGACAGATTTAAAAAGATGTTTTGGGAATTTTGACAGCCATCTATTTAGTGACTGCTCAATGTCGCTAGCTTTTCGACCATTGGTTTGAAGTGTGATAATAGCTTTAGATTGCTTCTCTACCAAGGTGACAACAGCACTTTTGTGATGTTTACCAACGATTGTATCTCCTTCAAGATGTCCAAATTCTGTATCAAAATCTGGATAGATTTCTGAACGCTCACGGATATCCCTCCTAAAAGCTTGTTTGCCACGTTTTTCGGCCATACCATTTGGTTGGTGTTTTCCCTTCCATGGTAAATCCTCTTTCTTGAAGATACCACGGTCAGCTAAGCGATAAAGAGTTCTCATAGAACAAGGGATTTTATCGGGATAAGTTCCTTTGACCACATCCAAACTCGAATTAAGTTCTAAATGCCTTTGAATAAAATCTTGTTCACTTTGAGTGAGTTGGGTCTTAAGACGACCACAGCGCTTCTTGTTAGCTTTGTAGTCTTTGTAGTAATCATAGGCAGTGTGACCAGCCTTGAGATAAGCAATGACCTTATAAATTGTTTGTCTTGATCTTTTGAGGGATTGACAAATATTGCTAACAGTTATTCCTTCTTTGTAATAAGCCTCTATCATTACAAGCTCGGTTGTGGTAAGATGAGTATAGGTCATTTATGTTAGTTCCTTTCAGACAAATGTGGTGTTTATCTGAGCCTAACATAGATGGCTTTTTTCTGTCTAGCTTAACTTTACAAATTAGGATTTACATACTTTAAATGCAATGCAACGTCAAAAAAAGACAGCCATAACTTTTTTCTTATAACATATTAACTTCTTCTCTTAGCACTACTTTATATTATCCTTAAGCTCCTTTATAAACATGTCAGCCAATCATAATATGTTGGAAAGGTTCTTTTTCTTTAATCTAAATAGAAATCGCCACCATTTTTTCGCGGGTTAAAAGTTACATTCCAAAAATAACGAAAATTCTAATTAACTGGTTAAATAATTGCCTTCATATTTGTCTATTGTTATAATGAGGTTATGTTATTAAAATATTATTTATCAATTAGAAATAAGGAGATTTTATAGTGTCAAAATATCTAAAATATTTCTCTGTTGTTACGTTGGCTCTGACTAGTTTTTCTTTAGCTGCATGTCATCAACACAATTCTCAACCAAAAGATCGTAGCCGGAAGCAACGACCAAAAGATGAATTGGTTGTTTCTATGGGGGCTAAGCTCCCTCATGAATTTGATCCAAAGGACCGTTATGGTATCCATAATGAAGGTAATATTACTCATAGTACTTTATTGAAACGTTCTCCTGACCTAGACATAAAAGGAGAACTTGCTAAAAAATATAAAATCTCTAAGGATGGTATAACGTGGTCGTTCGACTTAAATGATGATTTTAAATTCTCCAATGGTGAGTCTGTTACTGCTGATGATGTCAAGTTTACTTATGATATGTTGAAAGCAGATGGAAAAGCTTGGGATTTAACCTTTATCAAGGATGTTGAAGTAGTTGGGAAGAACCAGATAAATATTCATTTGACTGAGGCGCATTCGACATTTACAGCACAGTTGACTGAAATCCCAATCGTTCCTAAAAAACATTACAATGATAGGTATAAGAGTAACCCAATCGGTTCAGGACCTTACATGGTAAAAGAATATAAAGCTGGAGAGCAAGCTATCTTTGTTCGCAATCCGTATTGGCGTGGCAAGAAACCTTATTTTAAAAAGTGGACTTGGGTATTACTTGACGAAAACACAGCGCTAGCGGCTTTAGAATCTGGCGATGTTGATATGATCTACGCAACGCCAGAACTTGCTAGTAAGAAAGTTAAAGGAACTCGTCTTCTAGATATTTCTTCAAATGATGTTCGTGGGTTATCACTACCCTATGTGAAGAAAGGTGTTGTGAAAAATTCACCAGACGGTTATCCAGTAGGAAATGATGTCACTAGTGATCCAGCAATCAGAAAAGCCTTGACTATTGGTTTAAATAGACAAAAAGTTCTGGATACTGTTTTAAATGGTTATGGTAAGCCAGCTTATTCAATTATTGATAGAACACCATTTTGGAATCCAAAAACAGCAATTAAAGATAATAAAATAGCTAAAGCTAAGCAACTTTTGACAAAAGCTGGATGGAAAGAACAAGCAGACGGTAGCCGTAAAAAAGGAAATCTCAAAGCGGAATTTGACCTTTACTACCCTACTAACGACCAATTACGAGCAAACTTAGCCGTTGAAGTCGCGGAACAAGCTAAAGCCTTAGGTATTAATATTAAACTCAAGGCTAGTAACTGGGATGAAATGGCAACTAAGTCACACGATTCAGCCCTACTTTATGCAGGAGGACGTCATCATGCACAGCAATTTTATGAGTCACATCATCCAAACCTAGCAGGTAAAGGTTGGACCAATATTACGTTTTATAACAATCCTACCGTGACTAAGTACCTTGACAAAGCAATGACATCTTCTGACCTTGACAAAGCTAACGAATATTGGAAGTTAGCGCAGTGGGAGGGCAAAACAGGTGCTTCTACTCTTGGAGATTTGCCAAATGTATGGTTGGTGAGCCTTAACCATACTTATATTGGTGATAAACGTATCAATGTCGGTAAACAAGGTGTCCACAGTCATGGTCATGATTGGTCATTATTGACTAACATTGCCGAGTGGACTTGGGATGAATCAACTAAGTAACGCGTTTAGTTAATACAGCGACTTTAAGTTTGGAGTCTGAGAAAACAAGATACACAAAACTGTGCTGATCGTTTCCTCGGCTCCTTTTCTTATCGATTAAGGAGATTTCATTGTGAAACGCACTACCATTATTATCATCTGGAAAACCATCAGATGTGTCACGCTTATTTTTGGAGTATCTGTTTTGACCTTCGTTTTGTTAAAACAATCTCCAGTAGATCCTGTCATGGCAAGTGTCAATTATGACACATCACTAACCCCTGCTCAGTACAAAGCGATTGCTCACCACTATGGCTTGGATAAGCCAGCTCTAGTCCAATATTTTATTTGGTTGAAAAATGTGATACAGGGACATTTAGGGACCTCACTTGTTTATCGGCAACCTGTTAGTGATATTATCAGATCACGGGCAGGTGCTTCTTTCATACTTATGGGACTCTCTTGGGTCTTATCGGGTCTTATTGGATTTATCTTAGGAACGTTATCAGCTTTCCATCAAGGAAAATTACTTGACCGAGTTGTCAGGTGGTTTTCTTACCTTCAGATATCAGTACCAACGTTTTGGATTGGCCTCATTTTGTTACTGATCTTTTCTGTCCAGTTGGGGTGGTTCCCGATTGGTATTTCTTCTCCGATAGGCACTTTAAGTCAAGATATTACATTAGCTGATCGGATTAAGCACCTTATATTACCTGTTTTCACACTAAGCATTTTAGGTATTGCCAATGTCACCCTTCATACGAGAACTAAAATGATGTCGGTGCTCTCTAGTGAATATGTCTTATTTGCCAGAGCCCGTGGGGAAACACAGTGGCAAATCTTTAAAAATCATTGTCTTAGAAATGCTATCGTACCAGCTATTACACTACATTTTTCTTATTTTGGAGAATTGTTTGGAGGATCTGTTCTTGCTGAGCAAGTTTTCTCATATCCTGGCTTAGGGTCTACCCTCACTGAAGCAGGACTTAAAAGTGATACACCGCTACTTCTAGCTATCGTGATGATAGGAACATTATTTGTTTTTGCGGGCAATCTTATTGCGGATATTTTAAATAGCATCATCAATCCACAGTTAAGGAGAAAAGTATGATATTGAAACGTCGAACGATGGTTTTATGGCAACTAGGTATTGCCATTTCTCTCATTCTTAGTATTCTAGCCTTAAATCTTTATTTCTATAGGACGCCTTTGGAAACCAGTGCAGCTTTACGCAACCTCTCCCCTTCCTTAAACCATCTGTTTGGGACAGATGGTTTAGGTAGGGATATGTTTGTCAGAACGATTAAAGGCCTTTATTTCTCTTTACAGGTCGGCCTATTAGGTGCCCTTATGGGAGTCTTTCTTGCGACCGTTTTTGGAGTGCTTGCAGGTCTAGGAAATAGCCTTATTGATAAAATAATAGCCTGGTTGGTTGATTTGTTTATTGGCATGCCTCATTTGACTTTTATGATTCTCATTTCTTTTGTTGTTGGGAAAGGGGCTCAAGGGGTTATCATTGCAACAGCTGTTACCCATTGGCCCTCTCTAGCAAGGCTTATCCGCAATGAAGTCTATGATCTCAAGAATAAAGCCTTTGTCCAGATCTCTAAAAGCATGGGAAAAACACCTTATTATATTGTGAGGCATCACATCCTGCCTTTGATTGCTTCTCAAATTTTCATTGGGTTTATCCTCTTATTTCCGCACGTCATCTTGCATGAAGCATCCATGACTTTCTTAGGATTTGGTCTTTCTGCCGAACAACCTTCGGTTGGTATCATTTTGTCAGAGGCAGCTAAGCATATCTCTCTTGGCAATTGGTGGTTGGTGATTTTTCCAGGCCTTTATCTTATTTTGGTTGTCAATGCCTTTGATACTATCGGAGAATCTTTAAAGAAACTCTTTTACCCTCAAACGGATCATTTTTAGGAGGTAGAGATATGACAGAAACATTATTAAGCATTAAGGACCTCTCCATTACTTTCACTCAATACGGAAGATTTTTAAAACCATTTCAATCAAGACCGATACAAGCGCTAAATTTAGAAGTTAAAAAAGGTGAGTTATTAGCTATTATTGGTGCTAGTGGTTCAGGCAAGAGTTTATTAGCACATGCTATTATGGGTATTCTTCCTAAAAATGCAGCTGTAACAGGAGATATGATTTATCGTGGTCAATCATTAACTTCTAAACGCATCAAGCAACTGCGAGGAAAAGAAATGACGTTGATTCCACAATCCGTTAATTACTTAGACCCATCTATGAAAGTCAAGCACCAAGTGCGCTTGGGTATCTCAGAAAATGCTAAGGCTACTCAAGAAAGATTGTTTCAACAGTTTGGATTAAAAGAAAGTGATGGTGATTTATATCCTTTCCAACTTTCTGGCGGAATGCTCCGACGTGTGTTGTTTACAACATGTATTAGTGATACGGTTTCTTTGATTATTGCAGATGAGCCTACCCCTGGATTACATCCAGATGCTCTGCAAATGGTTTTAGATCAACTACGCTCCTTTGCAGATAATGGAATAAGCGTTATCTTTATCACTCATGATATTGTAGCAGCTAGTCAAATTGCGGATCGTATCACTATTTTTAAAGAGGGAAAAGCTATTGAAACAGCCCCAGCTAGCTTTTTTAGCGGAGATGGGAAGCAACTACAAACGGAATTTGCGAGAAGTTTATGGCGCTCACTCCCTCAACAAGACTTTTTGAAAGGAGTTACTCATGACCTTAGAGGCTAAAAAGCTTGGCTTTTACCATAAAAAAGACCAATGGCTTTTTAAGGAGATTGATTTAGAGGTCGCACCTGGTCAAGTCTTAGGGATATTTGGACAAAGTGGGTGTGGAAAAACGAGTTTATCCAGAGTGCTTGCCGGTTTTTTGCAACCTAAATCTGGTGAAGTATTAGTTGATGGCAGTCATTTGCCTAACAAAGCATTTAGGCCTGTACAACTTATCCAACAACATCCTGAACAAACCATGAATCCTTTATGGCCTATGAAAAAAAGTTTGGAAGAAGCCTACTATCCCAGTCAGGATTTGCGAGATGCCTTTGGCATTCAAGAAAAATGGCTAAAGCGTCGTCCTAGTGAACTCTCGGGAGGAGAATTGCAACGCTTTTCGATTGTGCGTTCATTACATCCAAAGACGAAATACCTCATTGCAGATGAAATGACTACTATGTTGGATAGCATTACACAAGCTAGTGTATGGAAAAGTCTAATACAAATTGTAAAAGATCGACAGATAGGTCTCATTGTTATTAGTCATGACTTTGCTATGTTAGAAAAACTTTGTGATCAATGTTATATGATTGAAGAAAATCGTATAATAAGTTTCAAACGGCACTAAATGACGGCAGAGACTTCCTTTGGAATACCATACCTTATGGGTCTCAAAATTTCCGAGTGCCGTCAAAGTCAGTATTAACACCACTTTTACCACGGCAAAAACATCTGGTTTGGCTCGTTCCACTCGCAGAAATAGGAAATCGGATGTCACATCCGCAGAACTGTTCATGCTTGTTGAGTCGAAAACGGGGTTTGTCTCTGTTTTGAGGTATTAATAACATCAGTCGTTATATTAGATCCGCACTTTGTTCCATCCTGTAAGGGGAGCATAAAAACGAAAAAAAGCCTTTCCTATAAGCCTTTCTTGTCTACAGAGTATTTTTCCTATCCGTTATCCCCACAGTAATTTTTTATGGTATGATATCAATTGAAGCACTTAGGATTAAGGTGGAGACTGTTATGAAAATAATTGAGTACAACGGAAATTACAGAGATGACTTCATTTTTATGGTCTTGGAAGCAAAAAATGCCTTAGGGAGAATTCCCAGTATTAACCCGGATCTTTTGACAATTGAAGCAAGTTATTTGGAAAAAGGGAATTGTTTTTGGCTAGCGGTCAATGAAGAAAATCGTGTTATTGGCTCAATCGCTTATTCTTCTATTCCCAAAACAAATGAGGTCTTCTTGCACCGTCTCTTCATCAAGCCAAGCTTAAAACATCAAGGCATTGGCAGTTAACTTCTGACGTTTGCAGAAGATTATCTAAGGAAAATCGGCAAGAGTCATGTTAACATCCACTTAGGTCAACCTAAAGTACAATGGTTTGAGTCCTATCAGTTTTATCCTAAACATGGTTACCAATTTTATGATGACATGCATCTCATCAAGAAACTAATCTAAACATTTCCTACCCTTTATAGTCATTTCATACGTCATTTTTAGGAGGTATCCATTGAAAATTGCCATCATTGGACATAGTGGCTCTGGCAAGTCAACCTTAGCACGATTTTTAGGCCAACATTACCATTGTGAGGTATTACATTTAGACAAACTACACTTCTCATCGAACTGGCAAGAACGGTCAAATCATGACATGATAGCTGATTTATCTACATGCCTGCTCAAACAAGACTGGATTATTGAGGGAAATTATGCCAATTGTCTCTATGAAGAGCGCATGAGTGAAGCTGATTACATTATCTATGTTAATTTTAGTCGGTTTCATTGTCTCCATCGAGCATTTAAGCGTTATTTAAACTATAGGGGAAAAACGCGTCCTGATATGGCTGACAACTGTCAGGAAAAATTTGACGTTGCGTTTGTGAAATGGATTCTATTAGATGGGCGTTCAAGAAACCAGTTAAAAAAATACCAATCCGTTGTCCAAAAATACCCTCATAAAACCATTGTCTTAACAAATCAAAAGCAGCTAAGTCACTATATGAATACGATCAACTAATTAGAGTGCAAAACTAAAATAGCCACGGGTAACCCGGGCTATTTTTTATAACGATTTCCCTGTTCCTAAACTAATACCTAATCTCCTTAAGTTGAATCGGTTACACTAAACTAGACAGAATTTATAAAGTGTTCTACACTAAAGAAAACAGGAGAACAGATATGTCTAGAAAAATACGTCGCCACTTCACCGATGATTTTAAGCAACAAATTGTTGACCTCCACAATGCTGGAATGAAACGAAGTGAGCTTATCAAAGAATATGAGTTAACGCCCTCAACCTTCGATAAGTGGGTTAGACAAGCCAAACTAACGGGTTCCTTCAAGTCTGTTGATAATATGACAGATGAACAACGGGAACTGATTCAACTCAGAAAACGCAATAAAGAACTCGAAATGCAATTAGACATCCTAAAGCAAGCGGCAGTGATTATGGCACGAAAAGACAAGTAATCACTGCAAACAAGGATAAATATAGCATTTCAGCCATGTGTCGTTGGTTGAACATTCCTCGTTCTAGCTATTATTACAAAGCTGTAGAGCCAGTATCTGAAGCGAAACTTGAAGAAAATATCAAAGCTATTTTTCTCGAAAGTAAGGCCAGATACGGATCCAGAAAAATCAAAATATGCTTGAATAACGAAGGTATTACACTTTCACGTCGTCGGATTCGACGCATTATGAAGCGACTCAATTTGGTTTCTGTTTATCAGAAAGCCACCTTCAAACCACATTCCAGAGGCA
>NZ_KB904191.1 GCF_000380005.1 Streptococcus didelphis DSM 15616
CTAAGCTAAGCGACTTCCCTATCTCACAGGGGGCAACCCCCAACTACTTCAGGCGTGCTAGGGCTTAACTGCTGTGTTCGGCATGGGTACAGGTGTATCTCCTAGGCTATCGTCACTTAACTTTTCAATGGCTTACGGCATTGTAATCCACTCAAAATTGAATATCTCTATCTTATCAAGAAAGCTACCTTATTGTCAATAAACTTACCATACTTTTTTTGGATAAGTCCTCGAGCTATTAGTATTAGTCCGCTTCATTTATCGCTAAACTTCCACTCCTAACCTATCTACCTGATCTTCTCTCAGGGCTCTTACTGATATAATATCATGGGAAATCTCATCTTGAGGGGGGCTTCGCACTTAGATGCTTTCAGCGCTTATCCCTTCCCTACATAGCTACCCAGCGATGCCTTTGGCAAGACAACTGGTACACCAGCGGTAAGTCCACTCTGGTCCTCTCGTACTAGGAGCAGATCCTCTCAAATTTCCTACGCCCGCGACGGATAGGGACCGAACTGTCTCACGACGTTCTGAACCCAGCTCGCGTGCCGCTTTAATGGGCGAACAGCCCAACCCTTGGGACCGACTACAGCCCCAGGATGCGACGAGCCGACATCGAGGTGCCAAACCTCCCCGTCGATGTGAACTCTTGGGGGAGATAAGCCTGTTATCCCCAGGGTAGCTTTTATCCGTTGAGCGATGGCCCTTCCATTCGGTACCACCGGATCACTAAGCCCGACTTTCGTCCCTGCTCGAGTTGTTGCTCTCGCAGTCAAGCTCCCTTATACCTTTACACTCTACGACTGATTTCCAACCAGTCTGAGGGAACCTTTGGGCGCCTCCGTTACTCTTTAGGAGGCGACCGCCCCAGTCAAACTGCCCGTCAGACACTGTCTCCGATAGGGATTGCCTATCTGGGTTAGAGTAGCCATAACACAAGGGTAGTATCCCAACAACGCCTCCAACGAAACTGGCGTCCCGTCTTCTATGGCTCCTACCTATCCTGTACATGTGGTACAGATACTCAATATCAAACTGCAGTAAAGCTCCATGGGGTCTTTCCGTCCTGTCGCGGGTAACCTGCATCTTCACAGGTACTAAAATTTCACCGAGTCTCTCGTTGAGACAGTGCCCAAATCATTACGCCTTTCGTGCGGGTCGGAACTTACCCGACAAGGAATTTCGCTACCTTAGGACCGTTATAGTTACGGCCGCCGTTTACTGGGGCTTCAATTCATACCTTCGCTTGCGCTAAGCACTCCTCTTAACCTTCCAGCACCGGGCAGGCGTCACCCCCTATACATCATCTTACGATTTAGCAGAGAGCTGTGTTTTTGATAAACAGTTGCTTGGGCCTATTCACTGCGGCTGACCTTATGGTCAGCACCCCTTCTCCCGAAGTTACGGGGTCATTTTGCCGAGTTCCTTAACGAGAGTTCTCTCGATCACCTGAGGCTACTCGCCTCGACTACCTGTGTCGGTTTGCGGTACGGGTAGAGTATAGTTAAACGCTAGAAGCTTTTCTTGGCAGTGTGACATCACTAACTTCGCTACTTATTTTCGCTCCCCATCACAGCTCAGTCTTATAAAGATAAGCATTTGACTCATCTTAAACCTTACTGCTTAGCCAGACTCTTCCATCCGTCTGGTTTAGTTAGCCTTCTGCGTCCCTCCTTCACTATATACTCTAGTACAGGAATATCAACCTGTTGCCCATCGAATACACCTTTCGGTCTCTCCTTAGGTCCCGACTAACCCAGGGCGGACGAGCCTTCCCCTGGAAACCTTAGTCTTACGGTGGACAGGATTCTCACCTGTCTTTCGCTACTCATACCGGCATTCTCACTTCTATGCGTTCCAGCACTCCTCACGGTATACCTTCTTCACACATAGAACGCTCTCCTACCATTACTATTACTAGTAATCCACAGCTTCGGTAAATTGTTTTAGCCCCGGTACATTTTCGGCGCAGGGTCACTCGACTAGTGAGCTATTACGCACTCTTTGAATGAATAGCTGCTTCTAAGCTAACATCCTAGTTGTCTGTGCAACCCCACATCCTTTTCCACTTAACAATTATTTTGGGACCTTAGCTGGTGGTCTGGGCTGTTTCCCTTTCGACTACGGATCTTAGCACTCGCAGTCTGACTGCCGATCATATCTCATTGGCATTCGGAGTTTATCTGAGATTGGTAATCCGGGATGGACCCCTCACCCAAACAGTGCTCTACCTCCAAGAGACTTGATATCGACGCTAGCCCTAAAGCTATTTCGGAGAGAACCAGCTATCTCCAAGTTCGTTTGGAATTTCTCCGCTACCCACAAGTCATCCAAGCACTTTTCAACGTGCCCTGGTTCGGTCCTCCAGTGCGTTTTACCACACCTTCAACCTGCTCATGGGTAGGTCACATGGTTTCGGGTCTACAACATGATACTAATTCGCCCTTTTAAGACTCGGTTTCCCTGCGGCTCCGTCTCTTCAACTTAACCTCGCATCATATCGTAACTCGCCGGTTCATTCTACAAAAGGCACGCTCTCACCCATTAACGGGCTCGAACTTGTTGTAGGCACACGGTTTCAGGTTCTATTTCACTCCCCTCCCGGGGTGCTTTTCACCTTTCCCTCACGGTACTGGTTCACTATCGGTCACTAGAGAGTATTTAGGGTTGGGAGATGGTCCTCCCAGATTCCGACGAGATTTCGCGTGTCTCGCCGTACTCAGGATACTGCTAGAGTCATCTACTATTTTAACTACGAGGCTTTTACTCCCTTTGGCTTACCTTCCCAGGTAATTCGTCTATAGTATCTGATCCCACTTTGCAGTCCTACAACCCCGACTAGTAAACTAATCGGTTTGCCCTCCTGCCGTTTCGCTCGCCGCTACTAAGGCAATCGCGTTTGCTTTCTCTTCCTGCAGCTACTTAGATGTTTCAGTTCACTGCGTCTTCCTTCCTCTACCCTTAACAGGTAGGGATACTAACCAGTAGTTAGTGGGTTCCCCCATTCGGACATCTCTGGATCGGCGCTTACTTACAGCTCCCCAAAGCATTTCGTCGTTTGTCACGTCCTTCTTCGGCTTCTAGTGCCAAGGCATCCACCGTGCGCCCTTATTAACTTAACCTTATTTCCAGTCCTGAGACCTTCTTTATTTTTTTAATATGTTCGCGTTTATCTTTTTTTCGGTTTATTTCTTGTTACTTTTCTACAATTATTTTCATAATTGTGGAATTTGATATAGATATTCAATTTTCAATGGACTATATTAGGATACTTAGACCCTTCCGACGTGTCGGACATTTTTGGAGAAAAATAGGAATCTGACGCTGTGTGACTTGCACACAAGGAAGATTAGCTTTTTTCCTAGAAAATGAGGGCGTGTTCAACTTCACTTGTAGTAAGTTTAGGAGGACTATATCCTATGGAGCCTAGCGGGATCGAACCGCTGACCTCCTGCGTGCAAAGCAGGCGCTCTCCCAGCTGAGCTAAGGCCCCGACTAATAAACTGGTTTGCAGTATTAGTGCTGTTTTTATTCTATATTATTGAAGCTTAATTGTATTCGAACTAAAATCTTAGTGAAAAAGATAAATTTCCTTACAGATTTCTTGACGTTCTCATTACTTACTTAAGACCTCTCAAAACTAAATAAGACGATTAACGTGTTCCTTTTCCTTAGAAAGGAGGTGATCCAGCCGCACCTTCCGATACGGCTACCTTGTTACGACTTCACCCCAATCATCTATCCCACCTTAGGCGGCTGGCTCCAAATGGTTACCTCACCGACTTCGGGTGTTACAAACTCTCGTGGTGTGACGGGCGGTGTGTACAAGGCCCGGGAACGTATTCACCGCGGCGTGCTGATCCGCGATTACTAGCGATTCCGACTTCATGTAGGCGAGTTGCAGCCTACAATCCGAACTGAGATTGGCTTTAAGAGATTAGCTTGCCGTCACCGGCTTGCGACTCGTTGTACCAACCATTGTAGCACGTGTGTAGCCCAGGTCATAAGGGGCATGATGATTTGACGTCATCCCCACCTTCCTCCGGTTTATTACCGGCAGTCTCGCTAGAGTGCCCAACTTAATGATGGCAACTAACAATAGGGGTTGCGCTCGTTGCGGGACTTAACCCAACATCTCACGACACGAGCTGACGACAACCATGCACCACCTGTCACTCCTGCCCCTAAGGGAATGTCTATCTCTAGACCGGTCAGGAGGATGTCAAGACCTGGTAAGGTTCTTCGCGTTGCTTCGAATTAAACCACATGCTCCACCGCTTGTGCGGGCCCCCGTCAATTCCTTTGAGTTTCAACCTTGCGGTCGTACTCCCCAGGCGGAGTGCTTAATGCGTTAGCTACGGCACTAAGCCCCGGAAAGGGCCTAACACCTAGCACTCATCGTTTACGGCGTGGACTACCAGGGTATCTAATCCTGTTTGCTCCCCACGCTTTCGAGCCTCAGCGTCAGTTACAGACCAGAGAGCCGCTTTCGCCACCGGTGTTCCTCCATATATCTACGCATTTCACCGCTACACATGGAATTCCACTCTCCCCTTCTGCACTCAAGTTTGACAGTTTCCAAAGCATACCATGGTTGAGCCACGGCCTTTAACTTCAGACTTATCAAACCGCCTGCGCTCGCTTTACGCCCAATAAATCCGGACAACGCTCGGGACCTACGTATTACCGCGGCTGCTGGCACGTAGTTAGCCGTCCCTTTCTGGTTAGTTACCGTCACGTGTAGGATTTTCCACTCCCTACACCATTCTTCTCTAACAACAGAGCTTTACGATCCGAAAACCTTCTTCACTCACGCGGCGTTGCTCGGTCAGGGTTCCCCCCATTGCCGAAGATTCCCTACTGCTGCCTCCCGTAGGAGTCTGGGCCGTGTCTCAGTCCCAGTGTGGCCGTTCACCCTCTCAGGTCGGCTATGTATCGTCGCCTAGGTAGGCCTTTACCCTACCTACTAGCTAATACAACGCAGGTCCATCTCATAGTGGAGCATTTGCCCCTTTTAAATAAAATACAGGTGTATTCTAGTGTCATGCGGTATTAGCTATCGTTTCCAATAGTTATCCCCCGCTATGAGCCAGGTTACCTACGCGTTACTCACCCGTTCGCAACTC
>NZ_KB904192.1 GCF_000380005.1 Streptococcus didelphis DSM 15616
GGGGCTGGGCAAAAACTAGCTCAAAAAACAAGCACAAGCGACATCTCATCCTTAATCGTTGAGGATAAGGCTTCTCACTTGTGCTTGTCTTCTTTTTAGCAGTCTTTCCCACCAGTAATTTGGCCAATTTGGTTAAATTCATGCTCATGAAGAGGAAACCTAACTCTGTTTGGACAGCTTGCTCGCCCCTAACATGAACCCGGCGTACGCCAAAAATACCCTTCATCCGACCAAAAACAGTTTCAACATCTGTCTTGCGTTTGGCATAAATGCGGGCGCCTTCGTCACTATTCAGTTCTTCTTTGATTTTAGCTTTGAAGTAAGTCCAAGTGGGGTTATAATGAATCTGCTTTTGGCTTCCTTTATCAGTCTTAGCTAAAGCTTCCAGCTCAGGTGTGGCTTGTATTCTATCCGCCTCATAGATTTTAAAATCGCGTTCAAACCCATACTTATCTTTGCGTCGGGAATAATGCTTAAAGGAATAAACAAGACCATTTGGTTTCTGCCACTGGTCCGTCTCCTCAACGTAAGTCCAGTTGATAGGAGACTCAGGGTTGTTCTTGTACTGGCGAGTCTGTTCTTTTTGATACATCCCGTAAGGAATAAGAGGTGTCTTTTCAAGTTCGTCATAAAGATAAACGTAGTTTTCCTCACTCCCATAACCAGCATCCGCAACGATGTATTGGAACAAATCCAAGGTTTGGAGGGATTGTAAAAAAGGTTTCAAGGTTCTGGTATCTGTTGGATTAGGAAAGATGTCATAGGCAAGCACATATTGGCCATTAGTGGCAGCCTGAACATTATAGCCAGGTTTCAGCTGGCCATTCTTCATGGGATCCTCTTTCATCCGCATGAAGGTAGCGTCAGTATCCGTTTTAGAAAAGGAATTACGCCCATTGAAGAGGACCTTATCCTTTTCATATTTTTGTTTGCGAACTAGAAAATCTTCCTTGAGTTTTCGACGTAGTTTTTTTAGACGACGTCGTTTTTGTTTGTTAGCAGAACCACCTTTGATTACTTTTGGCTCCTGAGCAATGGCCTTTTCGACCTCATCTAAGACAGCTTCTGTTTCTTGTAAGAGTTGTGTTAACCCTTCACTGGTTTCAAGTTCTTCTTTAGACAGACTAACATCAACCTTTTCTTGAATCAGTTGGTCGTAAAGCTCCGCAATTTTTCCATTTAGAGCAGCGTCATACTTGTCAACAGCTTTCTTCCAAGTAAAGGAATACTTATTGGCATCAGCCTCAACTTTTGTGCCGTCAATAAAGAGAGCATCATCAGAAATCATCCCATTGTCGCGCATGAGGAGGGTGAAATAGATGAAAGCTGATTTAATGAGATTGTTAGCGTGCTTACTAGATCGAAAATTATTGATGGTTTTATAACTAACATAGGTGTCTTGACTTAACCATTTCATGGGAATCACTTCCTCGTTCATTTGGGCAATTTTACGCCCAGAAAAGCCCTGTCTGGCATAGGCAAATAAGGTCATTTTCAGTAACATAGCTGGGTGAAAGGCAGGACGACCTGTTGAAGAAGTCTCCTCAAGCAAGACGTGTTGAGGAATGGTATCTACAAAGAGGCTGATTAATTTTGCTTCGTGAGTTTCTGGTAACTCGAAAGCAAGATTTAGTTCCAAGCTCATTTGATTTGTGTTATACTGTTGATACATCTAAAAACCCCTTCTGTTGTTTTGTCGTTATTACAATTATAGAGGATTTTAGAACAAAAGACGAGCAACTCCGTAAGGAAATGCTCGTCTTTTTTGGCTATCAGGACTAGTTTTTGCCCAGCCCC
>NZ_KB904193.1 GCF_000380005.1 Streptococcus didelphis DSM 15616
TAATTGATGAAATATTGGAAGCCTTTGGAATCACACGTTCGCTTAGTCAGGCTGGTTGTCCTTATGACAATGCCGTAGCTGAAAGTACGTATCGTGCTTTCAAAATTGAATTTGTTTATCAAGAAACTTTTCAATCGCTGGAAGAACTAGCTCTTAAGACTAAAGACTATGTTCATTGGTGGAATTACCACCGCATTCATGGTAGTCTCAACTATCAAACACCAATGACTAAAAGATTAATTGCCTAGAAAACACTTTATAAATGTTGTACAGAAAAGTGTTGCCTTTTCATAATAAACCTTTTTAAATCTATTGTATTTAATTATAATAATGGAAATCAATTATTCTCAATTCCAAAGTAGGGAGACTTTCCTTCTTCCCAAAATAGATTATATTTATTAACTAAAATTTTTAACTCATCCCTTTTAAAATTAGTTGACATGTACATATAAAAGTCATATCCAAAGTTAACCTCTAAATGTGAACTAATTAGCCTTGCCCATAGTTTTTCGCGCAAAATAAGCCTAGAGATCCTATCACATTGTTCAAGAGTCAAGTTCATACCTTCTCTAATATCAAAGTCTAAATCACTATTATTTAAATCGTTAATATCCAAATCAACCAACTTATAGGAGTCCACTTTTAATAAATTGGAAGCTTCTCTTAAAACATTAATATAACTACTTTCCACCTCATAATATGACTCAGGAGTAAGCAATACTCCATTGTATATCTTTCCGATATCACTAATAGAGGTCCAATCATCTTTTAAATAGTGTCCCTGTTCATTTCTGTCCTTAGTATTGTACTTAGAAATACGTAAATGATACATATTTTCTTTCCTTCCTTGTTAATTGTATTATTTTAGTCAGCTATCTTATTTAAATCTTTATCATAAGTTCCTTTTCTAGTAGTTTTACTCTTCAAATCTTTAACTGAATCGGCACCTTTCCAAACTCCACCTTTATGCCCAGTATTGTCAGGAGTAATGAACTTAGGACTCTTTTTAGTGTTTTTGAATACAGGTTCTCCATGACTTCTCTCATTTGTTTTTTCGTATCCTAACTCTTCGGCAGCTTTTCTTGCTTCTTTAGCTGTCACGCTTTCAACTATTAAATTTTGACCTGGATGGATAGTATAGTTTTGAATATTATTCCACTCAATCAATTCATCCATAGTTATTCCATATTTGTTAGCAACTAACCATACAGAATCTCCTGACTGAACACCATAAGTTTCTCTTGCATCTCCCAACTTTACATTAACTTTCTCAACAATCAATTTTTGACCGGGGTGAATTAAATTACCATTAATGTTATTCCACCTTATCAAATCATCCATGGTTATTCCGTTTTCATGCGCAATCTTCCAAACTGAGTCTCCTGACTGAACCTTATAGATTTTATCTTTTATAGGAGCTTCTGGTGTATTAATTGGTGTTTTAGT
>NZ_KB904194.1 GCF_000380005.1 Streptococcus didelphis DSM 15616
GTGGCGACGTATTTTTCTAGACATATCTGTTCTCCCATTTTTCTTTAGTGTAGAACACTTTATAATTTCTGTCTAGTTTAGTGTAACCTATTCATTTTAATATTAGTATAACAAAAGGAGTAACACATGACATCAAGTAAAAAAATTATGATTGTTTTTATTTTGAATCTTTGTTTTTCAATTATTGAGTTCATTTATGGAAATCTTTTTCTTTCAGGAGCTATATTGGCTGACTCTATTCATGATCTTGGAGATGCTATAGCCATTGGCTTTTCAGCTTTTTTAGAAAAAACAGCTTCTAGAAATGAAGATTCTAAATTTTCATTAGGTTATAAAAGATTTAGCCTTTTAGGTGCTTTAATAACAAGTTTAATTCTTCTAAGCGGTTCCTCTTGGGTCATTATTGAAAATGTCCCCAAATTATGGAACCCTAAATTTGTTGATTATCAAGGAATGACGATACTATCTATTATCGCCATTTTTGTCAATGGTTTTGCCCGTATTACCATCCACTCAGGAAAAACTAAAAATGAAGAAATTCTAAACCTTCATTTCTTAGAAGATATACTTGGATGGATAGCTATTCTCATTCTATCACTTATCCTAAATTTGAAACCTTGGTACTTTCTTGATCCTTTATTATCAATTTTAATTTCTATTTTCATATTATCAAAAGCAACACCAAAATTCATATCTAATTTCAAAATCTTTTTAGATGGTGTCCCTGATTCCATTAACTACCAATCTCTATCTTATGATTTAAAACAAGTTCCTCACATCAAGTCTATTAATCAACTCAATATTTGGTCAATGGATGGCATCGATAATAAAATAATTATTCATTGTTGCTTAACCAATTATAATTTTAAAGATGAATGCAAACAATCTATTAGGCAAATTTGTAAAAACTACAATGTTTCTTCTATCACTATTGAAATTGATACCTCATTAGAAGATCATAAAAAGCTTTGCAATATTAATTAATGCTTATTTCTAACAACTTTTCAATCATATTCCTCACCTCTAAACATTTCTCTTTTCATCAAAATTTTTTTCCAAACGATATTTACCAGCTAAACGAATAACTATCTCCTTTTGTTTTTCTAGAGGTTGCATAACCAAATCAAACTTAAGTAACTTTCGTTTCAATGTTGTCAACTGTTGAAGTTTATCTTCATATTCTTTCTTAACTTCATAGACACCACCATAGCCAAATTAAATGGGGCTGGGCAAAAACTAGCTCAAAAAACAAGCACAAGCGACATCTCATCCTTAATCGTTGAGGATAAGGCTTCTCACTTGTGCTTGTCTTCTTT
>NZ_KB904195.1:0-46366 GCF_000380005.1 Streptococcus didelphis DSM 15616
TAATTGATGAAATATTGGAAGCCTTTGGAATCACACGTTCGCTTAGTCAGGCTGGTTGTCCTTATGACAATGCCGTAGCTGAAAGTACGTATCGTGCTTTCAAAATTGAATTTGTTTATCAAGAAACTTTTCAATCGCTGGAAGAACTAGCTCTTAAGACTAAAGACTATGTTCATTGGTGGAATTACCACCGCATTCATGGTAGTCTCAACTATCAAACACCAATGACTAAAAGATTAATTGCCTAGAAAACACTTTATAAATGTTGTACAGAAAAGTGTTGCCTTTTCATTAATGACATTTGAGATATTAGAGTAGACAAGTTTATCAGAAATAAAGGGAAAGAAGACCTGTAGTAAACTTTCTTCCGAGAAGTCTAAATGGAAAATTTCAGAAAAATCTTGCTGGATACTCTTATTGTCCATGCTAATTAAGAAATCAATGATATGCCTATGGCTATCAAATTCTGTTGGACTAATACTATAGCCTTGTTGATACCTAATCCAGTTAATTAAACTCAGAGTGGTCAATTGGAAGGATTCAATCTGGTCTTCATAACCTGTCAGATAAAGGTAAAACTGATTAATGTAATTAAAAATGGTCTTTCGAACACAATAATCACCAAAGTCCCAAGTCTCCTTAGGAGAACTATCATAAAACAGCCTAAGAAAGAAGAGTCTGATTTGTTTTTCAGATCCAGTAAAATTGAGCTGTTGTTTATCAATGGTAATGTGGTAGTTTTCTTTGAGGACAAGGTTTATCTGCTCAATTAACATCCCCAATGCACTACGTGAGATAAACAATTTACTGCACAAATCTTCTCGATTTGTAAAGTTTTGAAAAAAGAGGACTTTTAATAATCTAAAAGCAAGTGATTCCGAAATGAAATAATAGTAGATAGCCTCCATGCTAGCATCCTTTTTAAATTCTAGCTTAACTCCGGCGTTATTACTTGAAATCAAAAATACTTTTTCGAGATCTTTAAATTTTTGAAAATCTTCATGAATAATTCTAGTTGAACATCCAATCGCACAAGCAATCTTACTGATAGGAATGTTATCATTTTGTTGCTTTAAGTATTCAATAATTTCAATTTGTCGTTGATGCTGTTTTGACAAAAGTTTTCTCATAACATTCTCCAAAATTATTTATTGCTTAATTATATAATATAATATAATTAAAAATAGTAAAAAGGCAAGAGTACTTAATTTTACAGTCTATAAGAAAAAATAGAGCAACATCATTGTTAGATTAATGATATATTTGACAATGTAACCTGATATAAAGGATTCACAAATTCTAATAATTTTTTAACCAAAATTTCTAGACCATATGAAAAGTTTCCTATCTCTCCACACAATAAATACGATTGTATGATCACAATTTTAGTTTGTAAGAAATTATTAGTTAAGTTTGTTAAGAATCTGATATGAGGTTATAAGTCTAAACGTACGTCAATAGACGAGGAAACACTAATCCTTAGGGTTAGTGTTTTTTGATGAAAAGTCATAAGTGACAGCATAAGCTTAGACTAAAAAGTATTGTCTACTTTTGTGCATAGAGTATGCATAAATAAATAGTATGACACTATCAGTATGAGTTTATTTCCTCATCTAGCAAGAGAACCACAAGCTTTTCTAGCATTGACAAAATACGTCTACGGATGTAAACTATAATTAAGAACTTAGCTTGTAGATAAAGGCTAAGAAACTAAGTAAGCTATTTTAAAAATACTCTTTATGTCTTATTATAGTGGAAGGAATTTACTATGGAAAAAATAGGCGTTGCACTTCTTGGTTTGGGGCTTATTGCCTTTATTGTTTGGTGGTTTTTTGTCAATCATCATAAAGTAAGTGAAAAGTCAGTCATCAGAGGTAAGGTACAAGAAATAGAAATAGAAGTAAATGGTGGTTATAGCCCTGAAACTATCATCTTGAAGAAGGGTCTGCCTGCCAAGCTCACTTTTTATCGCAAGGATCCATCAAGCTGTCTGGATCAGATTGTCTTGGCTGATTTTGGTATCCACAAGGATCTTCCTCTAAAAGAAAAGACACTTGTTACTATCCATCCTGATAAGGAAGGTGAATATGGCTTTGCCTGTGGCATGAATATGTTTAAGGGAAAACTTATCGTAGAATAGTAGAATACTATAATAGTAGACTAATCACAAAACTAAGGAGAAGCATATGTCCTTAAAAAGACGCTTTTGGATATCATTTGTTTTAGCACTTCCCATGCTCTATTTTATGATAGAGATGCTCTTTACTGGTATGAAAGCATATCATAGTTGGCTAAGCTTTATATTAACCACTATTATCATGTCCCTAAGTGCCTGGCCTTTTATTAAGAGTGCCTGGGCTTCCTTTAAGAAGCACCACTCCAATATGGATACCTTAATTGCGGTAGGAACTTCTCTTGCCTATTTTTACAGTGTTTTTGCCCTTATCAAAGGTCAAGCTGTCTATTTTGAGAGTGCGGCCTACATTATTGTTTTTGTCTTGTTGGGTCAGGTGTTTGAAGAAAAGATGCGCAAAAAGGCCTCGAGTGCTGTTGAAAAATTATTAGATTTGCAGGCCAAAGATGCAGAAGTCATCAGAGATGGTAAACCTATAAAGATTCCTATTGCTAGTGTTCAAGTTGGAGACTTAGTGCGGGTTAAACCAGGAGAGAAAATAGCAGTGGACGGGCAAATTGTAGAGGGTCATTCAAGTATTGATGAGTCGATGGTTACGGGTGAAAGCATGCCTCTAAGCAAATCAGTGGGAGACAAGGTCATTGGTTCTACTATTAATACCAATGGAAGTCTTATTTTTCGAGCTGAAAAAGTGGGTAGTGATACTATGCTAGCTCAAATTGTGGACTTTGTTAAAAAGGCACAGACAAGTCATGCTCCCATCCAAAAGCTTACAGATAGAATATCTGATATCTTTGTCCCACTTATTTTAATAGTCTCCATTCTGACCTTTATGGTCTGGTATCTCTTTTTAGATGCTAGCTTGGTTTCAGCTCTTTTGTATGCTGTATCAGTAATGGTTATTGCTTGTCCTTGTGCTCTAGGTTTGGCAACTCCGACAGCTTTAATGGTGGGGACAGCCAGAAGTGCCAGATTAGGAATATTGATTAAAAATGCTGGCGTTTTAGAAGAAGTTGAAAAGATAAGCACCATTGTATTTGATAAAACAGGAACGATCACTGAAGGAAAGCCTAGGGTAACAGATTTAGTGGGCCAAAAAGATAAGGTTTTAGAAATTGCAGCTGCCCTAGAAGCGTCTTCTGAGCATCCCCTAGCTAGTGCTGTACTTGATTTTGCCAAGGAAAAAGGAGCGGTTACAGAGGCTATTTCTGACTTTAAGGCTATTGAGGGAAAAGGAATTAGTGGCTTTTATAAGGGAAAGCAGGTTCTTGCTGGTAATGTGAAACTGATGGCAGAAATGACCCTTTCTAAGAATTTAGAAAGGCAAATGGTAGAGCTGCAAGAACAAGCCAAAACAGCTCTCCTAGTAGCTGAAGGCCAGGAAGTTTTAGGGCTGATAGCTATTCAGGATCAGGCTAAACAAGAGGCTCAAGCAGCCATCACAGCCTTGAAAAAGCGTGGTTTACAGACCATTATGTTGACGGGTGATAATCAAAAAGTGGCCAAGGTCATAGCTGATCAAGTTGGCATTGATCACGTGATTGCAGAGGTCTTACCAGAAGAAAAGGCCCACAAAATACAAGAATTACAGTCTCAACATAAGGTTGCCTTTGTAGGAGATGGGATTAATGACGCGCCAGCCTTATCGGTAGCTGATGTCGGGATTGCAATGGGATCCGCAACAGATATTGCTATCGAGTCTGGAGAAATTGTCCTCATTAAAAATGATTTAAGGGATGTAGTTAAGGCTATCCAAATCAGTACAAAAACCTTTAGACGGATCAAAACCAATCTCTTTTGGGCCTTGATTTATAATCTTATTGGGATTCCGGTTGCAGCTGGTTGTTTTATAGGCTTGGGCGTTAGAATGACTCCTGAACTAGCAGGTCTAGCAATGGCTTTTAGTTCTTTATCAGTAGTTTTTAACTCCTTATTATTAAACTATGTTAGTCTATCAGATTAAAAATGTAGTAAGAACAATCTTTTACTTACTTGTTTATACTTTTCGTGTTGCTTTATCTCTGTTTCAAGTAAGAAATGGCTGGGAACTGTTTAAAGCAAGATAAGGGATTAAAAGTCTAATAGATGTAAGAAACGATAAAAGCCTTCATTAGATAAGCATAAATAAAGAATAGTAAAAAAGCCTCCCTTGTAATAGGGTGGCTTTAAGGTTGTTAGGGTAAGGCTATATTAGTTTAACTTGATTTTTTTCTTAACTAAGGCAATAGTTAAAAGAATAAATACTAAAGCACAGATAATAGATGCTTCAATCCCATAACCTCCTCCTGTTAAAAGAGTTGATTTTGAAGTCATTATATAGTTAAATGGCACTTGGTAATCCTTTGCATGTAAACTAACTGGGAAAACGGATGTATCAATCGTATTCCAAACGCAGTGAATAAGCACCCCAGTCCAAATGCTATTAGTATTTTGAGCAACTAGAGCAAAGAAAACTCCGGAACACATAATACCTATAATAGCTAGAACTGTATCTAATAGTGGGAGCCCAGCAGTAAGTACATGTACTGCTCCAAAAGCAAATGCAGAAATTATTGCAGCTGTTATCTTACTTGAATAATTTTCCAATGTACGTAAGATTAGACCACGAAATAATATTTCTTCTACAATAGCTGCTACAATACCGGTTTCAAGAAAACCTGTAAATAAAGTTATCCAGCCATTGCCGTTGATTTTTTCCACCACTAAGTTTCCAGGAACTAATAAAGTAAAAAGTAATATAACAACAATTGGTAAGAGAAAGGCTAGAAAGACTCCTTCTTTTCTTATTTTAAAGTTACTTATACGATATTCAGAAAGGTTACTTTTTAAGATTTTATTGCAGATAAACCACACACTGGTAATGGTAACAAGAGCATATAGGATAGGGATTAACACATCTGCGATATTTTGAGGTGTTCTATATCCTAATTGGGCTAAGCCAATAAAAGGTAGGGATGCTATTAATTGAGCTACAATTAGAAGAAGTATTGCAGCAATTACTATTACAATAGTTTTTAATAAGCTTTGTTTTTTGACTAAAGAGTCGTTGTTCATATTTAGAACTCCTTCATAAATTTAATTTTACTTTTTGATTATACCAGACACTAAGGTCCCTGTCACTATTATTTTTTTATGTTATTAAAAAAATAGGAAAGAAATTTAAGAAAAAAGATTGACATAGCAGTTTTTTAGGCATATAATTAACCAGTAAATTAAACGGTTAAGGAGTTTGTGAGTGAAAGTAAACAAATGGTTAAAGAGTGTAGTTTTATTGCTACTGCCTTTAGTATTCTTGTCGGCATGCCAAGCCAAACCCCAGCAAGCTAAGGGTCTAAAAATTGTTACCAGTTTTTATCCTATCTATGCTATGGTTAAGGAAGTATCTGGCGATATTAATGATGTTCGTATGATTCAATCAGGTTCAGGGATTCATTCCTTTGAACCATCAGTATCTGATGTTAAGGCTATTCATGATGCTGATGTCTTTGTTTATCATTCTCATACGTTAGAAAGCTGGGCTGGGGATTTAGATGCTAATCTAAAAAAATCTAAGGTTAAGGTCATTGAAGCCTCAAAAGGAATGGACTTAGACAGAGTAAGAGGTTTAGAAGATGTTGAAGTGACTCAAGGTGTTGATGAAGCAACTCTTTATGATCCTCATACCTGGAATGATCCTGTTAAGGTTGCTGAAGAAGCTCAATTAATTGCCAAGGCCTTGTCAAAAGTAGATCAAAAAAATGCAGATAGCTATCAAAAAAATGCAGACAAGCTCAGCAAAGAAGCTAATACCTTGGTTGAAAAATATAAACCTAAATTTAAGAAGGTCCCTTCTAAATATTTTGTAACCCAACATACAGCCTTTTCATATCTAGCTAAGCGTTTTGGTCTTCAGCAATTAGGAATAGCAGGTATCTCTCCTGATCAAGAACCAACATCACGTCAGCTAGCTGAAATTCAAAAATTTGTTAAACAATATAAGGTGAAGACGATTTTTATTGAAAAAAATACCTCTTCAAAAATTGCAGAGACAGTAGCTAAAAGTACAGGAGCTAAGGTTAAAACCTTAAGCCCATTAGAAGCTGATCCTAATAATAATTTAAGCTACTTGGAAAATGTAGAAGAAAACTTAAAAATTCTACTCAAATCACTAAAATAAGGAGAAAGAATGAAACAGAAAAAAGTAATCCTTGGTATTGGTGGTGCGGCAGCAGCTGCGCTAGCCATTGGTGTCTCTGGTTACCAACTTGGCATGCATCAAGCTAAGTCAGCCAAAGACAATAACCGTATCGCTTATGTTGATAGCAAAAAATCAAAACATGTTGATACTAAAAAAGAAAACTTAACACCAGATGAAATCAGCGCAAAAGAAGGTATCTCAGCTGAACAGATTGTTATTAAAATAACAGATGATGGCTATGTAACCTCTCATGGAGACCATTACCATTACTATAATGGGAAAATTCCTTTTGACGCTATTATCAGTGAAGAACTTGTCATGAAGGATCCTAATTATAAGCTAAACAAAGCAGATATCATTAGTGATCACCGTGATGGTTATATTATTAAAGTAAATGGTAACTATTACCTCTATCTCAAAGACCCAGCCCACGCTAAGAATGTTCGTACTAAAGCAGAAGTTGAAGAACAAAGAAAATCCAATGGTAAAGCTGGACATCATGGCTCTTCAAATGGTGCAACAACAGTTTCTCGTGATAGATCTGGTCGTTATACAACAGATGATGGTTATGTTTTCACTGTTGAAAGTATCATTCAAGATACAGGGGATGCCTTTATTGTTTCACATGGTAATCACTTCCATTATGTGCCTAAGGCTGATTTAGCTCCTTGGGAATTGCAAGCTGCTAATGAGTATCTCCATGGAAAGAGTCCAAGTAAGCAAATCGCAGAACCTATTGTTCACTCAAGAGACAACAAGCCATTTATTTTCCCAACTGTTCATCATCAGCCTTTAGGAAATAGCCATTATCAACCAGGCAATGGTCCTATTCCAGGGGGAACATCTCATAATGGTGGGCATGCTGCTGATGCTTTAGCAGCATGGGATAGAATGCCAGAAAATCAACGTCATAGAGAAGCTGATGGACTTGTATTTAATCCTCGACAAGTAACTAAACGTAATAGCTTTGGCTACGTTATTCCTCATGGTGATCATTTCCATATCATTCCCTTTAATCAGTTGAATAGTATTGAAATTGAAGCAGCAGAAGCCTTCCTAAATGGAGGGAATATTCCTAGTGTAACACCAAGTAAGCCAAGTCAAACTGAAAAACCAATTATCATTAATGGTGTAGAAATTAAACAATCTGGCCTAGGTAAAGATGGTAAACCTTATACTACAGATGATGGCTATGTCTTTAGCCCAGAATCTATCCGTAAGGTAGATGGTGACGGTGTGGTAGCAGAGCATGTGGTAAATGGACATTCACACATGCATTATCTTCCACTTGTTGACTTAGAACGTAGTGAACTAGAGGCAGTGCAAGAATTCCTTAATAAACAAGCTAATAACAAGGATAAAAAAGACATTTCTAAAGATAATTCCTTTGCTAACATTAAAGCTGAAGTAAGGGTTAAGCCAGAAGAAATGCCTAAGTCGCTTGTTCCACTTCTATATGCTTCTAAAATAGCAAATGGAAGCTTTGTTGTTCCTCACCATAATCACTTCCATTATTATGATTATAAATGGTTAACAGAATGGGCATCAGATAGGGGGAAAAATTTTACTAAATATAGTACGGAAGACTTTATAGCAACAGCACTTTACTATATGGAGCATAAAGAAGAACGTAACAACTTGCCATTTGATTGGCTTAATAAGCAAGATAATGAAGTTGATACTACAGAGCCTTATTTAAAAGTTATTAAGGAAGCAGCCAAGCAATATAAAATTGATAGTCAAGAACTATTAGGAGAGGCTGTTCGTTATGCGAAACAATATAAGATACCTACATCAACTATTTCATTTTTACCAAATAGAAAAATTAGTTTTAAGGATTCAAATGGAAATAGTATAGTAAAGGATATTGAAACTATTGAAACAATAGATATCTATAGAGTTAATGATAAAGAGTATAAAGATTGGTTTTATAAGAAGTATCATTTCAATATGGATACAAAATATTTAATCGGAAATGACGGAGATGATTATCTATTCAGGGTAAATGGAGAGGATGAGATTGTTTTATCTAAAGACCTGACACTATTAACGATGGTTGAGTTTGATGAATATTTAGAGAATAATAAAAATAATTTAGCAGCAAAAGAGGTTCTTGCTAGCACTCCCGTTAAAGTTAGCTTCTTTGATAAATACAAATTTGAATTTGATGCCTTAAAAGTTACAGAAAAAACAGGAAAAGGCTATATACAATTAGTTAATGATAAAAAGATTGAGGTCTTAAGTTCAGATTTAACTGCTGATCAAGTTGCTGCAGCTGAGCAACAAGTAGCAAAACTAAGTGCTGCTTCTGACAAAGTAAAAGTCCAAGAGCAAGCAGAACCTGTAACTCCAAAAGCAAACCCAGTCGTTCCAAGTGAACCAGCAAGAGCCTCTAGTGCTCCTGCAGCGGATAAAGCAAGTTCTCAAGAAGCACCAAGTGCGACTCTTCCAGCAAATACTTCAAGTGACAAGGATGTAAAACCTGCAGCTAGTAGCGTAGCTAGTGCGTCTCCAAAAAGTGATAACACTGAAGACTAAAGAGAACATTTAATACTGCCCCTGTTCATAGGCGTCAGTATGTAACAAACAAACACCCCAGAAGTTAGTTTTTATCTGACTTCTGGGGTGTTTGTCATATGTTAAATTATAAAGATAAAGTAATAATAAGCTACGAAGGATTATCTGTTTTCTAATCGAGTCTCACTTATATTATAAGAAAATTACTTAAACTCTTGTTAAGAAGTTCAAAGGGAAACTCCCTAAGGTAGAAGGATATGAGCTAAAAAGAATAATTAAAGGAGGATCTCAGCTAGTTTTATTACTTGAAATAGTATTTTATACAAGGGATTTGTAGTATTTAGAAATAATAAAATTAATAATTTAAGAGCTTAATAACTTAAGAAGTTTATAATTTGTAAATATAGGTTATTAATTTATTGAGGAACCTTTTACTTACAAGATAAATAGCATAATATTTTAATTGAATAATAGTAATTGACTAGTTTATTCTTTAAGTTTTAGAATTCTTTGAATTGTTCAGTAACATATTGTGAGTAAATAGGGTGGCTTGCAAGTAATTGCCTATGTGTCCCTGTACCGGTAATTTCACCTTTTTCAATAAAATAAATACAGTTGCTGTTAATAATAGTGGATAAACGATGGGCAATAACCAAAGTTGTTCTATTTACCATTAATTTTTCCAAAGCTTTTTGAACTTTCATTTCAGATTCAGAGTCAAGGCTAGCCGTAGCTTCATCTAACATTAAAATTTTTGGGTTTCTTAAGAATGCACGTGCAATAGCAAGTCTTTGACGTTGCCCCCCAGAAATTTTGGTTCCTCGTTCTCCCACTTCAGTATCTAATTGTTTTGCCATATTTTTGACAAATTCCTTGGCATAAGCTAATTCTAAAACTTCCCATAGTTGCTCATCTGTAAAGTGTTCTTCTAAACCGTAGGTTAAATTATATCTAATGGTTCCTGATAAAATAGCCGAATCTTGCGACACAAACCCAATTTGACTACGATAATTAGTTAGTTGAATATCTTGTATTTTAACATTCTCAAAGGAAATACTACCTGATTGAGGTTGGTAGAAGCGTTCAATCAAGCTAAAGATAGTTGATTTCCCTCCACCTGAAGGGCCAGCAAAAGCAATAATTTGGTTTGGTTTAGCTTCAAAAGAAATATCTTTTAAGATCTTTTCTTCAGGTTTATCTTCATAAGCAAAGTTAATATGATCAACATCCAAGACCTTACCTGCTAAATCAAGAGTCTGGCCTGATGTAAAGTCTTCGATATCTTCTTTTAAAAGTTCGTCAACTCTCCTAGTTGCCCCTGCTGCCTTAGCTAATTCTGTCATTAGATTACCGATAATAGGTAGAGCACCTACTAGATTGAAGAGGTACATTAAAAAGCTCATCAAAGTGCTAATAGCCATTTCACCGATAGCAATACGGTGAATCCCGTAAGCTAGGAGTCCAAATATCATAGACATCATGAGCATCATCATAAGGGGTTGCATAGTAGCATCAAAAATAGCTTCTTTACGTCCTACCTGATAAAGAGTATCTATCTCTTGATTGGCTACTTTTTGAGCTTGTTTTTCTGCGTTAGACAGCTTAACTAAACGTATTTCTGAAAGGGTTTCTGTAATAATACCTGTAAAGCGACTCATAATATCTTGTCTGCGATGACTAACTTTGGTCCCAAAAGACATAATAGGAATTATGACTATTACAACCAAGGGAACTACAAAAATCATAGCTAGACTCATATGCCAGTCCATTATAATCATCATATAAATAGTTCCAATCACCGTAACTATGCTTGCGATTGTTTGGGGAAAAGTGACTGTAAGTAGCTGTTTTACTTGAGAGGTATCATTGGTTATACGACTAGTCAATTCACCTGATTTTACAGTATCAAAATATGGAATTTTCAAAATAATTAACTTTTGCCAGACTTGTTGACGTAAGTTTTTAATAACATTTTCCCCAAAGATACCTAGAATACTTCCTCCAATAGCCGCTAGAATAGCCGATAAAACAAATAAGCCCACAACAAAAATTAATGTTTTTATATCAATTCCTGTTTTAAATTGATTTACCAAGTTAGAAGCCATTTTTGGAACATATACCTGAATAGAAGATGAAAGAACTAAAAATAATAATCCAATATAAAATAGAGTCAAACTTGGATTTGCCTTTTTAATTAAGCGACTAAAAATCTTAAATTGAAATTTTGTATCCTCTACTCGAATTCCTGCACCATATGATTTTCTCTCACTGTTGTGTTCGGTCATCTTACTTCTCTCCTTTAAAATCTTTTTCAAAGGAATCAAAGATATCACGGCTAAAGTCTCTATAATTAAATTTTTCTTGATTCAATCTGTCACTAAATTGATACTTTTGGGGAGATTCATGAGTAAATAATTTCTCACGTATTTTATTAAATTGTGCTCCTCTACTTGAAAAGGTAGACCAATTATTTTCTAGTTCAAATATATCTTGAATATTTTCTAAAAAGTCAGGACTGGTTAAATTATTACCCAGTTTATCCAAATAAACTTGAAAGGCTTGTAACTCTTCTTCTGTAAAGTTATCAAACATTATGTCAATTAAACTTTTGGTTGCTTTATCCTGAAAATATAGGGAATTTTCACCTTTTTCTGTCAGTATAATCAAGGTTACACGGGCGTCTTTTTGGGATTTTTCCCTCCTAATCATACCCAGAGCTTCTAGTTTTTTGATAATCTGTGTTACACTTGATGGTCTAATATCTAGAGCTTCTGAAATATATCCAGCTGTTACCTTTTTTTCTTTTGCAATTATTTTTAGGGCTTCAAGACTGTTATCCAGCTTTTTATTATAAGTACTTAGAAAAACTAAGAATGATTCTCTTGAAATCATAATAATTTGTTTTAAAATATCTTCTTTTAACATAGTTCACCTCTTTTATTTAGTTCATACTTAATCAAGTAAACTAAATATAAACTTATTTAGTTTGTTTGTCAATAAATTAACTAATTTTTTTGAAAAATATTTCCCTTCCTTTTGGAGAGTTATTATGATTGAAAAATAGTATTTCAAATATCTATAAGTTAAATAGGGTATTAGTTTCTTCTTTAGTACAATTTAATTATCATAGATACTCTTACTAAAAATAATAGTGTATACTTATCTATTAACTCTATAATAAGTTGTCTATGCTTTTTTATATGATATTTCATATTATTTTTCAGTGGAAACTGTGATTTCCACTACAGAAATTATTGAGTTTAGTTACTATACTTAAACTAATTTAAAATTTAGCTTTGGTTTTAGGGGATTAGCTCTCAAAAAGCTCTTAATATGCAAGTCAAAGTCACTTTCTGAAGAAAATTTCTAAAAATAAAAAATAGAAAAAAGTGTTAATTCTTAGTCATAACATGGTAATATATTAAGTGAAATAGTATATTTTCACATATTATTCTAAACTTTTGCACATTATTACTAGAATGGAGGAAAGAAAAATAAAAACTTACCTTAAAAAAAATAATTTATTGTTATTAGGGAGAATACTTTGGCTTTATACAAAGTATCAAATCATCTCAAAACTAATCATATTCCTCGTTGTTTTCCCCATTTTTACAGGGATAAGCAATTACTTGATCCATAGTAGTGGTAGGACTAATCTCTCCAGTGGAGATATTTTCCCCTTCCTATTAAGTTTTCAAGGTATATCGGTTTTATCCTTAGCCCTTGTCTTGATAATTATTATTATCGCAATAGATATTAATGCCTTTGTTGTTATGTCAGCGCTCATAAAAGAAGGCTATCTCAATTTGAAAATTAAGGATATTCTCTTAATTGGCTTAAGGTCTATTCGAAACTTCTTTACTCCAGCAGGGATTCTTCTAGCTTGCTACATCGCTATTATGCTTCCTTTAGCAGAGATTGGAATTGGAATACCCGCTTTTCAAAATTTTGCAATTCCTAACTTTATTAAATCTGTTATTCTTGATAACTCTTTTTACTCAGTAGTCTATTCCTTGTTTATGCTGGGCCTCTTAATTATTAGTTTTACTTATATTTTTACTCTACATTTTCTAATTCTTAAAGAAAACAAAATTATAGAAGCTCTTAAAAATTCACGAAAGCTCATGCAAAAACATTGGCGGGCTTTCTTAAAAGATTACTTTTTATCTCTTATTATACTAATTAGTTTATGTACACTTCTTTTGCTCGTTACTTTAGTAGGAATTTGGATTTTAAGTATAATACCTCCGCTTAGTTCTATTAGAAAAGAGACTTGGATACTCTTTTCTCTTGTTACTATCTGGGAATTAATTACTTATTTTGTGTTCTTATCAGTTCCTTTCTTAATAGGTATTTTAACTAAGCTTTTTTATAAATATCATCAAGAAGATGGGGGAATTATTATCCTTTCGTTTACTGATAAAATCTCACACTTAAGCAGAGAAGAAAAATATTTAAAAGTAAAAAAGAAAACAAAAATAATAGGATTACTCTTGTTTATTAGTCTTTTAATTATTAATGCTTTACTAATCTTTGTCTATTCTACTTATTTTAAAGAGTTTACAACAAGCCCTAATCGTATACAAATTATTGCACATAGAGCAGGTGGAGATCTAGGAGCTGAAAATACAGTAGAAGGTATTAAAGAGGCTATCAAGGAAAAAGCCAATTGGGTAGAAATTGATATTCAAAGAACCAAGGATGATAAGTATATCATTAACCATGATGCTAACTTTGCAAGGGTTGCTGGTGTCTCCAAAAAACCACAAGAGATGACCCTTAAAGAGATTAGAAAGTTAAGGGTTACCAATCTCTTTGATTCTAGTAAGAAATCACAACCCGTTGCCACTTTTGATGATATTTTAGATGTTTCCAAAGGAAAGATAGGCGTTTTTGCAGAGTTAAAGGGAGCTACAGCAGATCAAAAAATGGTTGATGATGTTATCAAAAAAGTCAAAAAGAAAGGGATGACCAAGCAGGTAGTCCTTTTATCTCTAGATTATTCTTTGATTCAATATATTAGCCGTAACTATCCAGACATGAAAACAGGATATCTCTATTATTTTGCGACTGGAGAATTGAAGAACCTTAAAGGTGATTATTTGATTATGGAAGAAAGAGAAGCCAGCCCTGAAAAGATAGATGAAATTCATGCTGCTCATAAAAAAGCCATTGTTTGGACGGTCAATACTCCAGAATCTATTGAAAGCTTTTCTCATTCTAAAGTGGATGGTGTCATTACAGATCATGTGAAAGACGTCAAAACTACTTTTAAGAAAAATATGAGTCAATCACAAATTGATACTCTTATTAATAACTTATTTAATAATCAGTTCTAGATTAAAAGTAGGAATTTTATATAAATGACTGAAAAGAGGTTAGAGTAAAAAGATTAAGCCAAATGAAAATGCACAGTTAGAATTCTAACTGTGCATTTTCATTTGAATTTCGACTCTTTTTAGTTAATCCTCATTTTTCTTGTTCTTCTAAGCTAAGATTGGATACAGGAAAAATTTTAATTTTTTATGCTAACATTATTGCTAAAAAAATCCAAAACCATACTGATTTAAAGGTGTCCGAAAAATTTTTCTTCTCCTCTTTATTTTCCCAAATATAGTTTTTAATTTCTGAACGGAGATTAAATAACCAGTATAGTACAAAGATAGAAGTAATTATAATACATAGGCCAAATATTTTCCCCCCTAAACTATTTGAAAATGGAGTATTAAAAATTTCAGTAGTAATATTCAAGAAGAAATTACTAAAAATATGTAATATAACAGTCCAACCTAAAGAATATTCGAGTGCAATATAGCCTAAAATCAGACCAATTAAAATAGCTAGAAAAGATTGTAGGAGATTGCCCTGAAGAATCCCAAACAAAATTGCTGTTACAATAATTGTATAGGTCTTACCATACTTTTTAAAGTATTGTAAGCCTGCAAATCGGAAAATAAGCTCTTCAGACAAGGGGCCCAATAAACCAGCATATAATAGCATTAGCCAATCTCCATTATTGCCAGCCTGGACAGCTTCAATTGATGGGAACAAGCTTAGATGAAAGATATTAAAGGATTTTGCCATTAAAGGGGTAGTAGCCTGTGCGATAGCCTCTATTGACAAAAGATAAGCAATGGCAAATAAAAAAATTTGTGGAGTCATTTTCTTTTTGTGGTGGATTAGTTCATAATAGACTTTTTTTCTATTTTTGAATATACCAAAACAAGCCAAAGAAATAGGAATACCTAATAGATAGCCAATTCCACTACCTTCTACATTTGTAAGAGCTTGTTGTATATGGCCTCCACTTCTGAAAGTACTAAAAATGTTAACAAGGTACTGGCTAGCATACATACATAATATATAAATAGTTAAGAGAAGCAAGAAAGTCTCAAATGTCTTTTGTACATTATTTTTATTCATTTTATTTTACCTTTTTCTAATTTAATTTTTAAAATAATAACTGTACCATAATAGTATACTAATTAAACTAATAAAGGTCAACCTTCATTTAGTAACTAGGTTATAAGATGAAGCATTAGGAAAATTGACATCTTATAGAAACTAAAGTATAGTGAGGGCATTATAAGTAAGAGTTGCATTTTAGATAGTTTACTTGTAGAAGAAGGGAGAAAAATGATGTGGCATATTAAAGGCTATAAAGAACTAAGCAGAGATGACTTATTTGCTATCTATAAATTGAGGGTGTCAGTATTTGTTGTGGAGCAAAATTGCCCTTATCAAGAGGTAGATGAGGATGATTTGAACTGCTTGCATGCCATGAATTGGGAGAATCAAAGACTAGTGGCATACTATCGCCTTATTCCTGAGCAGGAAAAAAATCTGGTTCATCTAGGAAGAGTAATCGTAGCAAAGGATTTTCGCGGAACTGGTATGGGTAGGGACTTACTTTCTCATGCTATCACAAGTAGTAAGAAAAGGTATCCTCAAGCTAAATTACATGCTCAGGCCCAAGCCTATCTACAGGAGTTTTATGAGACCTTTGGTTTTAAGGCTGTTTCAGATATTTATTTAGAAGATGATATTGCTCATCTGGATATGATCTTACAAGATTAGAAATAACTAAAAATTATCTTTAAAATGTCCTTTGTTAATATCTGGTTACCCAAAATTAGACAATTGTTTCAAGTTTTTTATCTTGTTTTATAAAAGAAAAAATAATGTAAAAATAGCATAAAATCAGCAATTTTCATGGCTATTAGCTGAAAAAACTTGCAATGAGTCCATCTTTTACATTAAAAATTTAATATTATTATTTTTTAATAAAAGTCGGTCAAAACATTAGAAAAGGTGTATGATAGTACTATAAATTCTCGTTAGGTTAGCCTTGTTGCTTTACTCATATCATAAGGGGAGGAGGTATAACTGATTAAACTTGAATTGAAAGGAGGCTATTTTGGTCGGTTCGCTTATTGTTTTAACTGTCGTTTTTATTTTAAAGAGGTAAGAAATATGAAAGAAACAATTACAAAGCATTTTTCGCGTAAAGCACTTAAACTCTCCCTTCTCACATTATTAATTCCTTTTAGTTTACTAACGTTACCATCAAGTTGGCAAGCTTCTCATCTAAATGATGGCATTACAAGTACTGTTCAGGCTGATCAGGTTTCTGGCAAACATGCAAATGCTTATCTCCAAGAAGCTCTTGATTGGACCTTTGAAGCTAATCCAAATTATTATAAGGTTTTAGGAGAAAGTGATATTAATCCAGCTGATTTCCCAGAAGTAGGGAAAATTGTCTATAGCAACTTGGATGAATTAGGACGGACACAAACAGCTAAAGGAACACTAACCTATCAAAATGTCGCAGCTAGCTATAATATCAGACAAAAATTTGGTCCAAATGAAAACCCTTCTGGTTGGACTGGAAATGCTAAGAATAAAAAATACAGAATTGATTGGCTAAATGGCTTATCATATCAAGGAGATTTTTGGAATAGAAGCCATTTAATTGCAGATAGCTTAGGTGGAGATGCCCTCCGTGTTAATGCTATTACAGGAACCCGTACACAAAATGTAGGTGGTAGGGATCAACGAGGTGGCATGCGTTACACTGAACAAAAAGCCCAAACTTGGCTTGAAAATAATCAAGATGGCCAACTTTACTACGAAGCAAGCCCAATTTACAATGGTGATGAACTTCTTCCACGTGCCGTACTTGTTTCTGTTTTATCTTCAGACAATACAATAAATGAAAAAGTTTTAGTCTATAATACAGCAAACGGTTATACTATTAATTACCTTAATGGAACATTTACAAAAAATAATTAATTAAAACTATAATAAAGTGATAGACTGACCCCTTAAACCTTGCTCTGTCAAGTAAGGTTTGTAGAGGTCAGTTTTTTTAATCTTTTATTTTTTAAAATAGCGCTTGCAAAATGGCCTTTAAACTGATATGATTATTCTCCGTCCCTTTTGGACTAGGTATTAAGCTTAGGAGGCTTTATGATTGAGGTAAACCATATTTCCAAAGAATTTAAGATTGCTAAAAGAGAGGCAGGTTTTATAAGTACAGGTAAAAGTTTATTTAAGAAAAACTATGAGACTATAAGGGCTTTAAATGATATCTCTTTTCAGATCAAAGAAGGGGAGATTGTAGGTTATATTGGTCCTAATGGAGCAGGGAAAAGTACAAGTATTAAGATCATGAGTGGTATTTTGGTACCTGATAAAGGGCATTGTGAGATTAATGGCCTAGTTCCCTGGAAGGATCGTAAGGCCTTTGTTAGATCAATTGGTGTCGTTTTTGGACAAAGATCTCAGCTTTGGTGGGAGGTTCCTGTTGCGGACTCTTTTCAGCCCATAAAAGATATTTATGATGTTGATGACAAGGTTTATAAAAGGCAAATTGACTTACTTTCAGAAAAACTAAGTATAGGAGACCTTCTCAAAGTACCAGTACGTCAATTAAGTTTAGGCCAAAGGATGAGGTGTGAAATTGCAGCTTCCTTAATACATAAACCATCCGTCCTATTTTTGGATGAACCAACAATTGGTTTGGACGCCATTTCTAAATTAGCTGTTAGGCAATTTATTAAAGAAATTAATCAAGAACAAAAAACAACAGTTATCTTAACCACTCATGATATGCAAGATATCGAAGCCTTGTCTTCTAGGATAATTTTAATTGGTAAAGGTAGCATCCTGTTAGATGGTTCAATGGAGACACTTAAAGAAAAATATAGTGATCTTAATCGGCTAATCGTTCATTACAGGTCTGGGGAATTACCTCTTATTGAGGGGGTAAGCATCGTTTCTGATTAGGCAATGTGTAAAACCATCGTCTATGATGACACTATCATCAGTAAGTCTCAAGTTATTTCAAAACTTTCTTCTTATTTAGATGTGGAATCAATTGCACTATCCAGACCAACAGCAGATGAACTAGTTGTAAATCTTTATGAGGAGTTTGATATATGAGGACTTATTTGGGGATATTTAAGATTAGATTTATCTCGACCATTCATTATCGGACAGCAGCCCTAGCAGGGATTATGACCCAATTTGCTTGGGGAAGTCTTCTTATACTAATGTTTAAAACTCTTTATAAGCATAACAGCTCTGCTTTTCCTATGACCATGAAAGAGCTGAGTGATTATATATGGATTCAGCAGGCTCTCTTAAATCTTTTTGCTATCTGGATTTATGACAATAGTATTTTTGAGGATATTATTAGCGGACAAGTGGCTTATCAGTTTGCAAGACCTATAGATCTCTATAATAATTGGTTTGCAAATAATCTTGCTATGCGATTAGCACGAACCTTATTAAGGTGTTTTCTTCTATTTATTATTCCATTTTTTATTCCAGAACCTTATGGGCTCAATTTTCCTCAAAAACCAATTTTATTTCTTATAACTTTGGTCTTAGCAGCGTTATTGATTATTGCCTTTTTAATCTTGGTCTATATCTCTGTTTTTTATCTTTTATCAGCTACGGGGATAAGGGTTTTGGTAACAACGCTTGGGGAATTTTTAACAGGAGCTATTATTCCTCTTCCTTTTTTGCCTCATTGGCTGCAAAAATTAATTCAGTTGACGCCCTTTGCTTACATGCAAAATATCCCTCTTAGGGTCTATAGTGGACATATTCAGGAGTGGACGATTATTATTCCTCAACTATTTTGGTTGCTTATATTAATTCTTATAGGAAGAGTTTTTCTTAGTCGTGCTATCGGACAGGTCGTTATCCAGGGAGGGTGAGATGAATTTATATTATTCTTTTTTCAAGATACAGTTAAAGAGCCAACTTCAACATATATCTTCCTTTTTGTTTCTGATTTTAGGTCAGTTTTTAACGACTTTTATGACTATTTTTGGTATCTTTTTCTTGTTATCACGTTTTCAGGGGATTGGGGGATTTAGTTTATATGAAGTTTTGTTAAATGCAGCTATTATGAATCTTTCTTTTGCTTTATCAGAGTTATTTGCTAGAGGCTTTGACAATTTTTCTTATATGATTGGTAATGGGCAGTTTGACCGTATTTTGTTAAGGCCAAAATCCATTGTTTTGCAGGTGCTTGCTTCTCAAATAGAATTTTCCCGAATAGGCAGGGTGGTGCAAGCTCTTTTAGTTTTTGCCTATATTTTACCGCGTTTACCTATTACTTGGGATTTATGGCATTTATTTACCCTGTTGGTGATGATTCTAGCAACAGTTGGTATGTTTTGTAATCTTTTTTTCTTAGTAGCAAGCTTATCCTTTTTTACCTTAGAAGGCTTAGAAGTTATGAATATTTTAACTGATGGTGGACGTGAATTTGGGCAATATCCCTTTTCAATTTATGGAAAAAAAGTTTTAAAAATGCTAACCTATTGTATACCCTTAGCTCTTGTTCAGTATTATCCCTTTCTTTATTTAATAGGCAAGTCTTCAGATAAGCGACTCCTTATCTTGCCAATACTCGCACAGTTATTTGTCCTACCAGTCTATCTTGTTTGGAAAATCGGCTTAAACAATTATCAATCAACAGGATCATAATAAGCACTAGAAGAACTCATTTTTTTACTAGTTTATACTTATAGGAGGAAAGTAAAATGAGATTATGGCATGAAACTCTAATTCCCCTGCTACCTCGTAATCAGCTTTTAGGCCAGCACCGTGAGTGCTGTGCCTTACGGGGCAAGGGGTGGGGGAAAAAGCATAGTACTGTAGACTATGTCTTTGAACACTCTCCTTATTATCTCTATAAATATCATTTGAAAATCATGGAAGAAATGTCTCAAAGAGGCTATCAGGTTTCACCAGAATGGTTGGATAAGAACTATCGGGGGAAAAATATGGTAGCTTATAAAGATTTAGAGCCTTTAGCGACATCTTTTCCAATTTATTTGGAACATGATGAGGCTTATTTGCAAGAATGCCTTGAAAACTTAGCTTCTAAGAATATCTATCTTACCCTTTAAAAACAAAAAACCTTAGGTTGACCTTTTATCTTCAAGTTGAATGTTAGATTCAAATTGAAGGCAGATCAAGCAAAGGTTTTTTACTATCTTTTTTATCTGATCAGTAATTGTTTAGTTCTCTTTTTTTGCTAAAAGGCTACTTGCAAAGTGGTCAAAAGAGTCTAGCACAAAACGTAGAAAGTCTTCAGTTTCAGGGAGGAGTTGGGCTTCTCCATCAAAAAGGGTATGTACTTCAGATAAGTAGACTTCAGGCTGTTGCATGAGTGGTGTGTCGAGGTAGACTAAACTTTGACGTAAGTGATGGTTGGCACCAAAGCCTCCTAATTTACCATTGGACTGGCTGATGATAAGGGAAGGCTTTTTGGCAAAAGCTACTTGTCCGTAAGGTCTGGAGCCGATTTCTAAGGCATTTTTTAAGGCTGCTGGAATAGTTCTGTTATATTCTGGAGTAATAAAGATGAGAGCATCTTGCTCCTTTACCTCTTTGCGGAAGTCCTCATAGGCTTGAGGGCGGTTATTATCTTTGTCATTATCAGGATTAAATAGAGGAAGATCCTTGATTTCAATGATGGTGATTTTATGGTCTTTGGGGGCTATTTTTTCGATAGCTTGCGCTAGCTTTCTTGAATAGGAAGTCTTTTTTAAGCTGCCTAGGATAATGCCAATCTTTCTTTGTGTCATATAGTTTCTTCTTTCTTTTATTATTTCAATAGCTAGCTATGATAATTGTGTTTTTAAGCTAGCTGATTTTTGGTTAGAACATGCTTTTCTTATCAACCCATTTTTCATATAAATATGGGGTTAAAAAGCTTGATATAATTACTGCAAAAGCTATTTGTCCAATACTCTGGATGATCTGTGCAGGGCTTATTTTTAAAAATTGACTGACAAAAGGAGGAATAGACATGGAAAAAGCTGCCACAGAGCTCATGGATAGGGCCATGCGTCCTGCTTGTTTATTCCAGATGTTGTCAAAAAGAGTCACCGATAAAACCATGGCTAGGTAGAATATGAGGGTCAATAATACTCCTGATAAACTTGATTGGAAAGCCACAATAAGGTTTATTTTAGCACCGAAGGTTACTGCTAAAAAAGGGATGAGAAGCATGGATAAGGGCCGAAATTGCTTCTTGGATTCTGGATACATCATACCGATTAAAATTCCTATACCAAAGGGAAGGAGGTTAGCTATTATGGGAGTTACAAGGTCAATATGACTTTCTCCGATGCTTAAAATAACTAGTGGTATGGCTGGGAGCATTAAGAGATTGATTACAGAAAAGGTGCTTTCTTCATTATCTGAAATAGACTTACCTAATAAAACTAGATACATTCCAGGATTACAACTCATTAAGACAGCGCAGATGATAACGGCATTAATCCCTAATAAGATTTGTCCAGGAAAAAGTCTTTTCCAAATTAATGTCAAAAGAGTAGCGATAGCAATTTTAACTAATAAGACAGGACCGATACTTTTTAAGACACCAGCATATTTTTTGACGTCAGTTTTAATCCCTGAAACCAGTAACAAGACAGCAATAATAAAGAAGGTTGCTTGAGTGGTAAAAAGTCCACTGAAGGGAAAGCCAAGCTTTAAGACAGCTGGGAGAAAGGTGGCTAGTATAGCAGTTAAAAACATTGGAATTAAGAAATTGCTTCCTTTGAAGCGAGTTAGTTTGTTAATTAGTGTCATTGTTCCTCCTTATCATTTGGGATTTCTAAGGCTTTGCGCAGTAGAATCCTTAAAATCTCTTGTTCTTCACTAGAGAGACGACTAACAAGACCTGCTTCTAGGTCATGAGCAACACTTTTAAAAATCTCTTGATGCGTTAAAGCCTTATCTGTTAGGATTAATATATTTTGTCGGCTATCCTTGGGAGAAGGACGTCTTTCAAGCCAGCCGTGTAGTTCCAGCTTTTTCAGGACATTGGTTACGGTCGGATTGGATAGTTGAAAATAGTCTTCAATATCTTTTTGAATAGTTACCTGACCAGTTCGTATATAAAGGTATTTAATAATTTTAAATTGGGTATGACTTAATTTAAAGGGGTTTAAAATCTGACTGGAGTGTTTTTCAAACTTTAAATCTAAAAGTTTGAGAAGGTAGATTAAATTCTTGTAGCGCATAGAGACTCCTTTTTAATGATAGGTAGCTATGTATATAGTTTACAAGATTTTCTTTGACTTGACAAGCTTTAGATCTGGAAAGAAGTAAGGATTTTTTCCAGCTCTTATTAAGGTAGTGTTTTCTAGAAAAATAAGAAATAAAAACTATATATAAGGAACTTTTGAGGGTGGCTAACATACCTGAAAAAATTGTCTAGTTAATGGGGAAACATTATTGTTTTTTAATCTTTTTTATTGTATTATAACTTTATTCATTCAAGTATAATAATGAAGGAGAAGTAACTCTGATGGCTAAAAAGATTTTAGATTTACCCACATCTCGTTACCAAAAGCTACCTGCTTGGCTAACTATTTTATTATGTTGTCTTGCGATTGCAGTTTTTATTGCTTTAGAGATTTTTATTACTTGGATTCTCTTAGCTTTCTTCTTTATGGGTCAAACTTTTCTTAATGGAGAACATATTAGTAGTATTGATCCTTTCTTGAAGTATTTTCCCAACCTACACTTGGAATTAGGCCTCTTTGTGATAACAATTTTACTTAGTTTTGCCTGGGTTAAGTGGTATGAAAAACGTTCAATTACTAGCCTTGGTTTTTTTAAAAAGAATTGGTTTAAGGAGCTTCTCAAGGGTGGGGGTCTAGGGACTTTTCTCTTAATTATATCTGTAGGTATCGTTTATCTTTTTGGAGGTTTAGAGTTTGAAAGGCTTGATTTTTCGCTGTCAACAATTTTTTATGTCCTATCCTTACTTCCTTTTTGGTTTATTCAAGGCTTAGCAGAGGAAGTGCTTTTACGCGCTTGGCTTTTACCTATTATTAATAAACGTAGTAATTTGGTTATGGCTATTGCAATTTCAAGCAGTCTGCTGAGTTTCTTGCACTGGGGGGATGATCTTATGACAGTCTTTACCTTGGTTGGCCTTATTTTATCTGGTATCTTAATAGCTCTCTATATGCTTAAGACAGATAATATCTGGGGAGCGGCTGGACTTCATGGGGCCTGGAATTTTGCACAGGGCAATATCTTTGGAATAGCCGTGAGTGGTACCTATACAGGAGCATCTTTTCTTTCTTTTAAAACTGTAGTTGGTGCTCCAGAATGGGTTTCAGGGGGTGCTTTTGGAATTGAAGGGAGTTTTTTAACGAGTTTTATCTTACTTATTGCTATTAGTATTTTGGCATGGCAGTTAATAAGAGAAAAAACAGATGAAAAAGCTATTACTGACAATCAAGAAAGTTTTGATATTAAGCAAATGTGGTTTAGCTAGGGCTTAAATAGATTAAGAAGCTTATGTTAGGATAAGCTTTTTTTGTGTATAGTAGGAAAAAGATAGGAATAATTTCGATAAAAAAAGGAAAACACTTGACTTCATAAAAACCGAATATTATAATATAAGCATCATAATAATTTAATAAACTAAAATTCGGAGGGTGTTCTGTGTCTCAACTAACTTTAAAAGAACTACGACAATTACGTAAAATGACGCAAGAAGAACTTGCTGTTCAGACCGGTATTTCGATTCGTACAATTTCGAGATATGAAAAGGATGTTAAGGTACTTAGACGCGCTAAGTATGAAAAATTAAGAGAGATAGCTAATATTTTGTCTGTGTCAGTAGACGATATTTTTTTAGATAATGATTCGGATTTTATGAAATAGTTATCTCTTTAGTTAAGGTTACGCATTTAGAGTCATGAGATTATCCGTTTTTTAGGGGACGTGAGAAGAAAAAGAGAGTCAGCTTGTAAGAACTGGCTCTCTTTGATTGTGTAGAGGATTATTTGCTTAACATTGTCTCGTCAAGAGGGAGTATAAGTCTGGACTTATCTAGGTCAATGCTTAAGTGATACTCACTATTATCACGGATGGTGTGTTCAAAGTCGGTTGTATAAAGAATGAGACGCAAGTGATCTCCTTTTTCCAGCTGGTAAATGCTTGGCTGTAAAGTTAAGGTAAAGGTCATCCATTGGTGGGCTTCAATTGTTTCAATAGTAAGTAAGTCATTTCTATTTTGAAGGTTGATAAAGCCTTTTGTAATAAGGCGATGATCAGACAGCTTATAAGGAAGTTCCTTAAGATCCTCACGGGAAAAGTTTTGCCCATTGTCAATTGTTTTCAAGTCAAGAGTAGCAGGAGTGTCTGCAAAACGTTTTTTCTTTTTGTAGTCTAATAGCTGAGCAGACAAGATGCCCTTATTTGTAGATGATTTTAAGCAAAGCTCAAGCTTAATTTGTCCATTGATTGGTAAAT
The DNA here is from genome assembly GCF_000380005.1 of Streptococcus didelphis DSM 15616. Lineage (GTDB taxonomy): Bacteria > Bacillota > Bacilli > Lactobacillales > Streptococcaceae > Streptococcus > Streptococcus didelphis. The sequence goes on from NZ_KB904195.1 coordinate 24,636, forward strand.
GCTTGTCAAGTGTCATATCAAGGTGAATTTGAGGTGTCTTGGCTTGGTAGAGGTCAGTTTTAAAAAGATTAAAATCTTGGTTGTAGGCTTGGAAATCTTGGGCACTGTAGTGATTGTCAATGGTTTTTTGGCCACTACCAAGGGCTAAATTGAGCTCTTTTTGGCTACCAAAGTAATCTAATACTTTCCAATTTTGTTCTACTTGGTTATCTTGCCATATAATAGAAGGAAGTTGGTATCCATTAGCTTGTCCTAATAATTTTTGGCAGAGAAGGGCATTCATGGATTCCCTAAAATCAATGGACTGCCAGTTGTGCATGTAGACATGTTGTCCATGGTGCAAAAAGGCATGGGTTTGAAGACTATCAGGTAAGGCTTTAAGGATCTTATAGACATGATTTGGTTTAACATTCCAATCTTGTAGACCATGGGTAAAGACCAGTTGACATTTGACCTTGTCGGCATGGGGAAGATAGTTGCGGTCATGCCAGTATTGGTTATAGTCGCCACTATTGCGGTCAATATCCTGAGATTGTTGGTCTAATAAGGAATGATACTTGTCTTTTTGTCTTAGATAATCTCCAGCAAGCAGGGAGCGAGAATAGGTTAGTTCTGTTAAGACGTCTAGGTCCTCGCCAGGATAGCCACCAGGGCTACAGATTAGACCGTTTTCACGGTAGTAGTCGTACCATGATGAGATAGCAGCTTCTGCGATGATGACTTCTAAGCCCTCAACACCAGTAGTAGCTAGACCAGTTGACATGGTACCTAGATAAGATTTTCCTGTTGTAGCTACTAAACCATTGGACCAATCAGCTTTGACATAGGCCTCTCTTTTATGACTTGTAAAGGCTAGGGCTCTGCCATTCAACCAATCAATAACTGCCTTGAAGCTTTCGATTTGCAGGTAATCACCAGAGGTCATAAAGCCATCTGAACCTGCTGTCCCCACACCTGATACATAGATATTAGCAAAACCGCGTGCTAGGAAGTAGTCGTTTAGGGTGTAGGAAGGAATGTAAGAAAAGCTTTCTTGACTAGGAAGTGTAGCGAGGTCTTTGGGTTTACTTTCTAATCTTGTTATTTTCTTGGTTTCCACCTTGATATGTCTGGATGCCTTTACTTTTAAGCTTTGCTTCATATCATGAAGTTTCTTGTCATTAGCAACTTCATTGACACCTTGATGATAGGGGCTAGCTGTCATCATGGTTGGAATTTTGTGAATTGTATGAGGTCTGATGATATTAACTTTTATTAAGTCTAGCTGGCCATCTTGGTCGGTATCTACAGGAGCTTGGACATAGACAACTTCTCGGATTAAATTATTAGTATCAAAGGTAGCTAGAGCTTTTCCATTGAAGTAGTGATAGTCATTATCTATAGGTAATAGGCCTTGAGATACTAGTTTATCAATCAGGGTATTTCCTGTTTTGGTACGACTTGCTAGGAGTTGGTGTAGGTTTTGAAAAATATTGCCATAGGTAATAGGAAAAGCGATATTTTCAAGGAATTCTTTGGGATTACTAAAGTCAACCTGTGGAACAAATTCTAGGACTTGTAGAGCTAATAAGTAAAAAATTTCCTCTGTTAAAGGAAGGTCTGATTGAAAGAAGCTTAGGGCATCTCTGTCTTGACTAGCAAGCCAAAGGCTAAGGGGATAAGCTGTATCGGGATGGTTTTTAAGGATCTGGCCTAGAAAGGTGTGGAGGTTAGCTTTTTCTGACAAATCAAGCGATAAGGGAAAACCAAGTGTTTGTAATTCTTCTAGGGCTTTTTTTGGACTTGTTGGGATATAACTGAATTGATTGTAGCGCATAGGAGCCTCTTTCTAATGATTAGGAAATACTATATAGGAATTAAGCAGACTATTTTGCTTAATAAAGATAGTCTGTAGCTACTTTTTGATACTAGTATGTCTATTATACCATTGAAGGAACTTATATTCTATTTTCATTAAAAGCAGAAGTTTTTTATGACTTTTGTTTGGTGATTAGCTTTACAATACTTATCATCCTTGATAGAATGGTAGCTAGTACAATTAAAAATACTTGGAGGAAATGAGGACACATGGAAATAACATGGGCTGTGAAGTACATCACAGAATTTATTGCAACTGCCTTTTTAATTATTTTAGGAAATGGTGCTGTTGCTAACGTTGATTTAAAGGGAACAAAGGGTAATAATTCAGGCTGGATTATTATTGCAATTGGATATGGTTTAGGAGTTATGATGCCAGCTTTAATGTTTGGTAATGTATCTGGTAACCATATCAATCCAGCATTTACATTAGGTTTGGCAGTGTCAGGGCTCTTTCCTTGGGCACATGTTTTACAATATATTCTTGCACAGTTTTTAGGAGCAATGTTTGGACAGCTTATTGTGGTAGGAGTTTACCAACCATACTTTGCTAAAACAGAAAATCCAAATCATATTTTGGGATCATTTTCAACAATATCAGCTCTTGACAATGGTACAAAAGAAAGTCGCAAGGCTTCCTACATCAACGGTTTCTTAAATGAATTTGTTGGTTCATTTGTTTTATTCTTTGGCGCATTAGCTTTAACAAAGAATTATTTTGGGGTAGAACTTGTTGGGCAACTAATTAAGGCAGGTTATGACCAAACAACGGCTGCAACTCAGATCGCCCCCTTTGTAACAGGTTCAATTGCTGTGGCTCACTTAGGAATCGGTTTTCTTGTAATGGCACTGGTGGCTTCACTTGGAGGTCCTACTGGTCCTGGTCTCAATCCAGCGCGTGACCTTGGTCCTCGCTTGGTGCATCACTTACTTCCAAAATCAGTTCTTGGTTCAGCTAAGAGTGATTCAAAATGGTGGTATGCTTGGGTACCAGTTGTTAGCCCAATAGTTGCTGCTATTGTTGCAGTTGCATTGTTTAAGTTTATTTATTTATAAAAAGAAGGCTTTAGGGCCTTTTTTGCTTTGATTGGGGAAGGTGGGTACCTTTTTGTAGAGATTGGTGGGGATAGATAGGGTTAGTGTATACTTAGAAAAATCACTTTTGGAACCTATAATTTCTTGTCAAATCCTGTAATTTTGTCTATAATAACAGAGAATTAGGAGGAAAACATGACTTTATTAAAAGATGCGGTCTTTGGTACCCCAGTATTGCGTGTTAATAATCGTCAACTGAATATTGACTTTTATCAAAAAAGTTTAGGGTTTAAACTGGTCTATGAAGAAAATGCTATTGCTGTTTTTACTTCATGTGAAGCCAAAAAAGAACGTTTTGTCATTGAAGAATCACCAGCTACTAGAACACGCGCCGTTGAAGGACCTAAAAAAGTAAACACTATCATAGTCAAAACAAGCAGTCCCTGGGCTATTGAACAATTACTGGCTCATGGAGCGCAAGCAGACACAGTATTTATTGGTAAAAAGGGTTATGCTTATCAAGTGACCTCGCCAGAAGGCGATTGTTTCTTATTACACGCTGAGGATGACGTAGCACAATTAGAAGTTACTGATTTACCAGAACTAGAAGCTGAAGCTGATTTTTTAGGCTTGCCAGATTTTACTTTTGAAAAAATAAGCTTAAATGTTTCAGATCAAGATAAGGCTAGAAATTTTTACCAAGATTTATTTGACAAGGAATTTCCTCTTGAGCTGGATTTTATTCAAGCACAAGGACCTGACTTAGCTATAGCTCCTCATATGACTTGGGACCTTGAAATCCTTGAAGTGCTTGTACCAAAAGATTATGATTTGGCAGAGTTAAAGGTGAGGCTTGAAGAAAAAGGGCAGGAAATTTACCTAGATAAAAAGGAAACAATCTTGGTTCTTTCTGATTTGAGTAATATAGAAATCTGGTTTATGAAATGATGTCTAGCATCTTTGACTTGATTCACCAACAGCTTGAAAAAGGCTTATACCACGGGGCTAGCTTAGCCCTTTTTCAGTCTGGTAAATGGCAAGAGTATTATCTGGGTACTATTGATGGTACTCAACCTGTTAGAGAGGGCTTGGTCTATGATTTAGCCAGTGTGTCTAAGGTGCTTGGTGTGGGGACGCTGTGTATTTTTTTGGTAAATAGCGGAGCTTTAGAGCTGGATATGCCATTGACCCATTACTACCCTAGCTTTAAAGACAGGTATGTTACTGTGCGGCAGCTTTTAACGCACACTAGTGGCATTGATCCCTTTATCCCAGATAGAAATAGCTTAGGTGCTCAGCAATTAAAAGAAGCTATGAATCATTTAAGGGTTGAAGAGGATAAGTCTTTTAAGTACACTGATGTTAATTTTATCTTATTGGGTTTTATGTTGGAAGAGATGTTTGGTCAGTCGTTAGATCTTTTGTTTGAAGATGTTATTTTTACACCTTTTGGGATGAGGGAGACTTCCTACGGGCCAAGAAAGGGTGCTGTTCCCACGCTTAGGGGCCTTTTGGATGGTCTGGTTCATGATCCCAAGGCTCGGGTTCTTAAGGAACATACAGGGTCAGCGGGGCTTTTTTCTACCCTTAAGGATTTGGAGCTTTTTGTAGATCATTATCTCAAGAATGACTTTTCAGATAATCTTTTTCAGAACTACAGTCAAATCGACAAGGAGCGCTCGCTTGCTTGGGATTTGAAAGGAGACTGGATTGACCATACTGGCTATACAGGTCCTTTTATAATGCTTAATAAAAAGGCTCAAAAGGCTGCTATATTCCTTACTAATCGTACCTATGAAAGGGATGAGAGGAGTTTGTGGATTTCAGAGCGCAGCCAGTTGACAAATCTTATAGGTCAGGTATTAGAAGAAAGTTAAGTAAAAAAGCTATAGAAATCTTTCTATAGCCCAGATTGGAGAAAGGTCTATTTGGGACACTTTTCTTCAATCTTTTCTTTTTGTTTAAAAATAAAAAATCCCTAAAAACGTTATAATCATAAGGTTTTTAAGAGTTTAATTATTATTTTTCCTACAAAATTTCTCAAGTATTAAATGTTTAAGGGTTTTCTATTTTTTAGGAATTTTACTTTAGAGGGCTTTTTCCATAGTGATATGGTCAATACCAGCCTCGGAAAATATTTGGCCATGGGGTAGAAAGCCAAGTTTGGCATAGAAGCTTTGGGCACTGAGTTGCGCGTGGAGTTGAATTTTTTGAACCCCCTGAAGGCCTGCATAGTCCATAACATATCCTATAAGGGTCTGTCCAATCTTGTCTCCACGATAGGCTTCAAGAACGGCCATCCGCTGCAAGGTGGCTGATTGGTTGTCCTTGCTAAAAAGAAGTCGGCAAGTAGCACAGGGATTTCCTATATCATCGTAGACTGTAAAATATAGACAGTGTGCCTCATCCTTATCAATTTCTAATGAGGAGGGAACTCCCTGTTCTTTTACAAATACAGTTTGCCGAATTTTAAGAGCATCTAGATAGGTTTTAGCTAAGGTATTACGGGTCTGTTTGATAATCATAAATCTATTTTAACCAAAAAAGAAACATTGTCAATGGACAATGTTTCTTTTAGAGGCATTATTTGTTTGAAACGGCTTGTGCAGCGTCATCCATAGAAAGAACTTCGTGGAAGACACGTTGTGTTAATTCTTGTTTTTGTTCTGGTGTAAGGTATTTAGTATTTACACAGTAACCAGAGATACGAACGATAACGTCTTCGCCTGACATAATCTTGTCATAGACGTCATTAAGGTCCATAACGTTTAAGTTAACGTGTTGGCCACCATTTTCAAAGTAACCATCAAGGACTGTTACTAGGTTATTGACTTGTTCATCAAATGTTTTACCAAGCGCACGAGGTGATACTTGGGTTGTTAATGAAATACCGTCGTTAGCATGTGAGAATTCAAGTTTTGCAAGTGAGTTAAGGTTTTGTAACCAACCACCTTTAGCTTTGTTAGATGGGTTAGCACCTGGTGAGAAGAATTCTACTTGGCTAGTATTTACAGAGCCATCTTCGTTAAGGAATACGCCACGGTGAACTGGAGAGTTACCAGTTTGTTTAGAGTAAGCAACGTTTGATGTAATAGTAAGAAGTGATACTGAAGCTTCTGCATCCTTGTAAAGTTTGTGGCTTGCAAGACGAGTGTGGTAAGCTTCCATCAACCATTTAGCAATATTATCAACACGGTCATCATCTTCACCATAACGAGGGAAATCACCACTTACTTCATAGTCATAGATGTAGCCATTTTCATCACGGATAGTTTTAACAGTAGCATATTTAATAGCTGATAGGGTGTCGACAGTATTTGCGAAACCACAGATACCAAATCCCATGTTAGCCCGTTGGTGACTTGGAAGGAAGGCCATTTGAACTGCTTCGTAGTTATATTTATCAGTCATGTAGTGGATGATATTAAGGGCATCTACATAAGTGTCAGTCAACCAGTCAAGTGATTTTTCAAAGTTAGCCATAACTTCATCATAGTCAAGGATTTCTGAAGTGATTGGTTCAACAACGTTGAATACTTTGTAGTCTCTGTGAACATCATCATAACCACCATTAAGTCCTGTAAGTAATGCTTTAAGGACGTTAACACGGGCACCAAAGTATTGGATGTTGTGACGTTTGTCTTCGTTTTCTGGATCAAGTGGTGATACACAGCAAGAAATACATGACATTTCGCCATAGCCTTCTTTTGCCATTGTCGTTACACCTTCATATTGGATTGAAGAGTGTTTGTGGCTCATTGTCATACAGTAACGGCGGAAAGCATCAGGAAGTTTATCAGTCCAAAGAACAGTTAGGTTTGGTTCTGGAGAGTTACCGATATTGTCAAGTGTGTTTAAGAAGCGGTAATCCATTTTAGTAACACGGTGACGTCCATCATTACCCATACCTGCCATTGATGTTGTAATAAAGGTAGGATCTCCTGAGTAAAGAGCGTCATAAGCTTTTGTACGACCAAATTTAACAGTACGAAGTTTTAAGACGAAGTCATCAACAAATTCTTGGATTTCTGATTCAGTGAAGGTTCCGCGAGCGAGGTCACGTTCAGCGAAAATATCAAGAACAATTGGGACACGACCTAAAGAAGTAGCAGCACCATTGATAACACGACATACAGCCATGAAAGCAATATTTACCCATTGGATAGCTTCTTTAACGTTTTCTGCTGGACGACGTACATCAAGACCGTAAAGATCACCAAGTTTAGCAACTTCACCAAGTGCTTGGTATTGAAGGTTAATTTCTTCACGAAGACGGATTGATTCTTCGTCAATTTCAGTGATAGCATTCCAGTCGTTTACTTTTTCTTGCATGAGGTAGTCAGCCCCATAAAGAGCAAGACGAGCATAAACACCAATGATACGTCCACGTGAATAAGCATCTGGCAGACCAGTTACAGTGTGGGCGTGACGAGCACGACGGATATTTGATGTGTAGGCACGGAAGATACCATCGTTAACAGTTGTTACATATTTTGTGAAGATTTCGTGTACTGCTGGGTCTGGTTCATAGCCATTTTCTTTAAGGGTAGTTTCTGCCATGCGGATACCGCCTTTTGGCATGAAGTTTAATTTGAACAACTCATCGTTTTGAATACCATAAATGAGTTCGTTTTCCTTGTCAATGTATCCAGCAGGGATACCGGCAATTGATGTTGGACGAGTATCGAATGGGAAACGAGTAGCTTCATATTCAGCTTTTGTATCTTCAATGATTTTTTTAATTTTTAAAGAACGTTCCGTAGCTCCAGCTAAGAAGCTTTCATCGCCATCATATGGTGTGTAGTTAGCTTGAACAAAGCGTGATACACTAGCTTTTTCTTTCCAATCGGTTCCTTTAAAGCCTTCCCAAGCTTTTTCAAAAACATCTGTGTTAGTTTTTACAGTTGCCATAATTATCTCCTTAAAATTCTAGTAACAGGGTGCTCTGTTACATTTACAATATTAAGTTTACCACACAGGAAACGTTTTCCCAAGCAAATTTCTTGACAAATAACAGATTCTTTTATAATACAGTTTGTTGAAACAGTCACAAACTGTATCAGAATATGTTTACTTGGTTTTGATAGCCTTAAAGAGTATAATAAGTATGGGGGTACTTATGCTTATTTTTCCATTGCTTAATGATACATCACGCAAGATTATTCATATTGATATGGATGCTTTTTTTGCTGCTGTGGAAGTACGTGATAACCCTAAATTAAAAGGTAAGCCAGTCATTATTGCCAAAGATCCCAGAGAAAGTGGTGGTCGAGGGGTGGTTTCTACCTGTAGTTATGAAGCAAGAGAATTTGGTGTGCATTCGGCAATGAGTGCCAAGGAAGCCTATGAAAGATGCCCCCAAGCTATCTTTATTTCGGGTAATTATCAAAAGTATCGCCAAGTCGGCCAGGAGGTTAGGCAGATTTTTAAGCGTTATACCGATATTCTTGAACCCATGTCGATAGATGAGGCCTATTTAGATGTTACTGAGAATAAATTAGGCATAAAATCAGCTATAAAAATTGCTAAATTAATCCAACATGATATATGGAAGGAATTACATCTCACCTGTTCAGCAGGGGTTTCCTATAATAAATTTCTAGCAAAACTAGCCAGTGATTTCGAAAAACCATATGGCTTGACGCTAGTATTGCCAGAAGATGCCCTGTCATTTTTATCTAACCTCCCTATCGAAAAATTCCACGGAGTGGGGAAAAAATCTGTCGAAAAATTACATGACATGGGTGTCTACAAGGGAGAGGATCTCTTGAAAGTACCTGAGATGACCTTGATAGATCATTTTGGACGTTTTGGTTTTGACTTATATCGTAAAGCCAGAGGCGTCAGTCATTCCAAAGTAAAGCCCAATCGTATTCGTAAATCAATAGGAAGTGAGAGAACCTACGCTAAGCTACTTTATACGGATGAAGATATTAAGGCCGAAATTGCTAAGAATGCAAAACGGGTTTCAGAGATAATGGCCCAAAATGACAAGCTGGGTAAAATCGTTATTTTGAAGGTCAGGTATTCAGACTTTACCACCCTAACTAAGAGAATTAGCTTAGATTATGATACTCGTGATTTTGAAAGAATTAATCAGGTAGCCTGTGATATCTATGATAGCTTAGAGGAAAATCCAGCAGGGATTAGATTGTTGGGAGTCACTATGACAGGCTTGAATGGGGAAAATCAGAATATTATTTTGGATATATAACAAGCTGCCCAAGGTTAATTGGACAGCTTGTTTAGTTTTATGCTTCAAATTCAGTTTCTTCTTCTTTTTCATTCAAGGTTTTGGCTTTTTTGAAGGCGAAGAAGTAGAGTGCAACAAAGGCTAACTGAATTAGGATATTAAGGATTGATGGTGCTACTAGGAGTTGAGAAATAATGTTAAGAGCTACAACTCCAAAGCCTAGGTAATAAGGTAGGTAGCTGATTTCTGCATTTTGACGAATATTTTTTTGATTAATGAAAACAAAGACTAGTATTGCAGCAGTCATTAATAAGGCAATGATTGTCATAAAGAGTGAGAAGGGTGTCAAGGCCTTTTCAATAGCAGCGTATGCTTCAGGTGTCATGGTTGCTTTAAGATTTTCGTTATCACGAACTAAAAAGAGTGAAACGAGACCGATTAGACCAAAGACCACTGTTATAGCGTTTAAAACAATAATAACAATGTTGAGTGTTTTAAGTGACTGACGCACTTTTTCGTATGAAATCATAAGAACCTCCCTGGAACCTTGTATTTTTAGTTTAGTACAAGGATATTGTAACATAAAATTATCTGACATTGTAGACTTATTTGATGACTTTCTTAAAAAACTTTAGCAGGTCCTCTTCCTGAATACCAATCATGGGATCAATGGTCAGAAGATTTTTAGAAGTCAGGCGATAAGAAGAATGGCTAGTGTCCTCAGAAATTTGTGAGGGGGTATTTTTTGACGGGCTATCTTTTGTGAAATCAGGGGCTGATTTATTAGAGAAGTCGCTTTCTTTGGTCGCTGCTTGGTCTTTCTGGAAGCGTTGTAACAGATAGGTCTTACGATTGTCTCCTTCATTATTTATAGCGAATTCAAAGGCAGGGTATTGCCCTAAGAGGATAAGTTTACTCTTGGAGCGGGTAATAGCTGTATAGATGAGATTGCGTTGTAAAAGCCTGCCACTTTGACGTGTTATAGGTAGAATAACTACTTGAAATTCACTTCCTTGTGATTTATGGATACTCATAGCATAAGCTAGACTAATTTTTGACCATTCATTTCGAGGGTAAATCACCTCACTACCTTCAAAATCCATACAGATTTCATCTTGTTTAGATTCAGTGTATTTTGCAGGAATAAGGTCTGTAATATAGCCGATATCTCCGTTAAAAACATTGAGCTGGGGATCATTAACGAGATGTAAGACCTTGTCGCCAGACCGAAAATGCAGATCATTAAAGACAAATTCATTGCCATCAGATAAGGGATTTAAGAGTTCTTGCATGAGTTGATTAAGGCTATTGATACCTGCAGGTCCCTTATACATAGGAGCAAGTATCTGGATTTCCTCTTGTGCGATACCACTTTTAATAGCACTGCTAACAATTTTTTTAACCATATCAGGAATCTGTTGGGGCAAGGCCTCAAAATAAGAACGATCTGCCTTTTTATCCCTAAAATCAACAGGTAAAATCCCTTGTTTCATTTGATTGGCCAAATCCACAATGGTCGAGTCAGCAGATTGTCTAAAAATTTTTTTAAGGGCAATATGAGGAATCTGATCAACCCTTAGCAGGTCAGCTAAAACCTGTCCTGGTCCTACAGAAGGGAGCTGATCACTATCTCCGACAATAATTAGTTGAGTAGTTGAAGGTAAGGAGCTTAATAACTGATTAGCTAACCAGGTGTCTACCATGGAAAACTCATCGACAATGAGTAAATCACAGTCTAGATAATCTTCAAGAGCTTGATAGTCGTTATCCCCATTTAAACCTAAGTGACGATGAATAGTAGCGCTAGCTAGTCCTGTTAATTCATTCATCCGGCGGGCAGCACGGCCTGTCGGTGCTGCAAGAATAATAGGGATGTCTCTTTTGGTTAAGTCAATCTTGTGAAGCTTGGCATAGGCCTGTAAAATCCCTCTGATAACAGTTGTTTTCCCTGTTCCAGGTCCCCCAGTCAGGATAAAGACCTTGCTGGTTAGAGCTTTTAGGATAGCTTGTTTTTGAATCTTATCATAAGTCATGCCAAGCTCTTCTTGGATGGCTTGGATTTCTTGATTAAGGTTTTCATCTGTAAAAGAATGGGCTAATGGCGTATCTAGAAAGCGCAGGATATTTTTTTGAATGCCGTCTTCAGCTTGGTATAAACTGCTATCAAAGATTTTGGTATCAACATTATAGACTTTTCCTTGACTGATTAATTGGTCTAGTTCATTAGCCACCTGACTAGGGTCGCATGCTGTAGGCCTAGCTTCCTCTAATAAGGTGATGGCAGCTTCTAGCAGGTCTCGAGCCTCAATATAGGTATCGCCTTGGCTAATAGATTGTTCCAATAAAGAATGTAAAATCGCAGCTCGAAACCTTTCCGGAGCGTGGCTTTCAATTCCAACTTCTTGGGCCAGACTATCAGCTATCTTAAAGCCAATTCCTTGAATATCTTCAACTAACTGGTAGGGGTTGGACTCAATAATGTCTAAGGAATCTTCCTTATAGGTATCAACAATCTGAAAAGCAAAGCGATTGGAGATTCCTAGGGCTACTAATTTAGCAATAATTTGTTCAGTACCATAATTAAGTTTGAGGCGACTTACAAAAGCCTGTCGGTTACTTTCAGAAAAGCCAGTGATGCTAGCTAGCTTGCTAGGGTCTTCTAATATTTTATCAATGGTATTGTCGCCATAAAGTTTGATAATTTTTTCAGCTGTTTTTTTCCCGATTCCCTTAAAGTGGTCACTGGAAAAATACTTGATCAGTCCTTCTGAACTTGGTTTTAAACGTTGGTAACGACTGAGTTTTAATTGCTGGCCATACTTAGGGTGTTTGGTTAATTGCCCCCAGAAAGTATAGTCTTCTCCTTCAATCACTTCAGCCATGGTTCCTGTGACAATAATTTCCGCCTCATCAATGTCACTGTCAGTATCATCAATTAGGACTAAAAGAATCTTGAAAAAATTGCTGGCATTTTCGAAAATAATCCGATCAATGGTCCCTGTGAAATAATATTCCATCTCTTGTCCCCCTCTCCTCTCCTATAGCTAGCTTAAAACCTGCCGGAGGCAGGTTTTTTACTCAAAATGAATGAATCTTTTTTATTGGCCAAAAACGGAATTTCACTTCTCCGATGATGTCAGCTCGCTTAAAGGGGCCAACTTCGCGACTGTCTCGAGAGACAATCCGGTCATCACCAAGTAGGAAGTACTCTCCTTTAGGAACCTTGACAGTGAATTCTACTTGACCGTTAGTGTCTGTTGTAAAGGCATTTACACTCTTAGCCAGCTCTTGGAAGAGGCTATTATAGGAATATGTCTCTTCTAATCTATCCTTTTTAAAGGCTGCTATGTATTTTTGTAAATAGGCTTCCTTGGTTAACTTGCCATTAATATAGAGTTGGTCATTTTTATAGGTTAAGGTATCGCCTGGTAGGCCAACGACACGTTTAACAATCTCTTTACGATGACCAGCTTCTTCTTCCTGAGCAACTACAATATCAAAACGATTGATAGCAGTATGTTTTAAAGTAATCAGTCGTTCGCCATGAGCTAATGTGGGATCCATGGAGTGTCCGTCTACTCTGACTGCAGTCCAGATAAATAGTCTAGATAAACCAATAAGAGCCATAATCAGGATAAATAATCCCCACTCTTTAATAAATTGTTTCATAATGCTCCTTTATTTTTTTGAATTAAGTAAGGTTTGTGCTTTTTGGGTATTGGCAAAATGTAACTTGGCGCTGTAGTCCAAGCTAGATATGCCATAAGCTGCTAATAAGTGGCTGGCTACCTTGTCAGATGCCTGACCAGCTCCACTTGGTAGTGTGTAGCCTAATTCTTCTCCCAAATTTTTGAGGTTTTCAAGAAAAAGATTACGGGCAATGATTGAACTTACTGCAACAGCAAGATACTGTCCTTCAGCCTTTTCAACAAAGGTCAAGGGATTTGGAAAATGATTTTTTTCCTTAATCAGATGTTTTTCGTAATTACCTTGACTGGTAAAGGCATCGATGACAATTTTTTCAGGCTCAACCCCTGTTTGCAGAAGCAGAAAAATAGCTTGATTATGCAGGGCTACCTTTATGGAAACAGCATTATAAGCTTTGTTTTTCCCGACCATCTCATTGTATTTTTGGGGGGACAATAGCAGAGCCTTATGTTTGATAGCTTTCTCTAAAATGGGGGCAAGTTCCTTAATTTTGGTGTCAGTAAGGGTTTTTGAGTCACCAACACCTAGTTTTCGTAAGAAATCATGGTCTTTAGGCTCTACATAGCTAGCAACAACAGCAATGCCACCAAAATAAGAACCATTTCCTACCTCGTCACTTCCTATCAGAGGGAGTGCTTGGGACTTTGTTTGAGGGGCTGAATTCTCAGAAGGGGAATAATGTCCTAGTTCCTGAGCTACTTGTGAAGCTTTGCCACCTTGGAAAACAAGCTTTCCAGAGCTGTAAAGGCTGATAGTTGTCCCTTGATATTTGGCCACAAATTCCAGATAAGGATTTTTAGGGGCAAGTTGATATGTTTTTAACTTGCTTATAAGTTCTTTTTTGAGTTTGGGATTATTTTTAACAACAATGGTTTCCATAGAAAGTATTTTAACATAAAAATTCTAGCTATGGCAAAAGATGGTCGTCTTATTTCTTGAAATTTTGTTATTTTACGAATATCTGAAATTAAGGTATAATGCTAACTGAGGTGAACCTATGAAAAGTAATAATCGTTATAAATTTACCTTTGGTGACAAAACGTTAACATTGACAACCGACAAAGATAATCTTTTTATGGAAGAAATCGAGCAGGTAGCAAGAGAAAAGTACAATGCCATCAAAGACAAGTTGCCAGAAGCTGATAATGAAACAGTTGCTATTTTAATGGCAATCAATACCTTATCAACACAATTAAGTCGAGAAATAGCAGTTGAAAAACTAGAAGCAGAAATTAGTGAACTCAGGATGAAAACCTTAGTAGGTATTCAAGAAAAAGCTATTAATGCTGATGCTGATAATGACGGAGAATAATGATGATTTCACTCATACTTATCCTTCTTTTCTTATGGCATTTTTATATTGGTTACCATAGGGGCATTATTCTTCAGGTCTTTTATTCACTGGGGGCACTTGTGTCTTTTTTGATTGCCAAGCAATTTTATCAAAATGTAGCCCATAAAATATCCCTGTGGGTTCCTTATGCTAATCCCCCAGAAGGGGCTAATATGGCCTTTTTCAAGGAGGTCAGCCTTTTTGATCTTAGTCAGGTTTTTTATGCAGGAATAGCTTTCTTTGCTATTTTTAGTTTAGCCTATTTAGCTTTTCGACTACTAGGGGTCTTGGTTCACTTATTGCCTATTAACTACTTTAACACACTAGTCTATAACCTTATTAGTGGTTTTTTAGCACTTACTGTTTTATTAGTATTTTTATCAATGGGTCTAAGCATATTAGCTACGATTCCTTTGCCAGTTATTCAAAATCAACTGCAGGATCATTTTTTACTAAGGACCTTGATTGAGCATTGTCCACCAGTAACGACTCTTATTCGCCAATTATGGGTTAAACCTATTGTCTAGATCAGATCATGCTATCTGATCTTTTGTTTTCTTCTTTTTTTCCTTATTTAGGGTATAATAAAACTATGAATAATAAGATTTTAGAACAGTTAGAATTTAAAAAGGTTAAGGATCAGTTTGTCCCTTATCTACAAACTGAGCAGGGAAGACAAGAACTTCAACTGCTAGAACCAACTGACAATTGTAAAAAAATAAGTCACTATTTTTCTGAGATAGAAGAAATGGCTTCTATTTTTGTGGAAAGGCATCAGTTTGCTATTGGAAGTTTAAAGGATGTTTCAGAGAGCTTGCGACGGTTAGAGTTAGAAGCTGATTTGAATATTAGTGAGCTCCTTGATATTAAGAAGCTTCTGAGGGTTTCTACAGAGGTTGGTTATTTTTATGAGGACTTGGAAAATGTTCATTTAGATGCTTTAAGACCCTTATTTGAAAATATAGAGACTTTTCCTAAACTTCAAGGCAGTCTTCAAGCTATTAATGATGCTGGTTTTATTGAGAGTTTTGCGAGTTCAAGCTTAGAGAGCATTCGGCGTCAGATTTCCATTAGTGAAAATCAAGTGCGGAAGATTTTACAGGATATTCTCAAAAAAAATAGTGATTATCTTGTAGAAAATCTGGTTGCCAGTCGTAATGGCCGTAGTGTCTTGCCTGTTAAAAATACCTTTCGTAATCGGGTGCCAGGGGTGGTTCATGATATCTCAACTTCTGGAACAACGGTTTATATTGAACCTAGAGCTTTGGTTCAAATTAATGAAGAAATCACACAGCTACAGGCAGATGAACGTCATGAGCTTAGTCGAATCTTAAAAGAATTATCTCAGATAATCAAGCCTCATAGCCGTGCACTTGCTAATAATGCTTGGCTTTTAGGGCATTTAGATTTTGTTAGGGCCAAGTATTTGTACCAGCAAGATAGACAAGCCTCTTTGCCGAAAATGAGTCAGGACAGAAGTCTTCATTTGTTAAATGTAAGGCATCCCTTGTTAGAAAAGCCAGTTCCAAATGATTTGTATTTCAATGAAGACTTAACAATTATTGTTATTACAGGTCCTAATACGGGTGGAAAGACTATCATGCTGAAGACACTTGGTTTGGCACAATTAATGGGGCAATCAGGGTTGCCGATTTTAGCTGATAAGGGCTCTAAACTAGCTGTATTTAGTCAGATTTTTGCTGATATTGGAGATGAACAATCCATTGAGCAGAGTCTGTCAACCTTTTCTAGTCATATGACCCATATTATTAATATTTTAGCCAAATCCGATAGCCAAAGCTTAGTCTTATTTGATGAGCTAGGTGCAGGGACTGACCCTCAAGAAGGGGCTAGTCTAGCTATGGCTATCTTGGAACACTTGCGATTGACAGATATTAAAACCATGGCGACAACACATTATCCTGAGCTAAAGGCCTATGGTATTGAAACAGCATTTGTTGAAAATGCTAGTATGGAATTTGATAATAAGAGTTTACAGCCTACCTATCGCTTTATGCAGGGCGTTCCTGGTCGCTCAAATGCCTTTGAGATTGCAAAACGTTTGGGCTTAGCAGAAGTAATTGTTAAACAGGCCCAAGAGATGACAGATACAGATAGTGATGTTAACCGTATTATTGAAGAGTTAGAAGTTCAAACCCTAGAAGGTAGAAGGCGTTTAGAGCATATTAAAGAGGTTGAGCAGGATAACCTGAAATTTAATCGTGCTGTCAAAAAACTTTATAATGAATTTTCACAAGCTAAGGATAAGGAAATAGAAAAGGCCAGTCTTGAAGCTCAAGAAATTGTAGATTTAGCCCTAGCTGAAAGTGAAGTCATCTTAAGTAAACTTCATGAGAAGGCAGAATTAAAACCTCATGAAATTATCCAAGCTAAAACCAATTTGAAAAAGTTAGTTCCAGAAAAAGATCTGTCTCAAAACAAGGTGCTTAAGAAGTCTAAAAAGATGCGAGCAGCGCGTGAGGGTGATGATATTATTGTCACAGCCTATGGCCAGCGTGGAACCTTACTGAAACAAATCAAAGGCAATAAGTGGGAAGCCCAGGTTGGTCTGATTAAAATGACCTTAGCTGAAGATGAGTTTAGCTTGGTTAAGCTTGTTGAAGAAAATCAAAAGCCCAAAAAGCAAACGGCTCACCTTGTTAAGAAACTATCTAAGGCTAATGGACCTCGCGCCCGTCTGGATTTACGAGGCAAACGTTATGAAGAAGCCATGCAAGAATTAGATGCCTTTATTGATCAGGCCTTGGTTAACAATATGAGTCAAGTAGATATTATCCATGGTATCGGAACTGGCGTTATCCGAGAAGCTGTAGGAAAATACCTTAGAAAACATAAGCATGTTAAAAGCTTTGGCTATGCCCCTCAAAATGCTGGTGGTTCAGGCTGTACGATTGCTAACTTAGGTTAAAAATAGGGCTTTACAGATTATGCCTTTAGTTATAGAAAGCCGTAGCAGATTCTTGCTTTATCAGAGCTTTTCCCCTAAAATAAACTTAACAATTAGAAGAAATGGAGAAATAGTATGGCACATAATGTTACAGACGCAACATTTGAAGAAGAAACAAAAGAAGGTCTTGTCTTGGTTGACTTTTGGGCAACTTGGTGTGGTCCATGTCTGATGCAGGCACCTATCTTAGACCAGATTTCAGAAGATTTAAGTGAAGATGATTTGAAAATTGTTAAACTTGATGTCGATGAAAATCCAGAGACAGCACAAAAATTTGGTATCATGTCTATTCCAACTCTTTTATTCAAAAAAGATGGACAGGTTGTTAAACAACTAGCAGGAGTACATACCAAGGATCAAATCAAGGCTATCGTTGCCGAATTATCATAATAAAGATGAGCCCTCTTACTCTGAGGACTCATTTTTTTCTATTGGCATAGGCTTCTAGCATCTTTTTTTGTGGTGTGGCCATTGGATAGTTATCTAAATCAGCTTCACTAACCCAGGCGAGCTCCCTTTCAGAGGTAAATTTACTTTCTCTAACAAGGCCTTCTTTTAAGGAGATTGTCCATTTTTGATGGCTAAAGGTATGTTTGACAGGAGCTATGTAGCTATCAATCCAAGTCGGCTTTATCTGATAGACTTGCTGGAATAAATCAGACTTAGAAATAGTTTCCATAACGAGGTCTTCTTCCTGAAAAAGGTCAAGTTGCTGGCTGATAAAATCAGTTTCCATGATAGGAAAGGACCAAAAACCACCCAGCAAACGGCCTTGATTATTTTTTTCCAATAAAAAACGACCAGCCTGATCTCTAATGACAAAGGCTTGAATTTGAATCGGGCGCGGTTTTTTCTTTGGTAACTTAATAGGATATTTATGATAGGTTCCATGGAGATAAGCTGCGCAAAAAAAGCGGATTGGAGATTGCTCAGGTTTAGGATTCTTAGCAGATTCGATATCAGTGCCCAGATCCATAAGTGCTTGGTTGAAATCCCCAGGCCGATCTGGGTCAATCAGTTCCTCCATAAGTGCCTGAAAAATGTTACGGTTCTTAGGGTCAGCAATATCATAATCAACTTCAAAAAGACGTGCCATGACCCGCATGACGTTCCCATCAACAGCAGGTTCAGGTAAATCAAAAGCAATGCTAGCGATAGCGCCAGCTGTATAAGGGCCGATTCCCTTTAATTTAGAGATATCTTGATGGGATGATGGGAAACTCCCATCAAACTCTGTCATGATTTGAAGCGCAGCCTTTTGCATATTTCGTACGCGGGAATAGTAACCTAGTCCTTCCCATGCTTTGAGCAGGCGCTCCTCGTCAGCGTAAGCTAATTCTTGAATAGAGGGAAACCATTCTAAAAATCGGTGATAGTAGGGGATAACGGTTTGGACCTGGGTTTGTTGGAGCATGATTTCAGAGACCCAGATATGATAGGGGTTCTTGCTTCGTCTCCAAGGGAGATCGCGTTTTTCTTGGTCATACCAGTTGAGTAAGGTGCGACGGAAATCTTGAATCTTGTTTTGGTCCCACATGTCGATACCAAATGTTTTAAAGTCAGTCATGCTACTATTGTAGCAAATAATATATTATTGGAAAAATAAAAGTCTCTAAAAGGTTTCTTTTGGTATAGGAATAGGTTTTAGGAAGACTGTTTGAAATTTCAACTTTCTTTTTTTAAAGACCTTGAGCTATGAGACTTGAAAAATAAAGTATTCCATATTATGATAAAAAAGTAATAAAGTTAGAAAAATAAAAAAATACGATTTGGCTATAGCCTATTTTTTTTATTATTAATAATAGAGAAACAGTAGGTGCAGCTGCTTGGCTAACAGATAGATGATTAGAAATTTAGTGAAATTGCTTAGGTTTTTGATGTAACATGGTTTGAAAGGTAGAAATAACATGACGATATCGGCTCTTATGATTAGTTACATAGCTCTTATTTTACTCTTATATAAGACGTATTTTGACAAAATATGGGTCTTTTGTGAGTTTGTCTTTTTTAGTCTCCTGGCTTTTATTTATACCCTTTATTTTCCTGTTTTTACCAATGAAGTGCATGTGAGTTTTTACTTACTTTTTTATCTTCCTTTTGTTAGTATTAGTTATCGTGCTTTATGGTACCATGGCTATTTAACACAGATTAAAGAAGGAATTGCTCTGGCCTTTCTCCATATTCCAGTGGCTTATTTCTGGAAAATATTTTTAGCGGCCTATTTTTTGGGTTTATTATAGTCAAAAGTGTCAGGTGGAAGCTTGGGCTTTTTCTTTCAAAAAGAGCTTTGTCTTTTTAGGCTTAATTGTAAAAGATAGAGGAAATATGCTTGCTTTTACTCTTTTTTTAGGGTATAATGAAGTTCTGTGAGCATACCTCACTTACCTAAGCCTCATGGTTTAGGTCATTAGACCAAAAGGAGGAAAATATCAATGGCTAAATACGAAATTCTTTATATCATTCGTCCAAACATTGAAGAAGAAGCTAAAAATGCTTTGGTATCACGCTTTGACTCTATCTTAACTGACAACGGTGCTACAATCGTTGAATCAAAAGATTGGGAAAAACGTCGTCTTGCGTACGAAATCAATGATTTCCGCGAAGGACTATACCGTATCGTTACTCTTGAAGCTGAAGATGCAGTTGCTCTTAACGAGTTTGACCGTCTTTCAAAAATCAACAGTGACATTCTTCGTCACATGATCGTCAAACTTGACGCTTAATCAGACTTAGAAGAAGGTAGTTTATGATTAATAATGTAGTACTAGTTGGTCGTATGACCAAAGATGCAGAACTTCGTTACACACCAAGTCAAGTAGCAGTGGCTACTTTTACACTTGCTGTTAACCGTACCTTTAAAAGCCAGAATGGTGAACGCGAAGCCGATTTCATTAACTGTGTTATCTGGCGTCAGCCTGCTGAAAATTTAGCTAACTGGGCTAAAAAAGGTGCTTTGGTTGGGATTACAGGTCGTATTCAGACCCGTAATTATGAAAATCAGCAAGGACAACGTGTTTATGTAACGGAAGTGGTTGCGGACAATTTCCAAATGTTGGAAAGCCGTGCTACACGTGAAGGTGGCTCTTCTAACTCATATAATGGCGGTGGATTTAACAATCCATCAGCTAACAATAGTTATTCAGCTCCTTCACAACAAACACCTAATTTTGGTCGTGAAGAAAGCCCGTTTGGGAACTCAAACCCAATGGATATCTCAGATGATGATCTACCATTCTAAGGAATGGGAATTGGACTTAAGGAAATGAATAAATTTACTAAAAGCTTACGAAATCAGGATTTTCTTGAATCTTCTCATTTCTTTTTACTTAAGATTGGTAAATTTATATCTTGAATACTATAAAGGAGATTAAACATGGCTCAACAACGTCGTGGCGGATTCAAACGCCGTAAAAAAGTTGACTTCATCGCAGCTAATAAAATTGAATATGTTGATTACAAAGACACTGAACTTTTAAGCCGTTTTGTTTCAGAACGTGGGAAAATCCTTCCTCGTCGTGTAACTGGAACTTCAGCTAAAAACCAACGTAAAGTAACAACAGCAATTAAACGTGCTCGCGTTATGGCTCTTATGCCTTACGTAAACGAAGACTAATATCAAGGCAGTCCCTAGGGCTGCTTTTTACTACCCTAAAAAGTTACTAGGGATGAAAAAGAGCCACTATTTGATGTAGTGGCTTACTATATTTTATTGGCGTGCTGTAAGTGCGTTTTTAACATTATATTTCTTTTGGAGATAATAACGAAGTAAGAGAGCTCCGCCACCAAGGATACTTAGGACAAAAGGTGGTAGTTGAGGATTTAAGGCTGCTGGTAAAAAGGCTGTGGCAGAATAGTAAAGCGCCATCCAAAATACCATAACAAGTGATAAAACGAGGATAGATTTTAACCAACTTGGTTTTTGACTCTTGTCAGCTCCCATATGGCGATAGATGTAATAATAGGTTGCGTACATTGAAGCGCCACCACCAAAACCTAGAGCTAGAATTGAGGTAAGGCCGGTTACAGGTGCATTTGTATTGAAGAAGGCCATCATTGCAGTCATGAGAGCTACTAGTCCGATAAATAATAGTGATGTATCAAGCCACATTAACCAGGGATTGGTATTTTTTTCCTTATCAGGGGCTTTAGCATTCTTATTTTTTTCAGAAAAGGAAGCTGCCCATAGAGTTGGAGCGCCTAAAAAAGAACGTGCAGGAATACCTTGAGCTTGTTTTTCTAAAATACTAGGAAGATATTCTTCCAGAATAGCCCTGATTTCAGAATCACTTTTACCATCTTGAATAAGACGATTGGTTGCGATGTGAACAAATTCCTGATTTTTTTTAGTAAGATTTTGAAAGTCCATTATATCTCCTTTGAAATAGTGGTTTTAAGAGAAAAAATAAAAACTCTTAAAACTAGATGCATTAATGATATGATTACGGTTAATAAAATAGGTAAACAATTAAGATTTGAAAAAGTCAAGTCACTAATCCTTTACTTTCCAGCTAGTAAGTGAGTTAGGCAGTCTATATAAAGACTGCCGTAGAATGATGAGTTGCTTTAGCTCCCAAGGAAATTAGGACCTGAAAAAGTCAAGTCACTAATCCTTTACTTTCCAGCTAGTAAGTGAGTTA
>NZ_KB904195.1:46476-210004 GCF_000380005.1 Streptococcus didelphis DSM 15616
ACTAATCCTTTACTTTCCAGCTAGTAAGTGAGTTAAACAAGCTATGTAAACCTTAGCCCAAGAATGATGAGTTGCATTAGCCCCCAAGGAAATTACGACGTGAGAAATTAAAGTCGATAATACTTTAATTTCGAGCTAGTAAGTGAGTTAGGCAGTCTCTATAAAGACTGCCGTAGAATGATGAGTTGCTTTAGCAACCATCATTCTTACTCAATTAAAACCAATTCTTCCTTATGAAATAAATAACAACAGCAGATGAGCCCAAAGAGGCAAATAGGACAATTAGCCAAAAGCCGTGCTTTAAATCGTTAAGTGGTAGCCAGTTATTCTGGAAGTTCATGCCGTAGGCAGAAAAAATAACCGTCGGAATATCCAGCGCCATAGTCATCAAAGCTAAGGTTTTCATGATAGTGTTCTGATTATTGTTAATAATAGAAGCTGTTGTTTCGGTCATGGCATTTAGGACGTTTTCATAGATGCCAGCCATCTCAATGGCCTGTTGGGTCTCGATTAAGGTATCTTCCAGCAAGTCCTCATCCTCTATATATTTCTTTAGAGAGCTTGTGCTACTGGCTAGTTTTTTGACGATACGCTCGTTGAATTTTAGGGATGCCTTAAGGTAGACGATGGATTTTTCCAACTCCATCATGTCTATTAGTTCTTCGTTACGGGTTGCAGCCTCAAGCTGTGCTTCCAGACGGTCACTTTGACGATCAATAGTACGTAGGGCTGTTAGAAAGAGTTCTGCGTTTCGATAAAGAATTTGAAAAACAAAACGTGTTTTCATGAAAGTATAGAAATTCTTAACCCGTTGATTGTAGAAATTGTTAAATAAGGTTAAATCATGAAGGCAAGTTGTAATAACGGCATTTTCAGTCACGATAATACCAAGAGGGACAGTGACATAATAACTCTTATTATTTCTTTCTTCATAGGTTGGTACGTCGACAATGATTAAGGTATAGTCATCTTCAACGGCAATACGAGATGTTTCTTCAATATCAAGAGGGGCCCGTAAGTCAGAGATATCAACATTAAATTGATTGGCAACTTGCATGGATTCTTCTTGGGAAGGGTTGACAAGTTGGATCCAAGCCCCTGGCTCGAATGTTTCTATTTCTTTAAATTCTATTGCCGATGAAAGAAACATTTGTTTCATGACAAGCCCTCCCTTTTTAGATATTTTGAACCATTTAAAGCTTGATTGGACACTGAATATTTGTGTAAGGTCTAAAAAAACACTAGACCCCATCTAGCCCAATTTATGATTAAATACTAAACCATTATACTATAAAATAAGACGTAAGACCAGAAGTTTGAAAGAACTGAATATTAGAAATTTTGATATAATAGAAGAAATGTTAGCGAAGGAGTGCAAAGAAGCACACATATGCAAGATAAATTAATTATTCATGGAGCAAGAGCTCATAATTTAAAAAATATAGATGTGGAAATTCCACGAGACAAGTTTGTGGTCATTACTGGTTTATCAGGTTCTGGTAAGTCTAGTTTAGCCTTTGATACTATTTATGCCGAAGGCCAAAGACGCTATGTTGAAAGCCTATCTGCCTATGCTAGGCAATTTCTTGGCAATATGGAAAAGCCTGATGTCGACTCTATTGATGGTCTCAGCCCTGCTATTTCCATTGACCAAAAAACGACTAGTAAAAATCCTCGTTCTACAGTTGGTACGGTTACAGAAATTAACGATTATTTAAGGCTTTTGTATGCCCGTGTTGGAGTTCCTTACTGTATTAATGGGCATGGGGCTATTACAGCTTCTTCTGTGGAACAAATCGTTGAAAGAGTGCTGGACTTACCGGAACGAACTAGGATGCAGATTTTAGCTCCTCTTGTTCGCCGTAAGAAGGGGCAGCACAAAACTATTTTTGAGAGAATCCAAAAAAATGGTTATGTCAGGGTTCGTGTGGATGGTGAGATTTATGATATTTCAGAGGTTCCTGAGCTCTCAAAGAGTAAAATGCACGATATTGAAGTGGTGGTGGACCGTCTTGTAAACAAGGATGGTATTAGAAGTAGATTGTTTGATTCTGTAGAAGCTGCCTTAAGACTGGGTGATGGCTATCTGATGATTGATACCATGGATGGCAATGAGTTGCTTTTTTCAGAACATTACTCTTGTCCTGTTTGTGGTTTTACTGTGCCTGAATTAGAACCTAGACTCTTCTCTTTTAATGCGCCTTTTGGCTCTTGTCCAACCTGTGATGGCTTGGGAGTGAAATTGGAAGTAGATTTGGACCTTATTGTTCCTGATCCAAGCAAGACCTTGCGAGAAGGGGCAATTGCTCCCTGGAATCCTATTTCATCTAATTATTATCCAACCATGTTGGAACAAGCCATGAAAACATTCGGTGTAGATATGGATACCCCTTATCAGGATTTGTCTGAAGAGGCTAAAGCTCTTATCTTATATGGATCAGGTGATAAAGAATTCCATTTTCATTATATCAATGATTTTGGTGGCGAACGTAATCTCGACCTTCCCTTTGAAGGGGTGGTAACCAATATTAATAGACGTTATCATGAGACTAATAGTGATTACACAAGAAACCTTATGCGTTCTTATATGAATGCCTTGAAGTGTACCACTTGTAATGGTTATCGTCTCAATGATCAGGCCCTATGTGTACATGTTGGTGGTGAAGATGGCCCTAATATTGGGCAAATTTCTGAACTGTCAATTGCTGATCATCTTCAACTATTAGAAGGATTAGAACTGTCTGACAATGAAGCAACCATTGCTAGACCAATTGTCAAGGAGATTCATGATAGGCTCACCTTCCTTAATAACGTTGGTTTAAATTATCTAACCCTCTCACGTGCAGCTGGAACCTTGTCAGGTGGTGAAAGTCAGCGTATTCGATTAGCTACGCAAATTGGCTCTAACTTATCAGGTGTCCTTTATATTCTTGATGAACCTTCTATTGGGCTGCATCAAAGGGATAATGACCGACTGATTGAAAGTCTTAAAAAGATGCGTGATTTGGGCAATACCCTGATTGTGGTTGAGCATGATGAAGATACCATGATGCAGGCTGATTGGTTAATAGATGTGGGCCCAGGCGCTGGTGAATTTGGAGGACAAATCATTGCATCTGGAACTCCAAAGCAGGTTGCCAAGAATAAAAAGTCGATTACAGGTCAGTATTTGTCGGGCAAAAAAGCAATTCCAGTACCCCGCCAACGTCGTTCAGGCAATGGCCGTTTTATCCAAATTAAGGGTGCCAGTGAAAATAACCTACAAAACCTCGATGTTGTTTTTCCACTAGGGAAATTTATAGCTGTAACCGGGGTTTCTGGTTCAGGCAAATCAACCCTTGTTAATAGCATTCTAAAGAAAAGCATTGCTCAGAAACTGAACCGAAATTCTGACAAGCCTGGTAAGCATAAGTCAGTTGAAGGTGTTGAACAGTTGGAGCGTCTCATTGATATTGACCAGAGTCCGATAGGTAGAACGCCAAGATCTAACCCAGCTACCTATACAGGGGTTTTTGATGATATTCGTGATCTTTTTGCTCAAACAAATGAGGCTAAAATCCGAGGCTATAAAAAGGGGCGTTTCTCTTTTAATGTTAAGGGGGGGCGTTGTGAAGCTTGTTCTGGGGATGGTATTATCAAGATTGAGATGCATTTTTTACCAGATGTCTATGTTCCTTGTGAAGTCTGTCATGGTAAGCGTTATAATTCAGAGACGCTAGAAGTCCATTATAAAGAAAAGAATATTGCTGAAGTACTTGATATGACAGTTGACGATGCCTTGGAATTTTTCGCTGCTATTCCTAAGATAGCTCGTAAAATTCAAACTATTAAAGATGTTGGTTTAGGCTATGTTACCTTAGGACAACCAGCAACTACTCTCTCAGGTGGTGAAGCTCAGCGGATGAAGCTGGCTAGTGAATTGCATAAACGTTCAACAGGCAAAAGTTTTTATATTTTGGATGAGCCAACCACTGGCTTGCATACAGATGATATTTCACGTTTACTCAAGGTATTAGAACGTTTTGTTGATGGTGGCAATACGGTATTAGTCATTGAGCATAACTTGGATGTTATTAAATCAGCAGATCATATTATTGATCTTGGTCCAGAAGGTGGAATCGGTGGTGGTCAAATAATTGCCACAGGCACACCAGAAGAAATAGCACAGGTAGCAGAAAGCTACACAGGACATTATTTAAAAACGAAACTATAGAAAAGAGAGAACCCTATTTAGCTAATGTGGCTAGAAAGAGTTCTCTATTTTTTATAAAGTTAAGAAAAAGCAATAAAGTTATCTATATCTTGTGTAGTCGCTAAACTTCCTTTTGTTAAGGACTTTATTTACTTTAAACCAGAGAATTTTAATGCATTTGGTACAAAGACAATGTTATAATTTTTACGAAATGCACGTATATCTTCATTCATAGAAGCATGCTCTGTATCAAGATAATAGACAGTTACGTTTCTTTGTTTAACAACTTCTGATAATTTAGGCACAAAAGCACGGCAGTGAGGGCAAGAACCTCTTCCTATGTATAGATAAAATTCCTCCTCATTGTTCATTTTAGATTGTAAATCAGAGATACTTATTTTTTTAAATGATTTCAGTTCTTTTTGATAGTTCAGAATCTCTTGGGTATATTGAAGAGAATACTTTGAAGCTCCTGCTGCAAATACATCTTTTGTGAATAAGTTTGTAGAAAGCAGTATTAGGAGAAGAAATAGAAGGTGTTTTTTCATCACTCGCAAGCCCAACCATCGTGATCACGATCTAACCTAGACTCATATCCTGGCTGTCCTTGAGCAATCGGAGCAGCTCCTGCATTTCGCATATCTGTACAGTTTGCATAACGTCTACTGGTGCTTTGAGCAGCCTGTACTTGCTGGGCTGCAATTTGAGCCTCTCGACTCTCAATTGCGGAAATGACACTGTCAATGCGTTTTTGATAAGAACTTCTTTGACTTGTGTCAGTTATGGTATTAATAACATTTTGCGCTTCTAATCCATTTTCACGGGTCTGATTATTTTCAAGTTTTTTAAGGACGTTTTCAGGATTTGCAAGAATTGCTTCTTGTTCTTCTTTGACTTTAATAGCCTCAGATACTCTATTAAGACGAAGGAGGTAGGGTTCTTTCTTGTTAGAATCTGTAATGCGATCGATTTTTTGTTTAGCCATATCTAGATTTTCTTTTGTTTGGTTAGACTCTAGAAGCTTAGTAGCAGTTTCTGCTTCATTAACTGCTACTTTTTGTTCTATCAGAGCTAAGCGATCCTGAAGCATTTGTTTTTTAGGATCATTTTTTACTCTGTTTATAAGTAGCCTTACATCGTTGATTCCCTCTCTACTAGGATTTTTTTCGAGGTCTTTAATGGCAGACTCAGCTTTTGAGAGTGCAGAATCTGCTGCCGAATGATTGTTTCTTTTCTTTTTACTTTTCTTGGAACTAACTAGTTCTGTTTTAGTGCTAGATTTAGACTTGACATCAGTTGTGGTTTTCTGTGGTGTTAGCATCATAAAAACTTTTATCAAGACTAGTGCAACAACAATATATACCCCCCAAGTAAAACATCCTTTATTTTTCATCCTACATCCATCCAATTCCTTTTTTATTTTTAATTTTACACTTTTTTAAGAATTATGTAAACGCTTTATGAAATTTTTTGTAATATATTAGATTAAAATAAATGTAGATTTTTAAGGCTTATAGATATAAATAGTATTTCATGCTACAATAAGGTCAAAAAGTTAGAGGGAAATATGATTATGCCATTATTTTTAGAACAAAGACTTAATAAATGTCAGTTAGCTTTAAGGGAGACTTCTTTGGATGGGATTTTAATTACCAATCTAAAGAATATTTATTATTTGACGGGTTTTTCTGGGACTGCTGGTACGGTCTTTATAACGGCTAATCGTCGTATTTTTGTAACGGATGCGCGTTATTATTTATCAGCAAAAGCTTCTATAGAAGGTTTTGATGTGATAGAAAGTCGTGATGCCCTCAAAGAAATTGTAGCAGTCTGTCAGGCAGACAAGCTAGTAAGATTGGGCTTTGAAAATGATATAAGCTATAGCTATTATCAACTCTTACTTAGTCGTTTTCCTCAGTGTCAGCTAGAAGCGCAAGATGGCTTTGTTGAAGCTTTACGCCTTATTAAAGATGCAGTTGAAATTGAGACCATTGCTAAAGCCTGCTCTATCTCAGATAAAGCCTTTAATGACGTTTTGGACTTTATTAAACCAGGAAAAACCAGCGAAATTGACGTTGCTAATTTTCTAGATTTTAGAATGCGACACTATGGGGCTTCTGGCATTTCCTTTGAAACGATAGCAGCCTCTGGTCCACGCTCAGCCATGCCCCACGGAGTGGCAAGCCCTAAAATCATCCAATCAGGTGAAAGCCTTACCTTGGATTTTGGCTGTTACTACCAGCACTATGTCAGTGACATGACCCGCACCATCCATATTGGCTATGTTAGCGACCAGGAAAGAGAAATCTATGCTCATGTTTTAAAAGCTAATCAGGACTTGATTGAAAAAGTTAGCGCTGGGATGACTTATGCAGAATTTGACCAACTACCCCGTCAGATTATTGAAGCAGCAGGCTATGGTAGTCACTTCACACATGGCATTGGCCATGGTATCGGACTTGACATCCATGAGAATCCATTTTTTGCTAAAACAGACCAAGTCTTACAAGCAGGTATGGTAGTAACAGATGAACCGGGTATTTATATTGATAAGGCTTATGGTGTCCGTATTGAAGATGACCTTGTTATTGAAGAAAATGGATGTAGGGTTCTAACTCTAGCACCAAAGGAATTAATTGTCATCAGCTAAGGATACTAAGACTAAGATTTGGAGAAGGACAATGACAAACAGACTTTCTTGGGAAGACTATTTT
This sequence comes from Streptococcus didelphis DSM 15616, assembly GCF_000380005.1. GTDB lineage: Bacteria > Bacillota > Bacilli > Lactobacillales > Streptococcaceae > Streptococcus > Streptococcus didelphis. The sequence continues at coordinate 53,383 of NZ_KB904195.1, forward strand.
ATGGCTAATGCAGAGCTGATTTCAAAACGTTCTACCTGTGATAGGGCCTTTGTAGGAGCTGTTTTAGTTAAAAATAATCGGATTATTGCCACAGGTTATAATGGTGGCGTCTCTGCAACTGATAATTGCAATGATGTAGGTCATTATATGGAAGATGGTCATTGTATCAGAACAGTCCATGCTGAGATGAATGCTTTGATTCAATGTGCGAAAGAGGGGATTTCAACAGATGGCACAGAAATCTATGTCACTCATTTTCCCTGTATTAATTGCACAAAGGCATTGTTGCAGGCGGGAATCCGTAAAATTACCTATAAGTCCCACTATCGTCCCCATCCCTTTGCCATTGAACTCATGAATAAAAAAGGGGTCATTTACAAACAGCACGATGTTCCTTATATTAATTTAGGAACTAAACCAGATTAAATATGTTTATATCCTCATTTTATCCTCACTTTATAGAGTGGGGATTTTTACTTTTTAAAGTGTTGGGAATTGATAAACAAAAGCTTGATAAATATAGGTTTAATATAAAATAATGAATTGCTTTACTGGTCAAAATATGCTTAAATATGTAATCGTTATTAATATAAAATGAGTTAATGATTAAAAATATATTTAAATTATCCAGGAGGAATTCAAGTGGAGAAAAAACAACGCTTCTCACTTAGAAAGTATAAATCAGGGATTGTTTCTGTTTTAGTGGGAACCGTCTTTTTAACAGGAATGAAGCCGGTTTTAGCAGATCACAAAGAGGTTATTTCAAGTGAGGTAGAGGCAAGTATTGAAACAGTTGTAAGTCAGCTGCCAGATAGTCAGCCACTTCTTAAGGAGGCTTCAACTAGTGGTATAGACAGTTCAGATGTAGCAAGTGTCCCATCTCAAGGAAGTGATTTAGCGCCAGCTATTTCTAAAGAGGCAACTAGTGAGACAGCTCAATTAAGTGAGCAAGAAAGGGAAGTTCCTTTTAACAAAGAGACCCATGATTGGCTTGGCACAAGTGGGGCTTGGGAAAAGGGCTACAAGGGTCAGGGTAAGGTTATTGCTGTTATTGATACTGGTATTGATGCTCAACATGATGCTATGCGGCTTAGTGATGTTAGTCTAGCAAAATTTAAAAATTCAGCAGATATCGAAGCAAAGAAAAAGGAAGTAGGTATTACTTACGGGTCATGGGTGAGTGATAAGATTGTTTTTGCCCATAACTATGTGGAAAATAATGATAATATCAAGGAAGGAAGTGGTCTTTCTGATGATTTAAATGACCCATCTTTGGATAATTTGGGTTTAGAGGATATTGAGATTGATCCTGATGCTATGCCACAAAGTATCAGAAGAAAGAGGAGAAGTAAGTATAGAAGTCAGTCGGCCTCAGCTTCTCCTAATGAAAGTATTCTTGAATTTGAAGATTTTGGAGGTATTAAGATTGAATGGCCTCAGTATAATGAGGAGAGTGAATATGAGTCTCATGGGATGCATGTTACAGGGATTGCAGCAGCTAACCCCCTAAAAGCATCTCCAACAGGTCAACGTATCCTAGGGGTAGCTCCGGAAGCCCAAGTGATGTTTATGCGAGTCTTTGCTAATAATATTATGGGGACCACAGAACCTTTATTTATCAAGGCTATTGAAGATGCAGTTGCTTTAGGAGCTGATGCTATTAATCTTAGTTTAGGATCAGCCAATGGTTCGCATTTAAATGGAAATGCTATTTTGAAAGTGGCTATTGAAAAGGCAAGACAAGCTGGGGTTTCAGTAGTTGTAGCTGGTGGAAATGAGAGAGTCTTTGGATCAGACCATGACAATCCTTTTGCAAGTAATCCTGATTATGGATTAGTGGGAGACCCTTCAACAGGTCGAGCCCCAATATCTGTAGCTTCTATGAATCATAAAATGATTGCTAAACGTTTGATGAAGGTAAAGGGTCTAGAAAATTATTGGGATTTAGACCAAGGCAAGGCTATCTACACAGAATCAACAAACTACCAAAAGATTAAAGAAAAGCTTGGTTTTGATAAAGAACATGACTTTGTTTATCTTGAGAACATTAATGACCAAGCTCATCAAACTAAAGATGTCAAAGATAAGATTGTACTCATTCAAAACGATAGAAGCAAGACTTATAGTCAGATGATTGCACAGGCTCATAAACTTGGAGCAAAAGCCCTGCTTATCTTTAATAATATCCCTGGCCAAGCTAACCATACGATGGAATTACAAGAAGAAGGTAAAACAATTCCTTCAGCCTTTATTTCGCATGAGTTTGGAAAGGCTATGTCAACTCTTAATGGCAATGGTCAAGGGAAATTAATTTTTGAAGAAAGTCTATCAAGTGCAAGAAATCAAAAAGATGGCACTATGAATTATTTCTCTAACTGGGGCCTAAGCTCTGATGGCTATCTAAAACCAGATATTACTGCACCTGGTGGAGATGTGTATTCAACCTATAATGATAATCATTATGGTAGTGACACAGGTACTAGCATGGCTGCACCTCATATTGCGGGGGCAAGTCTCTTGGTTAAACAATACCTTGAAAAGGTGCATCCTCAGATTGCCAAGGATAAGATAGCAGATTTGGTTAAAAATTTACTGATGAGCAATGCGCGTGTCCATACTAATCCTAAGACACAGACAACAAGTTCCCCTCGCCAACAAGGAGCAGGATTATTAAATGTTGACGGAGCTGTGACAACGGGTCTTTATCTAACAGGTAAGGATAAGTATGGCAGTATTACTCTGGGAAATGTTGAGGATCACATTACTTTTGAGGTTACTATTCATAATATTTCTAATGAAGCCAAGTTTCTTCGCTATAGTACAGAACTTTTAACAGATGATGTTGATGAGACTGAGCAACGTTTTAGCTTAACGTCTAAGAGCCTCAAGACCTATGACGGTGAGATAATTGAGCTAGCAGCTCATTCACAAAAAACTATCACAATTACCTTAGATACAAAGACCTTTGCCCAAGATTTGTCAAAACAAATGCCAAATGGTTATTATCTGGAAGGTTTTGTTCGATTTGTAGATAGTAAGGACTCTAATAAAAATCAAGTTAATATCCCATTTGTTGGCTTTAGAGGAGAATTTGAAAATCTAGCTGTTGCCGAAGAGTCCATCTATACACTAAAAGCTCAAGGTAAACATGGATTTTACTTTGAAGAAAGTGATCTTAAAGATGAGATTTATGTTGGAAAACATTTTACAGGTCTGGTAAGTATTGGATCAGATACAAATGTTTCAGTAGATACTCTTTCAGATAATGGACTACATACCCTTGGTACCTTTAGAAATAAAGATGGTAAATTTATCTTGGAAAGAAATGCTCAAGGCAATCCTGTTTTAGCAATTTCACCAAATGGTGATAATAACCAAGATTTTGCAGCCTTTAAGGCAGTCTTTTTAAGAAAATACCATGGCTTAAAAGCAAGTATCTATGCAGTAGATGACATCGCTCATCAAAAAGCTCTATGGACTAGTCCAAGAGCTTTGCAGGGAGAGAAAAACTTTAATAGTGATATTCGCTTTGAAAAATCAACTACTTTACTTGAAACAAAATTTGCAGGAAAAGCCCTAAATGGTGCTGATTTAGCTGATGGTAAATACCATTATGTTATTTCTTATTATCCAGATGTCATCGGGGCTAAGCGTCAAGAAATGACCTTTGAATTAATTATAGACCGAGAAAAGCCTCTTCTAACCAGCGCTAGCTATAATCCAAAGACTAAGGTCTTTAAGCCAGCAGCACTAATAGATCGTGGCCAATCAGGTGTTTTAAGAGACAGTGTCTTTTATTTGGAAATGAAAAATCACAAACCATACACCATTACCATCAATGATGGCTATAAATATGTTTCAGCTACAGACAATAAACAGTTTGTAGAAAGACAGGCTGATGGTTCCTTTATCTTACCTCTTGATAAGGCAGAGCTGGGAGAATTATATTATATGGTTGAAGATTTTGCAGGTAATGTTACCATTGCAAAATTAGGAAAACATTTGCCAAAAAATATTGGTCATAAAACCATTGAGTTTAGCTTAAAAGATGATAATTATAATATTTCAAATACTATAATTGCTAACTTGGTAATGACTGCTAATGATTCAGGTCTAGTAAGTAATCAAGCTTCTCAAATGATTAGTAATCGCAATCAGCCAATAAGTCATCTTACTAGATTGGCTAAAGAAGCCTTTATTTCTCCAAATGAAGATGGGAATAAAGATTTTGTAGCCTTTAAAGGCTTGCCAAATAAGGTCTATAATGGTTTACAGATTACTGTTTATGCTAAAGAAGACTCACGAAGAAAGAGTCCTGTCTGGTCAAGTCAAGAAGGAGCAAATACCTCTGACATACAAACAAGTATGTGGACCGGTCTAGCAGCTAATGGTTTATTGGCTAAGGCTGGACAGTATGTTTACCTAGTGTCTTATAAAGATGCTCAAGGTCATGCTCAAGAAGAGGCCTTTACTGTACACCTTGTCCATAAGAAACCGATTATTACAAAAGCAAGCTTCCAAGAAGAAGGAGACTATGAACGGTTTAGACCAGCAAAAGAAAAAGCCATTAGTCAAGTTGATATTGTACATGAAGAGGTCTTCTATCTCCTAAAGAAAGATGGCCGTAAATATGATGTGACAATAGAAGGACGTCAGATTAAAGTTAGTGATAATAAGGTAGTCATTCCAAGAAATGCTGATGGTTCTTATAGCCTTCCTAAAGTAGCAGGAGTTAGCCCAGCAGATTTCTACTATCTGGTAGAAGATAGGGCAGGAAATGTTTCTTATATTAGTCTGGAAAGTTTAAGAAGTATTGGTAAGAATCATGCAGTCTTGGACATAGCTTTAGACTATGAGATTATTGAAAAAATTCTTCCAACTAAATTTACCTATCTTGTGCGTAATCACGAAGGAAAAGTGCTTGAGACCCTAGATTATTACAATGGATTAACCTCCAGCCTGCTCTTACCATTTGGTAAGTACAGTATAGAATTAATGACCTATGATACCAATATAACTGAACTGATATCAGATAAAGTCGTAATGGTGGAGTTGGATGCTGAAAATAGCTTTAAGCATATTGACTTTAAGATGAAAAAGGCAGAGCCAGGTATGCTTAGGGTGCTATTTGATCAGATGCTCCCAGAAGGAAGCAAGGTCTTAATTAAAGCAGAAGATGGGCAAATCCTTACCTTAGATCAATCCCTCTATGTACCAAGCGCTTACGGGAAAATGGTCAAAGACGGTATTTATACAGTTGTCATTGAGCTGCCAGTAGGTTACCAAGTAGAAGGGTTGAGAACTGTAACCGTTCTACAAAATGATGTAACGGATTTAAATCTAAGCTTACGTAAAGATAAAGACAATTCCCCTCAAATTTCTCATGAGGATAAAGAAATAAGGTTAGAAAACAAGGTGAAAGATACAGAAAAAACGGTGAACTTGCAAACACAAGCGATTTCAACTCAAGGAGGACAAGGACAAACTCTTCCAGCAACTGGTGATGAGACTACTAAGGCTAGAAGCCTACTTTCTCTTCTCATCTTAGCTCTAACAGGCTTCCTTACTTTTAGCAAGAAAGAAAAAGTTAAGAAAAAATAATACTATGTCCTCTATCAATCTTAACCTCCACTAACCTATCAGGAGCCTAGGCGATTTGCCTAGGTTTCTCTGTTTTTGTAGAGGAGGTAGGTTATCAAGCGCTCTAGTCTCATCAATAGTAAGAAAAAATTTGAGTAGGAGTTATTTTTATGATAAAATGAGATGATAAATATTTTAGTAAGAGGTAATAATAAATGATTGAAGCAAGTAAGCTTAAAGCAGGTATGACTTTTGAATCAGAAGGCAAATTAATTCGCGTTATTGAAGCAAGTCACCATAAGCCAGGTAAAGGAAATACTATCATGCGTATGAAATTGCGTGATGTTCGTACTGGTTCTACATTTGATACAACTTATCGCCCAGATGAAAAATTTGAACAAGCTATCATTGAAACAGTACCAGCTCAATTCCTTTATAAAATGGATGATACAGCTTACTTTATGAACACAGATACCTATGATCAATATGAAATTCCTGTTACTAATGTTGAACAAGAATTACTCTATATTCTTGAAAATTCTGATGTTAAAATCCAGTTTTATGGAAGTGAAGTAATCGGTGTTACTGTTCCTACAACTGTTGAATTAACTGTTACTGAAACACAACCATCTATTAAAGGTGCTACTGTTACGGGTTCAGGTAAACCTGCCACACTTGAAACTGGACTTGTTGTCAATGTTCCAGACTTCATTGAAGTTGGTCAAAAACTAGTCATCAATACTGCCGAAGGTACTTACGTTTCTCGTGCCTAACACATTTGTTAGTATGGGGCTTGAGAAAAGAAAGGAAATGCTATGTTAAGTGAAAATATTGGTGAAATTGTTATTTCACCTCGTGTTCTTGAAGTTATTACAGGGATTGCCACAACACAGGTTGAAGGTGTCTATTCACTTCATAACAAAAAAATGTCAGATAGTTTCAATAAAGCCAGTCTTGGAAAAGGTGTTTATCTTCGTACTGAAGAAGATGGTAGTGTCAATGCAGATATCTATGTCTACTTACAATATGGCGTCAAGGTGCCAGCTGTCTCTGTAGCTATCCAAAAAATAGTTAAAGCAGCTGTTTATGATATGGCAGAAGTAACTATTTCATCTGTCAATATCCATGTAGAAGGTATTGTGCCTGAGAAAACACCAAAGCCTGACTTGAAATCACTTTTTGAAGAGGATTTCTTGAATGAGTAATAATTTCGAAAATTCAAGAAGAGACTTGAGAGAACGAGCCTTTCAAGCTTTATTTAATATGGAATTAGGTGGGGATTTTCTAGAAGCTTCTCAGTTTGCCTATGATTATGATAAGGTTTTAGAGGAAGAACAGACCCTAGATATTCCAGCCTTCTTACTAAACTTAGTAAATGGTGTCAAAGATCATAAAGAAGAACTAGATCAATTGATTACAGTAAACCTTAAAAAAGGTTGGTCCTTAGAACGTTTAACTCTAACGGATAAAACCATGCTTCGTTTAGGGTTGTATGAAATTAAGTATTTTGAAGAGACCCCTGATCGGGTAGCTTTAAATGAAATCATAGAAATAGCTAAAAAATATTCAGATGATACATCTGCAAAATTCATTAATGGCCTTTTAAGCCAATTTGTTCTTGATGAAAAAACAAAAAAAGATTGAAGAAAACTGCTTGTTTTTCTTCAATCTTTTTCTTTACTTTAAATAAGCTACTAAATACTTGCCCCTGGTAAGAGTGTAATGGGCAGGATATAATCCTTGCTGGTTTTTTCTTTTTTAATTCTTTTTAGTAGTATATCAACAGTCAACTTGGCAATTTCTTCAATAGGTTGCTTAATTGTGGTTAACTGAGGAAAGTAGTTTTCTATAAAATGAGTTCCGTCATAGCCGATTAATTTTAAATCTTCAGGGATTTTTTTCTTTAGTTGTCCAGCAATTTTCATAATTAAAATAGCCGTTAAGTCATCAGATGCAAAAATACCATCAGGCTGATAGTTAGCCAGAATAGACTTGATTTCCATTTCCCGTCTAATAGTGGATAGGTTGTTTGGTAGTTTGATAATATCAGCTTGTTTTTTTAATTGGTAAGAAAAGCCCAGTTGTCTTAATCCTGTTGGCGAATCTGAGTTATCATTTCCTGTAATCATAATAATCTTTTGACAGTTGTCTTTTTGCAGAGTTTGAGCTGCTAGTTGCCCTCCTTGGAAATTATCAGAAGAAACGATTGGGATATTAGGAGCTAGATTGCGATCAAAGGCTACAATAGGAGCTTCTACACGTTCATAGTCAGCAATGCCTAAGTTATGGCTGGAAGAAATAATCCCATCTACTTGATTAGCAGCTAACATTTCTAAGTATTCTTTTTCTTTTTTAGGGTCTCGTTCACTATTACAGATAATGGTCTTGTAGCCCTGTTTAAAAAGTTCAATCTCTAGATATTCAATCAGTTCAGCGTAGAAAATATTACTAATATTAGGAAAGATTAATCCAATTAGCTGGGCCGACTTGCCCTGTAGGCTCCGGGCTAGATTGTTAGGTTGATAGCCTAACTCTTGCATGGCTTTTTTAACCTTATCCACAGTTTTCTGGGACAGATAACCTTTTTTGTTAATAACCCTTGAAACAGTTGTTGGACTAACCCCTGCTAGTTCAGCAACATCTGTTAATTTAGCAACCAAATCTCAATACCTCATTTCATAATAATAACCACTAACTTGGCCAGATACAAGGTCAATACCAGATTCACCATTTTGAGGAAAGAATCGGCTAGTTAAAACTTTTTGACCCTTATTGACAAAAATCTCAACAATTGATTGGTCTACATAGATATTTAGTGTAACACTTTCATTTGGAATTTGGCAAGTTCTCTTAGTTTCATACTGACTAGCATATTGAATGCCAGAGGCTCCTCTGTCTATTGTCAGAAGCCCTGCTTGGCTATCAATAGAGATTTGAAATCCCTTATGTTGATTATTAGCAAAAAGAATAATGTCAGCTTTTTCCTTACCACTTACAACTAACTCTAATTCATAGGAGTTACTGCTTTTAGTTCTAGTTTTGAATGCTTCTGCCTGCCCTCTTAAGTTTTTTAGACTTTCAACAGGATACTGATACAATTGCTTATCTTTTACTGTGAGTTTTTTAACTAAGCTAAGGGCTCCTTGGTAATCAAAGTGGTCAGTCGGGTAAGGGATATCTGGTAAGCCAATCCAAGATACTGCTAAGCTATCTCCTTTAGGAGTATTAAAGGCCTGTGTTGCATAAGCTTCAAAACCATAATCAAGATTCTGGATGGGAGAGCTGCCTATGAGCTTGCCTTTTTCTGGATCAAAGGATTGAAAAACTTGATAGACATTGGGGTAAATATTGTCATAGGCGAGTTGATCTTTAGATAAGCCCTGGGGACAATAAATAAGAACAGGTTTTTTGTCAATAAAAACGAGGTTAGGGCATTCAATCATATATTCACTAGCAGGATGCTCAAAATCAAGGTCAGCTAGGAAAACCCATTTTTCAGGGTTCTTATGAGGGGCCTTGTATAATTTAATCTTTCCTTTTTCTTGCAGGTCCTGAGCCCCAACAAGGGCATAGAGTTGTCCTTGATAGTTAAAGAGTTGTGGATCTCTAAAATGCTCAGTGACATCACGTGGTTTTGGAATTAGGACCTGCTTGCATTTTTCAATATGACCTTCCTTATCCATCCAAGCACCTACTTGCAAAGGATGGCGCACCCATTCTTGGTCACGGACATTTCCAGTATAAAATAAGAATAATTTGTCATTAAAAGCATAGGCAGAACCAGAGTAGGCCCCATGGCTATCATGTGTATGGTCGGGAAGGAGTTTAATGCCAGTCTCTTTAAAATGGACCAAGTCATCTGATACAAGATGAACCCATTGCTTTAACCCATGTGCTGGACCGTAGGGCCAGTTTTGGTAAAAAAGATGGTACTGGCCATTAAAATAAGAAAAACCGTTGGGATCATTAAGTAGGCCTGTTTGAGGCTCGATATGAAAATGAGCATGCCAAGGAGAAGTAGCCATGTTTTCTTTGATTTGGGCTATATCTGTTTGCTTCCATTCCTTATAAGGTTTGTAGCGAATCTCTCTTGCTAGGTTCATTAGAAACCTCCTTCAGCTTTCTTTATTCAATAATATATTAAACGTTTTCCTTTTATAAATCAATAATAAAAGTCTATTTTTGCAAATATATGTCAAGCGCTTGACATAAAAATCAAATATGCTAGAATGTAACTAATTAAGTGAAACGCTTTCGTAAAAAGTTTACTAATAAGGATAAAAGGAGTTACTGTTATGGATTATAAAAAAGTAGCCCGCCAAGTGGCAGAAGCAGTTGGAAAAGATAATCTTCTTGCAGCTGCACATTGTGCGACTCGGCTTCGCCTGGTATTAAAAGATGATACAAAGGTTGATCAAAAAGCATTAGATGATAACCCAGATCTTAAAGGCACTTTTAAGATGGATGGGCAATATCAGGTTATTATTGGTGCTGGAGATGTTAATTTTGTCTATGACGAGCTGATTAAAGACACAGGATTATCAGAAGCTTCCACAGAGGAAGTAAAAGAGTTTGCTAGCAAGTCTAAGCCATTTAATCCGATTATGGCTTTAATTAAATTACTATCTGATATTTTTGTACCAATTATTCCTGCCCTTGTTGCGGGTGGCTTATTGATGGCCTTGCGAAATTTCTTGACGGCTCCTGGTCTTTTTGGACCGAAATCCATTGAAGAGATTTATCCTGCTATCAAGGGTATTTCAGCAATGATTCAGCTTATGTCAGCTGCTCCATTTATGTTTTTACCTATTTTGGTTGGGATTTCAGCAGCAAAGCGTTTTAGGGCCAATCTCTTTTTGGGGGCTGTCATTGGTATGATTATGACAAGTCCAGATTTGGGTGGCCTAGCTAAACACTGGGATATTTTGGGCTACCAAGTCGCCCAGATAAATTATGCCTATCAGGTTATTCCAGTCTTAGTTGCAGTCTGGTGTTTGTCAATACTAGAAAAATTTTTCCATAAAAAATTACCCTCATCTGTTGATTTCACCTTTACTCCCTTATTATCAGTTATGATTACTGGTTTTTTAACCTTTACAGTGATTGGGCCAGTCATGTTATTTGTTTCTAATGGGATTACAGCTGCCATTGTGTGGTTGTATCACACGACAGGTTTCTTGGGGATGGGTATTTTTGGAGGGACCTATTCTCTTATTGTCATGACCGGGCTGCACCAGTCCTTCCCTGCTATCGAGACGCAGTTGCTGTCGGCATGGACAAATGGAGTGGGCTATGGGGATTTTATCTTTGTAGTGGCTTCTATGGCTAATGTGGCTCAAGGTGCTGCAACCTTTGCTATATGGTTCTTAACCAAAAATACTAAAACAAAGGGTCTTGCTTCTTCTGCTGGGCTTTCAGCTCTTCTTGGGATTACTGAGCCAGCCTTGTTTGGGGTTAATTTGAAATACCATTTTCCTTTCTTTTGTGCTCTAATCGGGTCAGGGCTTGCAGCTGCTTTGGCAGGGATGCTTAAGGTGGTAGCGGTATCGCTTGGTTCAGCAGGTTTTCTTGGCTTTCTTTCAATCAATGCCAAGTCGATTCCTTTTTATGCCTTATGTGAACTGGTTAGTTTTGGAGCAGCATTTGCTATGACCTATTTCTATGGTAAAACAAGGGCCGCTGGGATTTTTGCAGCGGAAGCTCTAGCAGAACAAGCCTTGACAGAAAAAGCAAGAGAAACAGTCACTGTAAGGCCACTTGGATCTTCTTTTCAAACTGTAAAAGCGCAAACTATTTTAAGTCCTGTGGAGGGAACTTATCTTGAGCTTTCACAGGTTAATGATCCTGTCTTTTCCTCTGGTGCTATGGGCGAAGGTTTTGCCTTAAAACCAACTTCTAATAAGGTATATGCTCCAGTTGATGGGCAGTTGGAGGTGGTTTTTGAAACAGGGCATGCCTATGCTTTGAAATCAAACCAAGGTGCTGAAATTCTTATCCATATCGGAATTGATACTGTATCTATGGCAGGTAATGGCTTTGAACCACTAGTGAAGGTAGGACAAAAGGTGACAAAAGGGCAACTTTTGGGAAGCTTTAGTAGAGAAAAGATTGCAGAGGCAGGGCTTGAAGATACTCTTATGCTGGTAGTGACCAATGCTTCTGACTATAAGCATTTTGATATATTAGCAAAAGGTTTGATTAAAGAAGAACAGGCCATCCTTGTTTTAAGCTAAGAAGGCCTTAAACTGATAAGATTCTAAATAGCAAGCTTTAAGAGAGGTGCAGATGAAGTCAGCTCTCTTTTTCCTTTGGCAAATAGTCTCAGAAAAGAGAAGGAAGCTGGCTGACGCTTTTCAATTCAAACTTTAAAATGCTATAATATTAGCAGGAAAGTAAGCTAGTGAAAAGAGGAATATTATGTCAGAACCATTTTTTCTAAAATCATCTATGCATGATAAAATCTGGGGTGGAACTAAGTTAAGAGAAGAATTTAATTATGAGATTCCCACTGAAACAACAGGTGAATATTGGGCCATTTCAGCTCATCCCAATGGGGTTTCAACTCTTATAAATGGTCGCTACAAGGGGCAAACTTTGGATAAGTTATATAAAGAACATCCAGAACTTTTTGGCCATCCTAAGCAAAAGGTTTTTCCTTTATTGACAAAAATCCTTGATGCCAATGACTGGCTTAGTGTCCAAGTTCATCCTGATGATGCTTATGGTATGGAGTATGAGGGAGAATTAGGAAAGACAGAATGCTGGTATATTATCTCAGCTGAGCCGGGATCAGAAATTATTTATGGTCATAATGCTAAATCAAAAGAAGAACTAAAAGAAATGATTAGATCTGGTAACTGGGACGAGCTTTTGACACGTATTCCAGTTGAAGCTGGAGATTTTTTCTATGTACCAAGTGGCACCATGCATGCTATTGGTAAGGGAATCTTAATTTTAGAGACGCAGCAGTCCAGCGATACAACCTATCGTGTCTATGACTTTGATCGCAAGGATGCAAATGGTCATTTACGAGATCTACATATCCAACAGTCAATTGATGTCCTAACTATTGGTAAACCTCAAAACAGTACGCCAGCAACCCTGGTATTAGATAATCTAGTAACAAGTACTCTAGTCTCAAACCCTTTCTTTACAGTTTATAAATGGGTGACAAATGGCATAGTTTCCATGAAAGAGTCAGCTCCTTATTTATTAGTCAGTGTTTTAAAAGGTCATGGTCACTTATTTGTCGGTCAAGAGGCCTATGAGATTACAAAAGGGACGCATTTTATTCTTCCCAATGATGTCAAGGCCTGGACATTTGAAGGCCAGCTAGAAATGATAGTAAGTCATCCAAATGACCACTAGTTTAAACCTAAAAAAACTTAGAAAAAGGAGTCTAATAGGCTCTTTTTCTCTTTTTTAGTTGACGAGCTTTCTTGTACTGATTGCCTAATTATGTTAAAATGAAATGATAAGAGATGATCGAAAGGAAATAGAATGGCCAATATTCTACGCAAAGTCATTGAAAATGACAAAGGCGAACTCAAAAAATTAGAAAAAATTGCAAAAAAAGTAGAATCTTATGCAAGCGAGATGGAAGCATTAGCTGATTATGAGCTACAGGCAAAAACACTAGAGTTTAAAGCACGCTATCAAGATGGTGAGACTTTAGATCAACTACTTCCAGAAGCTTTTGCGGTAGTTAGAGAGGCTTCTAGACGTGTTTTGGGGCTCTTTCCTTATCGGGTGCAAATCATGGGGGGAATTGTCCTACATAATGGTGATGTCCCTGAGATGCGTACTGGTGAGGGTAAAACCTTAACGGCTACGATGCCAGTTTACCTAAATGCCCTTGCTGGGGAAGGTGTACATGTTATCACCGTTAATGAGTACTTATCAACACGTGATGCTACTGAAATGGGTGAGGTTTATAGCTGGTTAGGCTTATCTGTAGGGATTAATCTCGCAGCTAAGTCTCCTGCTGAAAAAAGAGAAGCTTATCTTTGTGATATCACTTATTCAACTAACTCAGAAGTTGGTTTTGATTACCTACGTGATAATATGGTGGTTCGCCAAGAAGATATGGTGCAAAGACCTCTAAGCTATGCTTTGGTCGATGAGGTTGACTCAGTCTTGATTGATGAAGCCAGAACACCTTTGATTGTTTCAGGAGCTGTAAGTTCAGAAACCAATCAACTTTATATCAGGGCAGATATGTTTGTAAAAACACTTAATGAAGACGATTATATTATTGATGTTCCAACAAAAACAATCGGTTTGAGTGACTCTGGTATTGATAAAGCGGAGCAATACTTTAACTTAAGTAATCTTTATGATATTGAAAATGTAGCCTTGACTCACTTTGTGGATAATGCCCTTCGTGCAAACTACATTATGCTTTTGGATATTGACTATGTGGTCAGTGAAGATGGCGAAATCTTGATTGTTGACCAATTTACTGGTCGTACCATGGAAGGTCGCCGTTTTTCAGATGGCTTACACCAAGCTATTGAAGCTAAAGAAGGGGTTCACATCCAAGAAGAGTCTAAGACAAGTGCCTCAATTACCTACCAAAATATGTTCCGTATGTATAAAAAATTGGCAGGTATGACCGGTACAGCTAAGACAGAAGAAGAAGAATTCCGTGAAGTTTATAACATGCGAATTATTCCTATTCCAACCAATAAACCTGTTGCTCGTATTGATCACACAGACCTACTTTATCCAACCCTAGAATCTAAGTTTAAAGCAGTTGTTAAGGATGTTAAAGATAGATATAGTAAAGGCCAGCCAGTCTTAGTAGGTACAGTTGCTGTTGAAACCAGTGATTATATTTCTAAACAGTTGGTTCAAGCAGGTGTTCCACACGAAGTCTTGAATGCTAAAAATCACTTTAAAGAAGCTCATATCATTATGAATGCTGGTCAACGTGGTGCGGTAACAATTGCTACTAATATGGCTGGTCGTGGTACAGATATTAAGCTGGGTGAAGGTGTTCGTGAATTAGGTGGACTCTGTGTTATTGGTACCGAACGTCATGAAAGCCGTCGTATTGATAATCAGCTTCGTGGTCGTTCAGGTCGTCAAGGAGATCCAGGAGAATCACAATTCTACCTATCACTTGAAGATGATTTGATGAGACGTTTTGGTTCAGATCGTATTAAGGCCTTCTTAGATAGAATTCGAGTTGATGAAGAAGATACCATTATCAAATCTAAAATGTTTGCCCGTCAAGTGGAATCAGCCCAAAAACGTGTTGAAGGTAACAACTATGACACCCGTAAACAGGTGCTTCAATATGACGATGTTATGCGTGAACAACGTGAAATCATTTATGCAAATCGTCGTGATGTCATCACAGCAGACCGTGATTTAGGCCCTGAAATTAAAGCCATGATTAAACGGACCATTAAACGAACAGTTGATGTACACATCAGAACTAATCGTAAGGATGCCTTGTCTGCTATTGTGGCCTTTGCAAGAACTAACATTGTTCCAGAAGATAGCATTGCTGTAAAAGATTTACGTCCCTTAAAAGATGAACAAATCAAGGAAGTTTTATATGATAGGGCTATGGAAATCTATGATCAACAAATTGCTAAACTACACACTAAAGAAGCTATTCTAGAATTCCAAAAAGTCTTGCTCTTGATGATTGTTGATAACAAGTGGACAGAGCATATTGATGCTTTAGACCAATTACGTAATTCAGTTGGCTTACGTGGTTATGCTCAAAATAATCCAGTAGTTGAATATCAATCTGAAGGCTTTAAGATGTTCCAAGATATGATTGGAGCTATTGAGTTTGATGTTACACGTACCATGATGAAGGCTCAAATCCATGAACAAGAAAGAGAAAGAGCAAGTCAACGTGCTACAACTACAGCTGCCCAAAACATTACGGCACAATCAAGTAGTCGTCAAGAATTAGATCAGGCAAGCGAATTCTCAAAAATAAAACGCAATGATTTTTGTCCATGTGATTCAGGTAAAAAATTTAAAAATTGCCATGGCAGAAAAAATAGCTAATAGGAGAAGAATAAGTTCTTGATTAGACTAAAATAGAGGAGTGAAGCTGGGGTTTTTATCTCAGCTTCTCCGATTTTAAACTTTCTATTCTAAGAAGATAGGAATAAAGTAGGTTAATAAGATGATATTTGGACATGGTATTGATTTACAGGAAGTCTCAGCTGTTGAAAAGGCTAATCAGAGAAGTCCTCGCTTTGCTAGAAAGGTACTGACCCCAAAAGAATATGAGACTTTTCAATCCTTTTCTGGGAAGAGACAAGTTTTTTATCTAGCAGGACGTTGGTCGGCTAAGGAAGCCTTTTCTAAGGCTATGGGAACAGGGATTGGTAAATTAAGCTTCCGAGATATTGAAGTCTTATCAGATGATAAGGGTCGCCCTTATATTAGCAAGTCCCCTTTTGAAGGTAGAAGCTTTGTCAGCATTTCTCACAGTGGGGATTTTGTACAAGCTAGTGTGATATTGGAGGAAAACAAGTGATTTCTAGTATACATCGCCCAACAGTAGCTACTGTTGATTTACAAGCTATAAAAAGTAATGTAAAATCCCTTCAGGAACATATTCCAGCAAAAACAAAAACCTATGCAGTGGTTAAGGCTAATGCTTATGGTCATGGGGTCGTCAAGGTAGCACAATGCTTAGCAGATCAAGTAGATGCTTACTGCGTCTCCAATTTAGATGAGGCCTTAGAATTACGCCAGGCAGGTATTGACAAAGAAATTCTTATATTAGGAGTAACTTCAGCTCAAGCCTTGGATTTGGCCATTCAAAACCAGCTAACCCTGACTGTTGCAAGTTTAGAATGGTGGCAAGAAGCTAGACGCTTTTGTGGGCAATTGGATCAGCTCCACCTTCATATCAAGGTGGATTCTGGCATGGGAAGGATTGGCCTTCGTTCTTTAGAAGAAGCAGAGCAGTTACTAGTAGAGTTAAGAAAAGATGGTGCCCAAATTGATGGCATATTTACTCATTTTGCTACCGCTGACGAAGCAAATCCTAGCAAGTTCAATAGTCAGCTAGCCTTTTTTAAAGACCTCATAGCCAATCTATCCTATAAGCCCGCCCTAGTACATGCAAGCAATTCAGCAACCAGTCTATGGCATAGTGAGACTATTTTTAATGCTGTTAGAATAGGTATTCTTATCTATGGGCTTAACCCAAGTGGAAAGGAATTAAGCTTGCCATACCCCTTAAAACCAGCCCTTTCACTAGAAAGTCAATTGGTCCATGTCAAGGAAATTGAAAAAGGGGAAACAGTGGGTTATGGTGCCACATATAAAGCCCAAGATAAGCAATATGTAGGAACGCTTCCCATTGGTTATGCCGATGGCTGGACACGGGATATGCAAGGTTTTCATGTCTTGGTAGAGGGTCACTATTGTGAGATTATTGGTCGTGTATCTATGGACCAGACCACCATAGCCTTGCCAGAGAAATTTCCTATAGGGACCAAGGTCACCTTAATTGGGCAAAATGCTAGCAAGTCTATTAGTGCGACTGACATAGCTCAAAAGCGAGGAACCATTAATTATGAAGTTCTTTGTCTTTTAAGTGATCGTATTCCTAGAAAGTATTTTAACTGAAAGTATTTTAACTGAAAATAAGCCAAAACTCTTGTATAATAAAAGTACAAGAGTTTTTTTAAGGATGAGGGACAAAAAAGGATATGAATCTACAATCAGTACTGGCAGAATTAAAGGGTCTGGGTCCTAAGTCTGCTGAAAAATTTCAAAAATTAGGGATTATCACTATAGAAAATCTGCTACTTTATTATCCTTTTCGTTATGAAGATTTTAAGAGCAAGTCAGTCTTTGACTTACAAGATGGAGAAAAAGCTGCTATTACAGGGAAAGTTGTCACCCCTGCCAATGTCCAATACTATGGTTTTAAGCGTAATCGTCTTAGCTTTAAAATCAAACAAGATGAGATGGTAATTGCTGTTAATTTCTTTAACCAACCCTACTTAGCAGATAAAATTGACCTGGATACAGAAATAGCTGTCTTTGGGAAATGGGACCAAAAAAAAGCTAGCCTGACAGGAATGAAATTATTAATGACTGTAGAAGATGACCTTCAGCCTGTCTATCACCTTGCTCAAGGAGTTAGCCAAACAGCCCTAATAAAAGCCATTAAATCAGCATTTGAAAGTGGACTAGTAGAAGAGATTCCAGAAAATTTACCCGATTTTCTTTTAGAAAAATATCGGCTCATGCCCAGAAAAGAGGCTGTTAAAGCCATGCATTTTCCTAATCATTTAGCAGACTATAAGGCTGCTTTGAGAAGAATTAAATTTGAAGAATTATTCTATTTCCAAATGAACCTTCAGGTACTGAAATATGCCAATAAGCAAGCAAGTTCTGGCTTAACAATCAGTTATCAGGAAGAAGAATTAAAAGACAAACTAGCACAACTCCCTTTTAGGCTTACCAATGCCCAAGAAAAAAGCCTTACAGAGATTTTAAAAGACATGAAATTAAGCCAGCACATGAATCGCCTGTTACAGGGAGATGTTGGCTCTGGTAAGACTGTTATTGCTAGCTTAGCTATGTTTGCTGCCTATACAGCAGGTTTCCAGTCAGCTTTAATGGTTCCAACAGAAATTTTAGCTGAGCAGCATTATGAAAGTCTACGTGAACTCTTCCCTGATTTGTCTATTGCTATTTTAAAGTCGGGAATGAAGGTTGCTGAGAAAAGAAGTGCTTTATCAGCCATAGCAGACGGCAGTGTAAACATGATTGTAGGCACACACGCCCTCATCCAAGATGCTGTTCAGTACCACAAGTTAGGTCTTGTTATAACGGATGAGCAACACCGTTTTGGTGTCAAACAAAGACGGATTTTTCGAGAAAAAGGGGAAAATCCAGATGTGCTCATGATGACAGCCACGCCCATTCCCAGAACCCTAGCCATTACAAGCTATGGTGAAATGGATGTTTCTATCATTAATGAATTGCCAGCAGGGCGAAAGCCTATTCTAACACGCTGGGTCAAACACCAACAACTAGATAATGTGCTGACTTGGATGACCAAAGAAATCGCCCAAGGCGCCCAAGTCTATGTCATCTCTCCCTTGATTGAAGAATCAGAGGCATTAGATTTAAAAAATGCTGTCGCTTTAGAAGAAGATTTGAAAGAATACTTTAAAGACAGAGCAAGAATCGCCTTGATGCATGGAAAGATGAAAAATGACCTGAAAGATCAGATCATGCAGTCCTTTAAAAGACAAGAGATTGATATTTTAGTTTCTACCACTGTCATCGAGGTTGGAGTCAATGTTCCCAATGCAACTATTATGCTGATCATGGATGCTGACCGTTTTGGGCTCAGCCAATTACACCAGTTGCGAGGCCGTGTAGGGCGAGGGCATAAGCAATCCTATGCTATTTTAGTAGCCAATCCTAAAACCGATTCTGGTAAAGAACGCATGAAAATAATGACCCAAACCAATGATGGCTTTGTCTTGGCAGAGGCCGATTTAAAGATGCGTGGTTCTGGTGAAATTTTTGGGACTAGGCAGTCAGGAATTCCTGAGTTTAAGACTGCTGACATTGTTGAAGACTATAATATCTTAGAGGAAGCAAGACGGGTTGCAAGTGACATTGCTAGTCAAGACAATTGGCAGGCTGATCCTCGTTGGTATAGGATTGAGAAATATTTGACTGCTTACTTTAGTTTTGATTAAGATAATCTTTCTAAAGCTTGATTATGAAAACAAGAAGAAGCCTGCTTAATCTCAGAAATTAATAGTTAAAAATGATATACTGACTATAAAAAGGGGCAAAAGGAGTAAGCTATGAATAAGCAAAGGATTGGCCAAACAGATATTGAGGCCTCGCGAATTGCCTTAGGCTGTATGCGACTGTCAAGTCTGACAAGTACAGAAGCTAGCAGACTATTGGAAACTGCCTTTGATCAGGGAATTGATTTCATTGACCATGCTGATATCTATGGAGGTGGGGAATCAGAAATACGCTTTAGTCAGGCCATGAAATCCATTAAGCTGAGTCGAGATCAGTATATTCTTCAATCAAAATGTGGCATTAAAGATGGGATTTATGATTTTTCCAAGGAACATATTGTAAGCTCTGTTGATGGCATTTTAAAGAGGCTAGGTACAGACTATCTCGATTTTTTAGTTCTCCATCGTCCAGATGCTCTGATGGAACCTGAAGAAATAGCGGAAGCTTTTAGCCAACTTGAAAAAGCAGGCAAGGTGAGATATTTTGGTGTCAGCAATCAAAATCCTTATCAAATGCAATTATTGCAGGCTTCGTTAGAGCAAAAATTGGCTATTAACCAAATGCAGTTGTCACCAGCACACACCCCAATGCTTGATGCAGGCTTTAATGTCAATATGCGAAATCAGGCTGCTATTAATCGTGATAATGGTGTCCTAGAATATTGTCAATTACACAAAATGACTGTACAAGCCTGGTCACCTTTTCAAATTGACCTTGATAAGGGGCTTTTTAGAGGGAATCCCGATTATCACCAGTTGGATGAAACCCTTGATGCCTTAGGGCAAAAGTATGGCGTAGCAGCAGAAGCCATTATTATTGCTTGGATTTTACGTCATCCTGCTAAGATACAAGCTATTGTTGGTTCAATGAATCCTGAACGCCTTATCAAAATAGCTCAGGCAAGTACTTTTAACTTAACACGTTCTGAATGGTATGCTATTTATCTCAGTGCTGGGAATTCAATACCATAAAATAAAATCCCAACTAGATAATTCTAGTTGGGATTTTATAGTAGTTAGCCTTGAATATAATCTCTTAGTTCTTGCCCTGTTAGGCCAGCATTTAAGGCAATCAAAAGTTTGAGTCTGGCCTTTGGGGCATTGAGTTCTTTGACAAACATGACACCAGCTTCATGAAGCATAGCTCCACCCCCTTCATAGCCATAGACAGGCTCTGCGATGCCATTAAAGCAACGAGAAACCAAAACGACAGGAAGTCCAGAAGCGATTAATTTTTTAATTTCGGGAACTGCTAGGGGTGGAATATTACCAGCACCTAGAGCTTCAACAACTAATCCTTGAATTTTGTCAGCTGATAAAAAGCTGAGAATACTACCATCTCCCATACCAGCGTAAGCCTTAATAATAGGCACATTTCCTTCAATAGCATCAATGTCAAAACGCACTCTGGGCTCTGCATTTTTAAAGAATAATAAGTCTTTTTTCATGACAACCCCTAAAGGTCCATGGGTTGGGGTGTGGAAGGTAGCAATATTTGTGGTGTGGGTTTTTGTGACATATTTGGCTGCATGAATTTCATCATTCATAACTACTAGAATTCCTTTGCCTCTGGCCTTATCATGGCAAGCAACTCGTAGGGCGGTCAGATAATTGTAAATGCCATCACTTCCTACCTCGTTGGTGCTCCGCATTGCCCCTGTAATAATAATGGGAATATCAGGAAGGTTCATGGTATCTAAGAAATAAGCTGTTTCCTCCAAGGTATCGGTTCCGTGCGTGATGACAATACCGTCATAGCGTGCTCCCTCATTCTTGATGTGTTTATATAAGATAAGCATGTGCTTAGGAGTGATATGAGGACTTGGTAGGTTAAAAATATCCCGAACAGTTAATTGCAGGTTGTCAAGATCAACTCCAATCTGGCTCATAGGGTTAATTTGGTTAGGGAAAACCTTGCCATCTGCATCCGCTTGCATGGAAATGGTTCCACCTGTATGTAGTACAAGAATTTGTTTCATTAATTGCCATACTTCTTTCAAAATTTGTGTTATAATCTATTCTATCATAATATAGAAGAGAGTAAAAAAGCTTTTGACAATTAAGGCAGTCTTTTTTGACATTGATGGAACCTTATTAAATGACCGTAAAAATGTTCAAAAAACCACCCAAAAGGCAATTCATAGTTTAAAAAATCAAGGGATCATGGTTGGCTTGGCAACAAGTCGAGGACCAGCTTTTGTTCAGCCATTTTTGGAAAATTTTGGTTTAGATTTTGCAGTCACTTATAATGGCCAGTATTTAGTAACAAGAGATAAAATACTATATCAAAACCAGCTATCCAAGTCTATGATATATAAAGTGATTCGCTATGCTAGTGATAAGAAAAAAGAGGTTTCCTTAGGAACTGCCTCTGGTTTAGCCGGGTCTCGTATTATTGATATGGGAACAAGTTCTTTTGGTCAGTTTGTGTCTAGTTTTGTTCCAAAGAGTATGGTTACAACTGTTGAGAGCAGTTTCAAGCACTTGATACGACGGATTAAGCCACAAAATTTTGATAATCTGGTCACCATAATGCGTGAGCCGATTTTCCAAATTGTCATGGTAGCTTCTGCTGAAGAAACAAAGGAGATTAGAGAAAAATTTCCTCACCTTAAAATCACAAGAAGTAGTCCCTATTCCATTGATTTAATTTCTGTAGACCAATCAAAGATTAAGGGAATTGAACGTCTGGGGCAGATGTTTGGCTTTGAACTCTCAGAAGTCATGGCCTTTGGTGATTCTGATAATGATTTAGAAATGTTAACAGGTGTTGGTGTTGGTGTTGCTATGGGCAATGCTGATGAATTGGTCAAGGCCGATGCGCATTTTATCACAGCCTCTAACAACAATGGTGGCATTTCTAAGGCTCTAGCTCATTATGGCCTCATTCATTTTGATCTGGATAAGAGCTTTAAGAGCCGTGATGAAAACTTTAATAAGGTTAAGGACTTTCATCAGCTTATGGATGGAGATACCATTGAAACACCTAAGGGTTATTCCTTAAAGGATGCTGTTCACCGTGCCGACTTTAAGATAGAGGAATTGGTTGAATTTATCTTTGCAGCTAGTCAAGGTGATAAAAATCAATTTACCCAAGCTGTTATGGATCTGCATTCAGCTATTGATAAGGCAGCTATTAAGGTCCAATCTAAAGAACATATGGAATCTCCTTTGGTAGGTCAAGTGGATGCCTTAACAGACTTGCTTTATTTTACCTATGGCTCCTTTGTTTTAATGGGGGTAGATCCTCAACCTATTTTTGAAACAGTACATGAAGCTAATATGGGTAAGATCTTTCCAGATGGTAAGGCTCATTTTGATCCTGTTACTCATAAAATCTTAAAACCCAATAATTGGGAAAAACATTATGCCCCTGAGCGAGCTATCAAGAAGGAACTTGATAAACAACTCCAAAAATCCTTACAAAAACTTGAAAAATAAAATGATGGGAGAATTATTGGTTGGATAAAGTTTAATAGGCTATTTTGAACTTTAATTCTGATTAATTCCCTAGTATACTAAATATTTTCCATATGAGTCTTTCTAATAAAAGCTAGCTTGCTTTTATTGTAGGCCATATGGGATTTTTTATGTACTTAAAAAGCTCCATAATATCTGGGTGTGAAGCTTATCCACTACAGAAATTATAGAGCCTGACGTTTTTTAAATAGCGTATGTTACATGGTTTTATTAGTATCACGAACAACTAGTAAGTCAACCTTAGCATTACGCATAATATATTCAGAAGATGAACCGATAAGTAGGCGCTCAAAGGTGTTTAAACCAGTAGCTCCAACCATTATTAAGTCTACCTTTTCTTGGTCAGGAATATCGTGGGCTAGGAGACTTTTAGGATTACCAAACTCAATGACTTGTTTTACCTTTGTTACCCCATGGTCACGGGCCTGTTTTTCTAACTCAGCTAAAACATCTTTTGCTTCTTGTTCTAATTTGTCGTAGATATAAGTGTCAAATGTAGCTACACTTTGTAAGGCGCGTGTGTCCACTACATGGGCTAAAATCAGCTCAGCATCATTTCTCAAGGCAACATTGACCCCTTTATTAAAAGCTAATTCTGATTCATAAGAACCATCAACAGCAACTAAGATGTGTTCATATTTTTGTATCATAGTAGTATCCTCCTTTGATTACTATCAAAAAGCAAGTACTTTTCTTAAGTCCTATTATACTCCATTTCGAAGAAATTTGAAAGCGGTTTATAATGTTTTCTGAAATTTTTTGCTCTAACTTTCTCCTCAAGTCTCAGCTTGCTAAAATCTTCCTATTTTAGTTTTTTTTGTTTATAATGTTATGAGCGAGGTAGAAGTAATGAAAATTTTTGAGAAATCATCTAAATTAGAGCATGTGGCTTATGATATTCGAGGCCCTGTTTTAGAGCAAGCAGAGCAAATGATGGCTAATGGTGAAAAAATACTCCGTCTAAACACTGGTAATCCAGCAGCTTTTGGATTTGAAGCACCAGATGAAGTTATCCGTGACCTGATTATGAACGCACGTAACAGTGAGGGTTATTCTGATAGTAGGGGGATTTTTTCAGCTCGAAAAGCGATTATGCAGTATTGCCAGTTGAAGAACTTTCCTGAAGTTGATATTAATGATATTTATCTAGGAAATGGTGTTTCAGAATTAATCTCTATGTCTTTGCAGGCCCTCCTTGATAACGGGGATGAAGTATTAGTTCCTATGCCTGATTATCCCTTATGGACAGCCTGTGTTAGCCTAGGTGGGGGTAAAGCTGTTCATTATCTGTGTGATGAATCAGCAGACTGGTATCCTGATATTGATGATATCAAGGCTAAGGTAAGCCCTCGTACAAAAGCAATTGTTGTTATCAATCCCAATAATCCTACAGGTGCTCTGTACCCCAAAGAGCTATTAGAAGAGCTTGTTCAAATAGCTAGAGAAAATGAATTAATTATTTTTGCTGATGAAATCTATGATCGCCTTGTAATGGATGGCGAAGAACATATTGCTATTGCTTCATTGGCTCCTGATGTCTTTTGTGTTTCAATGAATGGTCTTTCAAAATCACACCGAATTGCAGGCTTTCGAGTGGGTTGGATGGTCTTGTCAGGGCCTAAAGAAAATGTTCGGGGTTACATTGAAGGTGTGAATATGTTAGCCAATATGCGCCTGTGTTCAAATGTTTTAGCTCAACAAGTCGTTCAAACTTCCCTAGGAGGCTATCAATCAGTTGATGAACTCTTGTTGCCAGGTGGTAGAATCTTTGAACAGCGTAATTTTATGTATCAGGCTATTAAGGATATTCCAGGACTCTCAGCTGTTAAGCCTAAAGCGGGACTTTATATTTTCCCAAAAATTGATCGAAACATGTATTGTATTGATGATGATGAACAATTTGTGTTAGATTTATTAAAACAAGAAAAGCTTATGCTTGTTCATGGACGAGGTTTTAATTGGAAGGAACCAGATCATTTCCGCATCGTTTATTTACCAAGGGTAGAAGAACTAGCTGATGTTCAGGAAAAAATTACCAGAGTTTTACAACAATACAAACGCTAATCTAATTCTCATATTAAAATCATTATTAATAAGTCAATTATTTATTAGACTTAGCTCATTTCTTGAAAGCCAAGCAGGAAAAGGGACTTGCCCATTGTAGAAATAATAGAAAATTTTCTGATAATTCCTTGCGCAATCTAATAGGCTTTGGTATAATTGAGACGCAAATATTATCAAAGGAAAAGGTGGAAAATGCCAAACTTATTAGAAAAAACACGAAAAATCACCTCTATTCTGCAACGTTCTGTTGATAGTTTAGAGACTGAGTTGCCGTACAATACCATGGCTTCTCGTTTGGCAGACATTATTGATTGTAATGCCTGCATTATCAATGGCGGTGGAACATTACTGGGATACGCGATGAAGTACAAAACAAATACAGACCGTGTAGAAGAGTTCTTTGAAGCTAAACAGTTCCCAGATACTTATGTTAAAGCAGCTAGTCGTGTTTATGATACAGAATCTAATCTGACAGTTGATAACGATTTAACCATTTTTCCAGTAGAGTCAAAAGACATCTACCCTGATGGTTTAACGACAATTGCTCCTATCTATGGAGGAGGAATGCGTCTGGGGTCACTTATTATCTGGAGAAATGACAAGAAATTTAACGATGATGACCTTATCTTGATTGAAATCTCAAGTACAGTAGTAGGTATTCAACTCTTAAACCTCCAAACTGAAAACTTAGAAGAAACTATTCGTCGCCAAACAGCTGTTAATATGGCTATTAACACCCTATCTTATTCCGAAATGAAAGCTGTCGCAGCTATTCTTGGAGAATTAGATGGAAATGAAGGTCGCCTAACAGCCTCAGTCATAGCTGACCGCATCGGAATTACCAGGTCTGTTATCGTAAACGCCCTACGTAAATTAGAGAGTGCTGGCATTATTGAAAGCCGGTCACTAGGTATGAAAGGTACTTACCTTAAAGTTATTAATGAAGGTATTTTTGATAAACTAAAAGAGCTTTAAGAATTACTAATCCCTTAAAAGTGAGACATTATGTCCTACTCTTAAGGGATTTTTTTATCGGTTAATACATATGTCTTGACACATATAAAGCTTATTGCTACAATAGAAAACTGTTTGAATATAATTTAAAACCTTAATCTCCTTTTATGGGCTAAAGCACATGATTAAGGGATTTAGGAGGAATGTTACTAATGAAAGCCTTGATTTCTATTGACTATACTTATGATTTTGTAGATGATAAGGGAAGCCTAAGTGCAGGATTAGCTGTGCAAAAAATCTCAGAGTCCATAGCAAAAAGCACAGAGGAAGCTTATCAAAAAGGCTATTATATTTTTTTCACAATTGACAACCATGACCAAGATGATGATTACCATCCTGAGAGTAAGTTGTTTCCCCCTCATAATATTAATGGAACAAAAGGGCGTGACTTGTATGGTCACCTAGGAGATATTTATAAGCAGATAAAAGCTGATAAAAAGAAGGTATTCTGGATAGATAAAAAATACTACTCTGCTTTTTCTGGTACTGAACTGGATCTTAGTCTCCGACAACGTGGCATTGATACCCTTATCTTAACAGGGGTTCTAACTGATATCTGTATTCTTCATACAGCTATTGATGCCTATAGACTTGGCTATAAGGTCGAAATTGTGACTTCTGCTATTGCTAGTAATTCCATAGAAAATCATAAGTGGGCACTTAATCATTGCAAGACAGTGTTAGGCGCAAGTTTAGTAGATGCCATTTACTAGTAGACTGTTTTTTTAGCTAAGGATAGTTAGATTGATTAGATAAAAATAGTAATATGAGCTAAAATAGACCCTTAGAAAGTATACCTTTCTAAGGGTCTATTTGTTATCTGTTTATCCTTCTTTTTTAGGATAAATTGACTAGTAGGTGTGGAAACCTCGTCCACTTGCTTTACCAGTGTAACCCTTATCTAAAAAGTCTTCTTTTAACATTTTAGCTATATGAGCCCTTAGAGAATTAGGGTCATTTTGGGTTTCAGCATGGTTGTTGAGGATATTATAGGCTGTTTCAATACCGATAATATCAAGAATTTCAAGGGGACCAAAAGGAGCACCAGTTCCAAGTTTCCAAGCCTTATCAATAGTATCAGGATCAGCAATATCTTTGTAGTAGAGCGTTAGTGCACTCTTTAGAAAAGGAATCAAAATAGAATTAAGAATATAGCCTGCTTGTTCCTGTTTTAGGGTCAAGGGTACCATGCCCATTTCTTTTGCGAAGGTTAGTGTTTTTTGATAAGTGTCTTCACTGCTTGCTTTGTGACCCATAATCTCAACAATATTATTTTGCCAGATATTATTAGCAAAGTGCAAGGCTATGAATTTATCTGGCCGTCCACTAATATCTGCAAATTGACTAGGAATAAAGGTTGATGAATTGCTTGCAAAAATAGTTTTTGAAGGAGCAACTTGAGCTAGTTGTTTGTAAAAACTTGCTTTAATGTCCACATTTTCTGGTATAGCCTCAATGACTAAATCAGCAGCCTTGATAGCTTCTTTTAAGTCTTTAGAGAGGGCTATTTGACTTGGTAGCTGCTCTACTAGGGTAAGAGACTCACTTACTTTTGTCAGAAAGTTGTCATCTAGTTCTGGTAATAAATTTTTATTATAGTTTAGGGTAGAAAGCTTTTCATGATAAGCTTTTTTTGCTTTTTCAATTTCTGCTTGGTAGATACTAGCTAATTTTTCAAGTCGCTTTTCCCCTGACTTTAGGGCTTGATCATCGATATCATAAATAGTGACTTCGAATCCCTTATAAGCAGCTTGAAAGGCTATTTGACTTCCTAAAACCCCGCTACCTGCAACAGTAACTTTTTTTATAGTCATCATAAGACCTCCTAATGTTGTAATCGTTTACAATTGGAGTTTAACAAATGTAGGAAGGGAAATCAACTAATTAAATTGACAGATAAAATTACTTTTATCAGTTTTTAGTTGCATTTCGAGAAAGAGAGTATTATGATATACTATATAATATATAGTATATCATAATTAGAGGGGTGATTCTTATTCAATTAAGTCAGAGGCAAAAAGAAATTCTTGACATTGTCAAAAGCAAGCAACCCATTACTGGGGAGAAGATAGCTGAGCACCTGCACCTAACACGAGCAGCTCTTAGGTCAGATTTAGTCGTTTTGACCATGCTGGGGTTTTTAGATGCTAAACCTAAGGTTGGCTACTTCTATGTGGAGGACAGGGAAGTCCTTCAGACCTCTACTGTTTTTAAGGAAACCAAGGTTTCGGATGTCATGGGGATTCCCTTAACAGTTAATCAAAAAGAGAGTGTTTATGATGTTATCGTTCATATCTTTATGGAAGATGCTGGCTGTGCTTTTATCTTAGATGAGAAGGATTATTTATGTGGGCTGGTATCACGTAAAGACCTCTTAAAAGCCAGCATTGGTGGAGGTGACCTCACTAAAATCCCAATAGGGATGATTATGACACGCATGCCAAATATTTCTACTGTAAGAGAAGATGATCTTTTGTTGGATGCAGCCCAGCAGTTGGTAGCAAAACAAGTTGATAGTTTACCTGTTGTAAGGCTAGAAGCAGATCACAAATATAAAGTGGTTGGTAAATTGTCCAAAACCATTATCACAAGATTATTTTTAGAAATTAAGGAATAAAGAAAGGATAGGCTTATGGATGATCAACTCTCTATTTTCATTGTCTCCGATTCTTTAGGCGAGACAGCAAGGGCAATAGCTAAGGCTTGTATTCAACAGTTTCCTAATCATAAGAATTGGAAATTTAAACGATTTTCCTATATTGATAACCAGGATTTACTAGATAAGGTCTTTGAGGAGACAAAAGATAAAACGGTTTGCTTGATGTTTAGCCTTGTAGACGATAGTCTAGCCCACTATGCTCAAGTAAAAGCAGAGCAGGAAAATCTTGTTTTTGTGGATCTCTTGTCCAATGTGATAAAAGCCATGTCGGATATTTCTGGTATGCAACCCTTGGGGCAACCAGGCTTACTTCGTAAACTGGATAGTCATTACTTTGAACGTGTTGAGGCTATCGAATTTGCGGTTAAGTACGATGATGGCAAGGATCCAAGAGGAATTTTAAAGGCTGATGTGATTTTATTGGGTGTGTCTCGAACGTCTAAGACCCCTCTTAGCATGTACCTAGCAGATAAGGAACTTAAGGTGGTTAATATTCCTATTGTTCCTGAAATTCCCTTACCCAAAGAATTATCCCAGATTAGTTCCAAAAAAATAATTGGCTTGACTAATTCTGTGGAACGTTTATGTCAGGTAAGAAAAGAAAGACTAAAAGCCATGGGCCTTTCCAGTACAAGTCACTATGCTAATAAAGAGCACATTTATGAAGAAGCCCAATATGCTGAGTCGGTTATGAAAAAACTCAAGTGTCCGATAATAAATGTTTCTGATAAAGCTATTGAAGAAACAGCCACTATTATTCTAGATATTTTAAAAACTAGCACTTTATAAATTGGAGGTAGTTATGGAAAAGGGAACTAAGTTTGTTTATGCTTTTGCAGAAGGTCATAAGGACATGAGACAGCTTTTAGGGGGAA
Source organism: Streptococcus didelphis DSM 15616 (assembly GCF_000380005.1). GTDB lineage: Bacteria > Bacillota > Bacilli > Lactobacillales > Streptococcaceae > Streptococcus > Streptococcus didelphis. The sequence continues at coordinate 82,824 of NZ_KB904195.1, forward strand.
AGGGGGCTAATCTAGCTGAAATGACTAGAATTGGCTTACCTGTTCCTCAAGGTTTTATCATTTCTACTCAAGCCTGTAATGCTTATTATGATAACGAGACGTCAATGCCAGCTCAGCTTTTAGAAGAGATTGACCATGCCTTAAATCAATTAGAAAGTAAAGAAGATAAGCAGCTAGGTGCCAAGGGGAACCCTTTGCTTGTATCTGTAAGATCTGGAGCAGTGTTTTCTATGCCCGGAATGATGGACACGATTTTGAACTTAGGTTTAAATGATGAAAGTGTTGAGGGACTTATTGAGGCAACCCAAAATCCACGTTTTGCTTATGATAGCTATCGTCGTTTTATTCAGATGTTTGCAGATGTTGCTATAGGTTTACCAAAAGATAAATTTGAAGCTGTTTTAGAGGAGGTTAAGCAAGCAAAGGCTTGTCAAGATGACACAGAGCTTAGTAGTGAAGATTTACAGGCTATTGTAGCAAGCTATAAAGCTATCTATAAGGAAGGGACAGGTCAGGATTTTCCACAAGATCCCAAGGAACAGTTGCTTTTGGCTGTAGAAGCAGTCTTTAAATCCTGGAATAATCCTAGAGCCAAGGTTTACCGTAGGCTTAATGATATTTCAGATAAGCTAGGAACGGCAGTTACCATTCAGGCCATGGTTTTTGGCAATATGGGTGACAAAAGTGGAACAGGCGTAGCCTTTACCAGAAATCCCTCTACAGGTCACAAGGCTCTTTTTGGAGAATATCTGATTAATGCTCAAGGAGAAGATGTGGTAGCTGGAATTCGAACCCCTCACAGTATAGATAGACTTAAGGAAGAAATGCCTCATATCTATCAAGAATTTCTTACCATTAGTCAACTCCTAGAAAAGCATTATGGTGATATGCAGGATTTAGAATTTACCATTGAAAGAGGTAAACTCTTCATGCTACAAACGCGAAATGGGAAAAGAACTGCCAAGGCTGCTATAAAGATTGCCTTGGACCAAGTAGCAGAAGGCTTAATCAGTAAAAAAGAAGCCATTTTAAGAATTGAGCCCAAACAGCTAGAACAGTTGTTACATCCTTCCTTTGATCTGGAAGAACTTGCAAAAGCTGAGCTTGTGGCAAGAGGCTTACCTGCTTCACCTGGAGCGGCCTGTGGGCATGTCTACTTTCATGCAGAAGATGCTCTAAGAGAGGCTCAAAAAGGGAAGGATGTCCTCCTTGTTAGACAAGAGACTTCTCCTGAAGATATTGAGGGAATAAACAGTGCTAAGGGAATTATTACAGCTCGAGGTGGGATGACTTCTCATGCAGCTGTTGTGGCGCGTGGCATGGGAAAACCTTGTGTAGCAGGTGCTAGTCAACTCCTAGTAGATGAAATCAATAGGCAGGTCGCTATTGGCCAAAAGAGGATCACAGAAGGGGATTTTTTAGCTATTGATGGAGCAAGTGGGCAGATTTATCTAGGTGAAATCCCAATGACCTCAGCTGTTTTTGATGAAGTCTTTCAAGAATTTATGTCGTGGGTAGATGAAGAGCGGACCATGTTGGTGCGAAGCAATGCCGATAATCCTCGGGATGCTCAAAAGGCTATGGAATTTGGGGCAGAAGGAATTGGCCTATGTCGGACAGAGCATATGTTCTTTGATGAAGAGCGGATTCTTGCTGTACGGCAAATGATAGTTGCGGATAATGTGGAAGATAGAGTCACTGCACTTGACCAGCTGCTTCCTTATCAAAGAGATGATTTTTATCACTTATTTAAGGTTTTAAATGGGAAATCATGTACTATTAGGCTCTTAGATCCTCCTTTACACGAATTTTTACCTCATGATCAAGAGGCTATTGAAGTATTAGCTGATCAACTGTCCTGTGATAGTCAGAAACTTCAGAAACGAATCAAGGAATTAGAAGAATTTAATCCCATGTTAGGACATCGTGGCTGCCGTTTAGCTATTACTTATCCAGAAATATACCAGATGCAGGCTAAAGCTATTGCGCAAGGAGCTATTAAGGCTATGGCAGAAGGTGTAGCAGTTAAGCCAGAGATTATGGTTCCCCTTGTTAGTAGCTTAGACGAATTGAAATTTACAAGAGCACTAATAGAAGAGGTTGTTGAACTAGAACTTGAAAAAAGTTCCTTATCATTGTCTTATACGATTGGGACTATGATTGAAACTCCAAGAGCCTGTGTTGTAGCTGATGATCTAGCTCAGCTAGCTGACTTCTTTAGTTTTGGGACTAATGATTTAACGCAAATGGGATTTGGTTTTTCTCGTGATGATGCTGGTAAATTTCTTGGTGACTACCTAGAAAAAGGTATTTTTGAAAAGGAACCCTTCCAGGTTCTAGACCAAAAAGGAATTGGAAGCTTGATACAAATGGCTGTTAAACGCGGTAGAAATAGCAAAGCACAGCTTAAGCTTGGTATATGTGGCGAACATGGTGGTGAACCTAGCTCAGTTGAATTTTGTTACCAAGCAGGTCTGGATTATGTTTCGTGTTCTCCATTTCGAATTCCTATAGCAAAATTAGCTGCCGCCCAGGCTAAGCTTAAAGCTTCTGGTTTAGATTGTGATAAGGATAAATAAAAATAGGACTAGCTTTACACTGTAGAGCTAGTTTTAACTTTAGAAATTTGATGAAGATGACTTGATAAGGATAAGTCTGCTCTATCAATTAAAGGGAAATATGATATAATAATTTAGACTATGTAAAAATGAAAACATACAAAAATCTAAGGAGAAATTATGAAAATTTCTGAAGAAGAAGTGCGCCACGTAGCCACATTATCAAAATTATCATTTTCAGACCAAGAAACCAGTGAGTTTGCAAGTAGCCTCTCAAAAATTGTTGACATGGTTGAACTCTTGAATGAAGTAGATACAGACGGAGTAGCTGTGACAACTACCATGGCAGATCAAAAAAATGTTATGCGTCAAGATATCGCTCAAGCAGGTACTGACCGTGACTTATTATTTAGAAATGTTCCTGAAAAAGAAAATCATTTTATTAAAGTACCAGCTATCTTAGAAGATGGAGGAGATGCCTAATGTCATTTAATCATAAAACCATTGAAGAGCTACATGACCTCCTTGTAAGCAAAGAAATCTCAGCTAGAGAGTTGACTCAAGCAAGTATAGCTGATATTAAAGCACGTGAAGAGGCTGTAGGTTCATTTATCACTATTTCTGAAGAAGAAGCCCTAGCACAGGCTGATGCTATTGATGCTAAAGGCATTGATAAAGATAACATCATGTCTGGTATTCCTCTAGCTGTTAAGGATAATATTTCTACAAAGGGAATTCTAACTACTGCAGCTTCAAAAATACTTTACAACTACAAGCCTGTCTTTGATGCGACAGCTATTAGTAAGGCCTATGAAAAAGATATGATTGTTATTGGTAAAACCAACATGGATGAATTTGCTATGGGGGGATCTACTGAAACGTCATATTTTAAAAAGACAAAAAATGCCTGGGATCACAGCAAGGTTCCTGGAGGATCATCGGGTGGCTCTGCAACAGCTGTTGCTTCTGGACAGGTTCGTCTTTCTCTAGGGTCTGATACTGGAGGGTCTATTCGCCAACCTGCGGCCTTCAATGGTATTGTTGGTTTAAAACCAACCTATGGTAGAATTTCACGTTTTGGATTGATCGCCTTTGGCTCTTCCTTGGATCAGATTGGGCCCTTATCGCTAACTGTTAGAGAAAACGCCCAATTATTAAATGTTATTGCAGGACCAGACTCTAAAGATTCAACTTCTGCACCAGTGGGAATAGAAGATTTCACATCAAAAATTGGTCACGATATTAAAGGAATGAAAATTGCTTTACCTAAAGAGTATTTAGGTCAAGGTATTGATCCACAAATCAAAGAAAATATCCTTGCAGCTGCTAAACAATTTGAAAAATTAGGAGCGATTGTCGAGGAGGTAAGTCTTCCCCATAGTAAGTATGGTGTTGCTGTCTACTATATTATTGCCTCTTCTGAAGCTTCTTCAAATTTACAACGATTTGACGGTATTCGCTATGGCTTTAGGGCTGAGGATGCAAAGAGTTTAGAAGATATCTACGTTAAAACACGTAGCCAAGGTTTTGGTGATGAAGTTAAACGTCGGATTATGCTTGGAACCTTTAGTTTGTCTTCGGGTTATTATGATGCTTACTTTAAAAAAGCTGGTAGGGTACGTACCTTAATTATCCAAGATTTTGATAAGGTTTTTGCTGATTATGATGTGATTATGGGACCAACAACCCCAAGTCCAGCCTTTGGCCTTGATACTCTTAATCATGATCCAGTTTCAATGTATCTAGCAGACCTATTAACCATTCCTGTAAACTTAGCAGGCCTACCGGGAATTTCCATCCCTTCAGGCTTTGTTGATGGCTTACCAGTTGGTTTACAATTAATTGGACCTAAATATAGTGAAAACCGTATCTATCAAGTAGCTTCAGCCTTTGAAGCAAGCACTGATTACCACAAACAAGAACCTATTATTTTTGGAGGTGACAAGTAATGAATTTTGAAACCATAATTGGACTTGAGGTCCATGTTGAATTAAATACAGCTTCAAAAATATTCTCACCTTCTTCTGCCCATTTTGGTCAAGAAGCAAATGCTAATACAAACGTGATTGACTGGTCCTTCCCAGGAGTTCTTCCCGTTATGAATAAGGGTGTTATTGATGCAGGAATCAAAGCTTCGCTGGCTCTGAATATGGATATCCATACAAACATGCACTTCGACCGCAAGAATTATTTTTACCCAGACAATCCGAAAGCCTATCAAATTTCCCAATTTGATGAGCCTATTGGTTATAATGGCTGGATTGATATTAGACTTGAAGATGGCTCAAGCAAGAAAATAAGGATTGAACGTGCCCACCTTGAAGAAGATGCTGGAAAAAACACCCATGGAACAGATGGCTATTCCTATGTTGACTTAAATCGTCAGGGTGTCCCTTTAATTGAGATTGTTTCTGAAGCTGATATGCGTTCTCCAGAAGAAGCCTATGCTTATTTGACAGCTCTTAAAGAAATTATTCAATACACAGGGATTTCTGATGTTAAAATGGAAGAAGGTTCCATGCGGGTTGATGCTAATATCTCGCTTCGCCCTTATGGTCAAGAAGCCTTTGGTACCAAAACAGAACTCAAAAACCTTAACTCCTTTTCAAATGTTCGCAAAGGACTAGAATATGAAGTGGAACGTCAGGCCAAAATTTTACGTTCAGGAGGTATCATTCGTCAAGAAACCCGACGTTATGATGAGGCAAATAAGGCAACTATTTTAATGCGTGTTAAAGAAGGTGCTGCTGATTACCGTTATTTCCCAGAGCCAGACCTACCTCTCTTTGAAATTGATGACCAGTGGATCGAGGAAATGCGAGCAGAATTGCCACAATTTCCTGCCCAAAGACGTGCCCGTTATATTCAAGACCTTGCTCTATCAGACTATGATGCTAGTCAGCTAACAGCAACCAAGGCTTTATCGGATTTCTTTGAAGAAGCTATTGCCCTTGGAGGAGATGCGAAACAGGTCTCAAACTGGCTTCAAGGAGAAGTAGCTCAGTATCTAAATGCTGAAGCTAAAACAATTGAGGCAATTTCCTTAAGTCCAGAAAATCTGGTTGAAATGATTGCTATTATTAATGATGGGACTATTTCCTCAAAAATAGCTAAGAAGGTTTTTGTTCATTTAGCTAAAAATGGTGGTTCAGCTCGTGACTATGTTGAAAAAGCAGGCCTTGTTCAAATTTCTGATCCACAAGTTTTGATTCCAATTATCCACCAAGTCTTTGCAGATAATGAAGCTGCAGTAGCTGATTTTAAATCAGGTAAACGAAATGCAGATAAAGCTTTCACGGGTTTCTTAATGAAAGCAACAAAAGGACAAGCCAACCCCCAAGTAGCCCAAAAACTACTTGCCCAAGAACTTCAAAAATTAGTAGATTAAACCTAAAAATCCCTTATTTAAGGGATTTTTTAGTTTGTAGGTAAAGTAGACTTTTGTTGATTTTGCTAAAAAGTAGAATGAAAGAAAAAGTTAGTCATTGCTATAGTTTTAGCCCATATGCTATAATGTAAAAAAACAAAGAGGTGTAGAAATGATTGGATCTTTAATTGTCGGCGCTATTATTGGTATGATAGCTGGAAAAATTACAAAAAAAGGTTATTCCATGGGCTGTATTACTAATATCGTTGCAGGTTTGATTGGCTCATCTGTAGGGCAAGCCCTATTTGGGAATTGGGGTCCTCATTTAGCTGGTATGGCTCTGATTCCTTCTATTTTAGGAGCAGTAATAGTAGTAGCAGTTGTTTCCTTCTTTTTAGATAGATACTAAAAACCTTTGACATGTCAAAGGTTTTTTTGGAGGATAGGCAAAATAAAAAACCATAGATAGTATCTACGGTTTAATAAACTTAAGCAATTTTAGTAATGTTTGTTGCTTGAAGGCCACGTTGACCTTGCTCAACATCAAAGGATACTTTTTGACCTTCATCTAATGATTTGAAACCGTCAGATTGGATTTCTGAGAAATGAGCAAATACGTCTGCACCATTTTCTTGAGTGATAAAGCCGAAGCCTTTTTCTGCGTTAAACCATTTTACTGTACCTTGTGTCATTTGAGTTACCTCTATATATTTTATTTGTAAAGAATTATTAAGAGGAAAACAAAAGATAAAACTGATACTTTGACTCGAAAAACTTATTTACATTCCCTACTATAACAGTATAAACTTCATAAGTCAAGGATAAACCTTTTTATTTAACCATAAATGAAAGTAGTTATTTAAAAAACTATGAATAAGGTTTTAAAAAAACAAGCTCCCTAGAAATTGATGTAGACATCTTTCTGAAAGGGGTCTTGTCTTTTGCAACATAAAAGTGTCTTATCTAATATTGGTTGCACAGCTATTATAGAAGACTAATATTGTAAAAAGGTATCAATTAAGTGACAAAAATAGCTTTCTAAGAGGAGTTTGACATGAAGCTGCAAAGGGCTTGTAAAAAATGAGAAAAGTTATAGTAAATAGAGATTTTTTGTGGTAAAATTTAAAAAATATTAGGAGGTGCTTCCGTGAAAGCCATTATAACTGTTGTTGGAAAAGATAGTAAGGGAATAGTTGCTGGTCTTTCCACCAAAATAGCTGAATTGGGTTTGAATATTGATGATATCTCACAGACAGTCCTAGATGATTATTTTACAATGATGGCTATTGTATCATCTGAAGAGAAAAAAGACTTTACCTATTTGAGAAATGAATGTGATAAGTTAGGAGATAGCTTACAGGTAAAAGTTAATATTCAGAGTACAGCAATCTTTGATGCTATGTATAATCTATAAGGAGTTCTAAAAATGGATATAAGACAAGTTCGTGAAACGATTGAAATGATTGAAGAACAGCACTTTGATATTCGTACAATTACGATGGGCATATCTCTTTTAGATTGTATTGATAAGGATATCCATAAAGCAGCTGATAAAATTTACCAAAAAATTGTTACTAAGGCTGCTCGTTTAGTGGCAGTAGGAGACGAAATAGCAGCGGAACTAGGGATTCCAATTGTTAACAAACGTATTTCTGTGACACCTATTTCCTTGATTGGAGCAGCTAGCAATGCTAAGGATTATCTGCCTCTTGCTAGAGCCTTGGATAAGGCAGCGCATGATAGTGGTGTCGACTTTATTGGTGGTTTTTCTGCACTCGTTCAAAAAGGTTACCATAAAGGAGATCAGATCCTGATAAATTCTATTCCTCAGGCTTTAGCTGTTACAGATAAGGTTTGTTCTTCTGTCAATATCGGTTCAACAAAGTCAGGGATTAATATGACAGCAGTTGCTGATATGGGACGAATTATTAAGGAAACAGCAGAGCTATCAGAATTAGGGGCGGCAAAACTAGTTGTATTTGCAAATGCAGTTGAAGACAACCCTTTTATGGCAGGTGCCTTTCATGGTGTAGGTGAAGCTGACGTTGTTATTAATGTAGGTGTATCGGGTCCTGGAGTTGTAAAACGAGCTTTAGAAAAGGTTAGAGGTGAGAGCTTTGATGTTTTAGCCGAGACTGTTAAAAAAACTGCCTTCAAAATTACCCGCATTGGTCAATTGGTTGGTCAAATGGCCAGTGAAAGACTTGGTGTTAAGTTTGGAATTGTAGACTTATCACTAGCTCCAACACCAGCAATAGGTGATTCTGTTGCTCGTGTTTTAGAAGAAATGGGGCTAGAGATGGTTGGTACACATGGTACTACAGCAGCTTTAGCACTCTTAAATGATGCTGTTAAAAAAGGCGGTGTCATGGCATGTAACCAGGTAGGAGGCTTATCAGGTGCCTTTATTCCTGTCTCAGAAGATGAAGGTATGATAGCGGCTGTTAAGGCTGGGTCTTTAAATCTTGAAAAACTAGAAGCTATGACTGCGATCTGTTCAGTAGGCCTAGATATGATTGCCATTCCAGAAGATACTCCTAAAGAGACAATTGCTGCGATGATTGCTGACGAAGCTGCCATAGGTGTCATTAACCAGAAAACAACGGCTGTAAGGATTATTCCTAAAGGTCAAGTGGGTGATATGATAGAATTTGGTGGCCTCTTAGGGACAGCTCCTGTCATGGCTGTTAATAAACATTCTTCGGCAGATTTTATTGCCCGAGGGGGACAAATCCCTGCTCCTATCCATAGCTTTAAAAACTAAGAAAGTCACTTGCATGTTTTTGCAAGTGTTTTCTCTTAATGCTATAATTATAGAAAGGAACTTGGAGGATATTATGACAAAAACAAGGTTATACATTGCCCGTCACGGCAAAACAATGTTTAATACTATTGGACGTGCACAAGGGTGGAGTGATACCCCTTTAACAAAATTTGGAGAAGAAGGTATCCGTGAATTAGGATTAGGACTCAAAGATGCTGCAATACCTTTCAAGGCAGCTTTTTCAAGTGATTCCGGAAGAACAATGCAAACCATGGAAATTATCCTAAAAGAGTCAGAACATGAGTTTATCCCATATAGTAAGGATAAACGTATTCGAGAATGGTGCTTTGGTAGCTTAGACGGCGCCTATGACTCAGAACTCTTTTTAGGCGTTTTACCTAGAACTAAGGCATTTGAAGGCAAGAAGAATCTCAGAGATGTTCCCCTTTCAGAACTTGCTGAAAGTATTGTTGAAGTAGATACTGCTAACTGGGCTGAATCATGGGAAGTCTTAAGTAAGCGAATCTATGATGGTTTTGAAGCCATAGCTCTTTCTATCCAAAATGCAGGGGGAGGAAATGCTATAGTAGTAAGCCATGGAATGACTATTGGAACCTTTATGTGGCTAATAGACCCAGACAGAGAAAAGCAATATATTGATAACGGAAGTATCACTATTGTCGACTTTGAAGATGGAAAATTTAGCATCCAAGTCATTGGAGATATGAGTTTTAGATACCGTGGTCGTGAAATTATAGAGAAACTTAGCACATGAAAAATAATAAATTACTAATCTTTTTATTTAAATTTTTTATCGTTATTCTATTTTTGTCCTGTGTTTATATCTTTATAAAGGAAGAAAAACCAAGACAAGATAAGCTTCCTAAACAAGTGGAGTCTGTGACTCTTAAACAAAAAACAAGGGCTGACCTGCCAAAGGTTACAGTAGATGACTGGCAACTTCTTTTGGTTAATAAAGAGCACAAAAAAGAAGATTTACAAGTAGAACTAGCAGATATTAATGGTTTTAAAGTAGATAAGCGTATTGCTGATGCAACGGCAGAATTTTTGGCAGCAGCTCAGGCCATAGACCCTCAAGAACACATTCTTGCAGCTTATCGTAGTCTGGAAGAGCAAAACCAGCTTTATCACTCCTATGTGGAGCAAGAAATAGCAAATAATCCTAGTTTAAATCAGGAGGCTGCGGAAGCCTTGGTTCAGGCTTATTTTCCACTAGGAGGGGCAAGTGAGCATCAGACAGGACTTGCTATTGATATGAGTACAGTAGATGCACTTAATCAAAGTGATCAGCAAGTGGTTAAAAAAGTAGCAGAAGTAGCCCCTAAATATGGCTTTGTACTGCGTTTTCCAGAAGACAAGAAAGATGTTACAGGCCGAAACTATGAGGATTGGCATTACCGATATGTTGGTAAAAAATCAGCCCAATATATGACTAAGAATCATCTCTCTTTAGAAGAGTATCTAGCTATATTAAAGGAGAAAAAATGAGAGAGCGATTGAAGTTAAAATCATTTTTACTAGTTTTCTTTTCGTTTTTGTTCCTATTAATAGTTCCTTTACTATTTAATGCAACTACGCCTTTTGCCCAAAAGCAAGTAAAGGTTAACTATTCTGAAAAAACTTATCTTGCAACTATTGCTGAGGAAGTCAAACCCTACGCTAAGGTTTATGGAATAAGGCCCTCAGTTGTCATTGGACAAATTTTATTGGACACCCAGAATGGCCAAAGTTTATTATCCTATAAGTATCATAATCTTTTCTCGCTACCTGCAAGACCAGGACAGGGTTTTAAAATCTTAAAAACTAATCGGCCGATTGAAGGTCATGCTAAGGGCAGTAAGGTGGCCTTTGCTTATTATTCTAGCCGAAAAGCTTCAATTGAAGATTATTTTATGACCTTACGAAAGGGTGAGGTTTGGGATAAAAATCTTTATCGTCTCTTGGCAACAGATAAAGGTTACAAAGGCCCAGCACGAGTTCTAGGTGAATATCTTTATCCTGAGAATAAATCTTACCCAGAAAAACTCATCACAGTCATTGAAGAAAAGAAATTAACAAGCTATGATAAATAAATTAGCACTCTTTTTAAAAGAGTGCTAATTTATTGGATTTTATACTTGACAAGCTTTTTATTAGGAGTATAATGGAAATATAAGTTAGCAGTCTTTGGTAAGGAGTGCTAATTGGGAAGGGGGATTGTTTTTGATTACACCACGTCAAACTGAAATTCTCAATTTAATTGTTGACTTATTTACTCAAACGCATGAACCTGTCGGTTCTAAGGCTTTACAAGCTAGTATTGAATCGAGTAGTGCTACCATCCGTAATGACATGGCAAAGCTAGAAAAATTGGGTCTCCTTGAAAAAGCCCATACCTCTAGTGGGCGCCTACCAAGCACAGCTGGTTTTAAATACTTTGTTGAACATTCACTCAATTTAGATAGCATTGATGAAAAAGACATTTATCAATTAGTAAAAGCGATGGATTTTGAAGCTTTTAATTTGGAAGATATTTTAGAAAAAGCAAGTCAGATTCTAGCGGAAATCACAGGCTATTCAGTGGCTATCTTGGATGTTGATCCAGCTAGGCAGAAATTAACAGCCTTTGATATTGTTCAGTTGTCTAGTCATGATGCTCTGGCAGTCCTTAATCTAGATAATTCCAAACCTCTGACGGTCCAATTTGCTATTCCCAAAAATTTCTTGTCTCGTGATTTACTTAAAATCAAAGAAATTGTGGATGAAAGATTGGTAGAACGCGATCTTATGGATATTCATTATAAGTTGCGAACAGAGATTCCTCAGGTTTTACAAAAATATTTTTCCATAACTGATAATGTTCTTGACCTGTTTGACTATATTTTTAAGAGTCTCTTTCAAGAAACCATATTTGTTTCAGGAAAAGTTAGTGCCCTAAATTATTCAGGACTTGAAACCTATCAGTTTTTGGATCAAGAACAAAGCTTGGCCCTCTGCATTAGACAAGGAATGTCTGAAAATGAGATGGCTGTCGTCCAAGTGGCAGAAAGTAGTGAACCTGCCTTATCAGATTTAAGTCTCTTAACTTACAAGTTTTTAATTCCTTATAGGGGGTATGGCTTGTTGAGTTTGATTGGTCCTATTGATATGAACTACCGACGCAATGTTAGTTTGATTAATGTCGTGGGAAGAATTTTAGCCATTAAGCTAAGAGACTATTACCGCTATCTTAATAGTAATCACTATGAAGTTCACTAATAAGTGTCAGGTAAACTAATAGAAGAAAATAATGAAAGAGGTGCATCTTTTGTCAAAAAAACATAAAAAAGATGAAGAAATCATAAAAGAAGATATTCTTGATGATAATCCAAAAGAAGAAATGAATGATCAAACAAAAGAAGATCAGGTTAATCTAGATTCAGAAACAGAAGAAAAAGCTGAAAAAACAGAATTAGAATTAGCAAATGAACGTGCTGAAGACTTCGAAAACAAGTACCTTCGTGCCCATGCTGAAATGCAAAACATCCAACGCCGTGCGAATGAAGAACGCCAAAGCTTGCAACGTTATCGCTCACAAGACCTAGCTAAGAAAGTTTTACCAAGCTTGGATAATCTAGAACGTGCTTTAGCTGTTGAAGGTTTAACAGAAGATGTTAAAAAAGGCTTAGAAATGGTTCAAGAAAGTCTTGTTCAAGCTCTAAAAGAAGAAGGTATTGAAGAAGTTTCTGTTGAAAGCTTTGACCACAACCTGCATATGGCTGTACAAACCCTACCAGCTGATGAGGAACATCCAGTTGATACAATCGCCCAAGTCTTCCAAAAAGGCTACAAGCTACATGAGCGTTTGTTGAGACCAGCAATGGTTATTGTTTATAATTAATTTGTAACTTTTAGTAGAAAGCAGTCCTTCTAGGATAGATTCATTAGTTAAATAAAAAATAATGTCGACCGCCAAGTCGTTAAACTAGAAAATAAATAAATTAATAAACGAACTTAAAAATTTGAAAGGAATTGAACCCGAACGGAAAGTTCGGAATTTAGATAAATCCCCTAGTGTGCAAGCACCTGTCTGTGATTTCCTAAAATTCTGTCACTTTCTCGGCGTTCTTGGTATCTTATATTATGTCTAAAATTATCGGTATTGACTTAGGTACAACAAACTCAGCAGTAGCAGTTCTTGAAGGAACTGAAAGCAAAATTATTGCTAATCCAGAAGGTAACCGTACAACACCTTCAGTAGTATCATTCAAAAATGGTGAAATCATTGTTGGTGATGCTGCAAAACGTCAAGCTGTTACAAATCCAGAAACAGTCCTCTCAATTAAATCAAAAATGGGAACATCTGAAAAAGTTTCAGCAAATGGTAAAGAATACACACCACAAGAAATTTCAGCAATGATTCTTCAGTATTTAAAAGGTTATGCTGAAGACTATCTAGGTGAAAAAGTTGAAAAAGCAGTTATTACAGTTCCTGCTTATTTTAACGATGCCCAACGTCAAGCAACTAAAGATGCAGGTAAAATTGCTGGTCTTGAAGTAGAACGTATTGTTAATGAACCAACTGCAGCTGCTCTTGCTTATGGTATGGATAAGACTGATAAAGATGAAAAAATCTTAGTATTTGACCTTGGTGGTGGTACTTTTGACGTTTCTATCCTTGAATTAGGTGATGGTGTCTTTGATGTCCTTGCAACTGCTGGTGATAACAAACTTGGTGGTGATGACTTTGACCAAAAAATCATTGATTTCTTAGTTGCAGAATTCAAAAAAGAAAATGGTATTGACCTTTCTCAAGACAAAATGGCCTTGCAACGTTTGAAAGATGCAGCTGAAAAAGCTAAAAAAGACCTTTCAGGTGTTACTCAAACACAAATTTCATTACCATTTATCACTGCTGGCGCAGCAGGTCCACTTCACTTAGAAATGAGCCTATCTCGTGCTAAATTTGATGACCTTACACATGATCTTGTAGAACGTACTAAAACACCAGTTCGTCAAGCCCTTTCAGACGCTGGCTTGTCATTATCAGAAATTGATGAAGTTATCCTTGTAGGTGGTTCAACCCGTATCCCTGCAGTTGTTGAAGCTGTTAAATCAGAAACTGGTAAAGAACCAAATAAATCTGTTAACCCTGATGAAGTTGTTGCTATGGGTGCTGCTATCCAAGGTGGTGTTATCACAGGTGATGTCAAAGACGTTGTTTTACTTGATGTAACACCATTATCACTTGGTATTGAAACTATGGGTGGTGTATTTACGAAACTTATCGACCGTAACACAACTATTCCAACTTCTAAATCACAAGTCTTCTCAACAGCTGCAGACAATCAACCTGCTGTTGATATCCATGTACTTCAAGGTGAACGCCCAATGGCAGCAGATAACAAGACTCTTGGACGCTTCCAATTGACTGATATCCCAGCTGCACCTCGTGGAATTCCTCAAATTGAAGTAACATTTGACATTGATAAAAATGGTATTGTATCTGTTAAAGCTAAAGACCTTGGTACTCAAAAAGAACAACATATCGTTATCAAATCAAATGATGGCCTTTCAGAAGAAGAAATTGATCGCATGATGAAAGATGCCGAAGCTAATGCTGAAGCAGATGCAAAACGTAAAGAAGAAGTTGACCTTAAAAATGAAGTTGACCAAGCTATCTTTGCAACTGAAAAAACTATTAAAGAAACTGAAGGCAAAGGCTTTGATACAGAACGTGATGCTGCTCAAACAGCCCTTGATGAGCTTAAAAAAGCACAAGAATCAGGTAACCTTGATGATATGAAAGCTAAACTTGAAGCTCTTAATGAAAAAGCACAAGCTCTTGCTGTTAAGATGTATGAGCAAGCAGCAGCAGCGCAACAAGCAGCTCAAGGAGCAGAAGGCCAAGAAGCAACAGGATCAACAGACAAGGGTGATGATGTTGTAGATGGTGAGTTTACAGAAAAATAATCTGTAAAGCTTAGGTGTTAGGATTGAAAAATACTAACAAGATTAATAGCCAAATTCAGAGGTTTTACCAGACCTCTGTTTTTGGCTAAATAAAATCTTAAAATGATATTGTCTAAAATATTTCAAGAAAGGAATGATAGTGTTCTTAATCGAACGCGAGCTGTAAGGCAAATTTAGGTAGAACTGAATACACCTACGACTCTGTGAAAAAAGAAAATTACTTTCCTGAAATTAACTTATAGAAAGGAATACAAGTTCGATTAGTCGAACACAGGCTGAAAACCTAGTGAAAAAGATAAACTTCCTCGCGTGTCTACACACTCCGTCAGTTTTCTATTTTCATACGGTTTTCTTAAGGCCTTTTGTATCATAAATTATGAACAATACTGAGTTTTATGAACGTCTGGGGGTAAGTAAAGATGCTTCCCAAGATGAAATTAAAAAAGCCTACCGTAAAATGTCAAAAAAATACCATCCGGACATTAATAAAGAAGAAGGCTCTGAGCAAAAATATAAAGATGTTCAAGAAGCTTATGAAACCCTAAGTGACTCCCAAAAACGAGCAGCCTATGACCAATATGGAGCAGCAGGAGCGCAAGGAGGTTTCGGTGGTGGCGCTGGAGGCTTTGGAGGCTTTGATGGTGCTGGCTTTGGAGGTTTCGAAGACATTTTTTCAAGCTTCTTTGGTGGTGGAGGAATGCGTAATCCCAATGCCCCTCGCCAAGGAGATGACCTGCAATACCGCGTTAATCTTTCTTTTGAGGAAGCAGTTTTTGGTACTGAAAAAGAAGTTAGTTATAATCGTGAATCAAGCTGTCATACTTGTGCAGGCTCTGGTGCAAAACCTGGTACTAGTCCTGTAACCTGTGGACGCTGTCATGGTTCAGGTGTTATTAATGTTGATACTCAGACACCACTAGGAATGATGCGTCGCCAAGTAACCTGTGATGTTTGTCATGGTAGTGGTAAAGAAATTAAAGAACCATGCCCAACCTGTCACGGAACAGGACACGAGAAGAAAACCCATAAGGTTTCTGTTAAAATTCCAGCAGGAGTTGAAACCGGCCAACAAATTCGCTTGCAAGGTCAGGGTGAGGCAGGTATTAATGGTGGTCCTTATGGTGATCTCTTTGTTGTCTTGAATGTCCTACCAAGTCAAAAATTTGAGCGAAACGGATCAACTATTTATTACAATTTAAATATTAGTTTTGTTCAAGCAGCATTGGGAGATACAGTGGACATTCCTACTGTTCATGGCGATGTTGAAATGTCTATTCCTGCAGGAACTCAAACAGGTAAGATTTTCCGTTTGAAAGGCAAAGGTGCTCCTAAATTACGTGGCAATGGTCAAGGAGATCAGCATGTAACCATTACTATTGTTACCCCAACAAAATTAAATGATAAGCAAAGAGAAGCACTTCAAGCTTTTGCGGAAGCTAGTGGAGAAGAGATATCAACCCCTAAGAAAAAAGGTTTCTTTGATAAAATGAAAGATGCCTTAGAAGATATTTAAGTCAATAATTAATGAGGTCTAGGCCCTTAGAATTAGCCAACTTCCTGATATAGATTAGATAGTCTAAGTTGGGAATAAAGCTAGTTGAGGACCAGGCCTTTTTTGTGTGAAAAAATTTTTGCTTGCATCATTTAATATTCTAGTGTAAAATAAGCCTATAATAATTTGACTATCAAATTATTTGATATCGAAATAAATATGGGAGGAGACTACAAGATGGATTATCAGAATATTATCTTTCAAAAAAATGATGATTTTGCATTGCTTATCTTGAATAGGCCAGAAGTTTCAAATGGTTTTAATATTCCTTTGTGTCAAGAAATACTAGATGCTATTTCAGAGGTAAAAGCAGATAGCCAGATACGCTTTTTAGTTATAAAAGCAAAAGGAAAGCTTTTTTCTGTCGGTGGTGACTTAGTTGAAATGCAAAAAGCTGTTGATGAGGATAATATTGAATCTTTAGTAAAAATAGCTGAGCTGGTTCAAGAGATATCAGTGGCTATTAAGCAACTTCCAAAACCCGTCATTCTATGCGCTGATGGAGCTGTTGCAGGAGCTGCCTTTAATATTGCCTTAGCGGTTGATTTTTGCATAGCAAGTGAGAGAAGTAAATTTGTTCAGGCCTTTGTCAACGTGGGGTTGGCTCCAGACGCTGGAGGGCTGTACCTCCTAACACGGGCTATTGGTCTAGCAAAGGCTACTCATTTAGTTATGACAGCTGAAGCAGTCACGGCCCAAAAAGCTCTAGATTATGGCTTTGTTTATCGGGTTGCAGAAAGTGAAAATTTAGATCGAACCTTAGACCAGCTCCTAAAAAGACTAAGACAGGGTTCCTCTAATTCATATGCAGCCATGAAAACATTAATCTGGCAAAGTGAGTTTAAGGACTGGGAGGCTTACGCTAGTCAAGAACTTGAACTTCAAAAGGAACTTGCCTTTAGAGACGATTTCAAAGAAGGAGTTAATGCATATAGTCAACGAAGACGCCCCAATTTTCAAGGTAAATAAGCTTTAAAATCTTGCAAAAAAGTTTGCTCTTTGATATAATTTGAGAATCAAAGTTTATAGATAGGAGGTGTGAAGGTGGAGTACGATAAAATTAATGAGTATCTTGTAGATATCTTTAATCGGATCTTAATTATTGAGGAAATCAGTTTAAAGACGAGTCAATTTAGTGATGTTTCTTTAAAGGAGATGCACACGATTGAGATTATCGGAAAATACCCACAAGTAACACCCAGTGACATTTCTAGGGAACTTATGGTAACTCTAGGAACAGTTACAACAAGTCTAAACAAGCTTGAAGCTAAAGGTTATATTGAGCGAACCAGATCACATTCAGATAGACGGGTTGTCTATTTAACCCTAACCAAAAAAGGCAGACTTTTAGATCGTCTTCATGCTAAATTCCATAAAAATATGGTTGGCCATGTAGTCCATGATATGGATGAAGATGCGATGAAAGCTCTGCATAAAGGTTTGGAAAATCTACATCAATTTTTGGAGGACTTGATTTAATGACTTATTCTAAAATTAGTCAAGTTGCCCATTATCTCCCCGATCAAATAGTAACCAATAATGACTTAGCAGCTATTTTAGATACTAGTGATGAATGGATTAGTTCAAGAACTGGTATTAAACAAAGGCGTATTAGTAGCCAGGAAAATACCAGTCATTTAGCAGGTCAAGTTGCTAAGCAATTATTGGAAAAGTCTAAATTCAATGCAGATGACCTTGACTTCATTATTGTTGCCACGATTTCACCTGATGCTAGTATGCCTTCAACTGCAGCTAAGGTTCAGGCTTATATTGGTGCAAAAAATGCTTTTGCTTTTGATTTAACAGCAGCTTGCAGTGGTTTTATTTTTGCACTTGCAACAGCTGATAAATTAATCAGCGCAGGAAATTATAAAAGAGGCTTGGTTATTGGTGCTGAGGTCATGTCTAAACAGATAGACTGGAGCGATAGGAATACCGCTGTTCTTTTTGGTGATGGGGCAGGTGGTGTCTTACTAGAAGCTTGTTCAAGTAAACATTTTCTTGCTGAGTCATTGCATACAGATGGAACAAGAGGGCAGACCCTAACTTCAGGTGAACATGGGCTTGCATCTCCTTTTTCAGAAGAAAGCCAAGCAGAAGTCCATCTAAAAATGGAAGGACGCGCTATATTTGACTTTGCTACTAGAGATGTCTCAAAGAGTATTTTGCACTTGCTTGCAGATTCAGAAATTGATGAAAAAGCTATTGATTATTTCTTAATGCATCAAGCTAATCATCGTATTCTAGATAAGATGGCTAAGAAAATTGGCTCGCCAAGAGAAAAATTTCTTGAAAACATGGCAAGCTATGGTAATACCAGCGCAGCAAGTATACCTATATTGTTGTCTGAGTCTGTCCAAAAAGGACTCTTACAATTAGACGGCAGCCAGACAGTCTTACTTTCAGGTTTTGGTGGAGGTTTGACATGGGGAAGCCTAATTGTTAAAATTTAGTTATATCATGTGCAGAGCACATTTATAAAAATAAAGTTAGAAATTTTAAGGAGAAATACAATGTCAGTATTTGAAAAAGTACAAGAAATTATCGTCGAAGAACTTGGTAAAGAAGCAGAAGAAATCAAAATGGACACAACTTTTGATGATTTAGATGCTGACTCATTAGATGTTTTCCAAGTTATTTCAGAAATTGAAGATGCATTTGATATTCAAGTTGAAACTGAAGATGGATTAAATACAGTTGGTGACCTAGTTGCTTATGTAGAAGGAAAAATTAAATAATTCATTGGTTCGTCAATAATTTATATAACGATGATAAGTAATTTTGTCAGTTATTTAGAGAAGTGACTATTTTGAAAATATATTTATTCTTAAATGAAGGGTGAGACTAGCCGCTTTCTATTACACTAGCTCACTCTTTCTTTATAACTATATAGTTTGATTATCAAATTACTTTATCAGGCAGAAGAAGGTTAATAATGAAAACACGCATAACAGAATTATTACAGATTGAATATCCCATCTTCCAAGGAGGAATGGCCTGGGTAGCAGATGGAGACTTGGCAGGTGCAGTTTCAAATGCTGGTGGACTAGGAATTATTGGTGGAGGAAATGCTCCCAAAGAAGTTGTGAAAGCAAATATAGATAGAGTAAAATCAATTACTAATAAGCCTTTTGGGGTAAATGTCATGCTCTTATCACCTTTTGCTGATGATATTGTTGATTTAGTAATTGAAACTGGTGTAAAGGTGGTTACAACAGGTGCAGGAAATCCTGGCAAGTACCTAGAACGTTTGCATGATGCAGGAGTTATTGTTATTCCCGTAGTGCCTAGCGTTGCCTTAGCTAAAAGAATGGAAAAACTTGGTGTGGATGCTGTTATTACTGAGGGCATGGAAGCAGGGGGCCATATTGGAAAATTAACCACTATGACCCTAGTTCGTCAAGTTGTTGATAGTATAAGCATCCCAGTTATTGCTGCAGGTGGCATAGCAGATGGTAGAGGTGCAGCTGCAGCCTTTATGCTAGGAGCAGAAGCAGTTCAAATTGGCACACGATTTGTAGTTGCCAGAGAATCTAATGCCCACCAAAACTTTAAAGACAAAATTATTAAAGCCAAGGATATTGACACTGTTGTTTCTGCACAAGTGGTAGGTCATCCGGTGAGGTCAATCAAAAATAAACTAACTTCAGCCTATGCGAAAGCCGAAAAAGAATTTTTAAGAGAGCAAAAGACAGCTTCTGAAATTGATGAAATGGGAGCAGGCTCCCTAAGGAATGCAGTGGTCGATGGTGATGTGGTCAATGGTTCAATAATGGCTGGGCAGATCGCAGGAATGGTGAAAAAAGAAGAAACTTGTAAAGAAATTATAGAAGATATTTTTTATGGGGCTGCGCAAGTTATTACAGAAGAATCAAAACGTTGGGAAAATAGTATAAAATAAGTAGTTATTTTAAAAAGTGAGGATACTAAATGACAAAAATAGCTTTCTTGTTTGCTGGTCAAGGTGCTCAAAAGTTAGGGATGACTAGAGATTTTTATGATGCTTATCCCATTGTTAAAGATACTTTTAACCAGGCCAGTGAACTATTAGGATATGATCTACGACACTTAATTGATAATGATGCTGAAAAATTAAATCAAACGCGTTATACTCAGCCAGCTATCTTAACAAGTTCAGTTGCAATTTATCGTGTCTTAAAATCATTTGAGATCAAGCCTAGTATGGTAGCAGGCTTATCACTCGGGGAGTATTCAGCCTTAGTTGCTTCAGGAGCAATCACCTTTAGGGATGCCTTACTTCTAGTAGCTAAACGTGGACAATTTATGGAAGAAGCAGCCCCTGCAGGGTCTGGGAAAATGGTGGCTGTTTTAAATACAGATCCCGAAATTATAGAAGCAGCCTGTCAGAAAGCTCGGTCTAAAGGAATAGTTGCACCAGCAAATTATAATACCCCTCAACAAATTGTAATTGGGGGTGAAACGCAAGCTCTTAATCAAGCTCTTGAATATTTGAAAGAAGAGGGAGTTAAACGCTTAATTCCTTTGAATGTCTCAGGTCCTTTTCACACAGCTCTTTTAGAGCCAGCTAGTCAAAGACTAAGTCAAGAGTTACTAAAAGTTCACTTTAAAGACTTTACAATTCCTTTAATAGGTAATACAGAAGCCCAAGTGATGACGAAAGAAAGAATTCCAGAATTACTTGCTCGTCAGGTAATGGAACCTGTCAGGTTTTATGATTCGGTCAATAAACTCAAAGAACTAGGTTGTGATGAGATTATCGAAATAGGACCAAGTAGTGTCTTGAGTGGCTTCATTAAAAAAATCGATAAAAATCTTAAGACAAGTTCAATCGATACTATAAAATCGTTAAGACTATATTTAGAAGAAGAGAGGATATAAATGGAAATCAAAGGTAAAAATGTTATTATTACTGGCTCAACAAGAGGTATTGGCCTAGCAATTGCCCATCAATTTGCAAGTTTGGGCGCAAATATTGTTTTAAATGGTCGCAGCCAGGTGTCAGAGGCAATCTTGTCTGAATTTGAAAAATATCCTGTTCAGGTCCTATTTATAGCAGGTGATGTTTCTAATCTTGTGGATGCCAAAGATATGGTTAATCAAACTATAGAAAAATTAGGTTCAGTGGATATTTTAATTAATAATGCTGGCATCACAAATGATAAAATCATGCTTAAGATGACACAAGAAGATTTTGAAAGTGTTTTGAAAATTAATCTAACAGGTACTTTTAATATGACACAATCAGTCTTGAAGCCGATGACAAAGGCTCGCCAGGGTGCTATTATCAACATATCAAGTGTAGTTGGTCTGACTGGAAATGTTGGTCAAGCCAACTATGCTGCCTCAAAAGCTGGTCTAATTGGTTTTTCAAAATCAGTAGCTAGAGAAGTTGCTGGACGAGGAATTTGTGTCAATGTTATCGCGCCTGGCTTTATTGAATCTGATATGACAGAAGTTGTTTCAGAGAAAATGAAAAGTGCTATTTTAGAGCAAATTCCCTTAAAACGAATCGGTAAGGCAGAAGAAGTGGCCCGATTAACTAGTTTTTTAGCTAGTCAAGCTTATATCACTGGACAAGTCATTGCCATCGATGGCGGAATGACCATGCAATAAATTGAGGTAGAAAAATGACATTTAACAGAGTAGTCGTAACAGGTTATGGAGTAACATCACCTATTGGAAATACCCCCCAAGACTTTTGGTCAAGTATAAAAAATGGTAAAATTGGTATTGGTCCAATCACAAAATTTGATACCAGTGATTACCTTGTTAAAAATGCTGCTGAAATCAAAGACTTTCCTTTTGATAAGTATTTTACTAGAAAAGATTTGAACCGCTATGATATGTACTCTATCTATGCCCTCTATGCTGCTTTGGAAGCTGTAAAAATGGCAGAGCTAGATACGCAGGCTATTAATACAGACCGCTTAGGGGTAATTGTAGCGACAGGTATTGGTGGTATTAAAGAAATTGAAGAACAAGTGATTCGCTTACATGAAAAGGGAACAAGACGTGTTAAACCCATGACCCTTCCAAAAGCTTTGCCTAATATGGCGGCAGGAAATGTGGCAATGGCTATTAATGCACATGGGATTTGTAAGTCAATTAATACAGCCTGCGCATCTTCTAATGATGCTATTGGTGATGCTTATCATAATATTAAATTTGGTCTTCAAGATATGATGCTAGTAGGAGGAGCTGAAGCTTCTATTACACCATTTGCTATTTCTGGTTTCCAAAGCTTAACAGCCCTATCAACTACTGAAGATCCAAGTCGTAGTTCTATTCCTTTTGATAAAGATCGTAATGGTTTTATCATGGGGGAAGGCTCTGGTATGTTAGTCCTTGAAAGTTTAGAGCATGCTCAAAAACGTGGGGCAAGAATTTTAGCAGAAATTGTCGGTTATGGAAATACCTGCGATGCTTACCACATGACATCACCACACCCAGAAGGGCTTGGTGCAAGTAAGGCTATTCAGATTGCCCTTGATGATGCAGGTATTAAAGCAGAAGCAATTGGTTATGTCAATGCACACGGGACATCAACCCCTGCTAATGAAAAAGGCGAAAGCCAGGCTATTGTAAATGTCCTAGGAAAAGAAGTACCTGTATCTTCGACAAAATCCTTTACAGGGCACCTTTTGGGCGCAGCCGGCGCGGTGGAAGCAATTGTAACTATTGAAGCAATGCGTCATAACTATGTGCCAATGACTGCTGGCACACAGGTTCTATCAGATGATATTGAAGCTAATGTTATTTTTGGACAAGGAAAAGAAGCAAAAATAGATTATGCTATTTCTAATACCTTTGGCTTTGGAGGTCATAATGCTGTCCTTGCTTTCAAAAAATGGGAGGAATGAAGTGGAAATTAAAGAAATAAAGGATTTGATGGCCCAGTTTGATGCCTCTAATCTGAGAGAATTTTCTTTTAAAACAAAAGATGAGGAAATTAGCTTTAGTAAAAACGAATATACTAAAGTAGAGACTCCTCCACAAGTTCAAATAAAAGACGAGGCCAAACTAACAGAGGCTGCAAACCTATCTCAAACTGATGAGATGACAGCTTCTCTTCCAGAAAAAAAGGAAGGGCAAGTTGTTGATAGTCCCTTGGTAGGGGTTGCTTACCTGGCCCCGAGTCCAGGGGAACCTAATTTTGTTTCTGTAGGAGATCAAGTTAAAAAGGGTCAAACCTTACTTATCATTGAAGCTATGAAAGTAATGAATGAAGTCCCATCTCCTTGTGATGGAATTGTTACAGAGATTTTAGTTGCAAATGAAGAAGTTATTGAATTCGGTAAAGGCTTGGTAAGGATAACATGATAGATATTCAAAAAATTCAAGAGGCCTTGCCCCACCGCTATCCTTTTTTATTGGTTGATCGGGTGCTAGAGATTGAAGAAGATCAGATAGTTGCTCTTAAGAATGTTACTATTAATGAACCCTTCTTTGCTGGCCACTTTCCCGAGTACCCAGTAATGCCTGGGGTTTTAATCATGGAGGCCTTAGCTCAAACAGCTGGGGTACTGGAATTATCAAAAGAGCAGAATAAGGGTAAATTAGTCTTTTATGCAGGAATGGATAAGGTTAGGTTCAAAAAGCAAGTCCGTCCTGGGGATCAACTCATTATGACAGCAAGATTTATTAAGAGACGTGCAAATATTGCAGTTGTTGAAGCAAAAGCTGAAGTGGATGGAAAGTTAGCAGCCAGTGGTCTCTTAACATTTGCTATTGGTAGCTAAGAAATCATATTCTGTGGAGGAAAAAATGTTTAAAAAAATCTTAATCGCCAACCGTGGCGAAATTGCTGTGCGGATTATTCGAGCAGCACGAGAATTAGGGATATCCACAGTTGCTGTTTACTCTGAGGCTGACAAGGATGCTCTGCATACTATACTAGCTGATCAGGCTATTTGTATAGGCCCTGCTCGTTCTACAGACTCATACCTCAATATGAAATCGATTCTATCTGCAGCTATGATTACAGGAGCACAGGCAATACATCCGGGCTTTGGTTTTTTAAGTGAAAACTCAAAATTTGCGACTATGTGTGAAGAGATGAATCTTAAGTTCATTGGCCCTTCGGCTAGTGTTATGGATAAGATGGGAGATAAAATCAATGCCCGTTCTGAAATGAAAAAAGCAGGAGTTCCTGTAATTCCTGGTTCAGAAGGGGAAATCTTTTCTGTCCAAGAAGCAAAGGGAATTGCAGCTAAAATAGGTTATCCCCTTATGCTTAAAGCTTCTGCTGGTGGTGGAGGTAAGGGTATTCGGAAGGTTGAGTCAGAATTTGGTTTAGAAGATGCCTTTAATTCAGCATCCCAAGAGGCTCTTAGTGCTTTTGGAAATGGAGCCATGTATGTGGAAAAAGTCATCTACCCAGCTAGACATATTGAAGTCCAAGTCTTAGGTGATGCTTATCAAAATGTTATTCATTTAGGGGAGCGTGATTGTTCTCTTCAAAGAAATAATCAGAAGGTTCTGGAAGAAAGCCCATCAATTGCTATTGGTCCAACCTTGAGAAAAGAAATGGGGGATGCCGCTGTAAGAGCAGCTAAAGCTGTGGATTACGAGAATGCAGGGACCATTGAATTTTTACTTGAGGAAGAAAGTGGACAGTTCTACTTTATGGAAATGAATACTCGGATTCAAGTAGAACATCCTGTAACGGAATTTGTAACAGGTATAGATATTGTTAAGGAGCAGATTAAAATAGCTGCTGGCTTAGAACTTACTCATAGTCAAGAAGATATTCATATTAGTGGACATGCTATAGAGTGCCGAATAAACGCTGAAAATCCTAACCTTAATTTTGCTCCAAGTCCCGGTAAAATTACAGATCTTTATCTCCCATGTGGAGGAGTTGGTTTAAGGGTTGATTCAGCAGTCTATAATGGCTACACAATTCCCCCTTATTATGATAGTATGATTGCTAAAATAATTGTTCACGGAGAAGATCGTTTTGATGCTTTAATGAAAATGCAAAGAGCTCTTTATGAATTAGAAATTGAAGGTATCAGTACAAATATAGAATTTCAATTGGATTTAATTTCTGATAAGCAAGTTATTGCAGGAGATTATGACACTTCCTTTTTAATGGAAGACTTTTTACCTCATTATCATAAAGAATAGGAGTTTTTATGGCATTATTTAGTAAAAAGGATAAGTATATTAGAATTACGCCTAATAATTCCTTGAAAGGGCCTTCTAGCAACAATATTCCTGAGGTTCCGGATGAACTATTTGCAAAATGTCCTGCTTGTAAGCATTTGATTTATCAAAAAGACCTTGGCTTAGCAAAGATTTGTCCTGAGTGTTCCTACAATTTTAGGATTTCTGCTCAAGAGAGACTTGTTTTAACAGTAGACGAGGGTTCTTTTCAAGAGCTCTTTACGGAAATCGACACAAAAGACCCTCTTCATTTCCCTGCTTATAAAGAAAAATTAAGGAAAACAAGGCAGGAGACGGGTCTACATGAGGCAGTCCTTACAGGTAAAGCGCGTGTAAAGGGACAACCAATTGCTCTAGCTATTATGGATTCTCGTTTTATTATGGCAAGTATGGGCACTGTTGTGGGTGAAAAAATTACAGCCTTATTTGAATTGGCTACTAAGAAAGGTCTTCCACTTATTATCTTTACAGCTTCTGGTGGAGCCAGGATGCAGGAAGGAACCTTAAGCTTAATGCAGATGGCAAAAGTTTCAGCTGCTGTTAAAAAACATTCTAATGCAGGCCTTTTTTACTTAACTATTTTGACTGACCCTACTACTGGTGGTGTAACAGCCAGTTTTGCTATGCAGGGTGATATTATTATTGCTGAGCCCCAATCCCTTGTTGGTTTTGCGGGGAGAAGGGTTATTGAAACGACTGTTCGTGAAAATTTACCTGAAGATTTTCAAAAGGCAGAGTTTCTTTTGGCACATGGTTTTATTGATACCATTGTAAAAAGGACAGATATGAGAGATACCATAGCTTATTTAGTGGCTTTTCATGGAGGTAGTCGATGACAGATGTTACAAGAATTTTAAAAGAGGCCAGAGATCAGGGCCGTCTTAGCACTTTAGAATATGCTAACTATATCTTTGACCACTTTATGGAACTTCATGGAGATAGGTATTTTGCTGATGATGGAGCTATCGTTGGTGGTATTGGTTATTTAGAAGATTGTCCTGTCACTGTCATTGGGATTCAAAAAGGTTCTAATTTACAAGAAAACCTGTTTAGAAATTTTGGTCAACCTAATCCAGAAGGTTATCGTAAAGCTTTGCGCCTTATGAAGCAAGCTGAAAAATTTGGCCGACCAATAGTAACCCTGATTAATACCGCGGGCGCTTATCCAGGTGTGGGTGCTGAGGAAAGGGGACAAGGAGAAGCTATTGCTAGAAATCTTTTAGAGATGAGTGACTTGTCTGTTCCTATTATTGCTATTATTATTGGTGAAGGAGGATCAGGAGGAGCCTTAGCTTTAGCTTTAGCCGATCAAGTTTGGATGCTTGAGAATACCATCTATGCTGTTTTAAGTCCAGAAGGATTTGCTTCTATTTTATGGAAGGATGGTTCAAGGGCAACAGAAGCAGCTGAATTGATGAAAATTACAGCCAAAGACCTTTATCAGTTGCAGGTTATTGATAAAATCATTCCTGAACGAGGCTATTTTTCTAGTGAAATCATGGATAATCTTAAGGAAGAACTAATTAAAGAATTAACTTACTTAAGAGGTTTGTCGCAAGAAGAGCTTTTAGAGAAGCGTTATCAAAGGTTTAGAAAATTTTAAAAATCCTAGAATGTACTGATTCCTAAAAGTTGGATAAAAAAACTAACGATTGGGGTGCAGTTCAGAACAGGATTTTTTTCTTACTCATAAAAAAAGACCAGTTATTAATCTATTTAGGAGACTAAAAACTGGTTTTTGCTTGTCATTTAGAAAGATTTTTTAACTATTTAGCTGCAATAACTTCTAGACCACCCATATATGGACGGAGTACTTCTGGTATTGTTACAGAACCATCTTCATTTTGATAATTTTCAAGAATTGCTGCTACAGTACGACCGACAGCAAGACCAGAACCGTTTAAGGTGTGGAGGAGTTTAACTTTTCCATCTGCTTCATCACGGTAACGGATTTGAGCACGGCGTGCTTGGAAGTCTTCAGTATTTGAACAACTTGAAATTTCACGATAGGTATTTTGAGCAGGAATCCAGACTTCCAAATCATAGGTTTTAGCAGCTGAGAAGCCCATGTCACCAGTGCAAAGCGTAATAACGCGATAAGGTAGCTTTAATTTTTGCAGAATATTTTCAGCATTAGCAGTCATTTTTTCCAACTCTTGGTATGATTCTTCAGGTTTTGCAAATTTGACCATTTCAACCTTGTGGAATTGGTGGAGACGAATCAAGCCACGGGTATCACGTCCAGCTGATCCAGCTTCTGAACGAAATGAAGGGCTCATTGCTGTAAAGTAAATTGGTAGTTCTTTACCTTCTAGGATTTCCCCACGATAGTAGTTTGTAAGAGGAACCTCAGCTGTTGGGATTAAAACATAGTTACTATCAGCTAGTTCAAAGGTATCTTCTTTAAATTTAGGATATTGGCCAGTACCAAACATTGATTCATGATTAACCATGTAAGGAGGGATTATTTCTTGATAGCCTTCTTTGATATGCTCATCCAGCATAAAGTTGTAAATGGCACGTTCCAGACGAGCACCGAGATTTTTATAGAATAAGAAACGTGCTCCAGTAACCTTGCCTCCACGTTCCCAATCAAGGATATCTAAGTCTTCACCAAGTTCCCAGTGAGGCTTTGCTTCAAAGTCAAATTGACGAGGCTCACCCCAGCGACGTACTTCAACATTCTCATCTTCATCTTCACCAATAGGAACAGAATCATGAGGAGTGTTTGGAAGTACAGTAATGACTTGAGTCACCTGATTGTCAATAGTATTTAATTCAGCATCGATAACTTTAATATCTGAAGATACTTGTTGCATGTCTGCAATTTGTTGGCTGGCATCTTCTTTTTGACGCTTAGCTTGGGCAATAGCAGCAGATGCAAGGTTGCGTTCAGCCTTTAAATCTTCAGATTTTACTAATAATTGGCGACGTTTTTCATCAAGTTCTTTTAACTGATTTAAAGTATCTTCTGAGACTCCACGATTTTGCAATTTTTTAGCCACGGCATCAAAATCAGTACGGATACGTTTAAGATCTAGCATATGATTCTCCTTTATAAAAATAGAAAGTAAAAAGCACAGATTGGAAGATGCTGGAGCGCTTTAGCGCGGTTCCATCCAGCTTCACAATCTGTGCACTTAATTGTTATGTAATTAATAAATCGGTAGAATTTCATGTTATTTCCCTATCTGTTCACAGCAACCACAGACTTCCTTAAAGGGTAGGAACACTACTTATCCGATAAGACTATTATAACAAAATTGGAAAAATTGTAAATAAAAAAGTAAGAGAAGCTAAAATTCCCAAAATAGCGTAATTAAATGACTTATGATAGAATGTTTTCATGATAAAAAAATCACCTAAAGTAAATAGAAAGCACCATTATGGTTTAGATTTGTTACGTATCATCTCCATGTTTATGATTGTTGTGACACATGTTTTAGGAAAAGGGGGATTAAGGTCTAGTGTAGCTGGTCAGACAGACTCTTATTTTATTACGACATGGGTTATTCAAGTATTAGTATATGGTGCTGTGAACTGCTATGCTCTAATTAGTGGTTATGTGGGTGCTGATTCTACCTATAAATATTCCAAATTGGCTAACATTTGGTTACAGGTTTTCTTTTATACTTTTAGTATTACAGCTATCTTTGCTCTTTTGGGATTTCCAGTTACAATTGATAATTGGCGACAGGCTTTTTTCCCTATTGTTAGTGGGGAGTATTGGTATATGTCTGCTTACTTTGGTTTACTTGTTTTTATGCCTATTATAAATGGAGGACTTCATTCCTTAACAGATCGGCAATTAAAGCATCTAGTTATCTTAATTGCTTTTACCTTTTCTATTCTTCCAGCTATGATGAATAATCAGGTTTCGGAATTTTCCTTGAGTAAAGGCTTTGAAATGACTTGGTTACTCATTCTTTATATTGTAGGAGCCTATTTCAAGCGTTTAGATTTAAGTCGTTTTAAGACTAAGCAGCTCCTGCTTACTTATGCTCTATCAATGGTTGTTACTTATGTTATGAAATTTATAGTGGGCAATATCTGGTACTGGTATGTATCGCCAAGTTTAAGTTTAGGGGCCGTTTGTTTATTTATAGTATTTGCTAAAATGACGATTCATACAGAGACTAAACTTTTTAAGTTTATTGTTCTTGTTTCTCCAACGACTTTAGGGATTTATTTGGCTCATTTACATCCTTTGTTGGTTAAATTTCTAATCCGTGATTTTGCTGAACCTTTTGTAAATGCCCCTATTCTTTTATATCCTTGCTTGATTTTAGGAGTAAGTCTTCTTATTTATCTGCTGGCTTTTTTAATTGAAAAAGGTCGCTTACATCTCTTTGCTTTCTTGAAGGTGAATCGTTTAATGCAATGGATTGATTGTAAAATACCTTTTCAAGGATAAGAAAAAGCTGAAATACTTGAACTGTACCAAAGTTTAGAAAGAAAATCTAAGATTGGGTCAGCTCATTATTTCAGCTTATTTGTTACCTTTAAATAATTTTTGCATGAGCAGTTGGATTAGGGTTGGGAGTTTAATAACCTTATCATTACCAATATGTTGTCGGGTAATTTTGAGAATCTTACCTGAATCTTTGGAGGCAAAAAGGAATTTCCCCTGATCTGTAAAAACTTCAAAATGTCTGCTGACCTTGTTTCTAGAAACATTTGCTCCAATTTGATTGATGGAGGTCCAAGGGATTTGAACATAGTCATTAACATTTTTATCGTTATAAAATTCTAAAGCCTTATCGCCAACTAGAATTTTACCAACCTTCCCCCCCATGCCAAGATAGGAAGTTGCAGTAGTTTGAAATTCAACTATTTTATTTAATGATTGTGCCATATATCATCCTTTAGAGTAATTTATGCTTGATTATACCATAAAAGAGTTTCTGTGAGAAACTCTTTTTGTGATATTACATGATACCTGCAAGACGAGCAAGGATACCAACAGCAAACAAGGCAATAATGATTGTGATTGGTGAAACTTTTTTCTTAAGTAACCACATACATAAGAATGTTAGTAGTAAACCTGCTAATCCAGGAATTAATGAATCTAATTGATTTTGTAAAGTATTGGTTTTTTCTGGTGTTAAGCTTAAACCAGAAAGTGCTTTACCTAAAATACCTTGTAATTCAGCACCAGTAATGTTACCTTTAGGGAATTCAACGAAGGCACCTTTAGCTAATTTAGTAGCAGGTAGGTTAACTGTGAAGTTGATAGATACCCAACGTTCCACAAGAACTGCCAAGATAAACATACCAAGGATTGATGCTCCTTTAGTGATGTCTTGTAAGATACCACCAGACATGTCTTTAGTGATTTCTTTACCTGATTTGTAGCCAAATTCTTGAGTATACCATAAGAAGGCCATACGGATAATATTCCATCCAAAGAAGAAAATCAGTGGACCCATGATATTACCAGAAGATGCGATAGAAGCACCAAGTGCACCTAGGATAGGACGAACTGTAAACCAGAATACTGGATCACCGATACCTGCAAGAGGTCCCATCATACCAATCTTAACCCCTTGGATTGCTTTGTCTTCAACTGGAGTACCATTTGCTTTTTCTTCTTCAAGGGCAAGTGTTACACCGATGATTGGAGCAGCAACATATGGATGTGTATTAAAGAATTCCATGTGACGCTCAAGTGCAGCTGCACGGTCTTCTTGACTAGTATAAAGTTTTTTCAGAGCAGGAATAAGTGAGTAAGCCCAGCCCATGTTTTGCATACGTTCATAGTTCCAAGAACCTTGTAAGAATTGTGAACGCCACCAAACGCGTTGACGGTCTTTTTTAGTTAATTTAATTTGTTCAGTCATTATCTTACTCCTCTCTAGTAGTCTTCCAAGATATCACCAATCGGATCTGTTGATCCAGCATTGGTGCTACCACCGTTACCACCTTTTTTAGAAAGGTTGATATAGATGAAGGCAATTGCGACACCGATTGTACCCATTGCAATAAGTGTTAATTGACTTACAGCAGCAAGTGCAAAACCAAGTGCAAAGAATGGCCATACTTCACGAGTTGCCATCATGTTGATAACCATGGCATAACCAACGGCAACAACCATAGCACCACCAACTTGCATACCACCATTTAACCATTCTGGCATCTTAGAAAGAATAGCTTGAACGGCTGAAGAAGGAATAGCAAGTAAAAGTGCTGCTGGAATAGCAATACGTAAACCTTGAAGTAAGAGAGCGATAAAGTGGAAACGTTCAATAGCAGCAAAGTTACCTTCTGCAGCAGCTTTGTCACCAGCATGAACAAGGGCAGTTGATACGGTACGAACAATCATAGTTAAGAATAGTCCAGCAACCGCAAGAGGGATAGCTGTTGAGTAAGCAAAGGTAACACCTTTAGGTGTAAAGTCGCCACCCTTAACCATAATGATAGCAGCGGCAACTGAGGCAAGTGCAGCATCTGGTGCAACTGCTGCACCAATGTTTGCCCAACCAAGAGCTAACATTTGAAGTGTACCACCTAACATGATACCAGCTTCTAAGTGACCAGTTACAAGCCCGATTAAGGTACATGCAACAAGTGGTTGATGAAATTGGAATTGGTCGAGGATACCTTCAAGTCCAGCAAAGAAGGCTACGATAACGACCAAAATCATTGAGATAATTGAAATATCTGTCATTTTGATATCCTTTCGAAATGTATATAGGGATACTATTGTTAAACAACTCTTAAAATAAAAAGAAGCCCCTAAATAGTATTATTTACAACCGCCCTAGCGGTTAGCGTGTAAGGAATAGATACTTTAGTAACATTCCCTAAAGAATACTTACGCCCCTAAAAAAGTAATTCGATAATAATAACTTTTTTAGGTAGTGGGGTATGTAGCTAATCCGCCTCTAGCAGTTAGCGTGTAAGGAATAGATACTTTAGTAACATTCCTTACTCATACTTAATTCACATTTGCTTTTTTTATTAAGTCGAATAAGTTCTTTTGTGAATCGTTTGGAACTTTACGAACATCAAACTTAACACCTAGTTGCTCTAGTTTTTCAAAGGCAGCAACGTCATCTTTATCCATAGATAAAACGTTGTTAACCATTGTTTTACCAGTTGAATGAGCCATTGAACCAACATTTAATTCTTTAATGTCAACGCCACCTTCAATTGCACGTAAGGCATCTTGAACGGTTTCAAATAAGATAAGTGCTTGCGTATTTCCAAAACGAGGGTCTTTTGAAACTTCAATAAGTTTGCTAATTGGAACGACGTTTGCTTTGACACCACCAGGAGCAGCTTGTTTAATAAGTTGCTTGCGTAGTTCATCTTGGGCAACTTCATCAGAAGCTACAATAATACGATTTGCTTTAGAAGCAGGTGTCCATGATGTTGCCACCTGTCCATGTAAGAGACGTGTGTCAATACGCGCAAGGTTGATTTTTAATTTACCATCTCCGATGACAGTTCCTTCAGGAATAGCACCGTGAACCACTGGGGCAGCTGCTTTTACTTCAGAAGTTTCCTCAACTGGGTTAAGTTCTTCTGGAAGAGCCTTAACGCCATCCTTAGATTCTTTAATAATATTAGCTGCAACTTGTTCAACCCCAGCGTTAGCGTCCATCATACGCTCTGTGTAAGATTGAATAAGCATTGGCAGGTTAAGACCTGTGATGATTGCCATTTTACGGTCAGGATTTTCACCCATAACACGACTAGCTTGGTTAAATGGAGATCCACTCCAAAGGTCAGCTAGGACAAGGATTTCATCATCAGCATCAAATTGTGCGATAGCATTGTTGAAGTGTCCATATAAATCATCAGGTCCTTCATTTGGCATGAAAGTTACAACTTGAACTTTCTCTTGCTCGCCAAAAATCATAGAACCAGATTGATGAATACCTTCAGCAAATTTACCGTGGCTGGCAATAATAATACCGATACCCATTCTTGTTCTTCCTCCTTATATAATTTTTTTCGTTGAAATGAAGAAGAATAATCTCCTTCCAAATTTTAAATTTGGCAATTCTTTTTCCTTTAAACGAAATTCAAGAACGTCTCTATTTTAAAACGTTTTCAACAAAAAATCAATACTTTTTGAAAATTTATTATAAAATATGAAAAAATTTTCAGAATTCGGTAGAATATAATCAAATTTACGGGTGATAATGGTATTATATTACGATTTGATATGAAAAAAGACAGAAAATTATCTGGAAAAAACCATGATAGGTGAAAACGGATTTTACTTAACTTAAGCAATAAACGAATATAAAAAGACCCCTCTTTACTAAGAGTGATCTGTGCAAATTTATAAGAAAAGTTCTTCTAATTTTTTAGCGACTCCGTCTTCTTCATTTGAAAATTCAAGCTGTTGATCTGCAAAGGGAAGAAGGACTGGACTAGCATTTTTCATAGCATAACCAGTTCCTGCCAAGGCTAGCATTTCGGTATCATTATGCTCATCTCCAAAGGCAATCAAATCTTTTTTATCTTTATTTAAAACTCCCAGTAAATAATTGAGTGCATATGCCTTGTTAATATTTTTAGGGGAAATCTCTAGGATATTCAGGGGTCCACCCCAAGAATCAATCTCAATTTCATCTTTAAAGAAGGCTCTCATACTCTTAGCTAGGGCGTATTTATCCTGGTGATGGGTTTGTGTTAAGAGAGCATTAGGATTGCGGGTTATTTTTACTTCTTCTAACATCATCTCATCTGTTATAGCCTCAACTCCAAACAATTGCGGGTTAATTTTATCTCGATGGCTAAAGGTGATATAAAAGTTTTTACGATACTCACTAGCAATGAAATCCATTTGGAAGTCATTTTGGTATTTTAAAATATCAAAAAGATATTTCCTATCTAAGGTCACATTATGCTCAAAAGCCCATTTTTGTTCTGGCATATGCGTTAAGGAACCATTAAAGGTAATAATAGGTGTTTTTAAATTTAGTTGCAGATAGTAGTCTAGCGCCATCCGATAAGGTCGTCCAGTAGAAATAATAACCTGATGTCCTTTTTCTTGAACTTTAGCAATTATTTTTTTTGTATAATCAGAAATAGTATTATCATGATGTAGCAAGGTACCATCTAAGTCAATAGCAATCAATTTTTTTCTCATAAAGTGATTATACCAGAATGATAATTATTTAAAAAGTATCTTCTTGTTTCAAAAGATCTAAAAAGATATTTCTTATTAAAAAAGTAGAAAAATATAATAAAAAAATGGTAAAAAAATGAAAAAATATATTGAAAATGGAACAATGCCATGATATGATAGTAACATCGTTCGTTAAATGGATGATTTCAAGTGGTAAATAGACAAAGAGGTATCGCTTAAGATAGCTCTTTTGATTTCTGCCATTATTATCATAAATTAAGGAGATTCCATCCAAATGGAAAAGTTTTTTAAGCTTAGCTCTCATGGAACAACAGTTTCCACTGAAATCGCAGCTGGTATGACAACATTTTTTGCAATGTCATATATTTTATTTGTTAACCCTATTATTTTAGGTGCTACAGGAATGCCAACTCAGGCTGTTTTCTTAGCTACTATTATAGCAACGGTTATCTCAACCATGTTCATGGGACTATTTGCCAATGTCCCTTATGCCCTAGCACCCGGTATGGGATTAAATGCCTTTTTTACTTATACAGTAGTGTTTGGCTTAGGATTTTCATGGCAGGAAGCCTTAGCCATGGTATTTATCTGTGGTCTGTTTAATATTCTTATCACAGTTACCAAGATACGTAAGAGTATTGTTAAGGCCATTCCTTTAACCCTTCAACATGCTATCGGAGGTGGAATTGGGATCTTCGTGGCCTATCTCGGTTTTAAGAATGCCAATATTATTAATTTCTCTTTATCAGGAAACAATATTATCAGTGTTAATGGTGTAGCAACTGCTGATACAACAGCAAACACTTTCGATAATGGTATCCAATCTGTCTTTGCAAATGGAGGTGTGGTGCCTGTTATTTCTAACTTTGCCTCACCAAGTGTACTATTAGCACTTATGGCCTTATTTTTCACTTCTATCCTAGTTATTAAAAAGGTCCGTGGAGCTATCTTAATTGGAATTATTGTAACAACTCTTGTTGGTATTCCTATGGGAGTTGTTGATGTATCAACTATTGATTTAGCAAATAATAACTTACAAACTGGTTTTGCTGAGTTAGGAATTACTTTCTTAGCTGCTTTTGATGGAATGAAAGCTCTATTTAGCGACTCAAGTCGACTACCTTTAGTTTTGATGACTATTTTTGCTTTTTCATTGTCAGATACTTTTGATACTTTAGGTATGTTTATTGGGACTGGTCGTCGTACAGGTATTTTCTCTGCCGAAGATGAAGCAGCCTTAGAAAATGGATCAGGGCTTAGCTCAAAGATGGACCGTGCCTTGTTTGCTGATGCTCTTGGAACAGCAATTGGAGCATTATTTGGGACATCTAATACAACAACTTATGCAGAATCATCAGCTGGAATCTCAGCAGGTGGACGTACAGGTCTAACATCTGTTACAACTGCCCTTTTATTTGTCGCTTCAGTTGTCTTGCTGCCTTTGGTTGGATTAGTGCCTGCAGCAGCAACAGCTCCAGCCTTAATTATAGTTGGTGTTATGATGGTGGCAGGTTTTGCTGATGTTAACTGGAACGATTTTGAAGAAACCTTACCAGCCTTCTTTGCAGCCTTCTTTATGGGCTTGTGTTACTCAATTTCTTACGGTATTGCAGCAGCCTTTATCTTTTATTGCTTAGTGAAAACAGTAAAAGGTCAGGCCAAAGAAGTTCACCCTATTTTATGGGGAGCCAGCTTCTTATTTATTCTCAACTTTGTTATTCTTGCTGGTCTTTAGAAAGTTACTAGTATAGAAACAGAAAGTTTCAAGGATAGTTCCTTGAGGCTTTTTTTGAGGAAAAAATAATAATAGTCTTAAAAACAAATGTTAAAAGGATAAATCAAAATAATTACCTTGAAAAAGGAACTATTATATGTTATTATAAAAATATAGTTCGTAAATTACAAGAATTAAAGCCTCTTCACTCAGGTGATGTTTTTTTATTTTCTTTTAAATTTACCTTACATATTTAAGGAGAGCCCATTCACATGGAAAAGTTTTTTAAACTCAAAGAAAATGGAACTAAACTTTCAACAGAGATTGTTGCAGGATTGACCACTTTTTTTGCAATGTCATATATTTTATTTGTTAACCCTAGCATTTTAGGTGCAGCGGGCATGCCTACAAAGGCTGTTTTCTTGGCAACCATTATTGCAGCAGCTATTTCTACTTTGATCATGGGACTTTTTGCAAATGTTCCTTATGCTTTAGCTCCAGGTATGGGTTTAAATGCCTTTTTTACCTATACAGTTGTCTTTAGTTTAGGGTTTTCATGGCAGGAAGCCTTAGCCATGGTGTTTATCTGTGGTTTGTTTAATATTTTTATTACCATAACAAAGTTCCGTAAAAATATTATCAAGGCTATTCCAGTGAGTTTACAACATGCTATTGGTGGTGGTATTGGGGTCTTTATCGCCTATCTTGGTTTTAAAAGTGCTAATATTATCCAGTTCTCCTTATCCTCGGAGAATATTATTGCTGTAAATGGGGTCGCATCGGCTAAGGCAAGTGCTAAAACATTTGCTCATGGAATTATGTCCTTAGATGCAAATGGTGGGGTCATACCAGCGATTTCCAATTTTACCAACCCTAGTGTCTTACTTGCTATTTTTGGCTTGCTATTAACAGCAATCCTAGTTATTAAAAACGTAAGAGGAGCTATTTTGTTGGGAATAGTTGCTACAACCCTTGTTGGTATACCTATGGGAGTTGTTGATTTATCACAGCTTAATTTTGCAGACAACCATATTGGAACAGCCTTTAATGAATTGGGTGTTACCTTCTTAGCTGCTTTTGATGGCATGTCATCGTTATTCAGTGATTCAAGCCGTCTTCCTCTAGTCTTTATGACCATCTTTGCCTTTTCTCTATCAGATACCTTTGATACAATTGGAACTTTTATTGGAACAGGTCGTCGTACAGGCATTTTTTCAGCAGAAGATGAAGCTGCTCTTGAAAAAAGTAGTGGCTTTAGTTCAAAAATGGACCGTGCTTTATTTGCAGATGCCATTGGAACCTCTATTGGTGCCTTATTTGGAACTTCAAATACAACTACTTATGTCGAGTCAGCAGCAGGGATTGCTGAGGGAGGAAGAACTGGTTTAACAGCAGTTTCGACAGCAGTTTGTTTCCTATTATCTATCTTGATACTGCCTCTTGTTGGAATTGTACCCGCAGCAGCAACAGCTCCAGCCTTAATTATAGTTGGTGTAATGATGGTATCATCTTTCTTAGATGTTAATTGGAGTGATTTTGAAGAAGCTTTACCAGCCTTCTTTGCAGCCTTCTTTATGGCTTTATGTTACTCCATTTCTTATGGTATTGCAGCAGCCTTTATCTTTTATTGCTTGGTGAAAGTAACTAAAGGAAAAGCCAAGGAGATTCATCCAATTCTTTGGGGAGCAACCTTCCTATTTATCATTAACTTTATCATACTTGCTATTTTATAATATCATTATCCAGTAAGGGAGGTTGTCATCAGCAGCCTTCCTTATTGTTATTCTACAGTATCTACTTGGAAGTGGCTTTCTTTTTTGCTATAATGTTTTTATGTTTTATAGTAAAAATGAAAATGAGCTGATTGACTATGGTTTTCGACTTGGTCGTCTTTTGCAAGCTCAGGATGTCCTTATTTTGTCAGGAGACTTAGGAGCTGGGAAAACAACGCTCACCAAAGGGATTGCTAAAGGCTTAGGGATTAGCCAGATGGTGAAAAGTCCCACTTACACGATTGTAAGAGAATATGAGGGAAATTTACCCCTTTATCACCTAGATGTTTACCGTATCGGCGATGATCCAGATTCTATCGACTTGGATGACTTTATCTATGGAGATGGAGTAACTGTTATTGAATGGGGGGAGCTTCTTGATGAGGGGCTTTTTCAGGATTATCTACACCTTTTTATTGTTAAAAGGGACAATGGCAGAGCTGTTCAGTTAGAGGCAAAGGGCTCACGCGCAAAAGAAATTATTGAGAAACTGACTAATGACCAAACAGACTGTTACCATAGAAGAAGCTCAAGTCTATGATGCCAAACAGGTCCTTGAATTATTTCACAAGGTAAGCCGGCAAACTGATTTTATTTCTGAAACGACTGAGATTTTGGCAGCAAGTGAAGAGGACTTAGGCACTTTCCTTGCAAATAGTAGCAATAGCTTGGCAGATATTTGTCTCTTGTTGAAGATTGATCACCAAGTTGTGGGACTTTTAAACATTGCTAGTGAAAAATCAGTAGATACCTGTCATATCGGTGAACTTTTTATTATTATTGAAGAAAATTATCAAGGCTTTGGCCTAGGTAAGGAATTAATGGCAGTCGCTCTTGATTGGGCAGGACAGACCCCTCAACTCTTAAAGCTTGAATTACAAGTTCAAGTTAGAAATCTTGGTGCCATACACCTGTATCAAACTTATGGTTTTGAGATTGAGGGAAGCAGAAAATTAGGTGTTAAAACAAAAAATGGAGACTATTTAGACCTTTACTATATGGGTAAAGTTTTAGATGAATGATGATTACATGAAAATTGGAAAAAAAATATTCTTAATGCTTTCAGCTATTATAGTGACCAGCTTTGTTGCACTTGCTGTCTATGCTACAAGTGCCTACACTTTCTCTACAGGAGAATTATCAAAGACCTTTAAGGACTTTTCAAATGGTAAAAAAAGTACAGCTATTAGCGAAACTAAACCCTTTTCTATCCTCTTAATGGGTGTAGATACAGGTTCCTCTGAGAGAAAATCCAAGTGGGAAGGAAACAGTGACTCGATGATTCTAGTTACTGTTAATCCTAAAACTAAAAAGACTACTATGACCAGCTTAGAAAGAGACATCCTAATGAAGCTATCAGGGCCAAAAGGCAATGATATGGATAGGGCAGAGGCTAAGTTGAATGCAGCCTATGCAGCTGGCGGAGCAGAAATGGCTCTTTTAACAGTACAAGATTTACTGAATATTAAGATAGACAATTATGTGCAAATTAACATGCAAGGTCTTGTTGATCTGGTAGATGCTGTTGGTGGTATTACAGTTACCAATGAATTTGATTTTCCGATTTCCATTGCGGAAAATGAGCCTGAATATCAAGCCAGTGTTGCACCAGGAACCCATAAAATCAATGGAGAACAGGCCTTGGTTTATGCTCGGATGCGTTACGATGACCCTGATGGGGATTATGGTAGACAAAAACGGCAACGAATTGTCATTCAAAAAGTGCTGAAAAAAATTCTTGCCCTAGACAGTGTTAGCTCTTACCGCAATATTTTAAAGGCAGTAAGTAGTAACATGCAAACCAATATTGAGATATCAGCAAACACAATCCCTAAATTACTGGGCTATACAGATGCCTTGAAATCTATTGAGTCTTATCAACTAAAAGGAGAAGATGCTACCTTAGATGATGGCGGCTCTTATCAGATTGTGACTGAAGAACATATCTTAGAAGTGCAAAATAAGATAAGAAGTCAATTAGGCTTAAATCCCATAACCTCTCTATCAACTAGTGCTGTTACCTATGAACAGTTATATGGTTTGGGCTCTGCAGTAAATGGAGGCCGTGGTAAAAACAAGTCTAGTACGACCAATTCCAATGGTAATTATTCACAATCGGGAGGCCAATATTCAAGCTATTCTGATGACACAGGAGGACGCACCTACTATTCTGAATCTAGTAATAATGTGACCATCATTCCACCAGAAAGTAGCCCTTCTTATTCAGCCCCGGTAGAAGGAGGTGCAGGTCAAGCTAATTCAGGCACGACCCATCCAAGTCCTTCTCTTGCCCCTAGTGGTTCACAAGATTCAGGAGCTGGTGTTGGGCAAGGACACTAAGGATACTATTTACTTGATGCTTGCTTGTAGCGAAGCTATCCTTATTTCATTGTAGTTAATTTAGATTGAAGAAAATTTCTAAGGAGAAATTTTCTTCAATCTTTTTTGTCCTGTTTGATGCATTTTAAAAACCCCTTGTTCTTGGACAAGAGGTAGATTTTACTTCGTTTCTTACTATCAATATATAAAGGGTTTATTCTTGCTGGTATTTTTCCATGCGTTCTTTTATCTGATTAATGATGGGTTCTGTTTCTTTATAGAAGACTTTTACTTTATAACTTAGATCTTCTTCTAGGGGAACCAGGGTTTTAATCTGATTTTGAAGATTGGTAAGATTACACTTTATTTTTTCAAGGTCATTTTGGATAAGGTCTTTTGAGGTTTTTGCATTTTCTAGATTTTTAAGAAACTTATCTTTATGTTGATAAGCCTTGTAGGCACCAAATGCTACTAATGCTGTTAAGGACAGGGTTTTTAATGTCATTCCATGATCTCCTTTTGGATGCTACTAGCAAGTTGGGCTAGTTGTTCAAAATCAGGTTCGTGTGTAGTATATTGAATAGAGATACCATCATTTTTATCATAGCGAGGAAGGAGATGAATATGTGCATGAAAGACTGTTTGACCTGCGAGATCTTCATTGTTATTGATAATATTCATGGCAGGTGCCTTAGTTGCTTTTTTTAGAGCACGGGCTATTTTAGGGAGTCTTGCAAAGGTGAGACTAGCAGTTTCTTGATCCATTTCTAAAACATTGCGGACATGTTTTTTAGGAACCAATAAGGTGTGTCCTGGTGTAGTCTGTGTAATATCAAGAAAAGCTAGAACCTGCTCATCTTCATAGACTTTAGAAGAAGGAATATCACCATTAATTATTTTACAAAAAATACAATCTTCCATATTGGAATTCCTTTCTATTTTACAGCTATTTATCTAGGTATTTTTGGCAAGCATAACACCTTTTTATACCGTTAAGAGCTAGAACAACAAACTTCTTATTCTAATCTTAGCATTGTCACAGGGATAATGCAATTCAGAATATCTCCTTTTTAAGGAAGAAAACTAGCTAGGTTTACTAGAAAGCTCTCTTATGTTAAATCTTCTTTTGTTTTTTATGAGCTTTATTATAAAATAGTTAACCCTATAAGGGCAGCTGGAAAAACAAAGACAAGATTAGCTATAGCTGTTTCTAAGATAGTGCTTGCATCTTCAAGCTGGTTTTTGTCTGTATTGATCTTAATGATAGCAGAGCAGAAGTCCACTAAGCCATGTAAGAAGACGAGAGACCAGATATTCTTGGTCACATAAAAAACAGCTCCAAAAAGTATTCCCATAAAGAAAGCATAGATAATCTGAGATAAAATCAGGAGAGATGGTTGATCACTAAGTAGTCCTAAGGAATGGGCTAAGCCAAATAGCAAAGCAGAGATTAAGCTAGCTTTCAAGGGAGAATATTCTTTTTCTAGACGGGAGAAAATAAGGCCCCTAAAAAAATAATTCTTCAAATAAACCAATCAGTAAATTGGCCCAGAGTATTAAATTAACAGTGGTGAAGCTTAAACGTGAATAGTCTAACTCACTTATGTTAGGCAGAACCAGTAAGAGACAAAGAAAGATGACATACCAGCACTTTTTGATCCCTAGCCAAAAGGAAGACCATTTAAAAGCTAATTTTGGTAAAAAATTTCCCTGCCAAATAAGTATAAAGATAGTATAGAAGCAATTCCATCACTGACGATAATTGATACATTAGACTCAAAAGAAACAAGTAAGCCAGTCAGTTTCAGGACAATAAGGGTCAGAACAGTTAAGAGAAAACTCTTTAAAACAGCTTTTCTTGGTTTAAAAAAATAATGAAGCATGCTTGCTACTCACTTTCTAAAATGATAAAATTTACATTAAAATAGACACATTTATTGTTCATTTAACGCAAATAAAGATTAGATAAAAGGATTATAACAATTTAAATCTTTGGTGGCAATATAAGCTTTTTGAATAGGGTTGAAATAGCTAGCAGTTTGGGAACTAATCTGTTATTGAATAGGAAGACTTCCTTTTTGCTCCCTTTATAAACGGATTTTGCTATAATAGAAGCAGCAAGAAAAAGAAAAATAGAAAGTATCATATCATTATGTTGAAAGTAGAAAAGGTAACAGGAGGCTATTTAAATCTTCCTGTTTTAAAGGATATTAGTTTCACGGTTGATGATGGTCAACTTGTGGGATTAATCGGTTTAAATGGGGCTGGTAAGTCAACAACAATTAATGAAATTATTGGCCTTTTAAGACCTTATAAAGGAAAAATAGTTATTGATGGCCTTACTTTAGCTGAAAATGGGGCAGACTATCGTAAAAAGATAGGTTTTATTCCAGAAACACCTAGTTTATATGAAGAGTTAAGCCTAGCTGAACATATTGAAACAATTGCTATGGCTTATGATGTTGATTTAAGTGTCGCTTTGGAACGAGCAAAACCTCTTTTAGAAACCTATCGTTTAGCGGATAAGTTGGA
Organism: Streptococcus didelphis DSM 15616; assembly: GCF_000380005.1. Lineage (GTDB taxonomy): Bacteria > Bacillota > Bacilli > Lactobacillales > Streptococcaceae > Streptococcus > Streptococcus didelphis. The sequence goes on from NZ_KB904195.1 coordinate 125,610, forward strand.
TTGGTATCCTATCCATTTTTCTAAGGGGATGAAGCAGAAAGTCATGATAATTTGTGCTTTTATTATTGATCCCAGTCTTTTTATCTTAGATGAACCCTTTTTGGGGTTAGATCCTTTGGCTATTTCAGATTTGATTGCCTACTTGGAAGTTGAAAAGGCTAAGGGAAAATCAATTTTGATGAGTACCCACGTCCTTGATTCTGCAGAAAAGATGTGTGATAAGTTTGTCATACTACATCAGGGTCAGATAAGAGCACAAGGGAGCTTGCAGGATTTAAGGGATAGTTTTGCTAATCCAAATGCTAGCTTAAATGATATTTATTTAGCTTTAACTAAAGAGGTTTAGCCATGCAAGCATTATTCCAGAAAAGAAAAAGAGATTTCCAAAAATTACATGGTAAGTATCTTCCTTACGTTTTTAATGATCATTTTGTTTTGGTTCTAGTCTTTTTCCTAGGTTATATTCTCTATCAGTATAGTCAGCTATTACATCATTTTCCTAAAAATCATTTTCCAGTAGCTATTATTCTTATCTTTTTGTTGCTTATTTTATTAAGGGTTGGCTCACCTGCTAGCTATCTGGAAGAGGCAGACAGTCATTTTTTATTATGTAAAGAAAAGGAAGTTATTGCTTATCTAAAAAAGGCCAGTCTCGCTAGTTTTATAAGATGGTCCAGCCTACAGACAGTTTTTTTACTCCTTTTATATCCTGTTTTTATCAAGCTAGGTGTTACTTTAAGTTTGTTTATTTGTCTAACTCTTGTTTTAATCGTTATAAAATGGTTTTTACAAAAGAAAAAAGTGATGGCTTTGCTAGAAGATGGGCATTTAAATTGGGCTAAGGCCATATCTGCAGAGCAGGAGCGTAAACAGCGAATCCTTAAATTTTATTCCTTATTTACAAATGTTAAAGGGATTTCTACTCGTTTTAAAAAAAGGACTTATTTAAATAGTATCTTAAAATTAGTTCCTAAAAAATCAACACAATTATGGTCTAACTTGTATTTGAGAGCTTTTTTGAGAAGTTCAGATTATTTGGGTTTAAGCCTTAGATTATTTTTGTTAAGTCTTTTATCCTTATTCTTTATTTCTAACACTTACCTGTCCTTGATACTAACAGGAGTCTTTACTTATTTGTTATTATTTCAATTATTATCCCTTTATAAGCATTATGATTACCATTATCTTTCCCTTTTATACCCAACTAGTGGGGATTTGAAAAAGAAAAATCTTCTTGGTTTTTTACGTGGTTTATCAGCTCTTATTTTATTAGTTGAACTAGTTATAAGTCAGTCTTTCTTTAAGGCTCTAGTCTTAATTGGAATTACATTATTACTAAATTTTATTTATATTCCTTATAAGTTGAAGAACATAATTGACTAAGTCATATAAAACAAGTAAAATAGGATTAAGTGATTTGAAAGAGAAAAGGAGGGCGATAAGGTGACAACAACAGAACAAGATTTAACATTGACGCCCTTAAAAGGTAAGAGTGGCAAAGCTTATAAAGGGACTTACCCTAATGGTGATAACGTCTTTATAAAGTTAAATACAACGCCAATCTTACCAGCCTTAGCTAAAGAACAGATTGCACCACAACTATTATGGGCAAAACGTATGGGTAATGGCGATATGATGAGTGCTCAAGAATGGCTTAATGGGCGCATCTTATCTCGTAAAGATATGAATAGTAAACAGATTGTTCATATTTTACTAAGATTGCACAAGTCAAAACAGTTGGTTAATCAGTTGCTTCAACTGGATTATAAGATTGAAAATCCTTATGATTTGTTAGCTGATTTTGAAAAAAATGCACCCTTGCAAATTCAACAGAATACTTATTTACAAGGAGTTGTAAAAGAATTAAAGAAAAGTTTACCAGAATTTCGGGCTGAGGTTGCAACTATTGTTCACGGCGACATCAAGCACAGTAACTGGGTTATCACAACCAGTGGCATGATTTATTTGTGTGATTGGGATTCTGTCAGATTGACAGATCGCATGTATGACGTTGCTTATTTATTGAGTCATTATATTCCACGCTTACGCTGGCCAGAATGGTTATCTTATTATGGTTATAAAAATAACGAAAAGGTGATGAGTAAAATTGTCTGGTACGGACAGTTATCTTATTTAACACAGATATTACGTTGTTTTGAACAAAGAGATATGGAACATGTCAATCAGGAAATTTATGCCTTACGTAAGTTTAGGGAGTCATTTAGAAAGAAATAATGCGAGTTAGAAAACGAAAAGGGGCACAAGAGCACCTAGAAAATAATCCACACTATGTTATTTTAGAGCCTGAAGATGCTAAGGGGCACTGGAAAGACGTTTTTGGGAATGACAACCCGATTCATATTGAGGTTGGTTCTGGTAAGGGAAACTTTATCACAGGTATGGCCTTACAAAATCCTGATATTAATTACATCGGTATTGATATCCAACTTTCTGTTCTTAGTTATGCCCTAGACAAGGTTCTGGCTAGTCAGCTTCCTAATATTAGGCTTTTAAGGGTAGATGGTTCTAGTTTAACCAACTATTTTGAAGACGGTGAGATTCAGTTGCTTTATCTGAATTTTTCAGATCCATGGCCTAAATCAAAACATGAAAAACGTCGATTGACCTATAGAGATTTTCTGGATACCTATAAGCAAATACTACCTGAGAATGGCGAAATTCATTTTAAAACAGATAATCGTGGTTTATTTGAATATAGCTTGGCTAGTTTTTCTCAATATGGTATGCTATTAAAGCAGGTATGGCTAGATTTACATGCTAGTGATTTTGAAAAAAATGTCATGACTGAGTATGAAGCTAAATTTTCTAGTAAAGGTCAAGTTATTTATAGAGTAGAAGCTAAATTTTAGTTGAGATAAACATTTATTATTCTCAGCTTCTTTTATGGAGAGGTCGCATAGTGGCCGAGTGCGCACGCTTGGAAAGCGTGTAGTCCTTAACGGGGCTCGGGGGTTCGAATCCCCTCCTCTCCTTTTATCCTGTTGCTATATCAAGGTTTTGGGGGTATTCACCCGTTTTTTACCCGTCAAAATCACATATTTGAAAAATGCTCTTGGTAACTTGGTCGTTTTTTTCTGCTAATCTCTTAATTTATAAGGCTGAAAAAAGCTAAGCCTTGCAATATCCTGTTAGTATGGTATAATAATACTAACAAATATATAGAAGGGTGGTGAGAGATATCTCGCCACTTTTGTATTGACATTTACTATATAGAGATATTTTGTCTCAGTTTGCTTGAAAAAGGGGGTTATGACAATAGCTAATCACAATATTATTGATATCGTTACAGAACATGTGACGCCAGTCATTGAAGCACCATACCAGTTGGTTGATGTAGAATATGAGAAAATGGGAAGTGACTATGTTCTTAGTATTTTAGTTGATAAGGAAGGTGGTATAACAATAGAAGATACTGCCCAATTAACAGAACTTATTAGCCCTTTGCTGGATACTATTAAGCCAGATCCTTTTCCTGAACAATATATGCTAGAAGTTTCAAGTCCTGGTCTTGAGAGACCATTAAAGACAGCTGAAAGCATTCAAAAAGCAGTAGGAGCCTATGTTAATGTTAGCCTTTATAAGGCTATTGATAAGGTAAAAGTATTTCAAGGTGACTTGCTTGCCTTTGATGGCGAAACGCTTACTATAAGTTACCTCGATAAGACACGACAAAAAACGGTCCAAATCCCCTATCAGGCAGTTGCCAAAGCCCGCTTAGCGGTTAAACTATAAGAGACTTTAAATGAGTAAAAAAGTCTCTTGAGAGATGAATTTAAGAAAGGAATTTAGCTTATGCAAGTTATTGCAAAGCATCTAAAAATATGAGCAAAGAAATGCTAGAAGCCTTCCGGATTCTGGAAGAAGAAAAACACATTAACAAAGAAGATATCATTGAAGCTGTAATGGAATCCTTAAAATCTGCCTATAAACGCCGTTATGGTCAATCAGAGTCCTGTGATATTGAATATAATGAAAAAACAGGAGATTTCCAAGTTTTTTCAGTGCGTGAGGTTGTAGAAGAAGTATTTGATAGCCGTTTAGAAATCAGCTTAAGAGATGCTCTGGCTATTAGTTCGGCTTATGAACTAGGTGATAAGATTCGCTTTGAAGAATCAGTTACTGAGTTTGGTCGTGTAGCAGCTCAGTCTGCTAAGCAGACAATCATGGAAAAGATGCGCCGCCAAATGCGTGAAGTTACCTTTAATGAGTACAAGCAGCATGAAGGTGAAATCATGACAGGTACAGTTGAACGTTTTGATCAACGCTTCATCTATGTTAACCTTGGCTCATTAGAAGCGCAATTATCACATCAAGATCAAATTCCAGGTGAAAGCTTTAAATCACATGACCGTATCGAGGTCTATGTTTATAAAGTAGAAAATAATCCTAAAGGTGTCAATGTTTTTGTAAGCCGTAGTCATCCAGAATTCATCAAGCGTATCATGGAACAAGAAATTCCAGAAGTTTTTGATGGAACGGTGGAAATTATGAGTGTTTCCCGCGAAGCTGGTGATAGAACAAAGGTTGCGGTTAGAAGTCATAATGTTAACGTTGATGCTATTGGTACAATAGTAGGGCGTGGCGGAAGCAATATCAAAAAGGTTATTAGCAAATTCCATCCTAAACGTTTTGATGCTAAGACAGGTATCGAAGTGCCTGTAGAAGAAAACATTGACGTGATTCAATGGGTGGAAGATCCTGCAGAATTTATTTATAATGCTATTGCACCTGCAGAGGTTGACATGGTCTTGTTTGATGATGAAGATATAAAACGAGCAACAGTTGTTGTGCCAGATAGCAAATTATCACTTGCTATTGGTCGAAGAGGACAAAATGTTCGTTTGGCAGCTCATTTGACAGGCTACCGTATTGATATTAAATCAGCTAGTGAATATGAGAAAATGGAAGCTGAAAATGAAGATAGCCCTAGTCAAGAGGTAAGTGAACAAGAAGTAGTTCTTCCAGAAGAAGAATAAGAAATGAGGTGTTTATGCCTAAAAATAAGAAAATACCTTTACGTAAGTCACTTGTCTCTGGTGAGCTTATCGATAAACGCGATTTATTACGCATTGTAAAAACAAAGGAAGGGCAGATTTTTATAGACCCAACTGGCAAAAAAAATGGCCGCGGTGCTTATATTAAGCTTGATAATGAAGAAGCTCTTTTAGCCAAGAAAAAGCAAGTTTTTAACCGTAGCTTTTCTATGGATGTGTCTACTAGTTTTTATGATGAATTGATTGCCTATGTTGATCACAAAGTCAAAAGAAGAGAGTTAGGCCTTGACTAATTTAGAAAAATTATCAAATCTCATTGGTTTAGCACAGGCAGCAGGAAAAGTTGTTTCTGGAGAAGGATTAGCTGTTAAGGCAATTCAGAAGCGACAAGTATCACTTGTTTTTCTGGCTCATGATGCTGGCCCGAATGTGACAAAAAAAGTAACAGATAAAAGTAACTATTATAATGTAGAAGTCTCCACAGTGTTTAGTGCACTGGAATTAAGTGCTGCACTTGGTAAAGCAAGGAAGGTTGTTGCCATTGCAGATGCTGGATTTTCAAAGAAAATGAGGACTCTTATGGAATAGACGAATAGGAGGACACAATTTGTCAAAGAAAAGATTACATGAAATTGCCAAAGAAATTGGTAAGACAAGTAAAGAAGTAGTAGAACAGGCTCAAAAATTAGGTTTGGATGTTAAGAGTCATGCCTCAAGTGTAGAAGACTCGGAAGTAAAGAAAATTGTAAATAGCTTTAGGGATACTACTCAGCCAAAAGGCCAAGCCCAACCAAAAGAAGATAAAAAGCCTGAATCTGCTTCTAAGCAAGCAACTCAAGCACCAAAGGTTGAAGCAAGTAAAACCGAAGCTGAAACCAAGCCTATTTCAGAAGTAAAAACTGAAGTTCCTACTAAACCTAAGCCAAAAAGTAGAAATTTCAAGGCTGAGCGTGAAGCTAGAGCCAAAGCACAAGCAGCTCGTCAGCAAACAGGTCAATATCCTTCAAGCGACAAAGGACAAAGTAAGGCTCCTTCAACTGCTAAAAATCACAAGCAGGGGCAACATAAAGAAAGAAGATTTGATAACAAAGCTTCCCACGGCAATTACCGAAAGGATAATCGTCCCCAAAATAATAGCCGTGATAATAGTCGCTTCCAAGCTAACCAAGCACAAGCAACAACAACTACATCTACTAAGATAGATTTTAAAGCTCGTGCAGCCGCTTTAAAAGCAGAACAAAATGCGGAATATCTTCTTCACAGAGAGAATCAACTCCGTCAACAAGAAGAAGCTAAGCGTTTAGCTGAAAAAGCTAGAGAAGAAGCAAGACAAGCTGCAGAAAAAGAAGCCGCTAAGCAAGCTGCTAAGGCAGAAGCAAAAGGAAGTCAAGGCTCTAACAAAACTGCCTTTGCAGATTCTGTTGCAACAGCTCCAGTGGCAGCTAAGTCAGTAGATAAACGTCGTAAAAAAACACGTCCAGAAAAAACGCAAGATAATAGTCAAACACGTGAAAATGGACAAAAGCAAAATAAGAAGAGTTGGAATAATCATAACCAAGTGAGAAATCAAAGAAATAGTAACTGGAACAAAAAACCTAAAAAAGGTAAAAATAATAGGAATAACACTAGCGCTCCAAAACCAGTAACCGAGCGTAAATTCCATGAATTACCTAAAGAATTTGAATATACTGAAGGCATGACTGTTGCTGATATTGCAAAACGTATCAAACGTGAGCCAGCTGAAATTGTTAAAAAACTGTTTATGATGGGTGTTATGGCAACACAAAACCAATCATTAGATGGTGATACAATTGAGCTCTTAATGGTTGATTATGGTATTGCTGCAAAAGCAAAAGTTCAAGTTGATGATGCAGACATCGAGCGTTTCTTCGAAGATGACACCTATCTTAATCCTGAAAACCTAGTAGAACGTGCGCCTGTTGTTACTATCATGGGTCACGTTGACCATGGTAAAACAACTTTACTAGATACTTTGCGTAACTCCCGTGTAGCTACAGGTGAAGCAGGTGGGATCACTCAGCATATCGGGGCTTATCAAATTGAGGAAGCTGGTAAGAAAATTACCTTCCTTGATACACCAGGACATGCTGCCTTCACTAGCATGCGTGCACGTGGTGCCTCAGTGACTGATATTACCATCTTGATTGTTGCTGCTGATGATGGGGTAATGCCTCAAACTATTGAAGCTATCAATCATTCCAAGGCAGCTGGAGTACCAATTATCGTAGCTATTAATAAAATTGATAAACCAGGAGCTAACCCTGAACGTGTTATCTCTGAGTTAGCTGAACATGGTATTATTTCTACTGCTTGGGGTGGTGACTGTGAATTTGTCGAAATTTCTGCTAAATTCAACAAGAACATTGATGAATTATTAGAAACAGTTCTTTTGGTAGCAGAAGTTGAAGAATTAAAGGCAGATCCAACAGTTCGTGCCATTGGTACAGTTATTGAAGCTCGCCTTGACAAAGGAAAAGGGGCTATTGCAACCCTTCTTGTTCAACAAGGTACCCTTCATGTTCAAGATCCAATTGTTATCGGAAATACCTTTGGTCGTGTTCGTGCTATGACAAATGACTTAGGTAGACGTGTTAAGCTTGCTTTACCATCAACTCCAGTTTCTATAACAGGTTTAAATGAAACACCAATGGCTGGTGATCACTTTGCAGTTTATGAAGATGAAAAAGCTGCTCGTGCAGCAGGTGAAGAACGTGCAAAACGTGCACTTCTTAAACAACGTCAAAATACTCAACGTGTTAGCCTAGATAACTTGTTTGATACCCTAAAAGCTGGCCAAATCAAGACAGTTAATGTTATTATCAAAGCAGATGTTCAAGGTTCTGTAGAAGCCTTGGCCGCATCATTACTTAAAATTGAAGTCGAAGGTGTTCGTGTCAATGTTGTTCACTCAGCTGTTGGTGCTATTAATGAATCAGATGTTACACTTGCAGCAGCTTCAAATGCGGTTATTATCGGATTTAATGTCCGTCCAACACCACAGTCTCGTCAACAAGCAGCTACTGATGATGTTGAGATTCGCTTACACAGTATCATTTATAAAGTTATTGAAGAAGTAGAAGAAGCCATGAAAGGTAAACTTGACCCAGAATATAAAGAAAAAGTTCTTGGGGAAGCTATTATTCGTGAAACCTTCAAAGTCTCTAAAGTAGGGACTATTGGCGGATTTATGGTTACCAATGGTAAAATTACACGTGACTCAAATGTTCGTGTCATTCGTGATAGTGTTGTCATCTTCGATGGTAAGCTAGCTAGTCTTAAACATTATAAAGATGATGTTAAAGAGGTTGGTAATGCTCAAGAGGGTGGTTTAATGGTTGAAAACTTCAATGATTTACAAGTAGATGATATTATTGAAGCTTACATCATGGAAGAAATTATTAGAAAATAATAGGGCAATTCAAAAATTCTCTATTAACTATGGATAATAAAATAGAGCTAGGAACCTTCCTAGCTTTTCCTGAATAAGATTGAAATAAGGGAAGGGAGAATTCTTATGGCTAATCATCGCATTGATCGTGTCGGAATGGAAATTAAACGTGAAGTAAATGAAATCTTGCAAAAGAAGGTTCGTGATCCACGTGTTGTAGGAGTAACTATTACTGAAGTGCAGATGCTTGGTGATCTATCAGCAGCTAAAATTTATTATACCTTAATGAGTGATTTGGCATCTGATAATCAAAAAGCACAGACTGGCTTGGAAAAAGCTACAGGAACCATTAAACGGGAATTGGGAAGAAGACTAACCATGTATAAAATCCCAGATTTAATTTTTGAAAAGGATAATTCAATAGCTTATGGTAACAAGATAGATCAGTTACTACGTGAATTGGATAAAAAAGATTAAAAATAAAACCTTAAGGACAAGTAGGCTTTACTTATCCCTAAGGTTTTTTGTATTAATAAGCTTTTTTAATAGTATCAATAATCTGGTACTGGGCTGTTTTAGCTTCTTCAATAGGATAGATTGGGTAGACATGGTTCATCTTGTCAGCCACAAAGAGCTGATGTTGATGATTCTTTTCCTTTAAAATGCTATCGTATTTCAGAATATCTGGATAGAAGATTTCATGGGTTCCTACAAACATGGTGATAGGAGCTAGACCACTTGGATCCCCATAAATAGGACTGACATAAGGATGCTTGGTATTGTTTGCTATCTTTCCGGCCCAAATATCACCAACTATTTGTAATCCCCAGGCAGATAGGATGGGATCGAGACTCTCATATTTTGGAATATCTGGATTAGTCATAGTAACATCTAGCCAAGGAGAAAGTAAAATAATATCTTTGGGTTGCTTTGGAATAGGATTCTCATTTTTTAGGGCTAAGGCAAGTCCTAGTGCTAGACCCCCACCAGCAGAATCCCCCATAATGGTAATATTTTTGGGATCATCAGTTTCCTTGAGGGTGTCTCGGTAGAGGTCAACTAGCTTTGGCATGGCCATGGAGTAGTTATAGCTAGGAGCCTTGGGATAAATTGGTAAAATAATTCTAGCATCAAGGCTGGTAGAGAGGGTTTTAAGCATGTCAATGTGGTAAGAAGTTGGATTATTTAAATAAGAACCACCATGTAAGTAAAAAATAATTTTTTGATTTCTTGGCTTATTAGGATTTTTATTCCAGCTGTGGACTTGCATGGCACCAACTGTCTTAGTCTCGAGTCCTCCATTGACCGTGTTAGGATCTAGAGAAAAGCCTTGATTTGCCTTTTGACCAGCTGAATTGACATATTCCATGAATTTAGCTGGGTCTTGCTGAGAATAATAGTTTTTGTCTCTTTTTAACCAAAAGTATTGTTCAATCAGCCAGCTTTTCCAGGTCTGTGATGTAGTAGCTTTAGCAGGACTAGCAGAGCTTAATAAGAGACATAGAAAAAGGCTTAGGGTAATTATTTTAAGTTGTTTCACGGTAATCTCCTTCAGTATTGTGTAAAACATGGCTATATTATTATATCAAAATGCAATAATATATCAATACAATTTTAATAAAATGAGACTTATATTAATTTACAAATGTAAACAAAAATGCTACAATAAAATATTATTGACGAGAGAAGAGGTAAACTAAAAATGTATGGCATTTCTGATTCAGAGTGGGAAGTTATGAGAGTCATATGGGCTCAAGGGCCAGTTAAGAGTAGTGCTATTATTGCTGTATTAGAAAAAAAATGTAACTGGACACCTTCAACTATTAAAACCTTACTAGGGAGATTAGTAGAAAAAAACTATGTGCACAGTTCACGATCAGGCAGAGCTTATCTTTATCAAGCCTTGATTGATCAAAACTCTTTTCAGAAAGAAATGGTAAAAGAGTGCCTCAATAAGATCTGTTCAAGGCAAGTAGGAAGCGTCTTATTAAGTTTACTGGAAGATTTACCAATGACTCAAAAAGATATTCTGGCTTTTCAAAAGCTCTTAGCAAAAAAAGAAAAGTCAGCAACTGAGACTATTCCTTGTAGTTGCTCACCTGGCCAATGCCAATGCAGGGCAATAAAGTAAGCAGAATTCGTATCAAAATAGCAGTTATAGATTTAAAAAATGCCCCCTAGTACAAGTGAACTGCTCCCCTATCATTAGATTTTATGTCTAACTTTTGGGGTGCAGTTCACAAGAAATAGGAGCATTTTTTATTTTGGCTGAGAAATGAGAATTTTTGTGTATTTAGTATATTCTTTCTTGATCTGAGGTGAGATTCCACTATCAGTAATGACTGCATCAATAGCATTTAAGTGATAAAATACCGAAAAATCATAGCTATCAAACTTTTGATTGTCCACGAGGAGATACTTTTCAATAGCATTATCAAAGGCTAAGGCTTGAATCTGTCCTTCTAGTTCACTGTAGGTGGCAATATCATTATGGTAAACCCCATTACAGCTGATGAAGGCCTTAGCAAACTTTAAGTTAGAAATGCTTTGATTAGCAGTAGTGCCTACAAAAGCTCCCGTAATGTCACGGTATTCTCCTCCAATTAAAATTAAATCAATACTATCACTAGATTTAAGGATATTAAAAACAGGTAGACTATTTGTTATAATACGGATTTGCCGTGAAATCAACTGTTCTGCAAAATATTCTAAGGTAGTTCCTGGACCAATAAAAATAGTTTCACCATCTTTAATAAAGTGACTTGCAAAGGTTGCAAGTTCTTTTTTTTCTTTCGTTTGCACCTTTAATTTTTCACTATTTGACTTTTCAGGTTTTGTGGTAGAAGAGATACTCTGTGCACCACCGTGAATACGAACCAGCTTTCCAGCAGCCTCTAATTCATCTAAGTCGCGTCTGGCTGTCATATCAGAAACCTTTAAGTTTTCAATAATGTCATTGACGGTGATAATACCCTTGGTATCTATTTTTTCCATAATTTTTAATAAACGTTCTTTTTTTAACAAGAGTATCCCTCTTTTCCTAAAATACTTTTTTAATCATAGCATAAAGGCAGTGATTATTCAATAAACAACAATAACAAACAAAAATAAAATATTTTTAGAAATATAATGTTGAATATTGTTTGATTTTATATTATAATCTATTTTGTAAACGTTACCAAACATAATTAGACAACTTTTTTAGAGGATATTAAGATAGAAAGGTGGCATAGGAATGTTCTCAGACATTCTCTTTACCGAAGCAAAAACACAAGAAGAGCTCTTTGAGCAGGTTGCTAATCAGTTACAAACCCAAGTTTATGTGACAGCTGATTACAAGGAGGCTCTCAAGAAGAGAGAAAAAGATTTTCCAACAGGACTTAAAATTGATTATAAAGATGGGAGTGATGTTCTTTTTGCGGCTATTCCTCATACAGAAACCCAGTATTGTTTAGTGGATAGGCTTGTCTATGTTAAAAATAGTTTTCCCATAACTTTTAAGCATATGATAAATCCTCAAGAGGACTGTTATGCTAAACATTTCTTCTTTATTATTAACAGTAAGAAGTCAGGTCAAACCCAGCTTTTATCTAATGTTATCACTTTCTTTATTAGTAAAGGTAACTTGCAAAGATTAGAAGATTTAGGCAATCATAAAAAGGAAATCAAGGATTTTTTAGTAGAAAAAGGAGTATTGAACAATGATTAAAATTTTAGCAGCATGTGGAGCAGGTGTTAATTCAAGCCATCAAATTAAGGATGCTATTGAAAGTCAAATGGCTGATAGGGGTTATGATGTTACTTGTGATGCCGTTATGATTAAAGATATTACTGAAGAAATGGTCAATCGCTATGATATTTTTACACCTATTGCTAAAACTAACCTGGGATTTGACCTCACAATTCCAACAGTTGAAGCAGGGCCTATCTTATATCGTATTCCTGCCATGAGTGAACCAGTTTTTACAGAATTAGAAAAAGTGATTAAAGAACATCACCTATCATGAGTGTCATTAAAAGAATATAAAGGAGTTTCTTATGCAAGTTTTTCTTCATTTTGTAAATATTTTCTTTAAACCCATTATCGATTTAGGTTCCGGTGTTGTCATGCTTATAGTTATGACAGTACTAGCCATGGTGTTTGGAGTAAAATTCACAAAAGCACTTGAAGGGGGTATTAAACTGGCTATTGCCTTAACTGGTATTGGAGCCATTATTGGTATTTTAACAGGTGCCTTCTCAGAGTCTTTACAGGCCTTTGTTAAAAATACAGGAATCAGTCTCAATATCATAGATGTTGGTTGGGCGCCTTTAGCGACGATCACTTGGGGTTCACCTTATACCCTCTATTTTCTACTTCTGATGTTGATTGTAAATATTGTCATGATTGTTATGAAAAAAACAGATACCTTGGACGTAGATATCTTTGACATCTGGCATTTATCCATCACTGGGCTCTTGATTATGTGGTATGCTGGCCGCAATCATTTACCCCTTATTTTGTCTTTAACTATTGCGACAATAGCTGTAATTTTTGTTGGGGTCCTAAAAATTATTAATTCCGATTTGATGAAGCCTACTTTTGATGATCTACTTGGGGTAGCATCAACTTCTCCAATGACCTCAACTCATATGAATTACATGATGAATCCTATCATCATGGTGCTTGATAAGCTTTTTGATAAGGTTTTTCCAGGTTTAGATAAGTATGATTTTGATGCTGCAAAATTAAACAAAAAAATTGGTTTTTGGGGTTCTAAATTTTTTATTGGTATGATACTTGGTTTTGTGATTGGAATCATGGGAGATCCTCATCTTAGTTGGGCCGCACTCAAGCATTGGTTTGAACTTGGCTTTATAGCTGGGGCCTGTCTAGAACTCTTTTCCTTAATTGGTTCCTGGTTTATCGCAGCTGTTGAGCCACTTTCCCAAGGAATTACCAATTTTGCCAATTCTAAAATGGGAGGGCGCCGCTTTAATATTGGTCTTGACTGGCCATTTATTGCTGGACGTGCAGAAATTTGGGCCTGTGCTAATATTCTAGCTCCGATTATGCTTGTTGAAGCTATTTTACTTTCAAAAGTAGGAAATGGGATTTTGCCACTTGCTGGTATTATTGCAATGGGGGTGACCCCAGCACTTTTGGTGGTTACGCGTGGTCGCCTAATCAGGATGATTATTTTTGGTTCCTTACTTCTCCCCTTGTTCCTTCTTTCTGGGACTATGATTGCCCCTTTTACCACAGAATTAGCCAAAAAAGTGGGGGCCTTTCCAGCGGGTGCACAGGCAGGTTCCATGATTACCCACTCTACTCTTGAAGGGCCAATGGAAAAAATCTTTGGCTATGTTATTGGGCAAGCTACAAAAGGACAACTAACAGCTATTTTCAACCTTATTATTTTTGTAGTTATCTACCTAGCCTTGTTTATGTGGTATGCAAAACAAATGAAAAAACGCAATGCACTTTATCAAGCTAGTCAAAACTAGTAAGTGTACTTATTACTACAGATTATTAAAGAATGTTAGCGTCAAAATAGACATACAAAGGAGTTTTTATGACAATTATTTTAAGCGCTGATGCGCAAGGACAAGCTCTTAAAGAAATACTAATCTCCCATCTGAAAGAAGAAGGCTTTGCTGTAAAAGACCTTTCAAATCCAGAAAAAGATTTTGTAGACAATACCCTTGCACTTGCAAAGGAAGTTAATAAAGATAAAGCTAATCTAGGAATTATGATTGATGCCTACGGTGTAGGCCCTTTTATGGTAGCAACAAAATTAAAAGGGATAATTGCAGCAGAAGTATCAGATGAACGCTCTGCTTATATGACGCGTAGCCACAATAATGCTCGAATCATTACCATGGGATCCCTCATTGTAGGACCAGGTCTAGCCAAAAATATTGCAAAGGCATTTGTAACAGGAAAGTATGATGGTGGTCGCCATCAAATCCGTGTTGACATGCTTAATAAAATGGCCTAGCAAAATGCTAGATTAATAGATAGGAGAGATTCAGATGAAAATTGCAATTGGATGTGACCATATTGTAACCGATGAAAAGATGGCTGTCTCAGATTTTTTAAAATCAAAAGGCCACCAAGTTTTAGATGTTGGAACCTATGATCATACAAGGACCCACTATCCTATTTATGGTAAAAAAGTAGGAGAAGCTATTGTAGGAGGGCAAGCAGACTTAGGAGTTTGCATTTGTGGAACTGGTGTGGGTATTAATAATGCTGTCAATAAGGTAGCAGGAATTCGCTCAGCACTGGTTAGGGATATGACTTCTGCTCTTTATGCTAAAGAAGAACTCAACGCCAATGTTATTGGTTTTGGGGGTAAAATCACCGGCCAGTTCTTGATGTGTGATATCATTGAAGCCTTTATCAATGCAAGCTATAAAAAGACTAAGGATAATCAAGAATTAATAGCTAAAATAACCCAATTAGACAATCATGATTCCTCCCAAGAAGATCCAGAATTCTTTAGAGAATTTCTTGAAAAATGGGACCATGGTGATTATCAGGATTAGGAGGAAAAATGATCTTAACAATTACCTTAAACCCTTCCATCGATATTTCTTATCCCTTGAGTGGTCCCTTTGTGCTTGATGGGGTCAATCGTGTGGAAGCAGTAGAAAAGACAGCTGGAGGAAAGGGACTCAATGTCACTAGGGTTTTGCAAGAAGCCAAACAAGATGTGCTGGCAACTGGATTTATAGGTGAAAATCTGGGACAGTCTATTAAGGCTCAGCTAGACCAAGCTAAGATTAAGCATCATTTTTTTCCCATTAAGGGAGAAACAAGAAATTGCATTGCTATCTTGCATGAGGGGTGTCAAACAGAAATTTTAGAAAGTGGCCCTACAATTAGTCAAGAAGAAGCAAGTGGCTTTTTAGACCACTTAGATAGTCTTTGTAAAGACTATGATATCATTACCATTTCAGGGAGCTTACCCAAAGGGTTGGCCTCTGACTATTATGAAAAAGTAATCTCATTACTAAATAGTCATCATAAAAAAATTATCTTGGATTGTTCTGGAAGTCCATTGCAATCAGTCTTGTTAGGAAAGTCTAAACCTACTCTTATTAAACCGAATTTAGAAGAGCTGCAAGAATTGCTCTCCCACGAAATTGACCCTTCAGCTGATAGTCTCAAAGACGCTTTAAGTCAGAGTCTTTTTGATGACATCCCATGGATCGTTGTTTCCTTAGGGTCAAAAGGAGCATTTGCCAAGCATGGAAATCACTTTTATCGTGTTCACATTCCTAAAATTCAGGTGCAAAATCCTGTAGGCTCAGGAGATGCAACGGTTGCTGGAATTGCTTGGGCCTTGTCTCAAGAAGATGATGATCATATGCTCCTAAAAAAAGCCAATGCTCTAGGAATGCTCAATGCCCAAGAAAAACTAACAGGACATGTCAACATGGAAAAATACCAGGAACTTATCCAGCACATTAAGATAGAAGAAGTCTAGCTTTCTTTTAATCACCTTATTTTCTTATCAGGCCCTTAATATCATAATTGTTATAAAAATGATAAACTATTAAGGTAGACTATTTTGTAAATTGAAACTTAAGAAAATAAATATAGGGGTATTATGATAACATTAATTGCAATTGACTTAGATGGTACTTTATTAAATCACCAAAAAGAAATTCCTGCTGACAATATTCAGGCTATCCAAGAAGCGACAGCCGAAAAGATAAAAATTGTCCTTTGTACAGGTCGCCCTAGTTCAGGGACAAAACCTTATTTTGACCAGCTGGGTTTACAAGAAGATGAATTTCTCATTTTAAACAATGGTTGTAGCACCTATAGCAGTTTAGAGTGGAAGCTGATTCATTCCCATAGTCTAAACTTGCAAGATATAAGTGATTTATATGATTTATGTAAAGATTACCCAGGAGTCTATCTAACCCTGACAGCTGAAGATAATTATTATGTCTTAGGAGATGCGGTACCAGAACTTGTGCAAGCAGATGGTGATCTGGTCTTTACCCAGGTAAAAGCAATCACTATAGCAGATTTAGCTAGCAGCCAAGAAGTAGTTTTTCAAGCCATGTACATGGGAGTAGAAAGCATTTTAGATGGCTTTGAAGAGGCTTATGCCTTGGAATTAAGTGAAAAATACAGCCTTGTTCGTAGTCAAGATTATATCTTAGAAGTCATGCCTCAAAATGTGACCAAGGCTTATGCTTTGCAAGAATTAGCCAAGGACTTAAATTGCAGCCCCGAAGAAATTATGGCTATCGGAGATGCCCCTAACGATATTGAAATGCTCTCTTTTGCTGGCTTAGGCGTAGCTATGGGAAATGCCAGCCCAGCTATTAAAAAGCTAGCTGATAAAGTAACTGCAGATTGTGATCATGCAGGTGTAGCTAAAGCTATCAGAGAATTTGCTTTAAAGGGCTAATATTAAGGTAATATAAAAAAGAAAGTCTTAAACTCCTTTTTCAACTGTAGGACACTAATCCACAGTGGAAGAGGTAGTTCATAGACTTCCTTTTTATTAGTTTAAAAGTGGTAGCCCTATTTTTGCCATTTCCTCAGCAGGGATCACCATATCGTCTTTAATCCAGTTTGAAAAAACAGAAACAATCGCATTACTCCAAAACAGACCAGCATAGTGAGATTGCTTGTTTTTGCGCCATCTTTGATAGGCTTTAAGGCGCTTTGTGACCAATTGGGTCAACAAGTGTTGTAATTGTTGATTAAAGATAATTTTTAAAAATCGTTCTTCTTTTTTGGCTTCTGTAAAAAGATAATACCAGGCTTGACTAGCTTGGGTTGAAATATCAAATAGCTTTATACCTTTGAAAATTCGCCTAATAAACTCTTTTAAAAGATGCATCAGGATATCATCCTTTGAGTTATAATTACGGTAGAAAGCATTTCTGGAGACCCCAGCTTTAGCCACCAATTCAGAAATAGAAATTTGAGCGAGACTCTTTTTTTCTAATAAATATAAGAGGGCTGTTTCAAGAGATTCCCGACTGATACTCTGGCTTTCTTTATTAAATTGTGTTAAGTTTTGAAGTGATTTCTTTGATCTTATTTTATTGGTCATCACAAATACCTTTCAATTGTTACATCGGACTCATTTCTATAGCCTAATGAGTATACTTAATGATATAATTCTAGGTGAAAACCTTTGGTTTGTCAATTAATATAACAAATAAGTAAGTAACGAAAAGAGAGAGTGAGCATGGTTTGGAAAATAGTTTCAGATTCTGGTTGTGATTTAAAAGAACTTAAAACACAGTCTTCTAATATCCTATTTGAACGGGTCCCTTTGAAACTTCGTATAGATAATGAAGAATTTATTGATACACAAGACTTGGATGTTGATCATATGATGGCAAAGCTCTATCAGTCAGCAGAGGCTGCTACATCTAGTTGTCCTAGTCCAGATGCTTATATTCAAGCCTATCAAGGGGCAGAAAACATTATTGCAATAACTATTACGGGTACCTTATCAGGTAGTCATAATAGCGCCCGCCTAGCAAAAGATTTACTTCTAGAAGAAAATCCAAATCTTAACATTCATGTAATTGATTCCTTATCTGCAGGTGGTGAGATGGATTTGATTGTTTTAGAATTAGAACGTTTGATTAATCAAGGTTTAGCATTTACAGAAGTGGTTAAGAAAATAACAGAATACCAAAAACGAACAGGTCTCCTTTTTGTTCTAGTCAAGGTTGATAACCTCGTTAAAAATGGTCGTTTAAGTAAACTATTAGGTAAAGTTATCGGTTTAATCAACTTGCGTATGGTAGGCAGAGCAAGTGCCCAAGGAGAACTTGAACTGCTCCATAAGGCAAGAGGTCAGAAAAAAGCTGTCCTAGCTGTTCTAGAAGAATTAGAAAAGGCTGGCTACAAAGGTGGTAAGATTCTAATAGCCCATCGCAAGAATCTAAAAATTTGTCAGTTAATCACAGATAAGGTTCAGGAGAAATTCCCAGCAGCTAAGGTTATTGTTCAGCCAACTTCTGGACTGTGCAGTTTTTATTCAGAAGATGAGGGCATCCTTCTTGGTTATGAAATCTAACTTAGAAAGATTTTGTTAGAAAACTAAAATAGATTGACTACAGAACAAACTTCAGAGTATTGAGGAAAAGATACTAGTAAAGTTCAAAACCACGTGGTTTTGAACTTTTTGTAATGGTTGAATTAACCTTTAAAAATGAAATGACAAGAAAGTGGTATATACCATTTACAAAGCCCCAAAATAGGCGTATAATAATAAAAAAAGGGAGGAAAAAGATGGTAAGCTATATTAAAGCAGATAAGTTTTATTATTCAGATCATGTCAAAAATGAAGGTTATCTAGAAATCCTTGATGGTAAATTTGGCAAATGGACTGATATAGTAGCAGCAGATGCAAAAATTATTGACTACAGAGGTTATGCAATTGCTCCTGGTCTAGTAGATACCCATATTCATGGTTTTGCAGGAGCAGATGTCATGGATAATTCTGCAGAAGGTATCCATAAGATAAGTCAAGGCTTGTTGTCGACTGGGGTAACTTCATTTTTACCAACAACCTTAACGTCTACTTTTGAACAATTAGAGAAGGTTTCAGCAACTATTGCCAGTGTGGCTAATCAGGTAAAAGGTGCTAAAATTAGGGGGATTTATTTTGAAGGTCCTTACTTTACTGAAGAGTATAAGGGTGCCCAAAACCCCATCTATATGAAAAATCCAAAGATGGAAGAATTTCAAGCTTGGCAAAAAGCAGCTAAGGGTCTTATCAAAAAAATCGCTCTAGCTCCTGAACGTGAAGGAGTAGAAGAATTTGTTTCTCAAGTAACCAAGCAAGGAGTCACAGTTGCACTGGGACATTCTAACGGGACTTATGACCAAGCTAAATCAGCTGTTGATGCCGGTGCTAGTGTCTGGGTTCATGCTTATAATGGTATGCGTGGTCTAACACACAGAGAACCAGGTATGGTTGGTGCAGTCTACAATATCCCAGGTACTATTGCAGAATTAATTTGTGATGGCTACCATGTCTCACCTATTGCTTGTGATATTTTAATGCAGCAAAAAGGCTATGACCACATTGCTCTTATTACAGACTGCATGCGTGCGGGTGGCTCACCTGATGGAGACTATATGCTAGGAGAGTTTCCCGTTATTGTTGAAAATGGTACCGCAAGGCTGAAAGATAGTGGTAGCTTAGCTGGTTCTATTTTAAAACTTAAGGATGCTGTGAAAAATGTTGTCAATTGGGGAATAGCTTCACCTGAAGAAGCCATTATGATGTCTTCTTACATCCCTGCTTTATCAGTAGGAATTGAGGATGTTTGTGGTCAGATCAAAGAAGGCTATGCAGCAGATTTTATTGTTTTAGATAAAAACTTAAATTTACAGGCAACCTATTTAAATGGAGAAAAAGTCTTCCAAGGTTAATCATTTAGGGTGAGTTCAATCTGAACTTGACCCTTTTTTCACTTTAAAAGAGACTTTATGTTACAATGAAACTATCTACAAAGGAGGATAACGTTATGGTAAAAAAACTAAAAATGAACAATGGTTTAGAAATTCCACTTCTAGGCTTTGGTACTTTTCAGGCTAAAGACGGTGAAGAAGCCTACCAATCCACCTTGAATGCTATTAAGCTAGGCTATCGTCATATTGATACAGCAGCTATTTATAAGAATGAAGAAAGCGTTGGGCGAGCAATCAAAAATAGTGGTATTCCACGAAATCAACTGTTTGTGACAACAAAATTATGGAATGATGCTCATAGCTATGATAAGGCCCAAGAGGCCTTGGCAGGTTCTTTAAAACGTCTAGGTTTAGACTATGTTGATCTCTACTTGATTCATTGGCCAAATCCTAAAGCTCTACGTGATAAATGGCAAGAAACCAATGCTGAAACTTGGCGTTATATGGAAGAGGCTGTTGCTCAAGGCTTGGTACGTTCAATTGGTGTAAGTAATTTTATGGTACATCATTTAGAAGAACTGGAAAAGACAGCAAAAATACAAGCAGCAGTCAATCAAATACGACTAGCACCAGGTTGCTACCAAACAGAAGTCATTGATTACTGTAAAGAAAAGAATATTCTTATTGAAGCTTGGAGTCCTCTTGGTCAGGGTGAAATTTTCCAAAATCAAACTATGCTGGAATTAGCTAATAAATACCAGAAAACGGTAGCTCAAATAGCTCTTGCTTGGTCTGTTCAGGAAGGTTTTATTCCTTTACCTAAATCCGTTCATGAAGACCGAATTAAAGAAAATATGGACTTCTTAGATATTGAACTATCTCAAGAAGATATTAACATTATTAGAAATTTACCAGGTATGGCTCCTATTCCAGACCCTGATACAAAAGATTATTAAGATCCAAAAGAACAGGTAGCTTACTACTTGTTTTTTTATGAGCTTGACAAAGAATTGTCATTTTTATATAATATATTCTAATGAAATTAAATAAAAAAGGTAAAGAGGTTAAAAATCGTTGATAGTATTTATAATGATTAGCATGTTTCTAATCAGATTGGTATTTCTGAAATTATCTATAAAAAATGAGAAAAAAATCCGAGGAGAAGGTGGTATCGAATGTGGAAAGAAAAACACACAATTTTTAACCCTTCTTCATATTATGATATATGCTTTTTCCTTGATAGAAGCTGTATTGAAGCAAATTCGTTTTGATTGGATTAGCTTGCTTGGTTTCTTATTAATGGCATCTTCAATAGTAGCCCTTTATTATGTGACACAGCTCTTAGGAGATATCTGGACTGTTAAATTAATGATTGCTAAGAATCATCGCTATGTAAATCACTGGCTCTTTAGATATGTTAAACATCCTAATTACTTTCTAAATATAGGCCCAGAGATGATTGGGATTGTTTTATTATGTCATGCGAGTATAACAGCTTGCTTGTTATTCCCTTTTTATATCCTCTCTTTATCTATTCGTATTGTTGAAGAAAATCGATTGCTAAAAGAAGTGATTATCCCAAATACTTTAAATAACATGTAAGCTTTCATTTATCTTTTGTCAGGAATGGACAATTAAGCTGTCTTGTGCTAATATAGGGGATAAGAAAGAAAATCTTTACCTTTTTCTAAAGAGAGCTTGGAAATGCTGGAAACCAGGTGTGAGGGTAAGCGACATAGGCACTTTCTGTCCATATTTTATTTTAATTTTAATTAATAATATAGTAATGAAGTCATAAACTAGGGTGGAACCGCGTTTCAACGCCCCTATACAATTTGTATGGGATAATTGAAGTGTGGGCCACCTTTTTGCTATAGAAAAGTCCTTACTTATAAAATGATAAGTAGGGAAAAGCCCTTTCTAAAGAACCAATGAAAAATAAACCTACATAAGGAGTAATAGTAAATGTCAAAGAAATTAACCTTTCAAGAAATCATTTTAACCCTACAACAGTTTTGGAATGATAAGGGCTGCATGTTGATGCAGGCCTATGATAATGAAAAAGGGGCGGGAACTATGAGCCCTTATACCTTCCTTCGTGCTATTGGACCAGAGCCTTGGAATGCTGCCTATGTAGAGCCAAGCCGTCGTCCTGCTGATGGACGTTATGGTGAAAATCCTAACCGTCTTTATCAGCACCACCAATTCCAAGTAGTTATGAAACCATCTCCCTCAAATATTCAAGAACTATACTTGGCTTCTTTGGAAAAGTTGGGAATTAATCCTTTAGAGCATGATATTCGCTTTGTAGAGGATAACTGGGAAAATCCTTCAACAGGCTCTGCAGGACTTGGGTGGGAGGTCTGGCTAGATGGCATGGAAATTACGCAATTTACCTATTTCCAACAGGTGGGAGGTCTTGAAACCAATCCTGTAACAGCAGAAGTAACCTACGGTTTGGAACGCCTAGCCTCTTATATTCAAGAAGTTGATTCTGTTTATGATATTGAATGGGCTCCTGGTGTAAAATATGGAGAAATTTTCTTGCAACCAGAATTTGAACATTCTAAATACTCATTTGAAGTATCAGATCAAGCTATGCTGTTGGATAATTTTGAGAAATTTGAAAGCGAAGCAAGCCGAGCCTTAGAAGAAGGACTAGTACACCCAGCCTATGACTATGTGCTTAAATGTTCTCATACTTTTAATTTGTTAGATGCACGTGGGGCAGTTTCAGTAACAGAGCGAGCTGGTTATATCGCTCGTATCAGAAACCTAGCAAGGCTAGTAGCCAAGACATTTGTTTCAGAACGTCAAAAATTAGGCTTTCCACTATTAGATGAAGCAAGTCGTGCAGAATTGTTGAAGGAGGAAACGAACTAATGGTTAAAAATTTACTTGTAGAATTAGGACTTGAAGAATTACCAGCTTATGTGGTAACGTCAAGTGAAAAACAACTTGTTGATAAAATGGCAGCCTTTCTGACTGAAAATCGTCTTTCTTATGATAGAATTGAAGGTTTTTCCACTCCTCGTCGCCTAGCTTTAAGGGTACTAGGATTGGCAGATAAGCAGACAGATTTAACAGAAAATTTTAAGGGACCTGCTAAAAAAATTGCCCTTGATGCCCAAGGAAATTTTTCAAAGGCTGCTCAAGGTTTTGTCCGTGGCAAGGGTTTAAGTACTGATGACATAGAATTTCGAACAATTAAGGGAGAAGACTATGTTTATGTCACTAAACATGAGTCTGGAAAAGATGCTAAAGAAGTTTTGACAGGGATTCCAGGACTCTTAGCAAGTTTAAGTTTTCCTGTTTCAATGCATTGGGCAGCAAACACTTTTGAATATATTCGGCCTGTTCACACCTTAACAGTTCTCTTGGATGATGAGGCTTTGGAACTTGACTTCTTGGATATTCATTCTGGACGCGTAAGCCGAGGGCATCGTTTCCTAGGACATGAGGTAGAAATTACAAGCGCAGATTCTTATGAGGCTGATTTGCGCAGCCAATTCGTCATTGCAAGTCCTAAAGAACGTCAAGAAATGATTCTTGATCAGATTAAAGAGCTTGAAAAAGTCCATCAGATTCAGGTAGATATTGATGAGGACTTACTCAATGAGGTGCTTAATCTTGTGGAATATCCGACTGCTTTTATGGGATCTTTTGACGCTAAGTATTTGGCGGTGCCTGAGGAAGTACTTGTGACCTCCATGAAGAATCATCAAAGATACTTTGTAGTGAGAGATGCAAAAGGTCACTTATTACCAAACTTTATTTCAGTTCGTAATGGGAATGACAAGCATATTGAAAATGTTATTAAGGGAAATGAAAAAGTCTTGGTGGCACGTTTAGAAGATGGGGAATTTTTCTGGCGTGAAGATCAAAAACTGACTATTTCTGAGTTAGTTGAAAAGTTAGCTCATGTGACCTTCCATGAAAAGATTGGCTCTCTGGCTGAACACATGGCACGTACAGAAGTGATTGCAGCCTATCTAGCTGAGAAAGCTGCTTTATCTGAAGAAGAAAAAGAGGCTGTGGCGCGTGCAAGTCGTATCTATAAATTTGACTTATTAACGGGTATGGTTGGTGAGTTTGATGAGCTACAAGGTATTATGGGAGAAAAGTATGCCTTGCTAGCAGGAGAAAAACCAGCTGTAGCGAAAGCCATTCGTGAACATTATTTACCTAATTCTGCTGAAGGGAAACTTCCAGAAACTAGGGTTGGGGCCATTTTAGCCTTAGCTGATAAATTGGATACTCTTTTAGCCTTCTTTTCTGTGGGACTTATTCCATCAGGTTCAAATGATCCTTATGCGCTTCGCCGTGCAACCCAAGGAATTGTCCGTATTTTAGAAGAATTTGGTTGGCAAATTCCAATGGATGCCTTAATCGATGAGCTTTATGCCTTAAGGTTTGATAGTTTAACCTATAATAACAAGCTTGAAGTAATGAACTTTATCCGTGCTCGTGTGGAAAAAATGATGGGTAAAGCCATTCCTAAAGACATTAAAGAGGCTGTCTTAAATGGAGATAATTTTATTGTTTCTGAAATGTTAGCAGCTGCGCAAGCACTTCTTAAGGCTAGTCAAAGAAGTGACTATAAGAGATCTGTGGAAAGTCTATCACGTGTCTTTAATCTGGCTGAAAAAGCTGATTTTAAGGCTTCTGTAGATAGTACTTTGTTTGAAAACACTCAAGAAGAAAGTCTAGCAGCTGCTATTCTTAAACTTGACTTGGTTGGGAATGCCGATCAGCAGATAGATGCTGTCTTTGCTCTTAGTCCATTTATTAATGATTTCTTTGATCACACAATGGTTATGGTAGAAGACCAAGTCCTTAAAAATAATCGTTTAGCCTTGCTAGCAAGGCTTGTAGCAAAAGCAAAGAAAATTGCAGCCTTTAACCAATTAAATACAAAATAGGTTAAAAGCTAGTCTATTAGAAAGGAATCTTACTCAGATTTTCGAATTTGCAGTAATAGTGGTGAATTACAGTTATGGATCCTAAAAAGATTGCAAGAATTAATGAACTTGCTAAGAAAAAGAAAACAGTTGGTTTAAGTGGACCTGAAAAAGTAGAACAAGCCAAGTTACGTGAAGAATATATTGAGGGCTACCGTCGTTCTGTTCGTCACCATATTGAAGGTATAAAAATTGTTGATGAAGAAGGTAGGGACCTAACTCCTGAAAAATTAAAACAAGTTCAACGTGAGAAAGGGCTCCATGGACGCTCACTGGATAACCCTGATCTCTAAGACCTCAAAACCAGTCTTTATCACTGCTAAGCTACTTTTTATTGTTTAAAAAGTATGGTCTAAACAAGTCAGCTACACCCCTTAAGTTGGATTTTCTTTCCAATTTAAGGTTTTTTTATATGAAATAAGCAGAAATTCTAAGGATAAAGTCATGTAATTATCAGTATTAAAATTGGTTAAAAAGTAAATATTAGAAAAAAATGCTGATTTTTAATATAATAGAAGAAATTAAAGAAAGAAGGTAAGAATTATGGGAATGAAAAAAATTTCAGTAGTGTCTCTAACGGCTTTATCTTTAATCACATTATCCGCTTGTAGTGGGGGTATGAACCATAGCAATAAAACAAGCAATCAAACTAGTACACAAGAAACAAAAAAATCAGATATTTCAGAAAAGAAAGCAAAAATAATTGCCTTCAAGGATGCTTCTGTTTCAGAAGCAGAAGCTAAAATGATTCAAGTCAAGAAAGAAAAAGATGATGGTATTTCCATCTATGACATTGAGTTTAAACATAAAGATAAAGAATACAGCTACACAATTGATGCTAAATCAGGAGATATTCTAGAGAAATCGTCAGAGCCTATTCATGATTAGAATAGCCTCGTTTAAAATCAAGAGGAAAGAGTAGAAGCCTAGCTTCTGCTTTTTTTGCTATCTTATCATAAATTTCTAAGTCATAAAAAATTTCTGATAATACTTTTTGGACATTTTTAGCTATAATAGAAACATAAAAAGAAAACGCTTACCACAGGAGGACGACTAATGTCAGAAGAAAAGTACATTATGGCCATTGATCAGGGGACGACAAGCTCGCGTGCGATTATTTTCAACCAAAAAGGAGAGAAGATAAGTAGCAGCCAAAAAGAATTCCCTCAAATCTTCCCCCAAGCAGGCTGGGTTGAACATAATGCCAATCAGATTTGGAATTCTGTTCAGTCGGTTATTGCAGGTGCCTTTATTGAGTCAAGCATTAAACCGGGACAAATTGAGGCTATAGGAATTACCAATCAGCGTGAAACAACTGTTGTCTGGGATAAAAAGACAGGTATTCCTATCTATAATGCTATTGTATGGCAATCTCGACAAACAGCTCCTATAGCAGATCAACTCAAACAAGATGGCTATACTAAAATGATTCATGAAAAGACAGGGCTAGTGATAGATGCTTATTTTTCAGCTACTAAAATTAGATGGATTCTTGACCATGTCCCTGGGGCACAAGAGCGTGCTGAAAAAGGTGAATTACTATTTGGAACTATTGACACATGGTTAGTTTGGAAATTGACTGATGGGGCTACTCATGTCACAGATTATTCCAATGCTGCTAGAACCATGCTTTATAATATTAAGAATTTAGAATGGGATCAAGAGATTCTTGATATCCTAAATATTCCAAGAGCCATGCTACCTGAAGTGAAGTCAAATTCAGAAGTGTATGGCAAGACAGCTCCTTTTCATTTCTATGGGGGCCAGGTACCCATTTCCGGTATGGCAGGTGATCAACAAGCGGCTTTATTTGGCCAACTAGCCTTTGAACCAGGAATGGTAAAAAATACCTATGGGACAGGTTCATTTATTATCATGAATACTGGCGAAGAGGTTCAACTATCAAGCAATAACCTACTAACGACAATTGCTTATGGAATTAATGGTAAGGTTTATTATGCTTTAGAAGGATCCATATTTATTGCAGGAAGTGCAGTTCAGTGGCTGCGAGATGGCCTTCGTATGATAGAAAGCTCTGGAGAATCAGAAGCTCTAGCTCGTGAATCCACCAGTGATGATGAAATCTATGTTGTCCCAGCCTTTACAGGTTTAGGTGCTCCATATTGGGATTCCAATGCCCGGGGTTCTGTGTTTGGCCTAACCCGTGGGACAAGTAAAGAAGATTTTGTTAAGGCTACTCTACAATCTATAGCTTACCAGGTAAGAGATGTTATTGACACCATGCAAGTAGACTCTGGTATTGATATTCAACAACTACGAGTAGATGGTGGTGCTGCAATGAATAATCTTTTAATGCAGTTCCAAGCAGATATTTTGGGTCTTGATATTGCTCGTGCTAAAAACCTAGAAACAACAGCTCTAGGAGCAGCCTTCTTAGCAGGCCTTGCGGTAGGTTATTGGGACAGTCTTGATTCTTTAAAAGAATTAAATGCGATAGGACAATTATTTAAGGCAAGTATGAATGAATCACGCAAAGAAAAACTATATAAAGGTTGGAAAAAAGCAGTACAAGCAACACAAATTTTTGCGCAAGATACAGAAGAATTATAGGAGGATAAAATGGAATTTTCTAAAGAAACAAGACGCTTAGCTCTCCAGAAAATGCAGGAACGTAACTTAGATTTACTTGTTATTGGTGGTGGAATCACAGGAGCTGGGGTAGCTTTACAGGCTGCAGCAAGTGGTCTAGAAACTGGCTTGATTGAAATGCAGGACTTTTCAGAAGGAACTTCAAGTCGTTCAACCAAGTTAGTTCATGGAGGATTACGTTACCTCAAACAATTTGATGTCGAAGTAGTTTCTGATACTGTTTCAGAAAGAGCTGTTGTTCAACAAATTGCTCCTCATATCCCAAAACCAGATCCCATGCTTTTGCCTGTTTATGATGAAAAAGGCAGCACCTTTAGCATGTTTCGTTTGAAGGTTGCTATGGATTTGTATGATTTATTAGCAGGTGTTTCAAATACAGCTTTAGCAAATAAGGTTCTTACTAAAGAAGAAGTATTAGCAAGAGAGCCAGATTTAGAAAAAGAAGGTCTTCTAGGTGGTGGGGTTTATCTTGATTTTAGAAATAATGATGCAAGGCTAGTTATTGAAAATATTAAACGCGCCAATCGTGATGGAGCCCTCATTGCAAGTCATGTTAAAGCAGAAGATTTCTTATTTGATGACAAGGGTAAAATTATTGGTGTTAAAGCACGCGACCTTTTAACTGACCAGCTTATTACTATAAAGGCTAAGACGGTTATCAATACAACCGGACCTTGGAGTGATGAAGTACGTAACTTCTCAAATAAAGGGGAAGAAATCCATCAACTACGTCCAACTAAGGGAGTACATCTTGTTGTAGACCGTAAAAAATTAAATGTATCTCAGCCAGTTTATGTGGATACTGGTTTAAATGATGGTCGTATGGTTTTTGTACTTCCACGTGAAGAAAAAACCTATTTTGGAACCACAGATACAGACTATACTGGAGATTTAAAAGATCCTAAAGTCAGCCAAGAAGATGTTGACTACCTATTAAACGTCATTAATAGACGCTTCCCTAATGCCAAGATAAGTATTAATGATATTGAAAGCTCATGGGCAGGTCTAAGACCTCTTCTTTCTAATAACAGTGCTTCTGACTACAATGGTGGTAATAGTGGGAAATTAAGTGACCATAGTTTTGATAATCTTATTGAAACAGTTAAGTTATATATTGATCATCAAGAAAGTAGAGATGCTGTTGAACAAGCTATAAAAGCTGTTGAGTCAAGCACTTCAGAAAAAGAATTGGACCCATCAGCTATCTCAAGAGGGTCAAGTTTTGAAAGGGATGCAAATGGACTCTTCACTCTTGCTGGTGGTAAAATTACTGACTATCGCAAGATGGCTGAAGGTGCCTTAGAAGTCATCATCCAAGTCTTGAAAGATGAGTTTGGTAAATCCTTTAAACTAATTAATTCAAAAACCTATCCTGTTTCTGGAGGTGAAATTAACCCTGCAAATGTTGAGTCTGAATTAGAAGCTTATGCCCAACTAGGAACCTTGAGTGGTCTGTCTATGGATGATGCACGTTATTTAGCCAGTCTATATGGTTCAAATGTTCCAAAAGTTTTTGCCTTAACCCGTAAAATCCAAGCAGCACCAGGCTTAAATTTACGTGAAACCCTATCTCTACATTATGCTATGGATTATGAAATGGCACTTCGCCCAACTGATTTCTTCCTTCGTCGTACAAATCATATCTTGTTTATGAGAGATAGTTTGGAAGAATTGATAGAGCCGGTTTTAGATGAGATGGCAAAACACCTATCTTGGTCAGATGAGCAAAAGGCTGCTCAAGAAGCAGAGCTTAGACAAACACTGAAGGATAATGATTTAGAAGCATTAAAAAGAAATAATGAGGGATAAACAATGGATATCTTTGGCGAATTTTTAGGAACTGCCTTGCTAATTTTACTTGGTGACGGAGTGGTTGCCGGTGTGGTTTTACCAAAGACCAAGAATAATAATTCCGGTTGGATTGTTATTGCAGCTGGTTGGGGTATTGCTGTAGCTTTATCAGTCTTTATAGTAGGAAAAATAGCGCCTGGTCACCTTAACCCTGCTGTCAGCCTAGCCTTTGCCCTGCATGGGGATATCTCATGGACACAAGCAATTCTTTATAGTATAGCCCAGTTTTTCGGAGCTATGCTAGGTGCTGTTTTGGTCTTTCTACAATATCGTCCCCATTATCTGCTAGCAGACAATCCTGCTGATATCTTAGGAACCTTTGCTACAGGTCCAGCCTTGAAAGACACAAGTTCTAACCTTTTTAGTGAAATAATAGGAACCTTTGTTTTAATGCTAGGGATTTTATCCTTTGGTCTGTATAAAATGCCTGAAGGTCTGGGCACCTTAGCTGTAGGGGTATTAATCATTGGTATTGGCCTTTCTTTAGGAGGAACAACTGGCTATGCTATTAACCCGGCAAGAGATTTGGGACCACGTATTGTTCACGCATTAATGCCTCTTAAGAATAAGGGAGATTCAGATTGGTCCTATGCTTGGATTCCAATTCTAGGTCCAATTGTTGGTGCATTACTAGCTGTCTTACTCTTCCAAATGATGAGTTAAGTCTTTAGCTAGTTAACTTTCAAAAAGAAAAAGGGAACAAAAGAAATTAGAGAGTTCCCTTTTTTGCATTAAAACGTTTTCAAAAACGGTTAATTATTGTTACAATAAGATGATGGAAAAAATAAGAGAAAAAATACACATTATTGGAGCTTCCTTTGCAGGGCTTGCCTTTGCCAAAAAGATGATAGCCCTAAAGCCTGATATCGAACTAATTATCATTGATAAAGAAAAAAATGCCAACTATATTCCCAATGGTCTTAATCTTTTATTTCGAAAACAAATTTCCGACTTAACAGAAGCAAGTTGGCAAAATGATGACCTTATCTCGCGCCCTCATGTCCTTTTTTGGGAGGAAGAGGTTCTGGCGATAGATAGTCAGGCTAAGAGACTTCAATTAAAAGATAAGAAGGGCCGCCTTCACTTTGAAAACTATGAGACCTTAGTTTGTGCTATGGGTGCTGTAGCAGAATCTTCCTATATAAAAACTAGTCCCAAATGTCCAAGGATTATAACAACTAAATATTTTGAAGCCAGTCAAAAAGCTCTGCCTTTAATTGAAAATAGTCAGGATATTATTGTTGTAGGAGCTGGTCCAATAGGCTTAGACATATCTTATAGTTTAACCTTACAGGAAAAAAAGATAAACCTTGTTGAAGCAGCTGATTATCCGGATTTTCACCAGACAGATAGTGATATGATAGGTCCACTACTAGATGAAATAAAAACTAGTTCCGTGAAGTTGTTAAGAAGGCAACGGGTAAATGAAATTGAAGAAGTAGACCAGAAGGTCCTTGTAAAAACGGATAAAGGGACTTGCCTTAGGGGAGATTTAGCCATCTTAGCAGTTAACTTTAGGCCAAATAGTCACTTATTAGAAAATCAAGTGGTCTGCAATCTTGATAAGACAGTAAAAGTTAATCAGTACATGCAAACTAGTAAGGCAGATATTTTTGCTATTGGTGACTTGGTATCTTTAGAACTAGCTGGCATGGGCATGACTTACCATACTTCCTTAATTAATCAGGCTATTAAAACAGGTCAGGTTCTGGCTTATCATTTATCAGGAATTAAGACACCACCATTAAAAACAGTTAAAATAGTGGGCAGTTTTCACTTTGGCTATTACAGATCAAGCCTTGGCCTGACAAAAGATGAGGCTGATTTGTATGAAGATGCATTTTCTTTCCTTTATAAAAGCTATACAGATAGGCAAAAAAAGCAATTACTATGGATTAAACTAATTGCTTCTCAAAAAGATGGACGCTTGATTGGTGCCCAGCTAATCTCCAAAGAAAATAATCTCCTTTTAGCTAACCAGCTAGCGCAAGCCCTCCAATACCAGTTAACAGTTCAAGATTTGGCCTTTCAAGACTTTATCTATTCAAAGAATGAGTGTGAACTAGGCTATCATTTACATCAAGCTTGTTTACAAGCCTTTGAAAAGAGGATGAGCTATGAGAATTGAACAGTTAATGGATAAGGAAAGAAGAGCTCAGTATCTGTTATTAATGAAACTCTATCAGACAGATCATCTATTATCCTTAAAAGAGGTCCTTAATCACTTCAATCTTTCAAAGGTTACCCTAATCAAATATATCAGTAACCTCAATCAATTACTTGCTGTGGCAGGACTTTCCTCGTCTATTAGCTTAGAACAGGATTTATTAGAGCTTTCAGATGATGGGCAGTTTACTTGGCCAGAGCTTCTTGATATTTTGC
The DNA here is from genome assembly GCF_000380005.1 of Streptococcus didelphis DSM 15616. Classification (GTDB taxonomy): domain Bacteria; phylum Bacillota; class Bacilli; order Lactobacillales; family Streptococcaceae; genus Streptococcus; species Streptococcus didelphis. The sequence goes on from NZ_KB904195.1 coordinate 157,230, forward strand.
TAGAGGATTCTATTCCCTATCATATCTTACTTTACCTCTATCGGCATGAAACCTTTAATATAAGCAGCTTATCTCAAGAATTAATGATTAGTGAGGCAACCCTCAATAGGCACCTAGCCTATCTAAATACTTGCTTAGAAGAGTTTAACTTATCTATTTGGCAAGGAAAACAAATAGGAAGTGAGATTCAGTGGCGCTACTTTTATTATGACTTATTTAGTCAGAGCCTTTCTTCTGATAAGTTAAGCTGTCTTATTTCTGGCTTAGACAGGCAAAATCTTCTGAACCTAATTGAAAAAATGGTAGGGCAAGAACTGTCAGAAGATACTTTACAAACCATCTTATTATGGCTGGCTATTTCTCAAAACAGGCTAAGTTTTACAGGGGATAAGAGCTTTGCTGGGGATTTAGACTTGGCTTTTATTGAAGAAAATGTCTTTTTTACCAGACTAGAAAAAACCATGATTCATTATCTAAGGCGCTATGCTATTGAGTTTGATACCTTTGAGGTTAAAAGTTTATTTGTTTTCTTGTTGTCTTATCCGATTTTGCCAATTCCTTCAATGGAGTATATTCTAGGTTTTGGTGGTCCAATTGCAGATAAAATATCTGAGGCCCTCTGGTTATTGCGCAAGGCTGATATTATTGGGGAGAGAACAAAAGAAGAACTCATTTATGGTTTAGGGGTCTTTTTTTCACGGGCCTACTTTTTTAGAGGGGCTATTATAAGTAGAAACAATCCAACACAGGCTCTTTATCAGCTAGTAGAGGAAGAAAAAAGAGAAAAGGTTCACTTTATTATTGGTCACTTCATTATGCAAGCAGGAGATAAAACTCTACAGGAAACAGACCTTGCTAAGGTCTTAAGCTATGATTTGTTAGAGTTATTAATCTTTTCTATTGAAAGGCACCATAGGCCATTAGAAATAGGATTGGATTTTGGGTCCAATCGAGTCCAGCAAGCCATCGTTGAGATAAGTATTAGAAAACATCTAGAAAATAATAGGAATTTTCAGCTTGAAAGCTTTGCGACAGAAAGAAGCTTTGATTGCATTATTCGTTATAAAAAATGTCCTTATCTGGGGGAATTGCCCTGCTATCACTTAAAAGACTATAGCTCACCTTTGGAATTGAAGTATTTGGAGGAATTTTTAAAGGAACTTCACTATCACAAAAACAATCAGAAAACTGTAAGAGAGAAGTAGCAACTTGCCAGTCTATTTTTGAACACAGCTCTGTGTGATACTTGGTCTTTATTATCAGGATACGAGTATTTATAATAAGTAATGGACAAGGGGCAAAAATGAAATTGTCGTCACTTTTTTATTATTTTGGAATATATTAGGAGGAAGATAAAATGAAATTTTTCTTAGACACAGCAAACGTAGAAGCTATCAAAGCTATTAACGAGTTAGGCTTAGTGGATGGAGTTACCACAAATCCAACCATTATTTCAAGAGAAGGTCGTGATTTTGAAACAGTTATCAAAGAAATTTGTGAGATTGTTGATGGGCCTGTTTCAGCAGAAGTGACAGGTTTAACAGCTCAAGAAATGGTTGATGAAGCGCGTGTTCTTGCTAAATGGCATAAAAACATTGTTGTTAAAATCCCAATGACTACTGAAGGCTTAAAAGCAACTAAAGTCCTTTCAGCAGAAGGAATTAAAACAAATGTTACTCTAGTCTTCACAGTATCTCAAGGTTTAATGGCTATGAAGGCTGGTGCAACCTATATTAGTCCCTTTATTGGACGTTTAGAAGATATTGGTTCAGACCCTTATCAATTAATTGCTGATTTACGTGAAATTATTGATTTGTATGATTTTAAGTCAGAGATTATCTCTGCAAGTATCCGTAATTCAGCCCATGTTGAAGCTGTTGCAAAATTAGGTTCAGATATTGCTACTATTCCTGATAATGTCTTTGAAAAAATGACACAACACCCATTAACAACAAATGGTATTAAACAATTTATGGACGATTGGGCAGCGTTTAAAAAATAAGAACAAGCAAGCCTAGTTGCAAGAAGTAACTAGGCTTATTCTTAGGGTAATAGGATAAAAAACAGTTCTAAACCCCTAAATAAAGAGTTCTCTTCCTAGGAATAATTGTCACCATTTCCTTTAAATATGGTACAATGGTCTATAGAAAACGGTTAATTTAAGAACTGGAAAAAGAAAGGTTTTACTTATGACATTTGATGCAGTTGATCAGTTGGCAGTCAATACTGTCCGTACACTTTCAATAGATGCTATTCAAGCAGCTAACTCAGGTCACCCTGGCCTTCCAATGGGAGCAGCTCCGATGGCGTACGTCCTTTGGAACAAGTTCATGAATATCAATCCAAAGACTAGTCGTAACTGGACAAATAGAGATCGCTTCGTCCTTTCAGCAGGACATGGATCAGCAATGCTTTATAGTTTATTACACTTAGCTGGCTATGATCTTTCAGTAGAAGATTTGAAGAACTTCCGCCAATGGGGTTCAAAAACACCAGGACATCCTGAGGTTAATCATACAGACGGAATTGAAGCAACAACAGGTCCACTTGGACAAGGGATTGCTAATGCTGTTGGTATGGCTATGGCAGAAGCCCATCTTGCTGCTAAATTTAACAAACCTGGCTTTAATATTGTAGACCATTATACCTTTGCCTTAAATGGTGACGGAGACTTAATGGAAGGTGTCAGTCAAGAAGCAGCCAGTCTTGCAGGACACTTAAAATTAGGCAAATTAGTTCTACTTTATGATTCAAATGATATTTCACTTGATGGCCCAACATCAATGGCTTTCACAGAAGATGTTAAGGGACGTTTTGAGGCCTATGGTTGGCAGCATATTCTTGTTAAAGATGGTAATGATTTAGAAGCTATTGCTAAAGCAATTGAAGAAGCAAAAGCAGAAACAGAAAAACCAACTATTATTGAAGTTAAAACCATTATTGGTTTTGGTGCTGAAAAACAAGGAACCTCAGCAGTGCACGGTGCCCCACTTGGTGCTGAAGGAATTACCTTCACTAAGAATGCTTATAAGTGGACCTACCAAGATTTCCATGTGCCAGCAGAAGTTAAGGAACGTTTTAAAGAAGGCCTTCAAACTCGTGGTGAAGAAGCAGAAGCAAAATGGAATGACTTATTTGCTAGCTATCAAGCCCAATATCCAGACCTTGCCAAAGCTTATCAGGAAGCCTTTGCTAACCAAGCAATCTCAGTTGACTTGAAAGCTCATGAAGTAGGAACTTCTAAAGCTAGTCGTGTTTCAAGTCAGGAAGCAATTCAACAAATTTCAGAACAGGTAGCTTCTTTCTGGGGTGGTTCAGCTGACCTTTCAGCTTCCAATAATACTATGGTTAAAGTTGAAAAAGATTTCCAACCTAGACAATTTGAGGGAAGAAATATCTGGTTTGGTGTCCGTGAATTCGCAATGGCAGCCGCTATGAATGGTATTGCTCTTCATGGTGGTACACGTGTTTATGGTGGAACTTTCTTTGTCTTCTCAAATTACCTATTGCCAGCAGTTCGTATGGCAGCTCTACAAAATTTACCAACTGTTTATGTGATGACACATGATTCTATTGCAGTTGGTGAAGATGGTCCAACTCATGAACCAATTGAACAGTTGGCAAGTGTCCGTTCTATGCCAAACTTGAATGTTATTCGCCCAGCTGATGGTAATGAGACAAATGCAGCTTGGAAACGTGCCTTGGCAGAAACTGACAAACCAACTATGCTTGTGTTAACACGTCAGAATTTACCTGTTATTGAAGGAACAAAAGACCTAGCTGAAGAAGGCTTAAATAAAGGAGCTTACATCTTATCAGAAGCAAAAGGAGATTTAGAAGGTATCCTTATTGCAACTGGTTCAGAAGTTAAGCTAGCAATGGATGCGCAGGCAGCCTTAGAAGCTGAAGCTATTCATGTTCGTGTGGTATCTATGCCATCACAAAATATCTTTGATCAACAATCAGCTGAATATAAAGAGGAAATCCTTCCATCAGCTATCACTAAACGCTTAGCAATTGAAGCAGCATCAAGCTTTGGTTGGGCAAAATATGTGGGGCTTTCAGGCAAGACCTTAACTATTGATACATGGGGAGCATCTGCACCAGGAAATCGGATCTTTGAAGAATATGGTTTCACAACTGAACATGCAGTAGCCCTTTACAAATCACTCTAAAAACACTTTAGTTATCAAAAAGAAGTATGCAGAGAAGTAAGAATTCTTATTTCTCTGTATTTTTTTGCTATGATAGTCACTTTTTTGGGGAGAGGAGTTTTTTTCAGACATTGACAAATAAGCCTAAAAATACTAAAATAAAAGTAACTTTTGTATTAATTAAAAAGTACAATTGCTGGGAGACTAACTTATGAAAATGAGATATTTTTCTTTGATAAGAGAGGGAAAAAATGATTGAATTTAAACATGTTTCAAAAATTTACGGGGAAAAAGAAGCCCTTAGTGACTTAAATCTTACGATCAAAGATGGTGAAATTTTTGGCTTGATTGGCCACAATGGAGCTGGTAAAACGACAACTATTAGTATTTTAACTTCCATTATAGAAGCTAGTTATGGAGAGGTTTTTGTGAATGGTGACCTTTTAAATGAAAACCGTGATAAGATAAAAAAATTGATTGGTTATGTTCCAGATTCACCAGACCTCTTCTTAAATTTAACAGCTAATGAATATTGGCATTTTCTAGCTAAAATTTATGAGGTTCCTGAACAAGAGGCCAAAGAACGTATTTATGAATTGAGTCATCTTTTTGAAATGGATGAGGAAATAGATAATAGTTTAGATAGCTTCTCACATGGGATGAGACAAAAAGCAATTGTCATTGGTGCCCTTATTTCAAACCCAGCTATTTGGGTACTTGATGAGCCCCTAACAGGATTAGACCCTCAAGCTTCCTTTGATTTAAAAGAAATGATGCGCCAACATGCAGCTTCTGGTAATAGTGTCCTATTTTCAACCCATGTTCTTTCTGTAGCCGAGCAACTTTGCGATAGAATTGGTATATTGAAAAAAGGCAAGCTTATCTTCCTTGGAACTATTGAAGAACTTAAAGCTAACCAAGCTGACAAGGACTTAGAAACTATTTACTTAGAGTTAGCTGGTCGTCAAGCACTAGGGGAGGACTAGTATGATGAAATGGTCTACTGTTTGGGAGCTAACTAAGATTAATATTCTGTATTCAAACCCCCAGAGCTTGGCAGCTCTAAAAAAGAAGCAAGAAAAGAAGGGGAAGAAAAACTTCAAAGCCTATAAAGCAATGCTTAGACAGCAGGCCTTTACTACCTTTGTTTTCCTCTTCATCTATATATTTATGTTTTTTGGCTTTGATTTTAGCAGCAATCCAGGCTATTTCTCATTTTATATTGCCTTATTTTTTGTCATGTCTACCTTGACAGCCTTTAACTCACTTTATACTATTTTTTATGATAGTAATGATTTAAAATTGTATGTCCATTTGCCGATTGATTCTAAAGAGATTTATGTAGCAAAATTTTTGTCATCACTAGGGATGGGGTCCATGTTTTTAATGCCCTTACTCTCGCTTTTTATTATTACCTATTGGCAAATCTTAGGGAATTTTTTGGCTATTCCCCTAGCTTTAGTTTTATTTGCCATATTATTTATAAGTTCCAATGTTTTAGCTCTTTATTTAAATACTTGGATTGGAAAAATTATTGTTAGAAGCCCAAAGAAAAAGTTAATTTCAACCATTCTTATGTTCTTTTCTACCTTTGGAGCCATTGCCCTAATTTTCTTTTTGAACTTTACAAATGGTAAACGTATGGCAAGTGAGGGAGCAATAAGTGATTATGCCTTAATTCCATATTTTAGAGGCTACTATGATACCGTTCATCAGCCATTCTCTCTGCCAGCTCTTTTCCATTTTTGGCTTCCCCTTCTTGTAATAGCTATAATGCTAGTTGGTATTGTAAAAAGAGTTATGCCAAAATATTATGAAGAAGCTTTGTATGTTAGTGCTAAGATGCAAACAAAGAAAAAGACCAAACCTAAAAGTCATGCCTATGTAGATAAGTCTCTATCTCACTTAATGCGAAAACATCATTTATCTACCATACAAGATTCTAGCTTATTAATTCAGACCTTTTTGATGCCACTTATCTATATTGTGGGTTTTACTATGCCTTTATTAACAGGGGGAAACCGATTAATGAGTTATTTGACCAATGACTATTTTGGGATTGCCTTTGCTTTTGGTATTATTATTGCTAGTATGTGTGTCTCCCCTTCGTCATTTGTTGGTGTCGGTATTTCTGTAGAAAAAGATAATTTTATCTTTCTTAAGAGTTTACCAATTGTCTTTACTAAATTTCTAAAAGAGAAATTTTACTTCCTTTTATTTCTTCAAGTGCTTATTCCTATAATTTTCTATACTATCTTTTTGCTACTTGTCATAAAAGTAAGACTTGTACTTGCTATTGCTTTTGTAATAGGTTACCTCTTAACCTGTTTTGTTCAAGGGCAATGGATGTATAAACGTGATCTTAAACATTTAAATTTAAAATGGCAAAATATGACCCAGTTGTATACACGCAGTGGAAGTCAGTGGCTAACGCTCGCCTTTATCATGGGCTCAATGATGATCGGATTTAGCCTGATAGCCTTATTAGCCATCTTATCGATGATAACCCATCAAGCACTCTTGATTAATAGTTTATTTGTTATTGTAGCTCTTATTGTTTTTGTAATATTAGAGCTTATCCTTAAGAAGATTTTTTGGGATAAATTAGCCCTGCTTATAGAAGAACATTCTTAAGTGCAAAAAGAAGATCACTGACTCAGGTGGTCTTTTTCTTTACTTAAAAATCAGATAATCCCTTAGAAGGACTTTTCAGCTTTAATTTTTATGCTATAATCTTCATATGCTAAAACGAAACTTTGAAAATGTAAATAGAATAGTTATTAAAATAGGAACCAGTTCCTTAGTGCAAGCTGAAGGGAAAATCAACCTTGAAAAAATAGACCATCTGGCCTTTGTTATCTCAAGCTTGATGAATAAGGGAAAAGAAGTTATCTTGGTCTCCTCAGGAGCCATGGGTTTTGGTTTAGATTTATTAAAAATGGCAAAACGTCCCAGCCAGCTTTGTAAGCAACAGGCCATCTCTAGTGTTGGTCAGGTTGCCATGATGAGTCTCTACTCTCAGATTTTTTCTCATTATCAAACAACTATTTCTCAAATCCTTCTGACCAGAGATGTGGTTGAATACCCTGAAAGCCTAGAAAATGTTACTAACACCTTTGAAAGTTTATTATCCCTCGGTATCTTACCTATTGTCAATGAGAATGATGCTGTTAGCGTTGATGAGATGGATCATGCAACCAAGTTTGGAGATAATGATAGGTTATCAGCAGTGGTATCTAAGATTACAAGAGCAGATTTACTCATTATGCTGTCTGATATTGATGGCTTGTTTGATAAGAATCCAACTATTTATGAAGATGCTAAGTTAAGAAGTCAGGTGACTGAAATAACAGAAGACATTCTTAAGTCTGCAGGTGGTGCAGGTAGTAAGTTTGGAACAGGAGGTATGCTCAGTAAGGTCCAATCAGCCCAAATGGTCTTTGATAATAAAGGCCAGATGTTACTGATGAATGGAGCAAATCCCCGAGACATTTTAGAGGTTCTAGCAGGTAAGGAACTAGGAACTTGGTTTATTGAAAATAAAGGAAACTAATATGACGATTATTGAAAGCTTAGGAAAAAGAGCAAAAAAAGCTAGTCAAGAACTTGTGAACTTGTCTACTCAGGAAAAAAACCAATTGTTAAACAGGCTAGCAGAGGAATTACTTGCTCAAACTTCTTATATCTTAGAGGAAAACCAAAAGGATTACCAGCAAGCTAAAAAGCAAGCCAGTTCACAGATTATGCTAGATAGGCTTTTGCTGACAGAAGAACGCCTTCAGGCAATTGCAGAAGGAGTTAAACAGGTTGCAGATTTACAGGATCCCATTGGTCAGGTTATCCAGGGCTATACTAATAAAGATGGCCTAAAGATTGTTCAAAAAAGAGTTTCACTTGGGGTTGTAGCAATGATATTTGAAAGTCGTCCCAATGTTTCAGTAGATGCCTTTTGCCTTACCTTTAAAACCAATAATGCCATTATCCTTCGTGGTGGAAGAGATGCCCTACATTCTAACAAGGCTCTGGTCACAGTTATTCGAGATAGCTTAAAAAAATCTTCTATTTCTATTGATGCAGTACAGTTGTTAGAAGATCCTTCACACGACTTAGCTCAAGAACTTATGTGTGCTACTGAATATGTAGATGTACTGATTCCTCGAGGCGGAGCTAAGCTTATTCAAACGGTCAAAGAAAAAGCTAAGGTACCAGTTATTGAAACAGGTGTCGGTAATGTCCATATTTATGTTGATAAAGACGCTGATTTAGATATGGCAGCAGCTATCATCATGAATGCTAAAACACAACGTCCAAGTGTTTGTAATGCCGCAGAGAGTCTTCTGATTCATGAGGAGATTGTGGATTCTTTCATTCCCTTACTTGAAAAAACTCTGGCAAATCAGCAGAAAGTTATGTTTAGGGCTGATAAAAAAGCACATCAGATTTTTCAAGAGTCAGAATTAGCGACAGAAGAGGATTTTTCAAGAGAGTATTTAGATTACATGATGTCAGTAGCAGTGGTGGATTCAGTAGATGAGGCTATTAAATGGATTAACCATTACTCAAGCCACCATTCAGAGGCTATTATTACTAATAACCTTCAAGCTGCTGAGAAGTTTCAAGATCTCGTTGATTCTGCTGCTGTCTATGTCAATGCCTCAACACGTTTTACCGATGGTTATATTTTTGGCTTAGGAGCAGAAATTGGAATATCAACTCAAAAGATACATGCAAGAGGTCCTATGGGCTTACAGGCCTTGACCAGTAGTAAATATTATATTAATGGGACAGGGCAAATTCGTAAATAAATTATAAGGGAAGTTATCAAAGCTAGCGCTTACAGGCTTCCTTTTTGTTTTCTTAATATCTAAAATATGATAGAATTAAAGATATGACAAATGAATTTCATCATGTAACGGTTCTTCTTAAAGAGACTGTGGATATGCTTAAGGTAAAAGCAGACGGTATTTATGTCGATGCAACTCTAGGTGGCGCTGGGCACTCAGCTTATTTGTTGTCCCAATTAAGTGAAAAAGGACATCTCTATTGTTTTGACCAAGATCAAAAAGCAATCGATAATGCCCAAAACGTCTTAAAAACCTATATTGATAAGGGTCAAGTGACCTTTATTAAAGATAATTTCCGTCATTTAAAGACACAGTTAGCTTCTTATGGAGTAACTTCAATTGATGGCATTCTCTATGATTTAGGTGTATCAAGCCCACAATTAGATGAAAGAGAAAGAGGGTTTTCTTACCGACAAGATGCTCCTTTAGACATGCGCATGGATTCGGATGCCTCTTTAACAGCTTATCAAGTGGTTAATGACTATGATTTCCATGATTTAGTTAGAATTTTTTTCAGATATGGTGAGGATAAATTCTCTAAGCAAATAGCAAGGAAAATCGAGCAAGTACGTGCTCTCAAGCCTATTGAGTCTACAGAAGAGTTGGCTGAGATTATCAAATCTGCAAAACCCGCTAAAGAACTCAAGAAAAAAGGACATCCTGCTAAGCAGATCTTCCAAGCCATACGCATTGAAGTTAATGATGAGCTAGGAGCAGCGGATCAATCTATTCAAGATGCCATGTCGCTTTTAGCTTTAGATGGTAGGATTTCTGTTATTACCTTTCATTCTTTAGAGGACCGTTTGACCAAGCAGCTTTTTAAAGAAGCTAGCACGGTTGATGTTCCTAAAGGCCTACCTTTTATACCTGAGGATATGCACCCTAAATTTGAATTAGTAACTCGAAAGCCTATTCTCCCTAGTCAAGAAGAGTTAGCAGTTAATAATCGGGCACATTCAGCAAAATTGCGTGTGGCCAGAAAAGTTCGGATTTAATACTATGAATAATGAAAAAAGAACCCAAGCAGTCACAACTGCCTTACAAAATAGAATTAGAACTTTCTCACGAATTGAGAAAGCTTTTTATAGTGCCATAATTGTCACAGCTATTACTATGGCTGTTAGTATTATCTATCTTCAGAGTCGCAAATTACAACTCCAACAGGAGATTACAAGTTTAAATAGGCAGATTAGTGACAAAAAATCAGAACTCAATAATGTAAAGCAAGAGGTCAATGAGTTATCACGCCGTGATAGAATAGTTGATATTGCTGGTAAAAATGGTCTCAGTAACCGAAATGATAATATTAAGAAAGTGGACTAATCTATGAAAAAATTTCAAAAATATTTTTTAGATTATGCTGTCCGTGATCGAAAAACTCCTGTTAAAAACCGTATCCATGTTGGACAAAACATGATGATTTTAAGCATTTTCATGTTCTTTGTCTTTATTATTAATTTTGTTATTATTATTGGAACGGACCATAAGTTTGGTGTCAATTTATCTGAAGGAGCCAAGAAAGTTTATCAAGAGACAGTTAAGGTTCAGGCTAAACGTGGGACCATCTTTGATAGAAACGGTGTAGCTATTGCAGTTGACTCGACCACCTACAGCATTTATGCTGTCTTGGATAAAAAATTTGTCTCTGCCACTGGTGAGAAGCTCTATGTTCAACCCTCACAATTTGAAACAGTAGCGAATATCCTAAAAGAACAACTAGGAATGAATAAAAAAGAGGTCATTAAGCAGTTAAAGCAAAAAGGCCTTTTCCAAGTTTCATTTGGGACATCAGGTTCAGGAATTTCTTATAGTAAGATGAGTACCATTCGAAAAGAGATGGAGAAGGCCAAAATAAAGGGCGTTGCCTTTTCAACAAGCCCAGGTAGAATGTATCCTAATGGCACCTTCGCTTCAGAATTCATCGGTTTAGCAGCTCTGCATGAAAATAAGGATGGCAGTAAGAGCCTGGTTGGTAAAACAGGCTTAGAATCTTCATTAAATACACTTTTATCGGGTAAAGATGGAACTATTACCTATGAAAAGGATAGAAATGGCAACACCTTACTAGGAACAGGTAAAACCATAAAGAAAGCGGTAGATGGCAAAGATGTTTACACAACACTATCAGAGCCTATTCAAACCTTCCTTGAAACTAAGATGGATGTCTTTCAAGAAAAAGCTAAGGGTGTTTTAACGAGTGCTACTTTAGTGAATGCTAAGACAGGAGAGGTACTAGCGACTTCACAGCGTCCTAGCTACAATGCTGATACCTTAGAGGGCTTAAACAATAAAAACTATAACTGGAAAAGTGCTCTTTATCAGAATAACTTTGAACCTGGCTCAACCATGAAAGTCATGACCCTAGCTGCTGCTATTGATGAAGGAGTCTTTAAGCCTAATGAAACCTATAGTAACGCTAATGGTTTAACTATTGCAGATGCGACTATTCAGGACTGGTCTATTAATGAAGGAATTTCTACTGGCCAGTACATGACCTATGCCCAAGGTTTTGCCTATTCAAGTAACGTTGGGATGACAAAACTAGAGCAAAAAATGGGTAACGAAACCTGGCTAGATTATCTGGAGAAATTTAAGTTTGGCTATCCAACAAGGTTTGGAACAGGAAATGAAGAATCTGGTATTTTTCCTTCAGATAATATCGTAACCCAGGCTATGAGTGCCTTTGGTCAGGGGATCAGTGTAACTCAGATTCAGATGCTAAGGGCTTTTACAGCCATTTCTAATAATGGAGTTATGCTAGAGCCTCAGTTTATTAATAAAATTTATGACCCTAATAGTGCCACTTATCGAATAGCTTCTAAGGAGGTTATTGGTAAACCTGTTTCTAAAAAAGCAGCTAGTGAAACAAGGGAATATATGGTAACTGTTGGTACAGATCCTGTATATGGAACCCTTTACTCAAAATCTAAGGGACCAATCATTAAAGTTGGCAATTTGCCCATAGCTGTTAAGTCTGGTACTGCTCAGATTGCTTCAGAAAATGGTAGTGGGTATTTAGAAGGAGGACAAACCAACTATGTCTTCTCAGTAGTAGCCATGGTTCCTTCTGATAATCCAGATTTCATGATGTATGTGACTATTCAACAACCTGAACATTGGAGTGGTATGTTCTGGGAAGATGTGGTTAATCCCGTTTTAGAAGAGGCTTACCTCATGCAGGAAACCTTACAAAGTCCATCTACTTCAGAAAAAGAAACAACTTATAAATTACCAGACTTTGTTGGAAAAAATCCAGGTCATGTTTCTGACGAGCTTCGTCGGAATTTAGTACAACCTATTGTGCTAGGAAATGGTAGAAAAATAAGCAAGCTTTCTAAGTCTAAAGGAACATCTCTTAAGGCTAACCAACAAATACTCTTATTGACAAATAAACTAGATACCTTACCAGATATGTATGGCTGGAGTAAAAAAAATAGTGAAACATTTGCAAAATGGACAGGACTTGAGATACAATATAAAGGTTCTGAAAAAGGACGAGTGATTAAACAGAGTGCCTCTGTTGGTAAATCACTTAAAAAAATTAAGACATTAAAAATAACACTAGGAGAATAATATGTTTTTAACACTAACGGCAGGACTAATTGCCTTACTGCTAACTGCCTTGGTCATGCCCTATTTTATCAATTTCTATCAGATTAAAAAAATTAGTGGCCAACAAATGCATGAGGATGTTAAACAACATATTGCTAAGGCTGGTACACCTACTATGGGGGGGACAGTCTTTCTTCTGGTATCCACTGTCATAGCTATCATTTATGGCTTGCTGTTTTTCCATCAGGCTGGAAGTTTTGGTCTTATCTCTGGAATACTTGCTATTTTAATTATCTATGGACTGATTGGCTTTCTGGATGATTTTTTAAAAATTTTCAAACAGATCAATGAAGGGTTGACTCCTAAACAAAAACTAGCTTTACAAATAGTAGGGGGATTAATCTTCTACTTTTTACATGTTGCCCCAAATGGTATTGATGCGGTTAATGTCTTAGGTTATCCAATCCACTTAGGTATTTTTTACATCTTTTTTGTCTTATTTTGGACAGTTGGTTTTTCAAATGCTGTTAATCTAACAGATGGAATTGATGGTTTAGCTTCAATATCTGTAGTTATCAGCTTAATTACCTATGGGATTATCGCCTTTAAGCAAGGACAGTATGATCTTTTGATGTTAATTGGAGCGGTCATTGGTTCCCTTTTAGGATTTTTCTTATTTAATCATAAGCCAGCTAAGGTTTTTATGGGAGACGTTGGAAGTTTAGCCTTGGGTGCTCTCTTAGCTGCTATTTCCATTGCCTTGCGTCAGGAATGGACACTCTTAGTTATTGGAATTGTGTATGTTTTTGAAACAAGTTCTGTCATGTTACAGGTTGCTTATTTTAAATATACCAAGAAAAAGTTTGGTCAAGGACATCGCATTTTTAGAATGACACCTTTTCACCATCATTTAGAACTAGGTGGTTTATCAGGTAAAGCAAAAGCTTGGTCTGAATGGAAAGTTGATAGTTTTTTATGGGCAGTTGGTAGCATAGCTAGCTTATTGGTATTAGCCTTTCTCTATTTATAATAAGATTTACATCTGGTTGAGCCTATAAAGGCCCTGACCTATTTGCAAAAAATTACTATAGGCTAAGGAGCTGTTCAAATCGTGCACAGCTCCTTTTGCTTGTCTAATGGTTTAATGATATAATAGAAAAGAAGAAGAGGTAACTATGTCATTTAAAGATTATAATTTCAAACACTACATTCAGCAGGCCCTTGAGGAGATTCATTTTCAAGAACCTACCGAAGTTCAAAAAAAACTCATCCCCCTTGTTAATTCTGGTCGTGATTTAGTAGGTGAATCCAAGACAGGATCAGGTAAAACACACACATTCTTATTGCCAATATTTGAAAAACTTGATGAAAACAGTCAAGATGTTCAAGTTCTTATTACCGCCCCAAGTAGAGAATTAGCAAGTCAAATTTTTAATGCTGCTAAGCAAATTGCAAGCTTTTCTGAACAAGAAATTAGAATTGCTAACTATGTCGGTGGAACAGATAAACTTCGTCAAATTGAAAAACTCCAAGTATCACAGCCGCATATTGTAGTGGGAACGCCTGGTCGTATTTATGACTTGGTTAAATCTGGACATTTAGCTATTTATAAGGCTAAAACATTTGTTGTAGATGAGGCAGATATGACAATGGACATGGGCTTTTTAGATACTGTTGATAAGATAGCAGCTGCTCTGCCTAAGGAAGTTCAAATCTTAGTTTTTTCAGCTACAATTCCTAAAAAGTTACAACCCTTTTTAAAAAAATATCTCACTAATCCTGTCATTGAACAAATAAAAACAGAAACAGTTATTGCAGATACCATTGATAATTGGCTAGTGTCTACTAAGGGACGTGATAAAAATAGTCAGATTCTAAATATCTTACAAACAATGCACCCTTATTTAGCAATGATCTTTGTAAATACAAAGGAGAGAGCAGATGAATTGCATCACTTCCTAGTATCAAATGGCTTAAAGGTTGCTAAAATTCATGGGGGCATTCCACCAAGAGAGCGTAAACGCATTATGAATCAAGTGAAAAAACTTGATTTTGAGTATATTGTTGCGACTGATTTGGCAGCCCGTGGTATTGATATTGAAGGGGTTAGTCACGTTATCAATGATGCTATCCCTCAAGACCTATCCTTTTTTGTCCATCGTGTTGGTCGTTCTGGCCGAAATGGACTTTCAGGAACTGCTATTACCCTTTATCAACCAAGTGATGATTCTGATATTAAAGAATTAGAAAAGATGGGAATTTCTTTTGTTCCTAAAGTTCTTAAAGACGGTGAATTTCAAGATACCTATGACCGGGATCGTAGACATAACCGTGAAAAATCATATCAAAAACTCGATACTGAGATGATTGGCCTTGTTAAAAAGAAAAAGAAAAAAGTAAAACCAGCCTACAAAAAGAAAATTCAATGGGTAGTTGATGAAAAACGTCGTAAAGAACGTCGTTCTGAAGGAAAAGCTCGAGCAAGGGCTGAGCGTAAGGCTAAGAAACAAAGCTTTTAGAAGTTGAGCATTGAGAACTAGTTCTTGATGCTTTTTTGTTTAGATATGATTTTGCTATTGAACTGATAAAAAAATGCTATTATACAAGTCAGCTAGCTTTTGTTAAAATGACTCTATCACTAGCAAGGAGAAAAAAGATGACATATTATGTAAGACTTATTAAGATTTCCTTACTTGTCTTAACTGCTTTTTTGACTATGGGGCAGATAAAAGAAGTAGGAGCGGCTCAAAAAGAGCTTATTACAGTTGCAACTGACTCAGCAACTAAGCCATTTACTTATAAAGAAGGTAAGAAAGATACTGGTTATGATATTGAGGTCCTTAAAGAAATTTTTAAGGGATCTAAAAAATACAAATTAAAGATTGTAACAGTTGCCTTTCCCTCTATTTTATCTGGAGTTGATGCAGGTCGTTATCAAATAGCAGCTAATGACTTTGGTTACAGTAAAGAAAGAGCTACAAAATATCTTTTTT
This sequence comes from Streptococcus didelphis DSM 15616, assembly GCF_000380005.1. Lineage (GTDB taxonomy): Bacteria > Bacillota > Bacilli > Lactobacillales > Streptococcaceae > Streptococcus > Streptococcus didelphis. The sequence goes on from NZ_KB904195.1 coordinate 172,773, forward strand.
CAAAACCTATCTCAAAATCTCACTATGCTATAGCTACTAAAGGGAATAAGGATTATCATCGTTTAGATGATCTCTCTGGCAAAAAGACCCAAGGGATGTCAGGCGCTAATTATATGCAGGTACTTGAAAAATGGAACAAGGACAATCCTGATAAAGCTCCCATTCAAATTACTTATGCTTCTGGGTCAACTCCATTCACCCAAAGATTACAACTTTTAGAAAACAAGCAATTAGATTTCTTATTTTATGATGCTATTTCTTTAAAAACAGCTATTGATGATCAAGGCTATGATTTAAAAATTAGGAAATTAACAGAAAAAATTGGTGATGATAAAGATGGACAAGAATATTACCTCTTTGCTGATGATGCTAAAGGGAAAGAATTGCAAACCTTTGTCAATAAGAAACTTAAACAGTTAAAAAAATCTGGTTACCTTAAAGAAATGAGTCAAAAGTATTTTGGTGGCAACTTTGTTCCAGACTAATTATAAATTTTGGCCTATCGCCTTGGTGATAGGCTTTATCTATGACTACAATAAGAACTTATTATTTTACAGACCAGCTATCAGGTGCTAAACTTAAAAGATAAGTAAATTAGAAGAGGGATTTATGAGATATTTTTTATTTGCTAGTCATTGGCCCTGGTTTGATAAACTCACATCAGCTATTCCTGAAGGGAAATTATTCAGTTGGAGGGCTGTTTTTGATGCTCTGCCAGACATTATTCACAGGTTACCAGTTACCATAGGTTTGACCGTTGTTGCTGCAATAATAGGCTTACTTTTGGCCTTGCTTTTTGCAATAGTTAAGATAAATAAGGTAAAAATACTTTACCCCATTCAAGCTGTATTTGTCAGCTTTTTAAGAGGAACACCTATTTTGGTTCAACTCATGTTAACCTACTATGGTATTCCCTTATTACTCAAATATATCAATATTACCTATGGACTTAATTGGAATATTAATGCTGTGCCAGCATCTGTCTTTGCTATAATTGCTTTTGCTTTCAATGAAGCTGCCTATACCAGCGAAACAATCAGAGCTGCTATTCAGTCAGTTAATAATGGGGAAATTGAGGCTGCTAGAAGTTTAGGGATGACATCGCAACAAGTCTATAAGCGAGTGATTATTCCAAATGCAGCTGTAGTAGCCACACCAACTCTAATCAATGGATTAATAGGTATGACTAAGGGAACTTCTCTAGCCTTTAATGCTGGTATCGTTGAAATGTTTGCCCAAGCTCAGATTCTTGGTGGAGCTGACTATCGTTATTTTGAACGTTATATTTCAGTGGCTATAGTTTATTGGGTAATTAGTATTTTTATTGAACAAATGGGTCGTTTTATTGAAAAATCAATGGAAATAAAGCAACCAGAAACTGTTAGGAAGATAGAATTAGGAGATTTACGCTAATGATTAAGATATCGCATTTAAGTAAGTATTTCTCTGGTCAAAAGGTACTGGATGATTTAAGTCTGACCATTGAAAAGGGTCAGGTTATTGCCTTAGTTGGCGCTTCTGGTGCTGGAAAATCAACTTTTTTAAGAAGTATGAACTATTTAGAAAAACCAGATTCAGGTTCGATTGAGATTGATGATTTTCAGGTTAATTTTGAAGACATACAAAAAGATGACATACTAAAGTTGAGACGGAAACTAGCAATGGTTTTTCAGCAATTTAATCTTTTTGAAAGACGTACTGCTTTAGAAAATGTTAAAGAAGGCTTGAAGGTTGTCAAAAAACTTTCAGACCAAGAAGCTACAAAGCTAGCGCAGGAAGAATTGAAAAAGGTAGGTCTAGCAGATAAAGAAAATCATTATCCCAGACATCTCTCTGGTGGTCAAAAACAAAGGGTGGCTATAGCCAGAGCCTTAGCTATGAAACCAGATGTCCTTTTACTTGATGAACCAACATCGGCCTTAGATCCTGAATTGGTTGGTGAAGTAGAAAAAACGATTCTTAATGCAGCAAAAATGGGTCAAACAATGGTTCTTGTGAGCCATGATATGGATTTTGTAGCAGAAGTAGCTGATAAGGTTCTCTTTTTAGATAATGGGAAGATTTTAGAATCAGGTAGCCCCCAAGAGCTCCTTAGAGCACCAAAAGAAGTCAGAACTAAAGAATTTTTCAACAAATATTCAAAAACCTATATTTCGTAAGATATTTTGTTATAATATAAATTAGTGGTCTAGGGCTAGCCTAGGCTTTTCTTGTCAAACTTAAAAAGTTTTCTTATTTATAGAAAAGTTTTGAAAAAACAGGTGGAATAATGTTAATTGAATTATTTAATCTCTATCTACAGGGGCTATTATTATCTGCAATCATGGTTCTTCTTATTTGTGTTACATGGATATTAGTAAGAGCCAAGACAAAAAAGGATAAAACTGTCTCAGAAAGACAAGCATTTTTATATGAAATTATTATGATAGCTATTTTATTGATTCCGGTTTTATCGTTTGCTTTCATGAGTATAGTGTTAGTCGTAAAATCATAATTTTTGCATAAAAGACTTGTCGTTGATACAATGATGTCATCATTAACAAAGGAGAATAAGATGTACGATACCTTAATTATTGGTTCAGGACCTGCTGGCATGACAGCTGCCTTATATGCTGCACGCAGCAATCTAAAAGTTGGTATAATAGAGCAAGGTGCACCTGGTGGTCAAATGAATAATACATCAGAGATTGAAAATTACCCAGGCTATGATAATATCACAGGCCCAGAATTGTCAATGAAGATGTATGAACCTCTTGAAAAATTTAAAGTTGAAAATATTTATGGGATTGTTCAGAATGTTGAAGATTTCGGAGACTACAAACGCGTTTCAACAGAGGATGAGGTTTATGATGCTAAAACAGTTATCATCGCTACTGGCGCTAAATATAAACTCTTAAATGTCAAAGGGGAAGAAGAATTTACTAGTCGTGGGGTTTCTTATTGTGCAGTCTGTGACGGGGCCTTCTTTAGAAATCAAGATTTATTAGTAGTAGGTGGTGGCGATTCTGCTGTAGAAGAGGCTATCTACCTAACACAATTTGCTAAGACAGTTACTATTGTTCATCGTCGGGATACTTTGAGAGCTCAAAAGGTTTTACAAGACCGTGCTTTTGCAAATGAAAAAATAAAATTTATTTGGAATTCGGTTGTTGAGGAAATTCAAGGAAATGATATTAAAGTTTCAGGTGCCTTAATCAAAAATGTGGTAACAGGTGAACTAAGTCAGCATGACTTCGGTGGTGTTTTCATCTATGTAGGAATGTTGCCAGTAACAAGTATGCTTACAGAACTGGGTATCTGTAACCAAGAAGGTTGGATTGTAACAGATGATCATATGAGAACTAGTGTAGCAGGAGTTTTTGCAGTAGGAGATGTTCGTCAAAAAGACCTTCGTCAAATTACGACTGCTGTAGGGGATGGTGCTATTGCTGGTCAAGGAGTTTATCATTATATTGAGAATATGAAATAATAGTTAAACTAAGGTTAATCACAAAAGTGGTTAGCCTTTTTAGTAATATTAGAGTAAACCTAATCTTGAAAATCTTCTGAAAAAAGGGTATAATATTATTATTTTTAGTGAATGGAGTTTAGAATGTCGACGAAGAAAGAGACACATACTAGTGATAATAGTGAATTAGAAAATGGAATGGTTAGAGGTTTACAGAACCGCCATGTCCAGTTAATTGCTATAGCAGGAACCATAGGAACAGGACTTTTCCTTGGAGCTGGACGTGCCATAGCTTTGACTGGGCCTTCTATTATTTTGGTCTATATTATAACAGGACTATTCATGTATTTCATGATGCGTGCTATTGGGGAAATGTTATACTATGATCCAGATCAACATACCTTTATCAACTTCATTACAAAATACATAGGGCCTGGTTGGGGTTATTTTTCAGGACTTTCCTATTGGATTTCCCTTATATTTATTGGGATGGCCGATATCACTGCCTTAGCCAGCTATGTCCAATATTGGTTTCCCTCTTGGCATGCCTGGTTGATACAGCTAGTTTTCTTATTTATCCTAGCATCGGTTAATTTGATAGCCGTGAGAATATTTGGTGAAGCTGAGTTTTGGTTTGCTATGATTAAGATTATAGCTATTATTTCTTTGATTGTTACAGCAATATTTATGGTAGCTACTGGTTTTGAAACACCAGAAGGACATGCTAGTCTTTATAACTTATCCAGCAAGTTTTCATTTTTCCCTAATGGTACCTTAAATTTCTTTATGGGATTCCAAATGGTTTTCTTTGCTTATCAGGCTATTGAATTTGTTGGGATAACAACTTCAGAAACTGCTAATCCCAGAAAAGTTTTACCAAAAGCTATTAAGGAAATTCCACTTCGGATTATTATTTTCTATGTTGGGTCGTTAATATCTATCATGGCTATTGTTCCATGGCACGAGCTCCCAGTTAACAAATCACCTTTTGTTATGGTTTTCCAACTTCTTGGGATTAAGTGGGCTGCGGCTTTAATTAATTTTGTTGTTCTGACATCATCAGCTTCTGCCTTGAATTCAGTCCTTTATTCAACAGGTCGTCATTTGTATCAATTAGCCAATGAGAGTCCTAATAAGCTTACTAAAAAGTTAAAACTAAATACCCTATCAAAACAGGGTGTTCCTAGTAGGGCTATTATCTTTTCAGCATTGATTATTGGTATTTCTGCTATTATTAATATTCTGCCGGGTGTATCTGATGCCTTTACCCTTATTGCAGCATCTTCATCAGGTGTTTACATTTCTATTTATGCCTTAACCATGATAGCCCACTGGAAATACCGTCAATCACAAGACTTTATGGCAGGTGGTTATCTGATGCCAAAGTATAAATTATTAACCCCTATAACCCTTGCCTTTTTTGCCTTTGTATTTGTGTCACTCTTCTTACAAGAGTCTACTTATATTGGTGCAATAGGAGCAAGTATTTGGATTATTGCCTTTGGTATTTTTTGTAATTGGAAATTTAAAGGACAGAGCTAAAAATTAAGCTAAGCTGTTCCTGTAAGTTATGACAATCTAGTCTGATTTATGGGATGCAGTTTTAGCTTAATTTTTTTATTTAGTTAATAATTCATTGGAAACAAGCATTAGATAAAACTATGTTATAATATTAACAATAATTTAAAGGAGTAAACCTTAATGTACAAAGATGACAGTTTAACGCTTCATACTGATTTATATCAAATCAATATGATGCAGGTTTATTTTGAACAAGGAATTCATAATAAAAATGCCGTATTCGAAATCTTTTTTCGGAAACAACCTTTTGGAAATGGTTATGCTGTATTTGCTGGCTTACAAAGGATGGTTGATTATCTAAAAGCTTTGCAATTTAGTGACAGTGACTTAGCTTATCTCAAAGATTTAGGTTATAATGAGGCTTTTTTAGCTTATTTAAGGGATTTAAAACTAGAGCTAAGTGTAAGATCAGCCAAAGAAGGAGATCTGGTTTTTGCCAATGAACCTATTGTTCAGGTAGAAGGTCCTCTTGGCCAATGCCAATTAGTCGAGACAGCTCTCTTGAATATTGTTAATTTCCAAACCCTAATTGCTACTAAGACAGCTCGTATTAGATCTGTTATTGAAGCTGAACCCTTATTAGAATTCGGTTCTAGAAGAGCTCAAGAAGTTGATGCGGCCTTTTGGGGAACTAGAGCTGCAGTGATTGGGGGAGCAAATGCAACAAGTAATGTCAGAGCTGGAAAGATTTTTGGAATTCCAGTGTCTGGAACACATGCACATGCCCTAGTACAAGCTTATGGCAATGACTATGATGCCTTTAAAGCCTATGCTAGCACCCATAAGGATTGTGTCTTTTTAGTGGATACCTATGATACCTTAAAAGTGGGTGTACCGACAGCAATTAAAGTAGCAAAAGAATTTGGAGATCGGATTAATTTTTTAGGTGTTCGCCTTGATTCAGGAGATTTAGCTTATCTTTCTAAAAAAGTGAGACAGCAACTAGATGAAGCAGGCTTTCCCAATGCTAAGATATATGCTTCAAATGATCTAGATGAAAATACCATCTTAAATTTAAAAATGCAAAAAGCAAAGATTGATGTCTGGGGTGTGGGAACTAAGTTGATAACTGCTTATGATCAACCAGCACTAGGAGCTGTATATAAAATGGTTTCTATTGAAGATGATAAAGGTGGAATGAGAGATACCATCAAACTTTCCAATAATGCTGAAAAAGTATCTACACCTGGTAAAAAGCAGGTCTGGCGTATTACCAGTCTGGATAAAGGAAAATCAGAAGGGGATTATATTACTTTTACAGACCTTGATGTCAATCAACTAACAGAAATAGAAATGTTTCACCCTACCTACACCTATATTAAAAAGACTGTTAAGAATTTTAAAGCTGTGCCCTTATTAGTCGATATTTTTAGTAAAGGACAATTAGTCTATCACCTACCAAGCTTGCAAGAGATTAAGATTTATGCCCGAAAAGAATTTGATAGCTTATGGGATGAGTACAAACGTGTCTTAAATCCCCAAGATTATCCTGTTGATTTAGCAGGCAATGTTTGGCAAAATAAGATGCACTTAATAGCTGAAATTCGCCAAAAAGCTCTAGGGGAAACTGAGGAAATAAAATGACATTACAAAAAGAGATTATTCAAGAATTAGGAATTAGTCCTACTATCAATCCCCAAGAGGAAATCCGTAAGTCAATTGATTTTTTAAAAGCCTATTTATTGAAATATCCTTTTTTAAAGACCTATGTTTTGGGAATCTCAGGAGGACAAGACTCTACTTTGGCTGGTCGTTTAGCTCAGCTGGCGATTGAGGAATTACGTAAAGAAACTGGGGATAATAGTTACCAGTTTCTCGCTATGCGACTTCCTTATGGCATTCAAGCAGATGAAGCAGATGCTCAAAAAGCCCTTGACTTTATTCAAGCTGACCAAGTCATAACAGTTAATATCAAAGAAGCGGTTGATCAGCAGGTCCTTGCCTTAAAACAGGCCTCAATAGAGGTATCTGATTTTAATAAGGGAAATATCAAGGCCCGTCAGAGGATGATTAGCCAGTATGCAGTTGCAGGTCAAACAAATGGTGCTGTTATTGGAACAGACCATGCTGCAGAAAATATCACAGCCTTTTTTACTAAATTTGGTGATGGCGGTGCAGATATTTTACCCCTCTTTAGGCTCAATAAAAGACAAGGTAAAGCCCTTTTGAAGGAATTACAGGCTGATGCTGCTCTCTATGAAAAGATTCCTACAGCTGATTTAGAAGAAAATAAACCAGGACTTGCGGATGAGCTCGCTTTAGGTGTAACCTATGATAATATTGATGATTATTTAGAAGGAAAGCTCATTCCTCAAGAAGCTCGTGAAAAAATAGAAGCCTGGTGGCATAAAGGACAGCATAAGCGTCATCTTCCTATCACTATTTTTGATACTTTTTGGAAATAAAAAGAACTGACACATAAGGATATTATAAGAAAAAAGTTGGGAGTACTCTCAACTTTTTAATCTGCAGACAAATCGGTAAATATAGACTAGAATCAGAATTCTCATAGTCTTGGTTTAAATCCCTTATGGATTTGAGAAACTTTTCCAAAAAAATTAGGCTAACCTAATTTTTTTCTTGAAGAAATAGAATTATTCATTATAATAGAAGATAATATAAAGGAGGAAAATATGTCAGAAATAACAGATTCACTTACAGAAAAATTATATGAAAATTACAGCTCAAATGCTAAATATGCTGCTCTTGAAAATGCAGTGACCCATAATGGCTTATTACAATCATTGGAAACTCGCCAAAGTGAAGTTGATAATGACTTTGTTTTTTCAGTTGATTTAACAAAAGATAAGGTTGCTAATCAAAAGGCCTCAGGACGTTGCTGGATGTTTGCTGCTCTAAATACCTTTCGTCATAAGTTAATAAGTGATTTTAAATTAGAAAATTTTGAATTATCACAAGCTCATACCTTTTTTTGGGATAAATATGAAAAATCAAATTGGTTTATGGAACAAGTTATTGCAACAAGCGACCAAGAGTTAACTAGCCGCAAGGTTAAATTCTTATTAGATACTCCTCAACAAGATGGTGGCCAGTGGGATATGGTGGTTTCACTTTTTAAAAAATACGGTCTTGTTCCTAAGTCTGTTTATCCAGAATCAGTTTCTTCAAGTAATAGCCGTGAACTCAATAGTATTTTAAACAAGTTATTACGTCAGGATGCTCAGATTCTTCGTGATTTAATAGCAAAAGGAGCTGACCAAGCTGGTGTTCAAGCTAAAAAAGAAGACTTGTTACAAGAAATTTTTAATTTTTTAGCTATGAATTTAGGATTGCCACCACGTTCATTTGATTTTTCTTATCGAGATAAGGATGGTAATTTCCAATCCGAAAAAAATATTAGTCCACAGGACTTCTATAAAAAATATGTAGGACTTAACCTTAGTGATTATGTTTCAGTTATTAATGCCCCAACGGCAGATAAACCTTATAGAAAATCTTATACTGTAGAAATGCTAGGAAATGTTGTAGGTAGCCGTGAGGTTCGCTATCTTAATGTGGAGATGGAACGGTTTAAGGAATTAGCTATTAAGCAAATGCAAGCAGGGGAAACCGTCTGGTTTGGTTGTGATGTCGGTCAAATCTCTAACCGTAAAAAAGGAATTATGGCAATTAATACTTATGACTTTGAATCAAGTATGGATATTAGCTTAAGTCAGGATAAAGCAGGTCGTTTAGATTATTCAGAGAGTCTTATGACGCATGCCATGGTTCTAACGGGTGTTGACCTTGACGAAAAAGGTCAAGCTATCAAATGGAAAGTAGAAAATTCATGGGGTGATAAGGTTGGCGATAAAGGCTACTTTGTTGCATCAGATGCTTGGATGGATGAGTATACCTACCAGATTGTGGTCAGAAAAGATTTACTAACAAAAGAAGAAGTACAAGCTTATGAAGCCAAACCACAAATTTTAGCTCCTTGGGATCCAATGGGTGCTTTAGCAAACTAAAAAAATTCGGAAATATTTCCGAATTTTTTTAGTTATTTCTTTTATCTTTATCCTTGTCATTAGCAGGAGGAGTATTTGCAGCAGGAGAGTTATTCTCAGGTGTGCTGTTAGATGGGGAAGTTTCAGGTGTAGTAGCTGAATCTGTTGAACTAGCAGAGCTACTTTGGCTAGTAGAAGAACTGTAGATATTATTGTAGACAGAGCTACTATTATTACTATTTGTTGTGTAGGTTCCGCCACTTAGATAAAGCATGCCTCCACTACGGTACAAGCCGCTTGGCATTGTCCAATCTTCACTATAGTAATCGGTCAAATAGGCAACCATGTTTCGGTACACCTTAGAAGCGATAGTTAGACCATCGCCATAGATAGGGGTTAGGCGGTTTTTATAACCTGTCCAAACAGCCATAGAATACTTGTTAGTGTAACCTACAAAGTTTTCATCAGGTGCCATTGTTCCTACATAATCAGGAGAAAGACCAGTTTCACTTGTTATCTTAGCTAGTTCTTCATCTGTATAGTTAGAGGTACCTGTTTTACCTGCCTGAATAACCCCAGGTATAATCGCTGCTGTACCAGTACCATAATTTAAAACTGTTTTAAGCATATCAGTCATCATATATGCTGTTGTTTCTTTCATGGCCCGCTTACCTTTATTGTCAATTGTTTTGGTAGTCCCGTCACTAAAGACAATTTTATTAACATATTGTGGTTTGTAATAAATACCACCGTTTGAAAAGGCAGCATAAGCAGCAGCCATTTTCTCACTACTTGCTCCATATTTGCCATCACTACTTGTATTATTACTTGAAATAGCATTTGAATAATGCATTTCAGGGTATTGAATACCTAAATGACTGAGGAAGGTTTGGGCGTAACCTAAGCCAGCTGCTTCCAGAGCTCTAACAGCAGGAACGTTACGAGATAGCATCAGTGCTGTTTGAATAGTCATCCAACCATTATATCTACGGTCCCAGTTATAGAGTTGGGTTGTGCTACCAGGCCAATAATAAACAGAATCATTAGTTGCTTGAGCAGTTGAGCTATAGGCTCCTGATTCAATTGCTGGTGCGTAAGCAGAGATAGGTTTCATAGTAGAACCCCAGTCACGGTCTGTTAAGACAGATTGGTTGGTTCCAAATGAAACATCTAAATTCTGATTTCGACCACCTAATTGTGCAATAACATGACCATTTGTAACATCCATAACAGTTGAAGCTACCTGAAATTCATTGTCTGGGTAGTAGATATACTCATCTGTATTATAGATATCATAGAGTTTTTGTTGTGCTTCGGGTTGTAAGTTGGTATAGACTTTTAATCCTGAAGTAAAGATATCTTTGTTTGTTTCAGTTCTTACTTGTTCAATGACTTGTTTGAGATAATTATCCATGTATTTTGGATAACTTGAAGTCTTTCTCAGCTCTTGGAGACCATCATTTATTGGTGTAGCAATGGCCTTGTCGTATTCAGCTTTAGTGATGTTCTTTTCAGAATACATCTGGTGTAAAACAACATTTCGACGATTAGTAGCAGACTCAGGTTGTGAATAAGGATCGTATTGGGAAGGGGCCTGAGGAATACCAGCTAGTAGGGCTAGCTGAGCATAAGATAAATCCTTTAAATCTTTTCCATAGTAGGCTTTGGCAGCAGTTAACATACCATAGTTTCCGTTACCCATATAAACCTTGTTAATATAGAAAGTCAAGATTTCTTGCTTGGTATATTTTCGTTCCATTTGTAAAGCTAGCCAAACTTCTTGTGCTTTACGTTTAAGAGTTTGGTCAGATTCCTTGGTAGAAAAATAAGCCAGCTTAATAAGCTGTTGATCTAAGGTAGAGCCACCTTGAGTACTCTTACTTGTTAGATTATGAAAAGCAGCGCCTAAAATCCGATATAAATCAATACCTCTATGATTAAAGAAACGTTTATCTTCAATAGATGTAATAGCATTTACAAGTTTTAAAGGAATGCTGTCGGCAGTAACATTTTCTCGTTTTTCAGAGCCTAAATCTGCAATTAATTTATTGTTACCATCATAAACAAGACTTGAATTAGTAGATTTCAACTCTGCTTCAGAAAGCTTTGGTGCAGTTGAAACGTAGAATAAAAATAGCAGTCCTCCTAAGACGATTATAAGAATGATAAGACTAAGAATAGCAGCAAGTGCATATTTTAATAGCTTTTGGATGTTTGGATTTTTGATTTTAATCACCGCCTAAAAAATTTTTTTCAATAATATCTAAATAAGGAACCTGTGGAAATGCTCCAATAATTATCTCATACCCATTTTTTCTGATATAATCGAGAGGCATTGATTTGTTGCCCTTATCGATTTGATAGAAGTCAATTAGAGCCCTTGCGGGAAGATAATAGGTTTCTTTCAGTGTGCTAAAATGTAAGAGGACAAAGCAAATTCCCTTTTGCTCTAAAACAGAAACCATATGCTCAATCTGATGCAAATGAAAATTTTTCATAGGCATCGCTGTCTTTTGCCGGGTTTCCTTAGCTTCAAAATCAAGATAAAAACCTTTGTAAACCCCTGAATAGTCAGTGGTAGAAGCTTGCCTAAAGTAGGCTTCCACAATTTTTGCTCGGCTTCGATGTGGGTAATCCACCTTGACAATTTGAATGGGTGTTGGTTTTTTATGAATAACAGCAATTTTACGAGATAGATAATAATCATTTGTGGCATTAATAGCAGCTTCAAATGACATGCCTCGATTTGCAAAATTCACTTTTGATTTTTTAGTTTTAGCTTGAATTGGGTCTGCATTTTTCCTTTTAAGTTGATGAGGATAATTAACCATTCTACTCCTATATTCAATTACTTAATGAAAAATTTATGCATTCTTATTATAACATATTTTTTGAAAGGAAAACACATTATGACTGCGATTCTAGTCATGGGTTATAAGAGCTTTGAAATTGGTATTTTTGATGATAAAGATTACCGCATTGCTATTATACAAAAGGCTATAAAAAAAGATTTTATTTCCTATATTGAAGAAGGTGTAGACTGGTTTATTTTCACTGGGAATCTGGGCTTTGAGTACTGGGCTTTTCAGGTGGCACGTGATTTGAAAAAGGATTATCCTATTGAGATAGCTACTATTTTCCCCTTTGAAAGTCATAGCGCTAAGTGGAATGAAGCAAATTTGAAAAAATTACAGGAATTTAAAGCCAGTGACTTTGTGAAATATTGCTTTAAAGAATATGAAAAACCTTGGCAATTTACAGTCATTAATCAATTTCTTATTGAAAATACAGATGGAGCTTATTTGTTTTATGATAATGAAAATGAAACAAATCTTAAGTATTTAATTACTAAAATGAAAGAAAAAAATGAATATGGTCTTCATTTCTTAACATTTGAAAGTCTAAATGATATTTTAGATGAAGAGAGATGATTATTTCACTTCCAAGGTCTCTTTTATTGCTTGCTTTTTACTTTTTTTTTCTGTATTATTAATAGTGATATCGGTCTATTGGTATCAAAAAGAACTACCGGTCGGAGAGTATAGAATGACAAGTATAATTTATAGTCCAAAAGATATTTTTGAACAGGAATTTAAAACCAGCATGCGTGGTTTTGATAAAAAAGAAGTTGATGAGTTTTTAGATAATGTTATTAAAGATTATGAAGCTTATATTGCAGAGATAGAGCATTTAAAGGCTGAAAATGAGAGACTTAGAAAAAAGGTCGGCAGTCAAAGTCGGTCCTCTCATGCAGATGAGCATTCTTCAATGATGCAACCAACCCGTGTGACTCAGACAGCAACCAACTTTGATATTCTTAAGAGAATTAGTCGCTTAGAAAAAGAGGTTTTTGGCAAGCAGATTACAGATTATTAAGTAATTAATAGTGATTGCAATTTTCGGATAATCGCGTAGTATTTGAATACTATGAGGAAAGTCCATGCTAGCACTGGCTGTGATGCCAGTAGTGTTTGTGCTAGGCGAAAAAATAAGCCTAGGGATGTAATGTTACATTACGGCAGATAAAAAAGCTAAGTCTTTAAGATATGCTTGAGTAATCTTGAAAGTGCCACAGTGACGTAGTTTTTATGGAAACGTAAAAAATGGAACGCGGTAAACCCCTCAAGCTAGCAACCCAAACTTTGGTCGGGGCATGGAATAGATTGGAAACGAACGAGCTATTCTGACTGTTTAATATTCAGTAGACAGATGATTATCGAAGGAAATGATACCTAGTTATTTCCGGAACAAAACATGGCTTATAGAAAATTGCATAATAGGTTAAGCTAGCACTTGCTAGCTTTTATTTGATTAAAAAGAAAGATTAATATGAAAGAAAATTTTAAATTAGTAGCTACTGTTGCTGCAGGCTTAGAGTCTGTAGTAGGTAAAGAAGTAAAAGCTTTAGGCTTTGATTGTAAGGTGGAAAACGGCAAGGTTTATTTTGAAGGTGGGATAGAGGCAATCATCAAAACAAATCTATGGCTCCGTGCAGCAGATAGAATTAAAATTATAGTTGGTCAATTTCAGGCAAAAACATTTGAGGAACTATTCCAAGGCGTTAATAATTTAGATTGGGAAGACTATCTTCCTTTAGGCTCTAAATTCCCCATTTCAAAAGCAAAATGTGTCAAGTCTAGATTGCACAACGAGCCTAGTGTCCAAGCTATTACTAAAAAGGCTGTTGTTAAAAAACTCCAAAAACACTATCATCGTCCAGAAGGAGTACCTCTTCAAGAAGTTGGTTCTGAATTTAAAATAGAGGTTTCTCTTTTGAAAGATGTGGCTACCATTATGATTGATACCAGTGGCTCGAGTTTGTTTAAACGTGGTTATCGTATTCAAAAAGGTGGGGCACCTATAAAAGAAAATATGGCAGCAGCTATCCTAGAATTGAGTAATTGGTTCCCTGATAAACCTCTTGTTGATCCTACTTGTGGCTCAGGAACATTCTGTATTGAAGCAGCTCTAATTGGGATGAACATTGCTCCTGGTTTTAACCGCTCTTTTGCTTTCGAAGAATGGAGCTGGGTAGACAAAGATACTGTTCAGGCTATTAGAAATCAAGCTGAAGAAATGGCTAATTATGATATTAAGCTTGATATATCTGGTTTTGATATTGACGGCAGAATGATTGAGATAGCTAAAAAGAATGCACAAGAGGCTGGTCTAGCTGATCTTATTACCTTTAAACAGATGCGCCTTCAGGATTTTACCACTGAAAAATTAAATGGGGTCATCGTTTCAAATCCACCTTATGGAGAACGTTTGCTTGATGACAAAGCAGTTGACATTTTGTATAATGAAATGGGTCAAGCCTTTGCCCCATTAAAAACATGGAGTAAATTTATTTTAACTAATGACGAGAATTTCGAAAAGAAATTTGGTAGTCAAGCTGATAAAAAACGAAAACTTTATAACGGAACCCTGAAAGTTGATCTCTATCACTTTTATGGTGAAAGGATTAAACGAAATTTAAGCGAGAGGTAATATAACGTGTCAGAAGAAAAAAAAGAATTTGATATGGCCAAAGAAGACCAGACTCTAGACATGGATCAGGCCAAAAACATGACGGTTGGCGAAGCTGTTCGCAAAGATTCAGAACTTAAAGCAGGCATTACTGATGATGATAGTGTTTTAGATAAGTATATTAAGCAACATCACCAAGAAGTGGTTTCACAAAAATTTGCTACTAAAAGTGCAGAAGCAGAGAATCTAGATACAGCTAGCTTGGATAATTTTATAAAAAAACAAAGAGAAGAACTCTTACAATCAGGTGCACTTGACGATGATTCCGTAGCATCAGCTGATGATTGGCTAGATGTAAGTGACCAGACTTATAAGCAAGAAGAAGTCTTTATTGAGCCAGAGGAAAGTCCACTAACCACTTCAACCAAGGAGACTTTCTCACATCGTAGTCTTGATACGAGTGATAGCTTTTTAGAAAAGACTGATTGTGGAACAAAAAAAAAATCTAAAAAGAAAAAGCTATGGTTCTTGTTTATTCTGTTACTTCTCATTCTAGGTCTAGTTTTTGGTCTGACTTTTTTAAGACAGTCTAATACTAATTCAAAAACAAGCAGCCGCCAAACAAGTCAAAGCAAATCAAGTATAGCAAGTAAAGAAGCAGAAAAAGCCGACAGCTTCAACAAGGCTTATAAAGAATTCTTTACAGATAAAAATCAAACAAAACTAAAAAATGATTCCTTTGACAAGCTTGACAAATTAGAAGAAAATCTTCAAAAATTAAAAAACACTTCTTACTATGAAAAGGCAAAAACAAAATTTGATAGTTTGAAAAAACAAATAAGTGCTATCCAAGCGGTCAATGCAAAATTCTCTTCAGATGCCATTAAAAATGGCGAAAAAGTGACTGCTAGTGTTAAAGATAATGCTAATTTTGATGATTTAAAGAGTGAAACCTTAAAAACAGGGAATGCTAGACTAGATAAGCTTTTACAAACAGTGATTGACAGTGGTCGCAAGCAAGTCAGTGATAAGACTAAGCTTGCTCAAGAAAAAGCTAGTCAAGAAGCACAGGCACAAGCAAAAGCTGAAGAAGAAAATAAAGCAAAAGAAGGAGCTGTTTCAGCAGCTACCACACCTGCTTATACTAGTCCAGTAGCACCTGCAAGTCCTATCATTTACGGGATGAGCCCAAGTACTGTTCCAGGTTTGCAAAGAGAATTATCACGTGTTCCTTACAATAATGCTCTTATAGCTGATCAGACTAACCCAGCTTGGGCCTTTAATCCAGGAGTTCTAGAAAAAATAGTTGCTACATCTCAAGCTAGGGGTTATATTTCTGGTAATAACTATATTTTAGACCCTGTTAATATCATTAATGGTAATGGTTACTATAACATGTTTAAGCCAGATGGCACCTATCTTTTCTCTATCAACTGTAAAACAGGTTACTTTGTAGGGAATGCTAAAGGACATGCCGACGACCTAGATTATTAAGCTATTTTTTAAGACCATAACTTGTGGTTATTGCTAATACAAAAGACCAAGAGATTGACTAGCATCCTAAAATTGCTTTTAGGGTCCTGTTCATTTCGCTTGGTCTTTTTATAGTTATTTATTTATATGAACCTAGATGATATGCCGATCAAAGGCTTGGTCTGAAATGCCTTGGTCTAGAATAAGCTGTGCCCATTCTTTAGCAGAAAAAAGGCTATGGTCTTTATAGTTACCACAAGATTCAATAGTTGTCCCAGGAACATCTTCCCAAGAAATCCCCTCAACAATTTCTTGAAGGCTCGATTTAATAACCTGAGCAATTTCAGTAGTGGTGTGTTGCCCCCACATAATTAGATGAAAGCCTGTACGACAGCCAAATGGTGAGCAATCAATCATGCCATCAATACGTTGCCGAATTAATTTAGCTAGTAAGTGTTCAATAGTATGTAAACCAGCAGTTTCAATGGAGTTGGTATTTGGCTGCACAAGTCGGATATCATAGTTTGTAATAATATCACCTTTAGGTCCCTTATCTTCTGAAATAAGACGTACATAAGGGGCTTTTACAATAGTATGATCAAGTTCAAAGCTTTCTACAATAACTTCTTTTGGCATAGGAATCTCCTTTTTATTTCTATCTCATATCATATGCTATGATACCATATTTTATTTGATGTGTAATAGTAATTCAGTCTTATTTAAATTGTCTAATAGTTCATTTTATGATAAACTTAATTTATAGCTTTCTTTTTAAATGAAAACTAATAAAAATTGAGGTGGAGACATGTATAATATTATTATATTTAGTGTTTGTGCCCTCATTGGTTTGATAATAGGTTATGCACTCATTTCGCTAAAATTAAAATCAGCGAAAGAACATGCAGACTTGACTCTTTTAAATGCTGAACAAGATGCTGTAAATATTCGCGGAAAGGCTGAAGAAGAAGCTGAACATATTAAAAAATCAGCCCAACGTGAAAGCAAAGCAAATCGTAAAGAATTACTACTAGAAGCAAAAGAAGAGGCGAGAAAATATCGCGAAGAGATTGAGCAAGAATTTAAATCTGAAAGACAAGAGTTAAAACAACTAGAAACGCGCCTAACGGAGCGGGCCTTTTCTCTTGACCGAAAAGATGAGAATTTATCAAGTAAAGAAAAAATACTAGATAGCAAAGAACAAAGTCTGACCGATAAATCTAAACATATTGATGAGCGACAAACACAAGTTGAAAAACTTGAAGAAGAAAAACAAGTCGAGCTAGAACGTGTTGCTGCTATGACAATTGCTGAGGCAAGAGAAGTTATTTTAATGGAGACAGAAAATAAACTATCCTATGAAATTGCTACTCGCATCCGAGATGCAGAACGTGATATCAAAGACCGTACTACAAAAACAGCTAAAGACTTACTGGCTCAAGCCATGCAACGTATGGCGGGAGAATATGTTACTGAACAGACAATAACAAGCGTCCATCTGCCTGATGATAATATGAAAGGTCGTATTATTGGCCGTGAAGGACGAAATATCAGAACACTAGAAAGTCTAACAGGAATTGATGTCATTATTGATGATACACCAGAGGTTGTTGTCTTATCTGGTTTTGACCCAATACGTCGTGAAATTGCCCGAATGACTTTAGAATCCTTAATCGCTGATGGTCGTATTCATCCAGCAAGGATTGAGGAATTAGTTGAAAAGAACCGACTTGAAATGGATAACCGTATCCGTGAATATGGTGAAGCAGCTGCTTATGAAATTGGTGCACCAAACTTGCATCCTGATTTAATAAAAATCATGGGTCGTCTCCAATTTAGAACTTCCTTTGGACAAAATGTTCTCAGACATTCTGTTGAAGTTGGTAAACTTGCAGGTATCTTGGCAGGAGAATTAGGTGAGAATGTTGCCTTGGCTAGACGGGCTGGCTTTATGCATGATATCGGCAAAGCCATTGACCGAGAAGTTGAGGGTAGTCACGTAGAGATTGGTATGGAATTTGCACGTAAGTACAAAGAACATCCTGTTGTTATTAATACTATTGCAAGTCATCATGGAGATGTTGAGCCAGAATCAGTTATCGCTGTTTTGGTTGCTGCGGCGGATGCCTTAAGTTCAGCACGTCCGGGCGCACGAAATGAATCCATGGAAAATTACATTAAACGTTTACGTGATCTTGAAGAAATTGCCACAAGCTTTGATGGTGTTCAAACAAGCTTTGCCTTGCAAGCAGGAAGAGAAATTCGGATTATGGTTCAACCAGAAAAATTATCTGATGATGAAGTTGTTATCCTGTCTCACAAGGTACGTGAAAAAATTGAAAACAACCTCGATTATCCTGGGAATATCAAAGTTACTGTTATTCGTGAGATGCGAGCTATTGATTATGCTAAGTAAAAAAGAGGAGAGCTCCTCTTTTTTACTTGGTTGGGCTTATAATATTGTCTTGAAAAAAGAAGCCTAATTTGATAAACTAGTAGAAAGCAATGATTAAGGAGTATACAATGTCTGAACGTGGTTTGTTGATCGTCTTTTCAGGACCATCAGGTGTAGGTAAAGGGACGGTTAGGCAGGAGATTTTCTCAACCCCCGATCATAAGTTTGAGTATTCAGTTTCGATGACAACACGTCCTCAACGTCCGGGTGAGGTTGATGGAGTTGACTATTTTTTCCGCACACGTGAAGAATTTGAAGAATTAATTAGAAATGGTCAAATCTTGGAATATGCTGAGTATGTCGGTAATTATTATGGAACTCCCTTAAGCTATGTTAATGAAACCTTAGATAAGGGAATTGATGTTTTCTTAGAAATAGAAGTTCAAGGTGCCCTACAAGTTAAATCCAAAGTGCCAGATGGGGTTTTTATTTTTTTAACACCACCTGATTTGGAACAATTAGAAGAGCGCTTAGTAGGTAGAGGTACTGACAGTAAAGAAGTTATAGCTCAACGTATTAAGCGTGCTAGTGAAGAGATAGCATTAATGCGTGAGTATGATTATGCAGTAGTAAATGATCAAGTGCCACTTGCTGCCGAGCGGGTTAAACGTATTATTGAAACAGAACATTTTCGTGTGGAACGTGTGATTGGTCGTTATGATAATATGATTAAGAACACAAAACCACTTGTTTAAAAAGAAAAGAGTAAAAAATATGATGTTAAAACCTTCAATTGATACTTTACTAGATAAAGTACCATCAAAATATTCACTTGTTATTTTACAGGCAAAACGTGCCCATGAATTAGAGGCTGGTTCTAAGGGAACCCAAAAATTCAAGTCTGTTAAATCAACCTTGCAAGCCTTGGAAGAAATTGAATCAGGAAACGTTGTTATTCATCCAGACCCATCTGCAAAACGTGCAGCCGTTAGGGCTAAGATTGAAGCTGAACGTCGTGCCAAAGTAGAAGAAGAACGTAAGATAAAAGAACAAATTGCAAAAGAAAAAGAAGAAGAAGGAGAAAAAATCTAAGGTTTGATAAATCTTAGGTTTTTTCATATGATTAATTGAAGAAGTAAAAGAAAGGATATCAGAATGGAAAAAGTTGCACAGATAATTATTGATATACCTTTAATGCAAACCGATAAACCTTTTTCTTATAGGATCCCGAGAGAAGTGGCTAACCTTATCTCAGCAGGCTCTCGTGTGCATGTTCCCTTTGGAAAGGGGAATCGCTTATTACAGGGATTTGTTATTGATTTTATTGAGGTAGAAGATAGTAGTCATCTTAAAATGATTGACTCGCTTTTAGATGTGGAACCAGTTTTAAATAAGGAACAGTTAGCACTAGCCAGTCAGTTGCGAAAAAGAGTCTTTTCATATAAAGTTACGCTCTTAAAAGCTATGATTCCTAATCTTTTAAATTCTAATTATGATAAAGAGCTTATCCCTAATGACACTATAAGTGAGCAAGAACGGCAAATGATTTTTGCACATAAAAGCTCTGTTTTATTGTCCCAATTATCCAAAGAAGAAGAAATTAAAAGTTTAGCTTTAATCAAGGCAAATAAGGTTTCTGTTCACTATATTGCTAAAGATAAAAAGACAATCAAGACAAAGAAGTGGTACAAGGTTAATTTACCTCTTCTTAAAGAACATCCTATTTCAAACAGAGCCAAAAAAAGACAGGCTCTCAAGGACTATTTACTGGATAATCCCGCTGATGGACAACTAAGTCAGCTACAAGTCTTGTTTTCTAGAGATATTCTTCTTTATTTTATCGAAAATAAGCTTCTAACAACTTATGAAGTCAAGGTTAACCGAAGCGATAGCTATTTCGAAGATATAAAAAGTAGCCAATTCTTAGCTTTAAATGAACAACAAGCAGAGGCAGTAGATACAATCTGTCATGACATTGGGAAAGAATCAAAACCCTTTTTATTGGAAGGGATAACAGGGTCAGGAAAAACAGAAGTTTATTTACATGTGATTGATCGTGTCCTGAAACAGGATAAAACAGCCATCGTTTTAGTTCCTGAGATTTCTCTAACCCCGCAAATGACTAATCGCTTTATTTCACGTTTTGGTAAGCTGGTTGCTATTATGCATTCGGGCTTATCTGATGGAGAAAAGTTTGATGAATGGCAAAAAATCAAAAATGGGCAGGCCAAGGTAGTTGTAGGTGCAAGATCAGCTATTTTTTCCCCTCTTGAAAATATTGGAGCCATTATTATAGATGAGGAACACGAATCGACCTATAAACAAGAGTCCAATCCTCGTTATCACGCAAGAGATGTTGCTTTGATTCGAGCTAAAAGCCATGGGGCAGTACTTGTTCTAGGATCAGCTACCCCAAGCATTGAAAGCAGGGCCAGAGCCAGCAAAGGTGTCTACCACTTTATTGAATTAACCAAAAGAGCAAACCCTTTTTCAGAAATTCCTTCAGTCGAAATTGTAGATTTTAGGGATTACATAGGAAAACAAGAAGTTTCTAATTACACCCCTTATCTGCTTGAAAAAATTAAAGATCGCTTTGAAAAAAAAGAGCAAGTTGTCCTCATGCTTAACCGTAGAGGCTATTCAAGTTTTATTATGTGTCGTGATTGTGGTTATGTCGATAGTTGTCCCAATTGTGATATCTCCTTGACTCTGCATATGGATACTAAAACTATGAATTGCCATTACTGTGGCTTTCAAAAAGCAATTCCTCATAAATGCCCTAATTGCCATAGCTCAAGCATTAGGTACTATGGAACAGGTACCCAAAAAGCCTATGACGAATTGAAAGAGGTTCTGCCTGAGGCACGTATTATCCGAATGGATGTGGACACTACCAGAAAAAAAGGAAGCCATGAAAAGCTCTTGACTCAATTTGCTAATCAAGAAGCCGATATTTTACTGGGAACTCAGATGATTGCAAAGGGCTTGGATTTTCCCAACGTAACCTTAGTTGGTGTTCTTAATGCAGATACTTCCCTAAATTTGCCTGATTTCAGAGCATCAGAAAAAACTTTCCAACTCTTAACCCAGGTCGCAGGTAGAGCAGGTAGAGCAGAAAAATTAGGAGAAGTTTTAATCCAGACCTACAATCCAGACCATTATGCGATTAAGCTAGCTAAAGACCAAAATTACGAAGCTTTTTATGCCTATGAAATGAAAATTAGACAAAAGATGGCTTACCCCCCTTATTATTTCACAGTTGGTTTGACCATATCCCATCAGGTAGAAGAAGAAGCGGTTAAAAAGTCTTATCAGATAATGTCTATTTTAAGGCAGAATCTTTCAGATCAGGTGAAACTATTAGGACCAACTCCTAAGCCTATTGCTAGAACCCATAATCTTTATCATTATCAAATCATTATAAAATATCGTTTTGAAAATTATTTAGAAGACACTTTAAATATGATCTTGGACTGGAGCCAAGAAAAAGGCAACAAATCACTAAAGCTTTCCATAGACCAAGAACCTCAAAACTTTACTTAAGTAAGGGGCTTGTTTGAAACCTAGAGATAAGCTACTATGCTATAATGAAATATAATCTTAAATGAGGAAAAATATGACAAAAATACTATTCATGGGAACACCCCAATTTTCAGCCACTGTATTAAAAGGACTTATAGATGATAGCAATTATGATATTTTAGCTGTGGTAACACAGCCAGATAGGGCTGTTGGCCGAAAAAAAGTCCTCAACATGACACCTGTTAAAGAGGTGGCCTTGGAACATAATATTCCTGTTTATCAACCTAAAAAATTATCTGCTTCTAAAGAACTAGAAGAGATTCTTACTTTGGGTGCAGATGGCATTGTTACAGCAGCTTTTGGCCAATTTTTACCAATGAAACTGATTCATTCTGTAGACTTTGCAGTAAATGTCCATGCCTCTCTTTTACCCAAATACCGTGGAGGTGCACCTATTCATTATGCTCTCATTAATGGAGAAGATGAAATTGGTGTTACTATTATGGAGATGGTAAAGGAAATGGATGCCGGTGATATGATTTCAAAGGCCAGTATTCCTATTCTAGAAAGTGATAATGTAGGGACCTTATTTGAGAAATTAGCGTTACTTGGTCGTGATCTCTTATTAAAAACGCTACCAGATTATTTATCAGGAGATTTAAAACCAGTAGCACAAGACCACTCACAAGCTAGTTTTTCACCAAATATTAGCCCTGAGCAAGAAAGACTGGACTGGACCAAAGGGTCAATGGAAGTCTTTAATCAGGTTAGAGGAATGAATCCTTGGCCCGTTGCTCATACTTATTTAAATGAAAATCGATTTAAAGTCTATCAAGTAGAACTTGTTCAAGGTCAGGGAGAACCTGGACAAATTATTGAAAAAACCAAGAATGATTTAATTGTAGCAACAGGCAATGGGGCTGTGGCCTTAAAAATAGTTCAACCATCAGGGAAACCTAAAATGACCATAAAAGATTTTTTGAATGGACTTGGTCGAGACGTGAAAATAGGAGAATATTTTGGCAAATAATTGGAAACAACTGCCACGTGGTAAGGCACTAATGATTATAGAGGATGTTTTTGATAATGAAGCTTATTCTAACATTTCCCTTAATAATCAATTATCTAATAAATCATTAAATGATAAAGACAAATCCCTTATTACAGAAATTGTTTATGGAACGGTATCACGAAAAATAACCTTAGAATGGTATTTGTCCTTTTATATTAAAGACCGTGAAAAAATTGAGAAGTGGGTCTATTACCTCTTAATGCTTAGTCTCTATCAACTTCTATATCTTGATAAGGTACCTGCCCATGGTATTGTTAATGAAGCAGTGACTATAGCTAAAAATCGAGGCAATAAACGTGGTGCTGAAAAATATGTTAATGCTATTCTTCGTCAGTTAGCTGTAGCCGAATTACCAAAAATAGATCAGATTAAGCGAAAAAACAAGCGTTACTCGGTTACCTATTCTCTACCAATCTGGTTAGTTAAGAAATTGATAGATCAGTTTGGCGAAGAAGCTGCTCTTAACATCATGGATAGCCTTTATCAACCAAGTAAAGCAAGTATTCGGGTAAATAATCTAAGTAAGTATGATACTATTAGGCAGGATTTAAAGGCAGACAAATCCCAAATAGCTTCCAGTGCTTTGACCAAATCAAGTGGTTATTTTGCAGCCAATCCCTATTTTACAAATGGTGATATTACTATTCAAGATGAAACAAGTCAGCTTGTTGCCCCAACGCTATCGATTCAAGAAGAGGATATTATTTTGGATGCTTGTAGTGCACCGGGTGGAAAAACTGTCCATATGGCATCATATCTCAGGACGGGAAAAGTTATTGCCATGGATATATATGATCATAAGTTGGATCTGGTTAAAGAAAATGCTAGACGTTTAGGCTTGTCTGATAAAATTGAAACTAAAAAATGTGATGCCAGAAAAACACATCAACATTTCCCAGCTGATTCTTTTGATAAGATTCTAGTGGATGCCCCTTGTTCAGGAATTGGTCTGATACGACGAAAACCTGATCTTAAATATAAAAAAGATATAGCCGATCTGATGCAATTGCAGGAAATTCAACTAGAGATATTGTCTAGTGTTTGTCAAACAGTGCGTAAAGGTGGTATAATAACCTATAGTACATGCACTATTTTTGATGAAGAAAATTTTCAAGTCATTGAAAATTTTTTAGCAAGTCATTCTAATTTTGAACAGGTAATATTAACACATCCACAAGCAGATATTGTCAAAAAAGGTTGCTTATTGATTACACCTGAGCAATATCAAACTGATGGCTTCTTTATTAGCCAAATAAGGCGAGTCTTGTAGTATTTAGGAGGAGACTGACTGAGTCAGAAACACAAATATGAAAATTTCATTAATAACAGATATTGGGCAAAAACGCTCAAACAATCAAGATTATATTAATAAGTATGATAATAAAAAGGGACTTACCCTTATTGTTCTAGCAGATGGCATGGGTGGACATAGAGCTGGTAATATTGCCAGTGAAATGACAGTTACTGACCTTGGTAAAGTATGGGTTCAAACAGAACTAACTGAATTAAGTCAAATTAAAGACTGGTTGTTAGATACTATTGAGTTAGAAAATAAACGTGTCTATGAAATGGGCCAAGATGAAGATTATAAAGGTATGGGTACGACTGTTGAAGCAGTAGTCCTTCTTGAAAATAATGCCATTTATGCCCATGTTGGGGATTCTCGTATTGGCTTAGTCAAAGATGGCCAATACACCTTGTTAACCAGTGATCATTCCCTTGTTAATGAACTTGTTAAGGCTGGACAAATTACAGAAGAAGAAGCAATTGGTCATCCTCAAAAAAATATTATTACTCAATCAATAGGTCAGTCAGCTCCTTTAGAAACTGATTTAGGAGTGAAGATTTTAGAAGGAAATGATTATTTAGTAATCAACTCTGATGGACTTACCAATATGGTTTCTAATGCAGAAATTGCAGAAATTATCTCTAAAGACATTAGTCTAGATGAAAAAAATCAAGCATTAATTAATTTAGCTAACCTAAGAGGTGGTCTAGATAATATCACAATCGCTTTGGTTCATTACGAAAGTGAGGATAAAGAATGATACAGATTGGCAAGTTATTTGCTGGTCGTTATCGCATCTTAAAATCTATAGGCCGTGGTGGCATGGCAGATGTATATTTAGCTAATGATTTGATTTTAGATAATGAAGAAGTTGCTATAAAAGTACTACGGACCAATTATCAAACAGATCAGGTAGCAGTTGCTCGTTTCCAAAGGGAAGCGCGAGCCATGGCTGAATTAAATCATCCTAATATTGTTGCTATTAGAGATATAGGTGAAGAAGACGGACAGCAATTTTTAGTAATGGAATATGTTGATGGTTCTGACCTTAAAAAATATATTCAGGACAATGCACCCTTATCCAACAATCAAGTTGTAAAGATTATGGAAGAAGTGCTATCAGCAATGACCCTAGCCCATCAAAAAGGAATAGTTCATAGAGATTTAAAACCACAAAACATCTTATTAACCAAATCAGGTGTGGTCAAGGTAACAGACTTTGGTATTGCAGTGGCTTTCGCTGAGACCAGTTTAACCCAAACAAATTCCATGCTAGGTAGTGTGCATTACTTATCACCAGAACAAGCGCGTGGTTCAAAAGCAACAATCCAAAGTGATATTTATGCTATGGGGATTATGCTCTATGAAATGCTAACAGGCCACATTCCCTATGATGGAGATAGTGCTGTTACCATTGCTTTACAGCATTTTCAAAAACCCTTACCCTCTATTTTAGAAGAAAATTCAATGGTTCCTCAAGCCTTAGAAAATGTTGTGATCAAAGCAACTGCTAAAAAATTGAGTGATCGTTATGCAACTACTTTTGAGATGAGCCGTGATTTAATGACGGCATTAAGTTATAACCGAAGTAGAGAGAAAAAACTCGTTTTTGATGATGGTGAAAATACAAAACCACTTCCACGAGTTACTCCTACTCCTATTACTAGCCCTAAAAATTCATCTCCAAGTCTTTCTAATACTTCAAGAGATCCTCGTGATAATCAGAAAGATTCTATCAAAAAACCTAAAAAAGAAAAGAAACGGAATCGTTTCTTGAGTACGCTTTTTAAGATTCTCTTTGCTATTTTTGTTGTTGGTGTAGCCTTCTTTGCCTATTTAATCCTAACGAAACCATCAACAGTAAAAGTACCAAATGTTAATGGTGCAAGCTTAAAGGTTGCAGAGACTGAATTGAAAAATCTAGGTTTCAAGGTTGGGGATATTAAAGAAATTGAAAGTGATAGTGTTGCTGAAGGAAATGTTGTAAAAACAAACCCTAAAGCAGGTACTTCAAAAAGAGAAGGTGCTACTGTTGATATCTATCTTTCAATAGGCAACAAAGGCTTTGTATTGCCAGATTATAAGGGGCAAGCTTATCAAGATGTTATTTCAGATTTAGTAACGAATTATGGAGTCTCTAAGTCAAAAATAAAAATTGAAAGAATTGTCACCAACGAATATGAAAAGGATCTTGTCATTAGTCAGTCTCCTACCAAAGGAGAAAAGTTCAATCCTAATGGTAAATCAAAAATTACCTTAAGCGTAGCAACAAGCGATACTGTTAAGATGCCAATATTGACTAACATTTCCTATAGTGAAGCCGTTAATCAATTAACAGCTCTTGGTATTTCTGCCTCAAGGATTAAGGCATACTATCCTGATTCTTCTTCTGAAACAGGCTATAGTAAGATGATGAAACCTAAGAATTCACTCATTGTCAGTGCTCAAGATCCTTATGCAGGTGTAGATGTTTCTTTATCAGATTCAAGTGAGATTAGCATATACCTTTATCCACATGACTCATCTTCTTCAAATTCTGATTCATCATCTTCAGCTACTACGTCAAATACAAGCTCATCAAGTCAAACATCGTCTTCGACAGCTTCAACAAGTAGTAGCTCAACGGATACTTCCTCGAGTGACCCTCAACATCATAACGGAGCATAAGAAAAAAACCATTAGCTAAAGAAAAAACTTTAGTAATGGTTTTTTTAGCTCTTTACTTAGTCCAGGATGAATTTTTTAGGTTTTTTTGATAAAATGACAAAGAAGTGGAAGGAGAAAAATGAAAAAATTTCAGTTTTTTTTATTAGTTGAATGTATCCTATTAGCCATGGGGATTATGACAATATTAGAAAATGATATTTCTGGCTTTGTTTTTATACTAGTTATTATTTTATTGGCTCTACGTTTCTATAATCAAGATAGTCGAAATAACTTTTTGTTAACAGTCAGTCTCCTCATCTTGTTTTTGATTCTAATGCTTAACCCTTATATTATTTTGGCTGTGCTTTTTGGTATTGTATATGTTTTTATCAATCACTTTTCTCAAGTTAAGAAAAAAAATAGGTTTGCCCTAATTCGTTTTAAAGATGAAGAAATCAGTGTTAAACCTACTAAACATCAGTGGATTGGCGCAGCAAATTATGAAAGTGACTACTATGCTTTTGATGACATCAACATTATCAGGGTTAGTGGTAACGACACTATTGACTTGACAAATGTTATTGTTACAGGGCAAGATAATGTGATTATGATTCGTAAATTATTTGGACGGACAAAGGTATTAGTACCTATTGATGTTGCGGTGACTTTAGATGTGAGTTCTGTTTATGCAAGTGTTAACTTTCTAGGTTGTCAAGAATATGACTTACGAAATGAATCAATAAAATTAGGCTATAACAAAGATTCTGCCAGCTTAAAAAAGGTTAAAATCGTTATTAATACTATTGCTGGGAATATTGAGGTGGCAAGACAATGAAAAAAAGATATTATATTTTGATTTGGCTTTATTCCACCATTACAGTTTTATCCATACTTTTTGTAGTTATGGATAATCTAGATCTGAACTTTGCTTATATTACAGGTAATCTTTGGCGAGCAGAAAAACTCTTTTTTTCTATTTTACTCCTAATTGTATCTGTGACACTCTTGCTTTTACTCTTATGGATTATTCTAGATGATACTAGTAAAAGGAGTATCAATCATAATTTGAGACGAATATTAAATAACCAGCCTATTCAATTGGATGAGACATCTGAACTTAATATCAACCTTAAAAGGCTTTCTAAAAAAATGTTTCATATGACAAATAGCCTCCAAAAAAAAGAGAGTGCTTATATTTTAGATAGCCAAAATATTGTTCATCGTGAAAGAAAAAGAATTGCTAGGGATTTACATGATACTGTAAGCCAGGAGCTTTTTGCCTCATCAATGATCCTCTCAGGAGTTTCAATGAGTTTGGATAATCTTGATAAAGAACAATTAAATAAACAGATTTTAACAGTTGAAGCCATGCTACAAAATGCCCAAAAAGATCTAAGGGTATTATTATTACATTTACGACCAACAGAATTGGCTAATCGGACCTTAACTGAAGGTATTCAAATGATTTTAAAAGAGCTCACTGATAAAAGTGATATTGAAGTAATTTATAAAGAAAATATCAAGCAACTTCCTAGAACTATGGAAGATAATCTGTTTAGAATTGCTCAAGAATTCATCAGCAATACCTTAAAACATGCTAAGGCAAGCCGAATTGAAGTTTACCTTAATCAATCCACAAATGAGGTTCAGCTAAAAATGATTGATAATGGACGAGGCTTTGATATGGATGAAGTTAGAGATTTAAGTTATGGCCTTAAAAATATTGAAGATCGCGTAGATGATTTGGCAGGGACAATCAACCTAATCAGCCAAAAAGATAAGGGGGTTTCCATGGATATTAGATTACCCTTAGTGATGGGAGAACATAATGGATAATATTAAAGTGATACTAGTAGACGATCATGAAATGGTTCGTCTAGGACTTAAAAGTTTCTTGGATATGCAAGAAGGAATTGAGGTTATTGCTGAAGGATCAAATGGTAAAGAAGGGGTTGATTTAAGTCTCAGTTTAAAACCAGATGTTGTGGTTATGGATCTTGTGATGCCAGAAC
This sequence comes from Streptococcus didelphis DSM 15616, assembly GCF_000380005.1. Classification (GTDB taxonomy): domain Bacteria; phylum Bacillota; class Bacilli; order Lactobacillales; family Streptococcaceae; genus Streptococcus; species Streptococcus didelphis. Next base: position 201,623 of record NZ_KB904195.1, read on the forward strand.
TTAATGGTGTAGAAGCTACTCTAGAAATTTTAGAAAAATGGAAGGACGCTAAAATCCTAGTCCTGACTTCTTATCTAGATAATGAAAAAATCTATCCCGTTATTGAAGCAGGAGCCAAGGGCTATATGCTCAAAACATCTAGTGCAGCAGAAATATTAAATGCTATTAAAAAAGTTTCAAAGGGCCAATTAGCTATTGAGACAGAGGTAGATAAAAAAATTAAGGCTCATAATAAAAATCCGGATTTGCACGAAGAACTTACAGCGCGTGAATATGATATCCTTTATTTACTCGCCAAAGGATATGACAACCAAACTATCGCAAATGAATTATTTATTTCTTTAAAGACAGTCAAAACACATGTGTCAAATATTCTTGCTAAACTTGAAGTAGATGATAGAACACAGGCTGTTGTCTATGCGTTCAGACATCACTTAGTCCCACAAGACGACAATTAGTGGTATAATAAAGAGAGTATTAGGAGGAAAAATGGACGCAAAAACAAAATATAAAGCAAAGAAAATAAAGATGGTTTTCTTTGATATCGATGACACACTCCGAGTAAAAGATACTGGCTTTATGCCTGAGTCTATTCCCCTTATCTTTAACAAATTAAAAGCAAAAGGTGTTTTAACAGGTATAGCTTCAGGAAGAGCTCGATATGGTGTCCCAGCAGAAGTACAGGCATTAGGGGCTGATTTTTGTGTAAAATTAAATGGTGCCTATGCCAAAGATCATGCCAATACAGTTATTTTTCATGCTCCAATTCCAGATGAAGTTGTGGTTAGGTTCAAGGAATGGGCTGACGCTGTAGGAATTCAATATGGAATGGCTGGCAAACATCAAGCTGTCTTATCAGAACGCAATGACCTAATTAGCAATGCTATTGATAATGTTTATGCCAATTTAGTGGTTTGTCCTGATTACAATGAAAAAAATGATATTTACCAAATGTGGACCTTTGAAAATCAGGGGGATTCTTTACAGCTTCCAAGTGATTTAGCAGAAGTTTTACGTTTGGTGAGGTGGCACGATAATTCTTCGGATGTTGTCTTAAAAGGGACCTCAAAAGCTTTAGGAGTGGCTAAGGTTGCAGAACATTTAGGATTAAAACCAGAAAATATTTTGGTATTTGGAGATGAATTAAATGATTTAGAATTGTTTGATTATGCTGGAATTAGCATTGCTATGGGAATATCACACCCACTAGTACAGGAAAAGGCCGATTTTATAACAAAAAAAGTAGAAGAAGATGGCATTCAATATGCTCTGGAGGAACTAGGATTGATTGAAAAAGAATTACACTTTCCACAAGTAGACTTAGAAAAAGCAGAAGGACCTAAGGCTATTATTAAGACTAATCATGGGGATATGAAGTTACAATTGTTCCCTGAACAGGCTCCAAAAACCGTCGCTAATTTTATTGGTTTGGCAAAAGAAGGATATTATGATGGCATTATCTTCCATCGTATTATTCCAGAATTTATGATTCAAGGTGGAGATCCAACTGGAACAGGCATGGGTGGCCAGTCTATCTATGGTGATAGTTTTGAAGATGAATTTTCAGATCAACTTTACAATCTGCGAGGAGCCTTATCTATGGCTAACGCTGGTCCAAATACCAACGGCAGCCAATTCTTTATTGTTCAAAATTCAAAAGTGCCTTATGCGCAAAAAGAATTGGAACGTGGTGGCTGGCCTGGGGAAATAGCAGAGCTTTATGCAACCAATGGTGGAACACCACATCTTGATAGAAGACATACAGTTTTTGGACAGTTAACTGATGATAATTCTTACCTAGTTTTAGATAAAATTGCAGCAGTTGAAACAGGCGCACAAGATAAGCCTAAAGAAGATGTTATCATTGAAACCATTGAGGTAATTGATTAATGAAAATTGGCGACAAATTGCATGGAACGGTCACAGGCATTAAGTCCTATGGCGCTTTTGTTGCTCTTGAAAATGGAACTACAGGATTGATTCATATTTCAGAGGTAAAAACAGGTTATATTGATGACATCAATGATTTCCTCGAACTGGGACAAGAGATTTTAGTTCAGATTGTAGATTATGATGAGTTTAGCCATAAAGCTAGCTTATCATTAAGAACATTAGAGGAAGAAAAGCATCATCTTTCTCATCGCCATCGTTTTTCAGACAGTAGATTAAAAATTGGCTTTAAACCTTTGAAAGATGCATTGCCTAGCTGGATTGAAGAAGGCCTAACTTCCTTTAAAAAGTAGTTGCCTTAGACTAAAGTATTGTTTATAAAGTAAAGCCCTCAATTATATATTTTGAGACTAAAAAAGTAGTAATCATCAGCCACTTGGCCTTGGATTACTACTTTTTTCTTTAATTAAAATGATAAAGTTCTGTGGAGAGATAACGTTCACCACTATCTGGTAATAGAGCTAAAACTTTTTTTCCAGGTCCTAGCTTTCTAGCTACTTCAAGAGCAGCATAAATAGCAGCACCTGATGAAATCCCTACCAGAAAACCTTCTTTGCTACCTATTTGTCGCCCAGTAATTAAGGCATCTTCAGATGTGACACGAATAATGTGATCATAAGCTTTGGTATCTAATATCTCAGGGATAAAGCCAGCAGAGATTCCCTGAATTTTATGAGAGGATGGCTCTTTCCCTGAAAGAACAGCAGATTCATCTGCTTCAACAGCATAGACCTGAAGATCAGGGAAGTGTTTTTTCAGACTATGAGAAACTCCTGTAATTGTTCCTCCAGTTCCTACTCCAGCCACAAAAGCATCCAAGGTGCTATCAGCAAAAGCATTAAGAATTTCTTTACCAGTGCTTATTTCGTGAATATGGGGGTTAGCAGAGTTATTAAATTGTAAGGGAAGCCAGCCTCCTCTTTCTTTAGCCAGATTTTCTGCTTTTTTTATAGCACCTTTCATTCCTTCACTACCTGGGGTTAAAATAATTTCAGCACCATAGGCTTGGATGATTTGTCTTCTTTCAATACTCATGGTCTCAGGCATTACAATAATGACCTTATACCCCTTAGCAGCTCCTACCCAGGCTAAGCCAATACCGGTGTTACCACTTGTAGGTTCTATGATAGTATCTCCAGGTTTAATAAGACCGTCCTTCTCAGCAGCTTCAAGCATGGCTAAGGCAATGCGGTCTTTAACAGAAGAACCAGGATTGAAAGATTCTAATTTGACATAAATCTCTGCACTTCCTTCAGGAACTATGCTATTTAGTTTTACAATTGGTGTCTGTCCTACTAATTCTGTGATACTTTTATAGATGTTTCTCATGTAATCACTCCATTCTAATTTAAGTTTACTAATCCTACGCTTAGTATATTACTTATCTAGAGAATGTAAATTAGTTATTTATTATTGCAGCGATATAGACAGTCTATCAAGTCGTACTAGAGGGCTAGTGCTATAATCTTAGGATCAATTCTATAATAGGAAATATTTCCATTATAAAAATCAATGAGTTTAGTAAGAATCAGTTCTTCTTGTGAGGGATCAAAATAAAAGCTACTAGTAATCAGTTCAGTGTACTGAGTATCTTCTTCTTTAAGATGATTTGCTTCTAAAAATTGAGAAAAATTTTGATACTGTGAATAAGTGAGTTCAACTTTTAAGCCTGCTTGCTCCTTAACCTCAACAATTTGCGCCCTTTCTAGAGCTTGGGTAGTAGTAGAAGAATAAGCTCTTATAAGTCCCCCTGTTCCTAATTTTATACCTCCAAAATAACGAGTAACAAGAGCTAAGACATTGGTTAAGGATTGCTTTTCTAAAACAGATAAAATGGGAATACCAGCAGTTCCAGAAGGCTCCCCATCGTCACTTGAGCGTTTAATTTCAGATTGCTCTCCAATAATCATAGCTGAACAGGTATGATTAGCCTTGTAATGCGTCTTTTTTATGCTTTCAATAATTTTTTTGCCATCTTCCTCACTATCGATAGGATAAAGCTTGCATATAAATTGTGATTTTTTGATAATAGTTTCAAATGTAACTGTTGCTTGGATTGTTTTATAAGGTTTCATAAATAAATTTTACAAAAATTTCAATTTTTTAGCAAAGCAATTCGAATATAAAGGTATGGACCAACTTGACAATTACTATGGCCGTCTTTTTACCAGCCAACAATTAAATGATGATTTTAAGAAACTAGCTAATCAAAAAGCAAGCATGTCTATGCAAAATAAGCTACTTTTCTGCAATCGTTGTAATAGTGGAATTTTAAAAGAAAATCAATTACCAAATGGTAGCTATTATTGTAGAAAATGTATTATTTTTGGCCGTATTGAAAGTAAAGACCCTCTTTATTATTTTCCGCCTGGGCAGTTTACTAAAACCAAGAGTCTTAAGTGGCGAGGAAGCTTAACACAATATCAAGAAGAAATTTCTACAAAATTAGTAAGTAACTATGAGAAAAAGAAAAAAACCTTAGTTCATGCTGTGACAGGAGCTGGTAAAACAGAGATGATTTACCAACTAATCAGTAAAGTGCTTGATTCAGGGGGCTGGGTTTGTTTAGCTAGTCCAAGAACAGATGTCTGTATTGAGATTCATAAAAGATTAGCTAGAGACTTTTCTGTCGATGTTACACTGATGCATGCAGGTTCAGAAAGCTATAAGAGAAGTCAACTTATAGTGGCAACTACTCATCAGTTATTAAAGTTTTATAGGGCATTTGATTTGCTAATTATTGATGAGGTTGATTCATTTCCCTTTGTTAATAATCATATGCTGAATTGGGGACTTAAGCAATCCTTATCTGAAAAAGGACATCTCGTTCTTTTGACAGCGACTTCCACAAAAGATTTAGAAAAAGAAGTTGCAAAAGGACTATGTGAGAAAGTAACCTTATCAAGAAGATTTCATAATCAGCCTTTAGTTGTTCCAGAATTTCAACTGGTTTTTTCCTTTTTGAGTCACATTGAGAAAGGGAAACTACCTAAGAAGTTTTTAAGCATTTTTGCACAACAACGTAAAACAGGATTCCCTCTTCTTATTTTCTTTCCTATTATTGAAAAAGGAGAGCTTTTTAGTCGTTTGTTAGCAAGCCACTTTCCTCATGAAGCTATTGGCTATGTTTCAAGCCAGTCTCATAATCGAACGGATATAGTTGAAATGTTTAGGAATGAGAGTCTTTCGATACTTGTTACAACGACAATTTTAGAACGTGGTGTCACATTTCCTGGGATTGATGTTTTTGTTGTTCTGGCTAATCATCCTTTATTTAACTGGTCCAGTTTAATTCAGATTTCTGGCCGAGTAGGTAGAGCCGTGCAAAGACCGACCGGCCAGCTCTTGTTCATTCATGAAGGTATAAGTTTTGCAATGTTAAAAGCTAGAAATGAAATTAGAAGAATGAATAAGGAGGCCTACGGGAAATGACTTGTCTGCTCTGCGATTCTACTATAGAAAATTCAGAAGCTTTGCTTGACCTTTTATTAATAAGAAAAAAGGAATCTAAAATCTGTAAAAGTTGCACTTTGGGCTTTGAAAAAAATGAAGGTCAATCCTGTCCTTGCTGTAATAAGGGTGACAAAGAAGAGGTGTGTTCTGATTGTAGGGAGTGGGAAAGAAAAGGTTATAGGGTTTCGCATAAAGCAATATATCGCTATAATCCCAAAATGAAAGAGTATTTTTCGCTATATAAGTTTCAAGGAGACTACGTTTTAAGAGAAGTCTTTGCAAATGAGTTAAAGAAAGTTATTAAGAGTGATTATCAAGGATACTCTATTATTGTGGTTCCACTGAGTTGTCAGAGGCAGAAGGAGAGAGGTTTTAATCAAGTTACGGCCATTTTAGAGTCAGCAAAAATAGAATATCAGGATGTTTTAGGCAAGAAGAACGTAGAAAGGCAATCACTAAAAAGCAAAAAAGAGAGACAAGCTACTTTAAATCCCTTTTACATAAAAGAAGGAAGTCCTGTTTTCAAAAAAGTTTTAATTGTTGATGATATTTATACAACAGGAACAACTATTTGGTACATCTACAGTATTTTGCAAGCTCATGGCAGTAAAGATATTAAAAGTTTAAGCTTAGCACGCTAAGACTTGCAAATTTTCATGAAAACGGTATAATAGTATTAAAGAAAGCGCTTGAGCGCAAGAAAAGAGGTCTCTTATGATAAAATTCAGTATACGTGGAGAAAATATCGAAGTCACCGATGCCATCCGTAATTACGTTGAATCAAAGCTTGCAAAAATTGAAAAATATTTTGTTGAAGATAATGAGATAGATACACGCGTTAATTTAAAAGTCTATCGTGAAAAAACAGCTAAAGTGGAAGTTACTATTCATCTAGATTCTGTTACCTTGAGAGCAGAGGATGTTTCTCAAGACATGTATGGTTCAATTGATTTAGTAGTTGATAAGATAGAACGTCAAATTCGTAAAAATAAAACAAAAATTGCTAAAAAACACAGAGAAAAGATCCCAACAGGACACGTCTTTACAAGTGAATTTGAAGCAGAAGAGGTTGAAGAAGTTCCAGAGATAAAAATTGTGCGTACAAAAAATCTTACTTTAAAACCTATGAGTGTTGAAGAAGCTCGCTTGCAAATGGAATTGTTAGGACACGACTTCTTTATCTATACAGATGCTGAAAATAATGAGACAAATGTCTTGTATCGTCGTGAAGATGGAAATCTAGGTCTAATAGAAGCAAAATAAAATTTACTAAGAGATTTAAAAAGAGAAACCGTTGAACTGCATCCCTTAAGTTGGATTTTTTCTTTCCAACTTAAGGGGTCAGAACACATTAGGTTTCTCTTTTTTTGATAAAAAATCCACGAAAAAAGTATGTCAATCGAAAATGATTATGTCCCGAAAAAAACAGGTCAATAAGTGCAAAATCTGTTATACTTGTAGTTGAGAAGTCTTGTTCTTCTCAGCTTGAAATTCTTCATAAGATTTTCCAAACTTATGAAGATATTTTTTGAAAGATGCGAGTTTCCACGGGTGAGATTGTAGGGGAATAACCTTGCGTCTTTCTTTTTTTGTTTTCGTGAGCATTTTCAAACTCATTAGAGTAAAGCTCGTGTGCTAGTAACTTCCTTGTGGGATAGATCTTATCAGCGATATTTACGTAAATCTCACCATCAAAGGCTTGTATAACCAGTGCCTTTGTTTTACGACTGAAAAAGACCTCGTTTTGCCCTTCAATAGGCAGATAGAAGTTATTTTGAGAACGAATGTGGTGACCACTATCGACGACTCTTTCGGTCACTCTGGCTAGGATTAAATTTCTCTGAGCGGGCTTAGGGGCCACTTCAAAAACGGATAAGCTCGTCTTGTTTCCAAACTTCCTGTTAAAGGGCTTTATCCATCTTTTGAGGTAGTGATTGGCTTCTTCAATGGTGGTGATTTTGTTTCGTTGTAAATCAATGGGAGGTCGTGATTGTAAGGTTTGATTGAGCCTTTCTACCCGTCCCTTTGCTTGTGGAATAGAAGAGGTCTTAATCTCAATTCCTAGCTGATTGCAGGCATAGCCAAACTGAGTAAAGATATCTTCTTCCATTTTCTAGGACGGCTAGGATGAACCTTTTCCTCCACTTCTATGAAGTCAGAGCCAGAGGGTAGAAGAGAGTTTTCTTCAAGCTTCCTTTTCATTGCTTCTTGTTTAATACGCTTTTTGGTTTTTTGTTGGGTTTTAGGTGAAAGTAATCCAGCTTGATAAAGGATTTTTCTCACGCTTGTATCGGAGTAGTGAATTCCCTCTTCAGCTAGTAATTCACAGAAATGAAGGACATTAGGTCTTATGAGTTCATAGTTTTGATATTTTTCAACGATTTTCTCTTTGACTTCTAAGGGGATGGCACGACTTGATTTCTTCTGCCTGTTACCATGTACAAAAGTTTGTTTCCCTTTTTCGTGATAAGCTTTTACCAAACGATTGACCTGTCTTCTAGTTAGTCCTAGTTCCACACAAGCCCTGTTCTTTTGCTTTTTCCCCTCACACACAGCTTTAATTATATAATACTTTTTAGTTTTTACCATGGTTAATTCTATTTTCCTCATCTTTCTAGTATAACAGACGAGACATTTTTATTTTCGACCTAACTAGGATATTATCACTTTCGAATGATATTTGATAAAAAATCCATGAAAAAAGTATTGACAAAGGATCAAAAAGTCGCTATACTGATAAAGTTGTCGGAAAAGGAATTCCTCCTTTACAGATGATAAAGCAAAAAAAGCTGTTGACAAGTCACAGAAGATTTGCTAGAATAAAGAAGTTGTCTCGTAAGAGAAGAAGACCTTTGAGAACTGAATAAGACGAACCAAACGTGAGGGTGATATGGAGACATATTACCCGTCAAAAGACGAGAAATAAATCTGTCAGCGACAGAAAGAACGAGTAAGTTCAAACTAAAACGAGAGTTTGAT
>NZ_KB904196.1 GCF_000380005.1 Streptococcus didelphis DSM 15616
GGAATCACACGTTCGCTTAGTCAGGCTGGTTGTCCTTATGACAATGCCGTAGCTGAAAGTACGTATCGTGCTTTCAAAATTGAATTTGTTTATCAAGAAACTTTTCAATCGCTGGAAGAACTAGCTCTTAAGACTAAAGACTATGTTCATTGGTGGAATTACCACCGCATTCATGGTAGTCTCAACTATCAAACACCAATGACTAAAAGATTAATTGCCTAGAAAACACTTTATAAATGTTGTACAGAAAAGTGTTGCCTTTTCAAAATGTATTCTTTGAGTCTATTATCTATAAAATAATAGAAAGTTGCTAGAAACAATAATGAACATCTGTTCATTATTGAACAGAAAATAGAAAGTGTCCGTAAAAATATGAATAGACAGATTCAAAAAACCAAATCAGCAATTTATAATGCTTTTATTCAGTTATTACAAGAACATGATTACTCACAAATAACTGTTCAAGATATTATAAGTCTTGCGAATGTGGGAAGAACTACTTTTTATTCACACTATGAGAGTAAAGAAGTATTATTAAAAGAACTTTGTGAAGAACTATTTCATCATTTGTTTCAACAAAAAAGAAATATTACTTTAAAAGAATATCTAGTACATATCTTGAAACATTTTGAGCAAAACATAAATAGTATTGCTACATTATTATTATCTAATGATCCATACTTTTTATTACGTTTTAGAAGCGAATTAGAACATGATGTTTATCCCAAATTACGTCAAGATTACATAGTTAGTAAACAGCTATCAGAAGAATTTATAATGCAATTTGTTTTGTCTAGTTTTATTGAAACTGTAAAATGGTGGCTTCATCAAAGGCCAAAACAAAGACTATCAGCTGAGGAGTTATTGAATTCTTATTTAATTATGATAACGGGATAGGAAAAAATATATTTGAAATCATTATAAAAAAGGAAAAAAGAGGACCTAGGCACTTGAACAGCTCCCTGTCAAGTATACAGTCAAATAATAAAAGATAAGTTAAGCAACCTGATTCCTGAATTCTAGAGGAGTCAGGTTGTTTAATTTTGATTGATAACGTTGTGTGTTGTAGAATTCGATGTAACGTGCCACATCATTGACCAACTCATCATAAGTCTTGTATTTCTTAAGGTGGTAAGACTCTGTCTTGAAATGCCTAAAGAAACTTTCAATTGGTGAATTATCAATACATTTGCCAACTCGGGACATGGATAAAGTCAGACCAGCTTGTTGTATGATATAACGGTATTCTTTGGAAGTGTATAGGCTACCTCGGTCGCTATGGATAATCGGTGTGGCTCCTGGATTGAGCTCTAACCCCTTTTTAATGGTCTTCATAACAAGTGGAGTGTCATTGTTGTGACTAACCTCATAAGCGATAATAGAGCCATTATACAGGTCTTTAATCGCACTGAGATAAGCTTTAGCTCCCAGACCGTATTGAAGATAGGTGATATCCGTGCACCATTTCTGGTTAGGTGCTGTGGCTGTGAAATCACGATTAAGAATATTTTCTTCGAAAAATCTGTCACCAGCTTTCGTACAAGCATGTCTAACACGACGAATGACTGAGCTAATACCCAGAATGTGCATCAGTTGACGAACCCGTTTCTTGTTGTAATTTGTCCCAAGTTGACGATTAATAAATGTTGTCATACGGCGATAACCTAAGATACCATTGTAGAGTCTATGGAGTTCTTTGATCTTATCCATGAGCTTTCTATTTTCTTTCTCAGACTCTGTTTCTTGATGATTAAGCCACTTGTAATAGCCTGAACGGGACACCTTCAAGAGTTTGCATAAGGCCTGAATTGGCACATTAGGTTCCTCATCGTGATAATTCTTGATTGCTTGGAACTCCGCTAAATGTTTACCTAGTCTTACCGTCTGTTTCCTCGTTTGATGTCTTCTAACTTTTTTAGTAGACCAACCTCGATTTCTAAGAGACGATTATGTTCCTCCAATCGTTTAATTTTGAGGTGAAGTTGCTCAGCCTCGGTTAAATCAGGCTTACTCTCCAACCCTTTCCCACGTCTATCAACCAAACCTTGTGAGCCATTCTTCTCAAACTTATGCACCCAAGAATAAACTTGTTGGTAGGAAACACCAAACTTTTCAATAGCTGTTTGGTAGTCTTTCCCATGGGCAATGGTGTAGTTAACAATCTCTACACGTTCTTCAAATGTGGTTGGTCTTCCTTGTTTCATACGGCTATATCCTTTACTAGTGGCTTTCAAGTCTTCACCACTAGTATACCGTTTTATCCACATTTGGAGAACAGAGCGACTCGAAATATCATACCTTTTACAAATATCTCTAAGAGAGCCTTTTCTATCAAGGTAGTCTTGAATAGCCTGTTCCTTAGCTAATGTGGCATATTTCTTCCAAGTTCGACTTTCTTTAAGACCATCCACACCATCTTTCTCATACTTTATTTCCCAAGACTTGATAGTTGACTCACTTACTCCATACAGCTTACTGAGGTGTGAGGTGGACTTCTCATGGTTGAGCAATAATTGAACGACTTCTAATTTCTCTTCTACTAACTTTGGACTTCTTTTGGACATACGAAAACTCTCCTTATAATGTCTAGTGAATTTTTGTTCTTTCACTGTCCACTATATGGGGAGTACATCAACTCAATACTACTATAAAGAGAGAGTTTTTCATGTTTTAATAAATTAATTTATGCGTATAGAAAATTTAATAATAATATGATAAACTATCAAGAATTGAACAAAAAAATGAAAGTATCTAATTACAGATTTCTAGAGGGAAAGAGAGAATATATTTAAAAAAACTTAATAAGCTGGGATTTCTTCAGATGCAATCCAAGTATCGTGTGAAATTGGATAAATCTGGTAAAAGTTGGGTCAAGAAAATATTCGACCTTTTGGGATTACTCGATTTATTTAAGAAAGGAAATGAAGAATGTACTATAGATAATTATAACGTGGATTTTGTTATATCTAGAAATAATGCACTTAAGGGTGCATTTGGTATAGGGGTGTTAATTGTTGATGGGAGGTGTAACTATTGGAAATCAAAACACTTTTGCTGAGACAACCTCATCATTACCACTAGCTTCTGAAGTTGGGACGAACATTAACGAATTGGATTTTACATTTGTGGTAACTGGTTCAAAATATAGTAATACTACAAGTGCTAGTGAATCAGAGTTGGTTTAGCTTCTTTAAGTCTATCTATACTGGATACATAAAATTTAACTATTTTTTATTTTTTTGATATAATAGTTATTAAATATTGATTTAATATAATAAGTTATCAATCTATATAATAGAAAGATTACGAAATTTTAGATTAATAAGACTAGGTGCATTATACATATTATATGGAGGTAAATATGCCAAAAATTAAAACTATATTTAAAGAAGATTATTGTGTATATAATGGTCATCCAATAATGAGCTTTACATATGGAATTATATTATTTTCAGTTATGTCTTTTTTCTTAATCACTATAGATAGTTTTTCTAATAATAATCTTTTAATGATTTTAATGATTCTAATCCTAACTTTATTGTTTTTGTTTCTCAATAAATATACAAAAATAAAACTATTTAATTTTACCAAAATAAAAAGATCAGATATTTTTATTATTCTGACTTCTGTTGCTTTAATTTATTTATCTGATAATATAGTAAGTTTTTTTTATACTAAAGAGTTAGCAAATACAGAATCGTTAACTAACCATTTCGGAAACTACTCTTTACTTAAGCAAATTTTTATATTTTCTACATATTCCGTTATACTAGAAGAAATTATGTTTAGAGGAGCAATACTGAGATTAATTTTCAGGAATCATCTATTAATAGGAACTATTTTATCTAGTATTTTTTTTGCAAAACTTCACACACCTGCTAATATTATTGAATTTTTACTTTTTTTTAGCTCAAGTATTATTTTTAGTGTTGTTTATCTAAAAACAAGACGTTTAGAAATACCAATAATAATTCACTTCTTAATAAATTTAATCGGTACTTTATCCTAAAATCAAAGAAAATTTTCATATTAAAAAATAATATAAAAGGATATTACATAGTTACTTGAAATATATGGTCAAGTTTTGACAGAGGTAATTAATAAAAAATATGAATTAGAAGCATGGTATCTTTAAGAAATTTAAAACAAACCATAAAATGACAAGCGAAAAAGCCCTAAAACTGAATTGTCCCAGAAAAGTTAACTTGTTATTAGTCACATAATAAGGTTTCCCTAAACAAGGTTTCTTCTTAGGTCTTGTGCGACATAACCAGCCATTTTTCTTCATAATGCGATAGACTTTTTTTACATTCACAATAATCCCATACTCATTCATCAGTAAATCTCTGATAGTCCTATACCCATAGATAAATTTATTTTTAACACATAAATTCTCAATTTTCTCAATTAGGCTATCATGATGAGTAGGTTGGCTTATATCAGCTTTCCAACGATAGTAAGTAGAACGTGACACTTCAAAACAGTCAAGTATGAATTTAATAGGATAGTGATTTTTATAATGTTCTACGAGCTTGATAAGACTTATTTTGTCGATTTTCTCATCAAGCTTCGATACTTTTTTAAGAGCTCAATCTGGAGCTTCAATTGATCTACTTCGGATAACTGCTCCATACCTTTCCCATAGGTATATTGTTTGCCTACTGGTTGTAAGAAGCGATGAGTTTCTCCTTTTTGATACCAGCTCCACCAAGTATAAACCTGACTTTTATTTTTTATCCCAAGTGTATCCATAATAACTTTATTACTTTTACCTGCCTTTTTCATTTCGATACAGGCTAATTTTGTTTCGAACGCATATGCTTTTTTGACCATAATAAAACACTCCTGATTCTATTTTACTAGAATTCTCTAGGAGTGTTTTTCTTCTGTCTCATTTTATGGGGGTAGTGCCTATTTATGGTTTTTTATATTTGTTGAAACCAAGAGTAAACCTTTTCTCTCTACTAGTAATAAATTTTTACTCTTGGTTTGAGCAAATATGCTTAATATAGAAATAGAACAAATTAGAAAGGTATTGTAATAATAATAAAATATCAGGAAGGAGTAGAGTTTTGCAGAGAAAAAGCAAAGGAAGCTGTAATTGACAGGCGAACTATAAAAGTTATTAAGAAAACAATGTATGGAGAATCAAAAGCTTGGTTTTAGTGAGACTGATGATCTTGAATATGTGGTTGTAGATTCTTCGTGCAAATTTATTAAAGAATATGATTCTCTTGAAACATTGAATCAGTTTTATGAAGTTGTTGAATCAATTGATGAAAAAATCGTCATGGCTGTTCATGAAGTAACAGGTTATAATGTCAAAGATTTTTTGGATTATGATTTTAATTTTGAAGAATGTTCTATTTTACCAGATGTTAATACTAGACGTGAATTAGGTGAGTATTGGTTTAATGAACTTGGTACGGAAGGTGTTGGTAAGGAAAATATGGAATGTTATTTTGATTGTGAAGCTTATGGTCGTGATCTTGACATTGAATCAGAAGGTGGTTTTACTGATTATGGCTATGTAGAAATTAGAGGTTAATTTATGTTAAGAGCATATATTATTAATTCTCAAAGTAATAAAGGAGCATTGATTCTATAATGACTGCAACAGGTGCTAGACATACTTATGGAAGCTATTTATTAGCTAAAGGATTTGATATCTGGGTAGTTGCAAGATTGATGGGTCATAAGGATATTACACAGTTACTTGAAACTTATGGTCATGTTTTAACAGAAGTGATTAATAAAGAATATGAGACAGTTAGGAAACTTCTGTACTAAAACATGACCTAGTTAATATATTTTTATCAGGCAGATAACTAATTGCCACAAATTTTCCACAAATTAGTAAAGATTAATCTCTAAATATTTGATATATTTGATATTAATAAGAATCTTATAGAAGGAAAATAATATGGAAAAAATTTACTTTGCTGATGATGAAAAAAATATAAGGGATCTCTTAGTTCCATTTTTAGAACATGAAGGATTTGATGTTTTAACTTTTGATAATGGTAAAAGATTATATGAAGAATATTTATTAAATAAACCCGAATTAATTATTCTGGATGTTATGATGCCTGTAATGGATGGGTTTACAGTATTAAATAAAATTAGAGAAACAGATAAAAGTGTTCCAATTATTATGTTAACGGCTAAATCACTTGATTCAGATTTTATTTTAGCATTTGATCTAGGAACGGATGATTATTTTACGAAACCCTTTTCACCAATTAAATTAACTTTACATGTAAAGGCTTTATTAAATCGTTTAAGAAAAGATAAAAATGAATCACAAACTATATTTGAGTATGAAGATCTAATAGTAAATATGGATAAGAGAAGCGTTAGTTTATCAAATAGTACAATAGCTTTAACAAATACAGAATTTGATTTAATTGTTGTTCTGATTAGAAAACCAGAAGTTGCTCATTCTCGAGAGGATTTATTAAGTGAAATATGGGGTTTTGAGGATATCGAAAGTAGAGCAGTAGATGATACAATAAAGCGATTAAGAAAAAAAATTGCTCAATATGATACTTCGATAACAATTGATACGATTTGGGGATATGGATTTACTTTAGGTAAGGGAAAGAAATGAAGAAAAGTTTAATAAAAAATCTTGTTGTAAATTATAGTATTATATTAACCTTTGCATTTTGTTTAATATTTTTTATTACAAATTTTGCCATAAAAGATTATGTTAAGCAAACGACAAGAAATACCATGCAATCAAATTTTGTTATTATTGATAGTTTGTACAATAATAAAAAGATACCTGAGCCAAGTATGAATGGTCAAGATAGTGTTTATGTTTGGGCAGACTATTTCGTTTTTGATGGGTCGAATCATATAAAAACTTTCAGTGGAAAAAAAAAGCAGGTTGCCAAGGATATTTTTAAAGTAGTAAAAAAAAATAGAAGGAATTTTTTCCTGAAATATAAAAAAGATTATTTGATAACAGTTAATAATAAGACATATTATGTGATGTATAAATATTATCGTGGAAAGTTAGTTGATAATAATATAGTAAAAAGTAAGGGAAGACAATCTCAAATTTTTCACGTTATTAATTTCGCAGATGTTACAAATTCACAAAAATTAATGAATCAAATTAATACGTATTTATTATTAGTTTTAATAGTGATATATTTGTTCTTATTATTGATAATGAGTAGAGTATTTAAAAAAGTTCGAGTCTCCTTTTCAATAGTAGAAAATTATATATCTAGTCTGTGGAATAATAATACAGAAGTAGAACCTGTATTTGATAAACGGATTGAGTATTCAGAGTTTGACTCTCTACTTAAAGAAAGTCGCATAATGTATGCTCGTATCGAAAAGTTAGAGGAGACAGAGCGCCATTTCTTTCAAAATGCTTCACATGAGTTACGTACGCCACTTATGTCTATTCAGGGCTATGCAGAAGGGATTCAAGAAGGTATCTTTAGTTCTAAAGAAGGTACAGATATCATTTTACAAGAAAGTAAAAAGATGAAAGCATTAGTCGATGATATCATAACGATTTCTAGATTAGATAGTAATGTAACATATGATATGTCGTTGTTGAATATAGAAGATATTATTTTAATAGTTATTGACTATTATAGGCTTTATGCAAAAAATAAAGAGATAAACATCAACTTTATTTCTAAGGATAATAGTTTGCCAGTAACTGGAAATCAAGAATTAATTGAAAGAGTAATTAGTAATGTCTTATCGAATGCCTTAAGATATGCAAGGAGTTCGATTACAATCACACTTTCAGAAAACGTTATAGAAATAGAGAACGATGGTCAAATGATTAAATCAGATGAATTACCACATATTTTTGATCGTTTTTATAAAGGTACTAATGGTAATACTGGTATTGGTTTAGCAATGTGTAAAGAAATAATGAAGATGCATGATGGAGATATTTACGTTAAATCTACAGAATTAAAGACTACTTTCTTTATTATTTTTTAATGCCACAAATTTGCCATAATTTTACCGCAAAGTTTCGGGGATTGGTTGTTTAATAGAGTGTATACTTATTTTTAGAAAAATATTTAAAAATAAAAGGAGCTTTAAAATGAACACACTAAAACATACTAAAATTTATACTATCTTAACAGTATTAACACTTGCGACTGTCGCTGTGGTAAATGATAAAAATATATTTGCTGATCAACCTGTTAATAAGCAACAAACTAATCAAAAAGTAGATATAAAAGATATTGAGTCAAAATTGGCTTTAGGTGATAAAAAAGCTGAGCCTATATATAAAAAAATGGATAGTATTCATTTAAAAATTGAAGGAATAAAGAAAACAGATGTCGTTCCCGTAGAAAAAGAGTTAATAAAGAAACTAAATGATTTAGATGAAAACAACAGTGCCTTACTAGAAAAATTTAGAAATGAAACAAAAAATAAAGAATGGGAAAATACTAGTGAAGCAATAGAATTATTGTCAAAAACAGAATTAACAAAAAATGAAAAACAACAACTATTTGACTATTTTACAACAAATGAAAAATATCAAAAAAGTTTAGATAATATCTATAAGTCATTTGAAGAGAAGACTAAAGGATATAACAATCAACTTATCAAATTAACTACTCAAACTAATGATATCTACAAGAGTTATGGTATCACAGAGTCAACTTTGAAAGCTTATTATGCAATTAAAGGAATGACGGCAGACTAATTTAGTTTAATAATTAATAATATTATTTAATAAAAAATTAAAGGAACTCAAATGTCAAAACAAGAATTAAATGATCTGGAAGAAACATATCATAAAATAAAGAGAGTAATGAAAGAATTACGATCTAATTTAACGACTTTTGAAGAGTTACACTCAGATTATTCAAATTTTGTAGCATTTTATGATAGTAATGAATATATGATCTAATAGGTTCCTCATCGTGATAATTCTTGATTGCTTGGAACTCCGCTAAATGTTTACCTAGTCTTAGGAATTCCCTATTGGCAAATTAATGTTTTTTTGTTACAATCTGTCTATCAGTGCCTCTTGAGAGGTGATAATAAATTAGAATGCTTTAATGAATTGGGAGGTTTTAATGATTCAACAACTTTTTAAAAAGAGTAATAAGACTAAAAATATTGTCTGTATAACAGTTCTTTTTTCTCTCATATGGACAATATTAGCTCGTATTTTTTCATCACTTACGGGGGTAACATACAACACTTCATTTTTAAATAGCGTTAGTTCATTTCTGAGTGTTGCGGTACCGATGTTTATGACAGTTCTGTTATTCCTTTATTTTGTAAAACAAACAAAAGGACTTGTTTATATCAAGGAATTGTACTCAACAAAACATAAAGAAATTCAAAACCCATATCTTAAAATAATAGCCTCAATTATTGTGATTGCAATGCTACTATTCGCTTGTTACAATTTTTATACAAATATGGGGTCAATTATCAAAAACTGGAATAGCGATTCACTTCCTCGTATTCTTTCTTGTTTGATATCAGCTTTGTGTGTGGGAATGACAGAAGAGACTATTTTCCGTGGTTTTTCATTAAGAGAACTTCGCCAAAATAATAATGAATGGACATCTTTCATAGTTCAACAAATTTTGTTTGGCTTTTGGCATTTACCAAATGTCATCATAGGAGCTCCATTTCTCCAATCATGTTTTCAAGTATTGTTTGCAATAATTCTAGGTACAGGATTATACTTATCATTACGTGTCACACGTTCACTTAAGGGAGCAATTCTTTTCCATGCTTTCTGGGACTTCGTATTATTTATCGCAATTACTTAATCGTAAATAAATATTCAAATCTAAAAAAATCTGAGTTATATCCCCTAAAGTTAGATATAAAATCTAATTTTAGGGGATATTTTTTATAAATTTAAAATCACATCATCATCTTGATAAAGTTCATAATAAAATTTTACTCGTTGTACTAGTTAATAACAAAATATCTTAGTTTGTAAGTAAGTAGGATTTAGTTGTAATCCTATTCTTCCTCTAGCTCATACTTGCTTAATATTGAATAGTATACAAATCTAATATTTATGAATATTTTTAGTTGGTCTGTACCATAGAGATTACAAAGGAGTAAAGGTATGAAAAAGGTAGAAGTTTTAGTGCTATTAGTTTGTACAAGTCTATTGATGAATGCTTGTACAAATAAAAAGAAAGAAACAGGAATGAAGGTATCACGACAATCAAGTGTTGTCAAAATTGCTGATTCCTCTTCGAGTTCGGATAGTAAAGTTCGGTCTGATAATCAATTACAAGTGGCAGAAGATTTTATGCAAACTTATATTGAACAGTCAATTGATCTTGTGAAGTTGAAGGAAAAAGAAAAAGCCTTAAAAGGCTATAGAGGAGATTCGTCACTTGATTCAGCTATTCAATCAGTTTCATCATTACAAGTAGAAGTAGTTGAATATCAAAAGACGAAAGAGATACAAAATATGGCAAGTGTAACTCTTGTCGAGCGTGAGTTACAGAATGTGACTGTTTATCAAAATGGCGCTTTGCATTTTGTGGATGTATCAACAATTTATAAATGAATATGGTAGTCGTGTCTTGAGAAATCAAGTATCGAGACTGAATTCTGATGTTAGACAAGCTATTAATCAAGCTAGACGAGATGGAGTTATCTTGGTTGATTTTACTGAAGGAGTAAAGCTTGTTGGCGAGAAGTGCCGGAAACAACCTGAAGATAAATATATTCACAGTATGTCTGATTACGAACGAATGTTAGTTCATTTACGTTCAAAATTTGATTATTTAAAGTCTGTATCTTCCTATTTACTATATTTTTTATTTAAGACGGGAATGCGAGTTGGTGAAGCAATGGCGGTATGTTGGGAAGATATAGATTGGGAGAATAAGTTAATTTATACTTATAGGAGATATGCTGGTGAATTAAAAAGTTTTGGGAAGCCAAAAACGAAATGGTCTATTCGGTATGTTCCAGTGTCAGGTGATGTTTTAAATATTTTATCTTATTTAAAAAGAGTTCAAAAACAAGTGCTTTCTGAAAGAGGAATTATTAACCTAACAAATTAGGTGTTTTTTGATTATCGTTATGGTGTGCCTAGTAATAGTGCCTTGAATAGATATCTAAGAAGGTGTTTGAAAGAGTTGTCTATTGATAGTAGAATGACTGCAACTGGTACACGTCATACTTATGGAAGTTATTTATTAGCGAACGGTATTGATATCTGGGTTGTTTCTAAAATCTTCGGTCATAAAGATATTAAGCAGTTAACGGAAACTTATGGTCGCTTATTAAAAGAAAAGATGGAGCATGGGTTTGAACAAGTACGAGAACTTATGGCGGTTTAAGAAAAGTAAAGAAAAAAGCCAATAAGAACAAATTTAGAACAATTTAATTATAGATAATCGAAAAAGCCCGACAAATCAGGCTTTTCCTCATGTTCAACAATGCCCCCCTACAGTTTGAAATGTGTAAAAATAACTTGTAATAATTTACTAAACTACTATTAAATCAAAGTTTTTAAACATTATTAGTAGTCAGCTTTTTTAAAAAGTTGACCAAAGGTTGACCAATTTTAATTATTACTAAAAAATTTTACTATCTATACTATGAATTTTCCTTTTATTTTCATCTGCTGATTCGTTTTAATGATGTATTAAATCATAGAGCCGTTGTAAATTCACTATTGGTTTATCAATTTTTTTAAGTAGTGGTCTAACCAGATTTTTAATCTCTTTTGTTATGGTCTTCTGTTCTTCTAAATTTATTGGGTACTTTCCTATTCCTTTGTCATAAATACTTGAATAGGTTACACTAAACTAGACAGTCTTATAAAGTGTTCTACACTAAAGAAAATAGGAGAATATTATGTCTAGAAAAATACGTCGCCACTTCACCGATGACTTTAAGCAACAAATCGTTGACCTTTACAATGCAGGGATGAAACGAAGTGAGCTTATCAAAGAATATGAGTTAACCCCATCAACCTTCGATAAGTGGGTACGTCAGGAAAAAACAACTGGTTCCTTTAAAACTATTGATAATCTTACAGATGAGCAGCGTGAGCTGATTGAACTCCGAAAGCGTAATAAAGAACTCGAAATGCAATTAGATATCCTAAAGCAAGCGGCGGTGATTATGGCACGAAAAGAGAAGTAATCACTGCTAACAAAGACAAATATAGCATTTCAGCCATGTGTCGTTGGTTGAACATCCCTCGTTCTAGCTATTACTACAAGGCTGTTAAACCAGTCTCTGAAGCGGAACTTGAAGAAAATATTAAAGCTATTTTTCTCGAAAGTAAGGCCAGATACGGAGCTAGGAAAATCAAGAAATGTTTGGAAAATGAAGGCATCCAGCTGTCTCGTCGTCGGATTCGTCGCATCATGCACAGACTCGACTTAGTATCCGTTTATCAGAAAGCAGACTTCAAGCCATATTCAAAAGGGAAGAATGAGGCAACTATTCCTAATCACTTAGCCAGACAATTTCATCAAGAAAAGCCTCTAAAAGCTTTAGTGACAGACTTAACCTACGTTCGTGTCGGTAATAGCCGGGCTTATGTTTGCTTGATTATTGACCTCTTCAATCGTGAAATCATCGGTCTGTCAGTTGGTTGGCACAAGACCGCCGAATTGGTCAAACAAGCGATTCAGAGCATCCCTTACGCTCTGACCAAGGTCAAGATACTTCATTCAGATCGTGGGAGGGAGTTTGATAATACTTTGATTGATGACATGTTGGAGGCATTCGGAATCACCCGCTCTCTTAGCCAAGCAGGTTGTCCTTACGACAATGCCGTCGCTGAAAGTACCTATCGTGCTTTCAAAATGGAATTTGTCCACCAGGAAACTTTCCAGACGCTAGAAGAATTGGCCCTCAAAACTAAGGACTATATCCACTGGTGGAATCACCACCGCATTCACAGCTGCCTCAACTACCAAACACCGATGACCAAACGTTTAGTCATTTAGAAAAAGCGCTTTATAAAATCTGTACAGAAAAGTGTTGCCTTTTCATTAAATAATATTAGTAAACTAGATAAATGGTATTTTAAGTCCCAAAAAATGACTTTACAAGAAGTAGAATTTGTTAAAGAAAGTCTAGAGCAATTGTCACTTGAAGAATTACAAGGTATTAGTTCCTATATAATTTTAAGAGAGAGTGAAGATGTAGTAAAATCTGAACTTAAAATATTAATTGCCTTTTCAATAATTAGAGAATTAGGTATTACACCTATTATTATAGCTTACGGAGCAAGACATACTTACGGTAGTGTTAAAGTCCAAGAAGGAGTACCTTTAGAAGTATTAGCAAAATGGTTTGGTCACAAAGATACGTCTATGTTAAGAAGTATATATATACATTTATTGGACGAGACAAAAAATGAGTGGTTTGAAAGAGAAAAACTATCTGGTGGGCAAACTGATTTTTGACAAGCTAAAAAGCCCTATAAATAAGGCTTTTTTCGTTTTTGCACTATGCCCCCTACAGGTAGAAAAAGCATAATAAAGAAAATTTATAGACAAGAATAGCTAGTATTATCAAGGGATTTATCATTTTATGTTTTTAAAAATAAATATAGAAAGTATGACTTTTTAGAACAAATCTAGAACAAAAATGAAGTTATGAAAAAAAGATATACTTCTTTTTTAGAATATTCAATCTATTTGATCATTGTAAAAAAGAAGTATACATTTGGAACTCTAGTTATCTATGAACTGGTTGCACTTGACTTGACAACTTGCGAAATTAAATAATATTTCAAAAAATTAAAAATTATCTTGACACTAAAATGAAAGCGGATTATAATGTGAGTGTAATTATTGATGAGACAAAGAGGTGTTGCAATGAAGATGTCACCACGTATTATTAGCTATGATATTAGTGAAGGAACTGTATTTTTTAATACAAAAACCAATGACTCATTTTTAATAACTAATGAACTAATTAAAAAAGTAGATGAAGATGAAGAAACTGAAAAACAATATGAAAGTTATTTAGAACAACATAATTATTTTTTGGAAGAAGATGAAGTCGATAAATATTTAACTCAAATCTTGGAAGCAGATAAAGAAAGATTAGGACTAACAGTTTTAACTCATGGAGATTGTAATTTTAGATGTAAGTATTGCTATGAGCACTTTACCAATATTTCAATGTCTTTGGAAACAGAAAATGCCATTTTTAATTTTGTTGAAGAGAAAATTAAAACAGGACAATTCAAATATTTAACAGTAGCTTGGTTTGGTGGAGAGCCATTGCTAGGCTTTAAAACTATAGTTAGTTTGGGTAAAAGGTTAATTTCTTTATGTAATAAGTATAATGTTAATTATGATTCTTCACTTACGACAAATGGATTCTTGTTAGACAAAAAGAAATTTGTAACTCTAGTTACAGATTTAAGAGTTACTTCTTATCAGATTACTTTAGATGGAAATCAGGAAAGTCATGATTGTCAGAGGATTTCACGAACTGGAAAGGGGACATATGATAGAATTTTAAAAAATCTGATTGGTATGAGACAGACAAAATTAGATTTTGAATGCATTATAAGATTCAATATAACTAAAGAAAATTATCCCAATATATGTAGTTTTTTGAAACACGATGGATTGATTTTTAAAGAAGATGAAAGATTTTTACTTTTTTACCGTAATGTAGGAGATTGGGGGAAAGGAGATAGGGTAGAGGATTCTTTGACTTTAGTAAATCGTAGTACTGCTTTTGAACTTTCAAAACGAGCAGTAAAGGAGGGTTACTCTTTATTTGCCTCTAGATATAATACTAGTCATTTTTTTAGTTGTTATGCCAATAAGAAAAATCATTACGCTTTTAATGTCAATGGGATAGTTCAATCTTGTACAGTTGCTTTATATGATAAAAAAAATATTTTTGGTAATATCAATACTGGTTTTGTTAATCAAAATAAGATAGATAAATGGGTTATTAATGTTGATGATTCATGTTCAGACTGTCCATACTTGTTAATATGTAAATCAGGTAATTGTCCGATGGTTAAGCGAATAAATGGTGTTTCTTTCAAGAGGATTTGTGAATCAATGAAAAATACCATATATGAAAATCTAGCACTATTCGCCTTAGACGGACAGTATAATGATATATTAGATGTTGAATGAAAAGAGGTGATAATATATGGTAGTTAAAGAAAACAAAAAGTCTCACTCTAAACGTGACAGAAGTGTAAATGCAAAATGTGAACAAAATAATATTGCATGTCATTAAGAAATTAGGGAGGAGTGCTAGCCTCCTTTTTTTAAGATTGCGAGGAAACAATGAAATCAATCTTTAACTATCTTGATAAAAAAACTAAATGGCTAGTGATCACAGGAAGTTTAGCTAATAGTTTTGCTGCCTTAGGTCAACCCTTTGTTCTTTCAAAAGCATTGGATTTAAAGGAAAAAATCTTTGATTTTAACGTGATTCTTCAGTTCACGATTTACGGATTTTCAGTCTATATGACCTTGTATGCTTTAATGCTCTTTGCCAATCATACCACAAATGTTTTTCGTAGGGAAATTCATAAAAATATGAGATTGGCGCTCTTTAAAAAGTTACTTGTTAACAAGCGCTTCACAGATGATGAGAAAACCTCTATATTGACTCAAGATATGGAATACCTAGGAGATAATTATCTGATTTGCTTTGTGACTATGCTTACTTGGGGTATTTTATGTTTGGTTACAGCTTCTTATATTATCTTACAAGATTATGTGCTGGGAAGTATGTTTGTCTTGTTTAGTATTATACGCCCAATTCCCCAATTTATTCTAAGCCATAAACTAACAGATAATGGTGAAAAAATGAATACAGATAGGGGGCATCTTTATACTGTGGTGAGCGATAATATGAGAGGAAGTCAGACAATTATTAATAATCAGGTCGTAGGTGAAGCAATAGGTCACTTTCATCAGACCCATACAACTTATCAAGAATCCCTTCAAAAATATGCCTTTACACACAATATTATTTATTTTTTCAATGGCTTTATGCTTTTTTTGAGTCAAGTTGTACCTTTGGCTTTAGGTTTTTACTTTACTCTTCAAGGAAATGTTGTCAGTGTTGCAAAATTAATTGCGATGTATATCGCTTCTAATCAGTTAGTTAATCCGATTCAAACCATTATGTACAATGTTGCATCGATCCAAGGCTCAAAACCGCTAGCAGATAAGATATTTAGCATTCTAAATGAAGAAGAAATGGAAGGAACAGCTGTCTCTAAAGCTACCGTAGCTAATATTGAGCAACTTGTGGTAGCGGATGTGACTAAATCTTATGGTAGCAAAAAGCTTTTCTCACAATTAAGCTTCACTTGCAAAATGGGTGATAAGGTATTAATTAAGGGAGCCAGTGGATCTGGTAAGTCAACCTTATTTAGAGTCATCTCTCAACTTGACAGTCCTGACAATGGAGAAATTTTTGTTAAGACAAGAGATGGCTTAACCTTTAATAATTTTAGAGGTAATATTAGTCATATTACTCAAAGTCCATTTTTGTTTAATGATACTATCCGATATAACTTAGCCTTAGGTCAATCTTTCTCAGATGAGGAACTGCTAGAGGTCCTAGAAGCCGTTGGGTTAGTTGATGAAATGGATCATATCTTGGATGTTATGATTGTCGATAACGGGACTAACATTTCAGGTGGTCAGCGCGTTCGATTAGAGATTGCGAGATTTTTACTTAGAAAAAAAGATATCCTATTGGCAGATGAGGTTACAGCTTCTCTTGATGCTACTAATAGTCAAAAAGTCAGAGATATTCTGTTAAGCTTACCTATTTTAGTATTAGAAATTGCCCATTATGTGGATGATGATAGTCGTTATGACAAGACTATCTATTTAACTAAATAAGTTAGTAGGAATACTTTAAATGAATGATATTGAGATATATTCTATTTTAGTTTCTCGTATTGAATATTCTGATGGTACAGGTTTAAAGGTTCGTCCTGCTGTAGTAGTCAAATTTAATGATGAAGTAATAAAAACTTTAAGATTAACTACTAAATATGAAAATGAGTCTGACAATATAAGAAGTCAGTATTTAGAAGTTATTGATTGGGCAAAAGCAAATTTAAAAAGGCGTTCTTGGATTGATACAATTCAGTATTATGATTTAGAAGATAAGGGATTCAATATTAAAATTATTGGTAAGTTAAGCGATAGAGATATTGAAAGATTAAAAGATTTTCTTAGGGAAAGAGAAATTTAGTTATGAAAAAGAAATTAGTTGGTTTAATTGTTCTAGCTATATCTACAGTATTTTTAGTTGCTTGTTCGACTAATTCGTTAAATGGAAAGTATTATAAAGTATATGATGGTGAAAAAACATTAGTTTTAGAAATTAATGGTAAAGATGCTTATATAAATTTAGATGGTAAAAAGGTTATTACAAAAATTGATAAGGAATCAAAAATTATCTTTTATGAAGACTATGGTGTTAGAACTTTAAAATATGAGATTTCAAGAGATGGAGAATTTTCATATTTTGGAGATATTGCTGGGAAAGATATTCTTTATAAAGAAGGCAGCAAGAGTTTAGAAAAAGCACTAAGAGATAAAGAATAAAGTTAGGACTATTTTCCTAACTTATTTTTTTTATTTAAAAAATGAACTTCAAAATGTAAAGTCTTAACCTTGCTCAATACCTGACTTTTAGTTAAATAAGTTGTATCCCAACAATAAAAAATGTTTTTACCAAAATCAAAATAAGAATCAAAAAGAAGATTAGGATTGCTCTGTCTTAATTTTTCTTGGAAAGTGTTATCTGATAAATCATCGAATTCAAGCGAGGAAATCAGATAGTTTTTATTTAATTGATGAAATGCTTTCTCAAAAATGTTTGGGGTTATTTGTTCATATTCAAAAATAATATTATGTTTGACATCATAAAGAGCCAAATTCATGTCTTGATTTTTGTTTCCTTGAAAGTCACTAACGATTGTACTTATTTCTTTATTGTTCAAATTGGAATGATCTTTAAGTAGATGGAAGAGTCTTATTTCTAAACACTCTTTTGAAATTTCTAAATCAATGGTTATTTCTTTAAATAGTTTATTTTCGTAAACAATTTTATAAAGTATAACAATATCTGGGGCTAATATAAAGCCAGCAAAATAATTAGCCTCATGTTCTTGGTTTGTATTTTCGTTATTTTCTGTGAAAATATGACCTTCATGATTAAGTAGAATATGTCCTAATTCATGACATTTTGTAAAATTTTGTCTTGTTTTAGGATGTTCTTTTTGGTAGAAGATACTGGGAAAATCATTTCTATTAATAATTGAAAACCCAGAAATACTTTGATGTAGTTTCGATTCGACAGTTATGATATTAAACTTTTCGCAGAAATGCTCAAAAAAAGAATGATAATTATAGTATTTACTTTTAATATCATTCAATTTCATATATGTATAAACCAGTTCTTTAGCGGTTTGAATTGCGTAAGTATAAGGTGTCACTGATTACCTTTCTTATTCTTTCTTTCATCAATGATTTTTTGTCGTTCAGCTAAAACTCTCTTTAAATCCTGTTCAAGTTCAATTTTTTCTTCATCAGTTAAGTTATCAGAAGTCTTTCTAAAGAGGATTTCAAAGTCAGATAAATTTATTTCGTCAGGATTCTTAATATTGGTATTACCTAATAGATAATCAGTTGAGACGTTGAAGAAATTGGCGAGTGTTTTAAGTTTTTCTGGTGATGGTTCAAACTTACCTCTTTCCCAGTCTCCATACGCAGGTTGAGAGATATTAAGTTCTTTTGCTATCTCTACTTGAGTTAGTTTAAAACTTTTACGTAGTTCTTTAAGTCTTTCATTAAGCATAATAACTCCTTAAAAAAATATATTAATATTTTTGAAAAAAGTGTTGACAGAAATATAAGTTTAACTTATAATATAAATATAAGCTTAGCTTATAAACTCTTTCAAAAAAGTGTAGTCGTATTTCATAAATAATCAAAAAGTTACACTGATTTGAGACAAGAGTTACTTTAAGATCATTGATAATAGAATAAAAAGTGCGTCAGACAACTCAGAACTTGAGATGAATAACACACCTTAATAAAATTTAAGCACCTTTATTATAGCGTGAAATTCTTCAAAAGTAAAGCTTGGTTTCAATTACGATACCAGAGGTAATGTCTGACAACTTTTGAAGTTTGAATTTTGCTTGTTTAAGCAAAAAAGCTAGATAGCTATTCCTACCTAGCTTAGTTTTACTATAAAAATTGATGCAAAATAATTGCGGTCATGATTATAGTAATTACTGTGTGTTCAACTAAGCAATGAAAGTATAATCCAAGTAATTGGAAAAATGCTTTCATGATAGCGAACATCACTTCGGTGATAATTTCTATCATACCCTACCTCCTTATTAGACTAACTCTGAAGAGTCAATTCTGTTCAAAGTTTGCTTTCAAGTAGATCTAATAGGAGATGGGCATGATGTAGAATCACCATATATATTTTATCATTCTAGTGATGACTAAACAAGTAAAGTTCAGACCTCAAAAGCACACTAAGGTTTATGTTAGTTAGCCTGTGTTGAACAAAAAACTAAAACTGCTACTCTGCAAGGGGTGTTGACAATGATTACTGAAAACGTGGTGAGGCGGATTAGGTATGGTATTGTGGGCGGTGTGTTAGACTTTGTCTAGCTAAGGGATAAGGTGGACTTATTCGACTGAGTAGCTCATGTTGAGAAACATAGTGAAAGGAGTGTGCGAAGATACGAGCATGCAATTTAAATTGAAATATAGTGAGAATATTTTTTTCTATGTCGACTTCTTTCATAAGTCGACTTTTTTGTTAAAAAATAAAAATAGAAATATAGTTTAGGTATTATGGGGTATCGTCCTTTCTCTAAGCTATATTTTTTTATTTTTGGAAAGGGTATTAAGCATAGTATCTTTTTTAAAGGTAAAAATTTAGAATGATTGAAAGGGAGCTGAATAATGATTGATGTATCAAAAAAACTAAAACAACTAAGAATTGATGGAGGAATTGCTAAGTCGCGGTTGGTCACTTATTTATCGATAACTTTAAGAACTTATGACAGATATGAAGATGGTAGTCGTACTCCTGATTTAGTAACGTTAATGAAATTATCGGATTTTTATCAATGCTCGCTTGATGAATTGGTTAAAGGGAACACAAAGGATACGCTTGTTGATAGGGCATTGATTGTTTCGTATAGAGATCTTAAAGATAAGGGTTTAAATGATAAATTGGCTCATGGTCTAGTGAAGCAGGTCTATGATACTTATGAATTTGAGAAGATTCCTCAAATATCTGATGCTAATAGAATTAAGTTTATCTATAAAGAAGATTTGGTTACTTTACTTGAAAGTATCGTGTCAAAAATACAAGAGGAGAAGAAATGTGACTAGCTAAAAGACGGAGGTAATGAATGGTAGTTTATGAATTTATTAAACAAAAGATTTTGTGTTATCAGCTAACCAGGTTGTTACGAATAGGTACTGTAATGATAACTGGACTCTCCTATAGTTTAGATAACTGGAAAAAGTGGAGGGGGATTGAAATATGGAGCATCGATTGAGTATGCACTATTTTCAAGTGAAAAAAGAAATTTTTGGGGTATTATTATTGAGTCCCGTTATTTTATTGATTATGTGGGGCTATGTTTCTAGCAATCAAGATGATGGTCGACTAACGCAAAAGCAATACTATGAAACAGTGGTCAACCAAACGGTTAATTTAGTGTTTTATAAAAAGTCATGTCCCTATTGCAAAGTAGCTAAAAAAGAAATTGCTACTCAAGCTAAGGATAGTCAAGTTATTACTTATTATATTGATACTAGTACGGGAGAAGGACAAAAATTGGTTAAAAAATACCATGTTAAGTACGCACCTACAATAGTATCAATTAGAAAAGGAAATATTCAATCATTTTTGTATGCTCGAGATAGAGGCAACAACATTATAGTAGAAAAAGAAAAGATAAAAGAAGTATTTAAAGCTATGACTTTATGTGTCATAGCTTTTTTATATTTGTTGAAAACAAGGGTAAAATACAGTAAATCTCCATTCTTGATTCTCCATTTTTAAACCGAAAAGATTTTACTCTTGTTTTGAGCAAGTATGCTTAATAATTTATTTATAGAAAAGAAAGGTATTATGATGTCTAGGAAAGGAGTACAAGAATACGATGTAACAAATGTATCTGAAAGAAGTATAAAGATAATTAAGAAAGCTATGTACGATGAAGGAACAGGTTTTAAGCCAATTCATTTTTATGGAATAGCTATCTGCGAAGGGACTAGAGAATTTTATAGACCTACTTATCCATTTGTTAGAAGTGAAGAAGATTTAGATAGCTTAAAAGATTTTATTAACTTATATGAGACAGATTTGTTAACTTTTTATACACATGGTCATAATTATGACTTTGGCTGTTTTATTTATGGTATAGGAAATGACGGAAAAGATAAGTTCCGTGATAGATGGTTTAAAGAAGGAGTCATCTTCTATTGAATTTTAAAATAATTTAAAAAAAGATGAACCAAGGTAACATTAAAGTAGTATAATAATTTTAATAAAGGAAGTTATAGGAAGGGTAACTACTTATGAAACAAACAAAAGTATTAACAGGAATCGCAGTCGCAGCTTTATCTACAGGCACAGGTCTTGTGCAGGCAGATGATTTATCAAATACAAGACCAGCTAAAGCAGATGAAGTTGTGACACATACTGAAGTGACAGAAAATCAAGTAGCTAATGTCAAAGCAAAAGCTGATGAGGCAACTCAAGCCGTTAAGAATCAAGAAGCTAAGGTTAAGGCTATTGAGGTAGAAAAATCTCAAGCCCAACAATCTTTAGTTGATGCGACAATAGCAGTTAATGATGCCGAAAAACTAGCCAGTGAAGCAACGCCAGAAGGTCTAACAAAAGCCCAAGAAGAGGCTGAGGCTAGTCAAAACGCTGTTACTGATGCACAAGCACAACTTGAAGCAGTTCAAGAGGCTGAATCAAAAGCCCAAACAGCAGTTGACCATCAAAAAGAAACAGTTGTCAAAGCGTCTCAAGCAGTTGTTGAGAAAGAAGCTGCAGTGACAAGTGCTACTCAAGCTGTTGATCATGCTAAGGCAGCTTTCACGACAACTAATCAAGCCGTTGATGTCAGTGCAGCGGAAGAAAAAGTGTTAGAGGCTCAAGAAGCGGTTACGAAAGCAGAAACACAAGTTTCTCAGGCTCAGGAAGCAGATGCAAAACATGAGTCTGATGTGAGTCATGCTAAAGAAGAGCTTGACCTTAAGTCACAAGAGTTAGCAGAAAAACAAACAACTCTAGAACAAGTCATGGCTGCGATTGAAGCAGAGCGTCTGACCAAACCTGTTGAAAATGGCACTTACTTTAACCAAAGAGATAACGAGTGGCAAAAAGCTTATGGTAATCAAACCTTTGCAGCAACTGGTTGTGTACCTAGTGCTTTGGCTATGGTTTTTTCAGAGCTGGCTAAAAGAGAGGTGACACCGACTGAGATTGCTGATTACTTATGGCATAACACAGATGAGTTTAATAAACATTATGGAGGCACGAGCGGTAAAGGACTTGTAGCTGCTACTAATCATTATGACTTTGCTTCAACACATTTAGATAGTCAATCAACTATTATTGCAGCTTTACAAGCAGGTCATCATGTTTTGGCCGCAGTACAGAATAATAAATTTAGTCCTTGGGGACCACAATATAGTCATGAAATTGTCTTGCGTGGGTACTCAAATGGAAATACTTATGTCTACGATCCATATGAAAAAGCAAATATTGGTTGGTATCCTGTAGCTAACCTTTGGAATGAACAAAGTCGTGATGCTATTGACACAGCAGAGGTTGGAGTACCTTTCTTTAAAATAACAACTCAAAAAATGGCACAACTCGAAATGGCAAAAGCAGTAGCTAATGAAGGCTTAGATGAAGCTAAGCAAGCTGTTAAACAAGCAGAAGCGAATGTAGAAGCCTTAGAACAAGTTGTTGCTCAAACCTCACAAGCCAAAGAACAATTAGCTGCAGCTAAGGCTAACTTAGTCACAGCCAAAGATATGTTGGATAAGGCTAAACAAACGGCTAAATTAGCAGAACAAGACCTAGAAACGAAAACAGCTAATCTTAAGCAAGCTCAAGAACATCTAACCCTTAAACAAGATGACCTAGCTAAAGCTCAAACGGAGCTAGCAGCTCAAGAGAAAAGCTTAGAACAGTTAACTCAAGTGCTTTCAGTAGCTCAAGAAAATCTTGGCCGTGCGACAAAAGCAGTTGAACAGGCTAAGGCTGATCTTACCCAAAAACAGGCTTATGTGACGAATCTTAAGCAAGTGACAAAACTGAGACAAGACAGTCAAGACAAAGTAAACCAAGCTAAGGCGGTTCTCAGTGAAGCAAGTGCTCGTTTAGAACAAGAACTTGAGACCTTAAAAACCTTGCAAGCCAAAGAGGCTGACCTAACAGCACAGTATCAAGCCATCTTTAAAGCCTATCAAGCTGTTTTAGCTGCGAAACACCACTCACAATTGGCTGAAAGCAAAGCTAAGCTTGAAGCTAAGGGAGAAGAAGCTGTTCCTGTGGTCAATGAAGTAGGACATGTAACGGATTATGTTTCTGGGACAATACAGTTTGCTGATGGTGTAGCAGTGAGAACAGAAGAAACATCATCAAAGACAATGAACACTTCTCTTGTTAGTGTACAACCGATGGTCAAGCAAGGTCATCAAAAGGTTCTTGATACTGTCGCTACTTCACAAAGTAGCCTTCCTCAGACAGGTGAGCAAGTTATCTCTGTTTTGAGCTTAGTAGGTTTGAATCTTTTAAGCTTAAGTAGTTTTTTAGGGCTTAGGAAGCAAGAGGAAAAGTAACAAAATATAGAACGAGAGGTCATTCTTTAAAGAATGGCTTTTTGATTGGAGTCATGATGAAAATAATTTTTAATTGGAAGGCAAGACTACCTTCCTTTTCTTTTTAGTAAAACTTATAAGACCTAGGATCGTCTTTAAAAGCAACTTAGAAGAGAGAAATTAAAAATGAACACATTGAAAACAAAAGGACACGGCTATTTCCGTAAATCCAAAGCCTACGGTTTAGTTCCAGTTATTGCTTTGGGTAGCCTAGTTCTTATGGGCACAACAAGTGTTTCTGCGGATGATGTAACTTCTTTAAACCCAGCGACTAACTTAACAACGCTACAAACACCTCCAAGAGCTGATCAAACACAGCTAGCTCATCAAGCTGGCCATCAGTCAGGTGAGTTAGTATCAGATGTGAGCAACACTGAATGGGACAATGCTGTTACAACAGCTCAAGAAGCAGGTGTTACTGTAAAACAGTCTGAGAAGGTCACGCATGATAGCTTATCATCTGCGCAAGCCGATTTAGAGAAACAAACTCAAGCTGTCACAGAAGCTACAACTAAGCAAGAAGCTAATACAACTGCTATTAATCAAGCAGTTTCGGAAAATAAAGCTATTGATCAAGCTAATCGTGATGAAAAAGCTAGAGTTGACGCTCTTAATACTAAAGGGGAAGCTGATACCAAAGCTAAAAATGAAGCGGGTCAAGCTCAAGTAGATGCGCAAAATAAACAAGCCCAAGAAGCGGCTGATACTATGAATGCTAGGTTAAAAGCAGACTATGAGGCCAAGTTAACTGAAATCGAGCGAATCAAGGCTGAAAATGAAGCTATCCGTAAACGTAATGAACAAGCAGGTCAAGCAACTCATCAAGCTAATCAAGCAGCACAAGCTGCCTATCAAGAAAAGTTAGCAGAGATTGAGCGCATTAAAGCTGGAAATGCTGCCATTCGTGATCGTAAT
Organism: Streptococcus didelphis DSM 15616; assembly: GCF_000380005.1. Taxonomy (GTDB): domain Bacteria; phylum Bacillota; class Bacilli; order Lactobacillales; family Streptococcaceae; genus Streptococcus; species Streptococcus didelphis. The sequence continues at coordinate 24,822 of NZ_KB904196.1, forward strand.
GCTAAAGCCCAACAAGAAGCAGAGCGTCAAAACCAAGAACTACAAGCAGCTTATGAAGCAAAATTGGCAGAAATCAAACAGATTGAAGCCGAGAATGCCGCTATCCGTCAGCGTAATGAACAAGCAGGTCAAGCCACTAATCAAACTAATCAAGAAGCGCAAGCAGCTTACCAACAAAAATTAGCAGAGATTGAACGTATTAAAGCTGAAAATGCTGCCATTCGTGACCGTAATCAGAAAGCTCAACAAGAAGCAGAGCGTCAAAACCAAGCGCTACAAGCAGCTTATGAAGCTAAGCTAGCAGAAATTAAACAGATTGAAGCCGAGAATGCCGCTATCCGCAAGCGTAATGAACAAGCGGGTCAAGCCACTCATCAGGCAAATCAGGAGACTCAAGCTGCCTATCAAGAGAAACTAGCAGAGATTGAACGCATTAAAGCTGAGAATGCGGTTATTCGTCAGCGCAATGAACAAGCCCAAGCAGCAGTTGATCAGAAAAATCAACAGTTGAGAACTGCTTATGAAGCTCAATTATCAGCCTACCAAAAAGCTGTACAAGCTAAAAAGGAAGCTGAAAACAAAGCTATCGACCAAGTTGTCTTTGGCATTGATGCAAAAGCCAATGGTGTTGATAATGCAGAATATGGAAATTCGATCATGACTGTTACAACGCAACCAGATGGTTCGTTTGTTTTTAAGCATGACATGATTGATGGTAAAAAAACAATTGGTCATGGGACTTTAACTGGTAAAATTAGTCATCATTATGAGGCTAACAAAGATGGTAGTATCACAGCCTATATTGATAGTGTGACGTTCGATAAGTATGAGTATCAAAATGTCGCCAAAAATGAAGCGGTTGATAAGAATATTGCTTTTCGTATTTTGACGGCAACTGGTGAAGAGATCTTTGTTAAGGCGCATGATGGTGATCAAACCTTTAACAATTCATTAAATAAAACAGTTGCGTTAAATCTTAAATATCAACTGAAGCCTCACGAAGCAATTAAAAATATTAATGTTTTTCAGTTACATGATGATTGGATACACGATACGCACGGTTCTGCTTTAGTATCTTATGTCAATAATAATGATGCTGTGCCACATGTGGAAGTACCAGAAAAGCCAGTAGAGCCTGATATGGTTAAACCAAACGTTGAGCAAGAAAAACCAGTTCCAGAGGCTCCTAAAAAACCCACAGATGATGTTCCAAATTTAGAGAAGGAAAAACCGGTTCCACCAACTCCAGTTAAACCTGAAGCAGTCAACCCAGTTTTAGAGCAAGCAAAACCAGTTCCACCAACACCAGAAAAGCCGACAGATGGTGTTCCAAATTTAGAGAAGGAAAAACCGGTTCCTCCGACCCCAGTTAAACCTGAAGCAGTAAAACCAGTCTTGGAGCAAGAAAAGCCAGTCCCACCAACACCAGAAGAGCCAACAGATGGTGTTCCAAACTTAGAGAAAGAAAAACCAGTACCACCAACGCCAGTTAAACCTGAAGAGGTTAAACCAGAGCTCAAAAGCTTTACCCCAGATATTTATCATCCGATTAAGCCAATTGTGAAACCTTATGTCACTGTTCCTGAAAAAGTTGTCTATGAAGTTACGGTTTACCCTGTTGCTGTTAAACAAACACCAACCAATGTTAAGACTGTTACAAATAGTGATCAGGTTAATGTCGAGGGACAACTGGTACCAAAAGGATCAACGGTGACGTGGGAGCTTGTTAATACGCCTCTCAAAGCTGATCGCCAGAACATCACAAGCTATATGCTAACCGATTCACTACCAGCTGGATTTGAGTTAGATGTTAAGGCGACACAAAAGCTTTCGCCTGATTGGGTAATGACAACAGATAAAGCAGGCAAGGTTAGCCTTAAGGCTTCTCAATCCCTTTTAGATGACTTCAATGCCAAACGTGACCAAGAGGTAGAAGTGCCTAAGGTATCCCTTGTTGGTCGTTTACTGAATGATGCAGGAACTTACTATAATACCTTTAAGACGGTGATAACTACTCCAAATGGTAGCTATACGGTAACGTCTAATACTCCGGTTATCTATACACCAGGCAATGATCCTAAAACACCTCGTAACCCAGGAGGAGATAATCCAACACCACATGACAATCTGATTAAGCCAACTAAAACAATTGTGGATGACAAGGGTCAGTCTATTGATGGGAAGTCAGTCTTACCAAACAGCACGTTGACTTACGTGGCTAAGCAAGATTTTGATCAGTACAAAGGCATGACAGCTTCCAAAGACAGTGTCATGAAAGGCTTTATCTACGTGGATGATTATAAGGATGAAGCCTTAGATGGCCAGTCACTCGTTGTTAATGGGATTAAGGCTGCTAACGGTGATGATGTCTCACACCTCTTAGAGATGCGCCATGTCTTGTCAAAAGATACCCTTGATGACAAGCTTAAAGCGCTTATTAAAACATCAGGTATAAGCCCAGTGGGTGAGTTTTATATGTGGGTAGCTAAAGACCCAGCAGCCTTTTATCAAGCTTATGTTCAAAAAGGACTAGACATTACCTACAACTTGTCCTTTAAGCTCAAGAAGGATTTCAAGAAAGGTGACATCACTAACCAAACCTATCAATTAGATATGGGAAATGGCTATTATGGCAATGTTGTGATTAACCACCTGCCTGAATTAGCTGTTCATAAAGAGGTGCTTGACCAAGATGGTAAGTCTATCAATAATAGCACAGTGAAAATCGATGATGAAGTTACCTATCGTTTGGAAGGTTGGGTCATCCCAGCAGGTCGTGGCTATGACCTAACAGAATACAAATTTGTGGATCAACTTCAGCACACGCATGACCTTTATCAAAAAGATAAGGTGCTTGCGACAGTTGACATCACTTTATCAGATGGCACTATCATTACTAAAGGGACTGACTTAGCAAAATATACTGAGACAATCTATAATAAGGAAACAGGTCGCTATGAGTTGGCCTTTAAGGCAGACTTCCTCGCACAACTTCCACGTACTAGTGAATTTGGGGCAGATGCTTTTGTGGTTGTCAAGCGCATCAAAGCAGGTGATGTGGCAAATGAGTACACTTTGTATGTCAACGGTAATCCTGTGAAGTCTAATAAAGTTATCACTCATACGCCAGAACCATCAAAACCTGTGACACCTAAAGCACCAGCTTTACCATCAACAGGTGAGCAGGGAGCTTCTTTATTGACTGTGATTGGTGCAGCCTTACTATCAACTTTAGGTGTTGTAGGGATTAAACGTCGTAAACATTAAAAATTTAATGGATAAGCCATAAAAGCAACTTGCTTTTGGTCTATCCATTCTCTCTAATAAGTAACCATTACAAGTAATCGTTAGGGGTCTCCTTTCCCCTCAAAAAGCCTAGATGAATGACTGGTTGCTTGTTAGCGTGAGTGGGTAGGCCTTGGCTTATTGCTAGAATAATGACCGAAAAGTCATAAAACTAAGCAGAAAGGCTAGGAAATAAGTGTGATAAGACAATTCTAGCCTTTTTATTTTAAATGAAATGAAAAGAGGCAGATTATGGATAAATCAACATTAAAGTTAAAACCAGATTTTATTGGTAAAGCATGGTATGAAAAATTAGGAGATGCTCCCCGTCGAATTGACGGCGAAGCAGGGCAGTTTCAACGCCATATTGTTTCAAACGAAAAGCATGGGGTGTTTCATGTTATTACGCCAGCTTTAGCTCAAGTATTTAAAACAGATGATGTGGTTGAAATTGATGGTGAAGCTATCTTTTTTGAAGATAGAGCTTTGAATGGTAATAGTGTAGCACCTGCACTTAATGTACGTGCAGCAGGATTGAAATTAGCTGGAGGTAAATAGGAATGGCAAAAGTAGGTTTAAATTTTGGAGAGAAAATGCAGATTGTAGATAAAAGTTATCGTGTATTAAATGACGGTCTAGTTGATCTGAAAGAAATTTTTGGTGACTTATCATTCCGATCCTTTGAAGAAACAGATTTAATCTATGAAGACGATATGACGCAGCCAAGACGTCAAGATGGTTCTTATCCACAAATTCCTACAGGGGAATCACGTGGACTTGTTGTTGGCATTTTCTCACCAGTGCAGCAACAAACAGAATTTGTTACTTTGGTAGACATGAGTCTTGCGGAGTTTGAAGCATTGCAGCTGAAATATCGTGAGCCAGTTGAATTAGAAGGGGTTATTGTGACTTATTCTTCTGTAGGAAGTAATCAATTTAAGTTGTTTGCTTCTAAAATTAAACGCTCTGCTGGTCAAAAAGTAGCCAGTGAAGGTAATCATAAGCAAGAAAAGTAAACAATAGGGGAGAGGTAAGATGCGTTTGATACCCGAATATAGAGGAATTAAGGTAAAGCCGTATATGAGGTATTTGAGCTATTACCTTTTTTCTATTTTGTTAGGTTTGTTTTTGATACCGATTGGGTTGTATAGTTATTATCATTTTGACTTGTTAAAAATGATGGATTTAGTAGTTCTTATTAGTATTGGAGTCAGTTTTTTAAGTGCTTTGTTATTATCTTTATACTTAACGTGGTTTTTACAGGAAGCAACGCCGTTATTTAAAAAATTAGATCGTTTAAAACGTTTGTCTAAATTCCTGTTTGAAAATGGTTTTGTTTATGAGAAACGTAATAAATCTAATAAAAAGCAGCAGGTTAGGTTTCCAAAAGTCTATTTAAAACAAGGTAAGTTTGATTTAAATGTTTCCTTTGAAATGGCAGGAAATAAATTTCAAAAGCGTTTCAAGGATATTGGTGGTGAACTGGAAGATACTTTTTTTATGGATTTTATGGAAAAAACTGATGATCCTAGGTTTAAGATTTATAAATTAGCTTATTCCGCTTTTTTGGCTCGTATAACTGTTAATGATGTTGTATGGGAAAAGGATAAGGGAATTAAGCTGATGAATGGTTATTATTGGGATTTTATCAATGATCCTCATTTGCTTGTTGCGGGTGGGACTGGTGGCGGTAAAACAGTTTTACTTAGATCAATTTTAAAGTGTCTTGCAGCTATTGGTGTTGCGGATATATGTGATCCTAAGCGAGCTGATTTTGTGACAATGGCTGATTTACCTGCTTTTCAAAATAGAATTGTTTTCGAAAAAGTAGATATTATTGCTAAATTTGAGAATGCTATTACAATCATGTATGCACGCTATGACTTTATTCGTAAGGAGATGAAACGTTTAGGGCATAAAGATATGGGGAAATTTTATGATTACGGTTTGGAACCATATTTTTTTATTTGTGATGAATATAATGCCTTGATGTCTTCATTATCGTATCAGGAAAGAGATATTGTTGAAAATGCTTTTACACAGTATATTTTACTTGGTCGTCAAGTAGGCTGCAATGCGATTATTGCCATGCAAAAGCCATCTGCAGATGATTTACCAACGAAAATTAGGTCAAATATGATGCATCATATTTCTGTTGGACGCCTTGATGATGGTGGTTATATGATGCTTTTTGGCGATGAAAACCGTAATAAAGAGTTTAGGTATATTAAATATTTATCAGGTCGGCGTGTTTATGGTCGTGGCTATTCGGCTGTTTTTGGTGAGGTGGCGAGAGAGTTTTATTCTCCTTTACTAACGCAGCAATTTTCATTTTATGATGAGTTTGCGAAACTTTCGCGTCATGAAAATCCATTTGATCCGACTGAAAATACTTTGGTTTCCAAGGACATTATTTCGGACGAATCATTGAGGGAGTTTGCCGAAGGTGTTTCTCAGGGAGAGATGCCTGATATAGGTGGTTTTATGGACGATAATCAGGAGGAGACAATGAGTCTTGGCGATTTAGTTAAAACAAGTGGTTTTACTTTCGGTAAAATCAAAAATGTCATTGATATGATTGAAAAAGATAACTATATGACATTTACTCGTGTAGAGGATAAAATAGTTTTATCTGAAGCAGACACAGTTGTATTAGTTAGTTTATTAACTCAAAAAGATAACTTTGAAGGGTCTTGGAAGGACTTGTTAAGTCAATATTTTACAGGAAAATCAGTGTAAAAGGATAATAATATCCTTTTGCAGAGCCATAGTGTAGCTGGAGGCGTAGTGTAGCGAAGCGATCAACACGAACACGCCGCACCAGCGGACACACTATGGCTCTGCAAAGGGACGTTAGTTTCTTAAAACCCCCGTTTTCTAATAGGGGGGTAAGATTTTAAAAATCTACAACTTTCAACCCCCGAAACACTAGATGTATCAAGGGTTTACAAGTTTTTTAGAGAGGTCACAAAATGGCGAAAAACAGGTCACATTTTGTTTGAAAAAGGTAAAATGAATCCCATCTATTTGAAAAAATTTAGGAAAAAAATGAAATTGAGTCAAAAAGACTTTGCAGAGTGCGTTGGAATCGAAAGATCGCTTATATCTAAGTATGAGACTGGTAAAAAGTCATTGTCTTTAGAACGGTTTCAAGAAATTAAATCGTGTTTTGGTTATTTGAAGGATAATGATAATACTAGATTACAGGTCATGATTGACTATGTGAGATTAACAATTAAAACGGTTATGGACCTTGAATTGTTTTGCCGTCACTTTTTACACTGTCGCTTTAAAGATTTTACGTCTGTTGAATCAAAGTTGATGAATTATAATCATATTTGGAAACGAGGGGATATTTGGATATTCGACTATGCAGATAAGCATGAAACAGGGAATTTTCAGATTACCGTTCAATTATCGGGTCAAGGATGTCGTCAATTAGAGCTTCTTATGGAACAAGGACAATTTACTTGGATTGAGTGGTTGTCTCATCTAAGAGCCACCTATCGTGACGACTTAAATGTAACAAGATTTGATATTGCGATTGATGAACTATATTTGGGAAAAGATAAGGAACAAGAACAGTTTTTATTATCGGATATGATCGCAAAATATTATCAACATGAACTTGACTTTGAGAGTTTAAGAACTTGGAATTATATTGGAGGTGGTGCTCTTAACTTTGAAGATTTGTCCGATATAGAACAAAATAGACAGGGGATTTCCCTATATTTTGGTAGTCGTCAGTCGGAAATGTATTTTAACTTTTATGAAAAGCGTTATGAACTGGCAAGGCAAGAAGGATTAACCGTTGAGGAAGCTTTAGAGATATTTGAATTATGGAATCGTTATGAAATAAGACTTGCTCAATCTAAAGCGAATAGTGTTGTAGATGAAATGATTTCTGGAGTACCATTGGGAGAAATTGCTAGGGGACTAATCAATAGTAAATTAGATGTTTATGATGGCCAAAATCAATTTGGTGCTTTTTTAGCGGATCAAAAATGGCAAATGATGTTTGGAGGTGTTGAACCCTTGAAATTTGTTACAAGACCAGAACCTTATAATATTGATCGTACGATTCGTTGGTTGATGCATCAGGTATCTGATTCTCTAGCTCTCGTCAATGAATATGATAGTTTGACGGCAGGAGATAATTTACAAATGATTATTAATGCGGGCGAGATTAATGAACGTGGGGAAAAAATCTTAGACAATATAAAATCAGCGTTAGGATTGAGTAAGGGAGGAGGCTGATGCTGTATAAAGAAAATGAATTTAATTGCTTTGTGAAAAGCCGTGCTAAACTTAATATGATGATTGATATGGTGTCTAAGTTGATACCAGATAGAGAGTTTTATTACCCAGAAATACAACAAGGGAGCTTACTGGACTATCAAAAAGATATTTATGACCTCATCAAAATTGGTTATTGTGGGGTTAGAGAAGTACAGGATAATTATAACAAGGAGTTAGAGCAACTAGTTACCACGAAACGAAGAATGTTAAAGTTTGGTTTATTTATGCAACCATTGGAAAAACAGCAGGATATTATCATTGATTTAGCAAGACGTTATCGTTTGCATAAGCAATTACTTAGACAAAGAGAGTTATTTAGAGATGATGAATGTGAGTAGGTTACCTACTTATTTTTATTTTGGGAGAAGTTATGATTATTAGAAGTCCAACGCAAGTAGTTAGCAACTAGTAGAACAATAATATAAAAATAAAAAGAGGAAAATAATATGTCAAATACACGTAGAGAAGCAGATAAAAAGTTGTTAGTTGTTACTCAAGAGCTATCAGAACTATTAGTTAGTCATCAGTATGAACAATCATGGGAAAAAGCTGGAGAGTTAAATAGTTTACTTAAAAAGCGTGAAGAATTGACTTTACCAGGTTATATGGTCGACATGATTCAGCAACATTTGAAGTCATACTACTATCAAAATAATGTGATTAATAAAGCTCATAAGTCTATGTCAGCGATTGGTCATAAACTACAAGAATTTCATTAAGGGTGAGAGCAAGTCAATGGCTTGCTCCTTTTTAATTAAGGAGTGTCAAAAATGGATGTTAGTGCAATTGTTAGAGATATAAAAACTGGTAGAGCTACGTTAGTTTGTTTTCCTGTGGAGATTAGTGAGCTTAAGTTAGCTTTGTGTCTTTGTGAAGAAGATGATTTAGAGTATATTATTGCAGATTCAGATTGTCAGTTACTAAAAGAACATGATTCTATTGAGATGATTAATCAATTTGTTGAACTGGTAGAGAATGTTGATAGTGACCTTGTTAAAGCAGTGCATCAGGTAACAGGTTATACTGCCTCAGACTTTGTGGATTATGATTTTAATTTTGGTGATTGTTGTTTACTGCCTGATGTAACAACTAGACGAGAACTAGGTGAATATTATTTCGATGAATTAGGCGTACAAGGAGTTGGTAAAGAGGCTCTGGAGATGTATTTTGATCATGAAGCTTATGGTCGAGATATTGACTTAGAAAGCCAAGGTGGTTTTTCAGACTACGGATATGTCGAAATATCAGGGTAAGTAGATAATGATTGCGCTTATCAGAACAAAAGAGAGAGGTTACGGTAAAGATTTATGTCAACTTGATTTATTGAAGTTCACAGAAGAACAAGTTAGAAATCGCATGAAGGAAAGAGGAATCAAAGATGATACCTTTTTTATTTGTGGTTTTGTGGATTGGGAAGTTGATAGAATCATGTCACTTTCTGAAGCTTATCTTTTAAAACGTTGTCTTTTAGAGCTTTATGATGGTGATAGCTTCATTATTAGATATTTACTTAAAAGAGGTTTAAGTGTAACTGAGATTGTTACGAAGCATTATCTTTTTTTGTCAAAAGATGAAACTATTGCAATGCAATCTTTGCTACAACATGCTGATATCAAAGCTATCATTGATTTTTTTTATAAATCAGGAACATGGGTTAATGCTATTAATGCGTATGTGGAACGTGGTATTTTACTAAATACACCCAAAGGATTTTATATTAGAAGAATGGAAGGGAGTTAAATGAATTTTGTTATCAAAATAAAAAAGTTTCTATTGAGATATTCAAAAAAAGAAAAAGAAGGGAAGCCTCCAAAAACAAAAGAAGTCAAACAGCGGACGGCCAATATGATGGTTTACGGTTTGTTAGGACTTCTTTTTTTAGTTGGTTTTTTGGGGGCATTACGAGCCATTGGTTTGTCGAATCAGGTAAATAGTTTAAAGGCTACGGTTTTATCAGGAAAGCAACAAATCCAAAAAGATACGAAGGAAACCTTAGACATCTCTAGAGTGCAATATTACATGAACAATTTTATTTATACTTACATCAATTATTCTGATGACACGGCTACAAAACGTAAAGAAGAATTAGATAATTATTATTCTTTCTCAACAGCTAACCTTGTTGATGATGTCAAAAAGGAGCGTAAACTTCAGACTCAACGACTGATTAGTGTAGAACAAAAAGAGGACTATCATGTTGCTTTAATGAGAATAGGCTATGAAGTAGATAGTAAACCTTATCAGATGACCTTGGCTATACCATTTCGTATGGCTAATGGGTTGTTGGCGATAGTAAGTCCTCCATATACTTTAGCGGAAGATCTTTTCCAAGGAAAATCAAAAACTTTTGAACGAAAAACCATGGATCAGGTCAAGAGTTTGTCTAAGCAAGAGGTGGTGTCTATACAAAAATTCTTACCAGTATTTTTTGATAAGTATGCCTTAAGTAATGAAACAGATTTGAAGTTGTTGATGAAACGTCCTGAACTGATGGGAGGAAATTATCAAGTCAAATCTTTAGACGTTAACAATGCTCTGTATTATCAAGATAAATCAAATCAAGTTGTGCAACTAATGGTTACCTTTGAAGATATGGTAACAGGAGGTACACGGTCAGAGAATTTCACTCTGTATCTGATTAAGTCAGATAATGGGTGGTATGTTGACAAGTTGTACCATTATTTTAGATAAAAAGTGAGGTTTAATTAATGAATGTATCAAAAGTAGGTCAAGTTGTTTTAACAGGAGGAGGTCCGAACGTTTCAGGACTAAAACAATTTTTTCAGGGAGATGGTATTTATCTTATTAGCGTTATCTGTGCCTTTTTAGTGATTAAAAATTGGAAAAATGCAGATTGGCTAAAAGTTGGGTCGGTTCTCTCAATTTATGCGATTGTGGTGTCTTTGTTCAAAGGTCAAGAAATTCTTGCCTTTTTAGGAGGCATGCTTCGCTGGTTCGGTATTGAGACAGGCTTGTAAAAATGGAAGAAGAAAAATATTTCGACTATGGTAGGGGCTTAAATGCTCCTTACTGGATTCAGGAAATTAAAACATCAAAAGGAAAGTTACTGTGGTATTTCTCAACGCCAATGCAGCTTTCCTTTTTTATTGTTTTCTTTTTGATTTTAGTATTGATGTTGACAGTCTTTTCGGCTCCTATGCAACTGCTAAATCGGCTGACACATTCTGTTTCTCTGTTACTGTACTGGTTTGTCCCATATCGACTTTCAAAATTTTATACGGAGTACGAGCCACAAGGTAAAAAGATGCATACTTATCTTTGGGACTATCTTATCTATTTAGTAGACTATGGCTTTAACAAAAAAGCTGTTTATCAGGGAGAAAGAGTTGAGGTATTAGAAGAAATTGTATTTGAACAAACAAACATTTAAAGATTAAGAAAGGAAATCAGATGGTAAAAAAGTTGGAATATCCAATTGATAGCATTCACAGTAATTTAGCTTTGCGAAAAGATAAAGTGGTTATTGCCTACTATCGGATTCCAAATACACCAATCACTATTACTGATAGTGATAAAAAAGATAGTCATAAGGACAAGGTAGCACAGGTTATCAAAAAATTAGCTAAGTACAAGCATTTTGATATTTCGCTGATACCAAAAGATTACCTTTTGCAGGAAAAAATGTCTGATTTTATTGGTGATTTGGCAGATGATGTTAAGGCTTTAGGTGTAGAGACGTTGAATTACACTGTTGACACATTAACAGATGAAATCGAAATACCTTATCAATTTGATTGGGTTATTGGTGTTAATCTAGGTAGGCATGTAATGAGTGCCACCCTAAAAGAACTTGCGGTAAAGCAATTAGATTTAATTGCAGATAATGTCGCTTCTTTACTGGGATATACTGTGGAGCTTGATAAGGAGTGGTATAAAGAGTACAAAGATGAAGAATTATTGTTGTATGGTTTGTTATCGTCACTAAAAGCTAAGAGATTATCTGAAGAAGATTTGTTTTATTATCAACGTATGCAATACTTACGTTATATTCCACACGCTAAAAATGAAGTTATTGCCAATAGAACATTGTTAAACGTAACAGATACTTTGATTAAGCCACTGTCAGGTGGTTTTTTAAAGTTAGAAAGTCCGTATGGTAGTTCATTTGTAACTATTCTTCCAGTAGGAAGATTTTCAACAATATTTAATGGATTTCATCTTGGTGAACTTGTTCAACGTATGAGTTTTCCAGTTGAATTGAGATTTAAAGCAGAATTTATAGATAAGACAAAACTTGGTGGGACAATGGGTCGCTCCAATACACGTTATGATCAAATTATGAAGGAAGCTTATTCAACGAATACAGTTCAACAAGATGATATATTAATGGGTGCTTACTCATTAAAAGACTTGATGAAGAAAGTTGGGAATAAAGAAGAAATCATTGAATATGGTTGTTTTTTGGTGGTTTCTGGGTCTAGTCTCAAACAATTAAGGCAGCGTAGACATGCTGTTTTAAGTTACTTTGCGGATATGCAGGTTGCGGTTCATGAAGCTAGTCACGACACCCCTTACCTCTTTCAAGCCTTGTTATATGGTCAAAACTTACAAAAGACCACTCGTAAGTGGAATCATTTAGTAACTAGTCGCGGATTTAGTGAAATGATGTTATTTACCAATACCCAGTCAGGTAACAGGATTGGCTGGTATATTGGACGAGTAGATAATCGTTTATCTGCTTGGGATAATATTGGTGAAGCGATTATGGGATCTAAGAATTTAGTTTTGTTCAATGCAACGGTTGCGAATAAGGAAGATGTTGCTGGGAAAGTAACTAAAAATCCTCATATTATCATTACAGGTGCGACAGGTCAGGGGAAATCCTATCTTGCACAAATGATTTTTTTACACACTGCGCAACAAAATGTCAGAGTACTTTACATTGACCCTAAGAGGGAGCTAAGGCAACACTATTTACAAGTAGTATCTGATCCAGACTATGCAAAACAATTCCCACTTAGAAAGGAACAGATTGAGCAAATTAATTTTGTGACGTTAGATAGTGCTGTTAAGGCAAACCATGGGGTTTTAGATCCTATTGTTATCTTGGATAAAGAAGATGCCTCATCTACTGCCAAAAATATGTTACTTTATCTGTTAAGAAATGCGACAGAAGTTAAAATTGTACAAACTACTGCTTTAACAGAGGCAATTAGTGAGGTGATTTCAAGACGTGAAAATGGGGAAGTCGTTGGCTTTAATCAGGTCATTGAGACATTATGTCAATCAGATCATCAGGATATTGTAGATGTGGGACATTATTTTAAAGCCATTATTAAAAATTCTATTTTGGAATTGGCTTTTTCAGATGGTAATGTCAAGGGGTTATCCTATGAAGAACGTGTGACAGTGCTGGAAGTTGCAGACCTTTCCTTGCCAAAAGATGGAGCTGAACATATTTCTGATCATGAGACGAATTCCATTGCCCTCATGTTTGCCTTAGGTGCTTTTTGTAAGCACTTTGGGGAACGAACCAATGAGGAAACTGTTGAAATTTTTGATGAAGCATGGATTCTCATGCAATCATCTGAAGGAAAGGCGGTTATTAAGTCCATGCGTCGTGTGGGTCGATCTAAGTATAATGTTTTAATGTTGGTGTCTCAATCGGTACATGATGCCGAAAATGATGACGATACGACTGGTTTTGGTACTATTTTTGCTTTTTATGAAAAATCAGAACGTGAAGCCATCTTAAATCATGTTGGTTTGGAAGTGAACGAAAAAAACTTGGAATGGATTGATAACATGATTTCAGGTCAATGCCTTTATTATGATGTTTACGGGAATCTAAATATGATGTCTGTTCACAACATTCACCCTGATATTGATCCTTTACTAAAACCAATGAAACAATCTGTTTCAAGCCATCTAGAAAATAAATATGCTTCGTAGAAAGGAGATGCTACATGGATAAGATTGATGATGGATTAATAGCTTCTACTTTTCAGAAGGTTAAGGATGTGGATATTTTTGCGTTAAAGGCTTACATGGAAAAGACGCAAGGAATTGAAACGGGATTACAGGTAACTTTGACAGATATTTTTGTTAATTTCCCTTTTTTCTTGCTTAACTTGATCGTTGGTTTCTTCTCCATTATTTTACGATTCTTTGAAAACTTTAGTTTATATGATACTTACCGTCAGACTGTGTTTGATAGTTCCAAGGTTTTGTGGGATAACCTCTCTAAATCCGCAGATTTTACGAATTCATTACTCTATCTCTTAATTGCCTTATCCGCTTTCTCCATTTTTCTAGCCTTTATTTTTTCAAAAGGTGATTTTTCAAGACGCTTACTCCATTTGTTTGCGGTTACATTATTAGCGTTTGGTTACTTTGGGACGGTGCAGTCAACTTCTGGCGGTGTCTATGTGCTGGATATGGTTCATTCGGTAGCTAGTTCTTTTAGTGATGCAGTAACTAATCTATCGGTAGTGAGTCCAGAAGATGAGAAGCAAACCATTTCTCATAAGGCTTCGGTGGCTGATAATTATATTATGAAAACGTCTTATACAGCCTATCTTTATGTAAATACAGGTCAGTTAAACGGTAGTTTTCATAATAATCAAACGGGACAAGATGAAGTACTAGATAATAGTAAAATTTTAGGTAAATATGATAAAGATGGTCAATTTATAACACCTAAGAGTCAAAAAATCTTAGACTATACTGACTTTTTAGGGGGTGATGCAAATGATGGGAAAGAAAAAAATAGGTGGTTGTCAGCTGTTAGTGACTATATTTGGATCAAGTCTATTTATGTTATTTTGAAAATTTTTGAAGCTGTGATATTAGCTATACCTTTATTATTGATTCAATTAATTGCCTTTTTAGCAGATATTGTGGTCATCTTGTTAATGTTTCTATTCCCACTGGCCTTATTGGTATCCTTTCTACCTAAAATGCAACACATTGCCTTTAATATGCTCAAGTTAATGCTTGGGAGTGTTTCTTTTCCAGCCTTAACAGGCTTTTTAACTTTAATAGTCTTTTATATACAATCATTGATTGCGACATTTATTAAGTCTCGATTTACAGATGGTGATTTATTAAGTAGCAGCAACCTTAAAGGTCAATCTATTTTATTTATGTTGTTTATTACCATTATTATTCAGGGTGTTGTTTTTTGGCAAATTTGGAAACACAAGGAAAAGGTATTGAGTTTAATTGTAGGATCTAGTGCAGCACAAGCTGTCACACAAGCAGGAAATATGGTTGCCCAACAAGCAAACGGTTTAGGAGTTACACCTAAAAATATCTATGATAAGGCACATGATGTTTCTAATCTTGCAATGATGGGAGCTGGTTATGGTGTTGGTAGTCTTGTGCATGCTAGAGAAAATCTGAATGCCATTAAAAATCGTTTCAGAGGAGATAATACTTCTGATTACAATGACCTTTCCAATGAAACTAATTTTGACCATCAGTTTTCAGAATCTGGAGGTTTTGTAGGAGATCAAGAATTTTCTGAAGGTAGTGTTTCTCGTATGTCTGATGATAGGAATCCTCTTTCTGATTATCAAGAAGAACAAGCTGTTTATGATAACCAGGAGTATGATCAAGAGAATAACTTTTCTTATGATAGTTTCGATTTTTCACAAGGAACTGATTTCGAGAGGGATAATCTAAACAGTCAATCTTTTGATGGCTCCTTAGATGATTCAGAACCGTTGGATCATCAGTTTTCAACGAATGTTTCTAAATCTAGTCAGACGATTGAATCAACTGGTCATGATATTTCTTATGATTTACCAGTTGTTAATGAGGAAATGAAAAGTCCGTTTTTGTCAGAAAGTGATTATCAATCTAAAGGATTTTCATCTGGGGTTGAAACTCCCGAGATAGACGATATGATTTATCAAAGCAATCAAAAGGGAAATATTTCTACTGCAAATAATTATCCCTCTGATAAAAAACCTTTGGAAAATTCATTTGAATCTCCAATTGTTCCCGAAAGGTCTGAACCAGCAACAAACGCTAAAGAACCATTTAATTCTCAAGCAGAATATCAACGACTAAAAGCTAAACGGCAAAAACCTCTAGGAAATCGTCAAAAAGCTAAGTTAGAAGCAGAATTAGGTCAATTTACAGATGATGACAGTTATTATAAAGCACATGGAAGAACTGCCTTTCAAAGAGGGTTTAATGCCAGTAAATCAAAAGAGTTACGGTTAAAACAAAATGTAGAAAGAAAGGCGACTATTTTAGCTGAATTAGATAAACTTAGAGGACATGTTTAAAAGAAGTATTGTGATGTCATCAAATAGTTGCTTAATTTGGAGATAAGGGTTATAATGAAAATAGAAAAAGGGCAGTTGTGGAAACAACTACCCAAAGCAGAACCGTTTAAGACGGTGGCTTATCTTAATTATTAAAAAATAACCGGAACTCGCCAAAGTTTAGACGGTTATTTTTTATTGTTTAATTTTACGATTGCAATGACTAATCCGATTAAGGTAAGTAAAAAACTACCAAAAGTAAGCATTAGTTGGATTGCTTCGTAAGTGGACAATAAATCGCTCCTTTCTGTTAGATTTTGATGAACTGCCCATAGGCATCACCTACCTTTCAGAAATAAGAGTCACCGTCTTAACTTTTCTGCTTTTTTTATTATAACATATCGTATCTCTGATTGACCAGTTTAAGAAGGAGGGAATGTTATCAAGAAGAAACTAGGCTGTCTAGGAGTGCTTATGAGCATTCCTTTTTTTATTGTTGTTATTATTACGACTATATTTAGTAGCAGTCAAGGTGATTGTCAAGTGACTCCTGAACTATCAACACAATTTGTTACCTCAAGTGATTCCGCTTCACAAACCGATTGGACAAAGAAAGGTTCAATTGCAAATATAACGGCAGGTAAAGTCTTTGACGCTTGGGTGACAAAAGGACTTTCAGGAGCTTCTGCTGCAGGAATTGTAGGTTGGGTTAATTCCGAGGGTGGCTTTGCCATGATAGGTCGAGCAGAAGGACATTATGGCAATGATTTAAGAACGAATTCTATTGCTTTTGGCGTAAAACCAGTCGGTTTAAGTTACTATACGACAGAAGCAGGTGGTGGTATTTATCAATTTACCCCTTATACCAAATATGCCCCTTTAGGTGACCCTAAGTGGGAAGATGCAGATGCTATGAATGCTTTTGTTGCAAAAGCCATTCTAGCTGGTGATTGGAATGCTTCAATGGATTTGACAGGAGGAAATCATACCTTTAAGCAAATGGCCCAGATGACCGATCCGAAACGGGCTACGCTAGTTTGGCAAGCTTATGAACGTGGTAGTACTGCCCATATTAATCCATTTCAAAAGCAAGCAGATGCTCAAAAAGCGTATGAATTATTCGATGGAGCTAAATATAGTTATAATGAAATAGTATTTCATAAATCTTTTGACATTTTCGGTCCACTAAAGCCGGGGGAAGGGGAATCAAAAGAAGTCGTTTTATCATTATGCGAATCAGGTTCTTACTCTAAGGGGGCTTTTGGGAAAGATCGTACAGGCAAAGTCAACTATACTTCCTACAATGCTTGGCGACCAGAACAATTGCCTGCAGATTTAAAACCTTATGCGCTCGATCCCAGATCAGTTGGCTTGAATTATCGACAAGCGGCTGGCTGGTATGCGATTGCTTCGACAGGGGGTCAATGTACCGATCTTTCTGCGAGTTTGATGTATGCTTTGTGGTCAAAAAACGGTAGCCATCCAACACAAAAAGCAGGTAATGGGAATATGGTTGTTGCTAATTGGGTTAGGACTTTTGGCGGTTCATCTGATAAATCGCCAAGTTCAGGTGCTGTATTTTCCTCTGCAGGGACTAGTTCTGCTGGCCATACAGGTGTTGTCAGCCATGTTTTTGAAAATGGGGACATTTTAATTGTGGAACAAAATTATGCGTCTTATTCGGGTGATGATGGTGGCTTTGGGAAATACTCTTGGAACTATCGCTATGTCACTACTGCAGAATTAAAAAATGAAGGATATACTTTTTACAATCCTGCGAAACTCGGTTATCAGATTACGAAATCAGTAGGAACGGTAGGTAAATAATGAAGATAAGAAAAGTTATTATTGTTATTCTGGCAGTAGCTCTTTCATTAGGATTTTATCGGTTGTATCATCGTCAAAAGCCATCTCAGTTAATAGAAGCTAATCAAGAAATACTTGTAAAACCAATTACACCGAATAAAAGTAAAACCAAGGTTAAGAGAAATATTGCCAAAGAAGCCAAGGCCACTTTAGAGATGCCTGAGGAGCGTGTTAACGAAAAAGAAGCTAAACAGGTGAAATCAGCTATTGTAATACCGATTGATTATTTAGCTAGTGTATCAAGTCAAGATGATATTAAGGTTACTTATGATAATAAGTTGTCCATTACTAATCCAGCAACAGCAGCAAGCATTAAAACGATGCTTTTAGCAGGGTATCACTTTGATTTAGATAGCTTGACGGTTTATCAGAGCAATTCTGATAATGTGTATCAATTTACGATTTTATTAGTGACTCATCAGCAAGATCAATTAAGTCTTGTTGGTAATTATGTTACTGGTACAGGTCAGTTTGAATTTGTGAGTTTACATGGCACTCCAAAAAATGTCATGTTTTAATTAAACGAAAAGAGGAAAAATAAGATGACAAAAGAAAAAATGATGAGTTTTATGACGATTGCAAGTATTGCTTTGCTTGGAAGTGGGGTGGTTTGTGCTAATGATGTAGCAGATCCAGTAGCAGGAACAACGGATGCAGTGGTGGTACCAGTCTCACCTCAACCAACGACACCGAGTGAGCATACAGCAACAGATACTACCAATAAAATTGTTGACCCGACTAAGCCAAGCGAGGACAAGGTGGCAGATAGTACTGATCAGCTAATCCCTCCAGTTAAATCAGATTCAGAAACAAGCGAGGATAAAGTAACAGATTCGACGGAGACTAAGCCAAGCAAAGAGAAGACGGAAGAGCCTGTTAAGTCCAATGATTCAGAAGTGATTCCAGAACAACCTAAGTCAGAAGAGGTGAAAAAAGCTGAAGAAAATACAGGTGCTAGTACAACTGAAACTCCTAAACCTGTGACGAAACCTGTTATTGAGACACCAATTGTTACGAATACAGGCTACACGGTTTTGGGAACGCAAGATGGCAATGTTTGGGTTCAAACAGAAACTGGTAATGTACTGAAACCTGCGATAGCAATTGGTGCTGTAAAGCAAAAAGATGGTACAGTTGCCTTAAAAACAAAAGATGGGAAGTTAGAAGTCTTACCATCAACTGGAGAGACTAAAACAATCTTAGCCATTTTGGGAGGTTTAGCTATTTTAGGAGCTATCTGGGTAGGTTGGAAAGAAAATATCAAAAAGTATTTAACGTTTTTGAAAAAGAAAAGTAAAAAATAAGATAAAGCCATGATTAATTTCATGGCTTTAGTTTTGTTTAAAGGAGCGAAATTGAAAAGACTAGTATATTATTTCATAGCATTAATTTATAGTATTATTTTATTGAAATTAATTGAAACAATATCTAGCAGATTAATACTGACAATATTATTACTAATATTAATTATACTACTAGAAAAAGTTTTGCACGATTGATATAATAACAAATAAAGGGATGTTATTGTGTTGAACTATAAGTATATTACTCTAAATGATAGTTACGAGTTAAATGTTTGGTTAGATTTTGTATTACGAGATTTAAAAAAAAGAAAAGTATTCTAAATTTAGATTTATAATAAAAAAATTGTCTATTAAAAATTCAAGAACTACATTTCAAGAAATTGAAAGTGTTCGTAAAGAATTAATGGGACTATCAGAACTTGATTTGAAGCATTTAAGAATGATAATTGAAAATAGAGAGACAACAGGGATTGGTTTAGAATTCAAAGCATTTTTACAAAAGATATTTAATTTTTTTGGTGTGATTGTAGTAGGTTTAATTCCAGTAATATTAGGTTATAATTCAATAGAGAGAGTTGTAACTTCTTGGTTAAATGCCAAAACTTTTAAATCTAGTATTTTATTAATTGTATGGATATTTGTTTTATATATTTATTATGTAGGTTTTAAAGAATTCTTTTTGCATGATTCTAAAAAAAGAGAAGTTAGAAAGTATTTGTTATTTTTGATAAATGATATTTTATTAGATATGGAGAAACATTGATGTCATGATTAATTTCATGGCTTTTTTGTTTGTTTTTTTATTAAAGAGCAAAGTTCGGGGATACTGTATATAAATTAAAGCTAAAGATGAAAAATAGTTCGATTTTAAATCAGAAAACCTGCTTAACCGGAACAAATAATGTTCGGAGTAATTAAATTATAAGGAGAATGAGTATGCAACAAGTTTTTAATGTGAGTGTTCCTGTACCAGATGATGTTGTTATCATTTCCAAAGAGGAATATTTAGATTTGTTAAGTGATAATGAACAAGGAAAATGGTGGGATATTGATAATTTGCAAGAATTGTTGGGCCTTGGTAGGTCAAAGTTAATTAATGATATCTTATTAAACCCAGATATTAAAAAGGAAGTTGATTTATCAATTAATCCAAATGGTTTTATTGTTTATCCTAGGGGGAAAGGTAGCCGTTATAAAATATTAGCAACTAGAGCTAGAAAATACTTTGAAGAAAATTTTGGTTCTATTTTATTAAATAACTAAATGATATAATATTGAGGATAAATTCCTTGATGTCTAGGAAAGGAGAAAAATGGCAACATATAGACAAAGAGGTAAAAAGAAATTATGGGATTATAGAATATTCAATGAAAAAAGTGAGTTAGTTGCTTCTGGTTCAGGCTTTAAGACAAAGCGTGAAGCTATGAATGAAGCTATGAGGATAGAGCAACAAAAGTCACTAGTAAATTCTATATCTTCTGATATAACATTGTATGAACTGTGGTTTGAATGGTATAACTTAGTCATTAAGCCTAGTGATTTAGCAGAGACTACTAAGAATAAATATTTTATTAGGGGTTCGATTATTCGTAAGCTTTTTGGGAATCAGAAGGTAAATAAAATAAAGCATAGTGCGTATCAAAGGAAATTAAATACGTACGCTGAAAAATATACTAAAAATCATGTCAGGAGATTAAATTCTGATATAAAAAAAACCATTCAGTTTGCAAAAAGAGATGGCATTTTATTATCTGACTTTACAGATGGAGTTGTCATAGCTGGTAGGCAATTTGTTAAGGATGCAGATGATAAATATCTACATAGTATTTCTGATTATAAGAAAGTAATATCTTATTTAGAAAATAATTTAGATTATTCAAATAGTATCGTTTATTATTTATTACTGGTGTTATTTAAAACAGGTTTGCGAGTGGGTGAAGCTTTAGCATTAACTTGGGATGATGTTAATTTTGAGGATCTAGAAATCAAGACGTATAGAAGATTCAGTGGCGATAAGGGAACTTTTAGTCCACCTAAAACAAAAACTTCTATTCGTACTATTCCTATTAGTCAATCTTTAGCATTAATCTTAAGACGCTTGAAGGACGATCAGCAAGCTATGTTGAAAAATTTAAAAATTGTAAATATTAATAATCAAATATTTTATGACTATAGATACGGTGTGTCGTCAAATAGTGCTATTAATAAAAGTTTGAGAAATGTATTACATTTATTAAATATTGATTCAAAAATGACTGCAATAGGTGCAAGACATACCTATGGAAGTTACTTATTGGCTAAGGGTGTTGATATTTGGGTAGTTGCAAGATTAATGGGTCATAAGGATATTACACAGTTACTTGAAACTTATGGTCACGTCTTGACAGAAGTAATAAATAAGGAATATGAAACGGTCAGAAGTTTAGTATCTTAAAGCTAATTTTTAAAGAATATCTTCTAGAACAAATTTAGAACAAATTTGCCAAAACAAAGAAAAAAACCTTTTAAATCAAGGTTTTTGACACTATTATTAATACCCCCTACAGGGCTCGAACCTGTGACCCATAGATTAAGAGTCTACTGCTCTACCAACTGAGCTAAGGAGGCAAAAAAGAATGCTGTATTGGCACCGGTAGTCCACTGTTTGTATTGATCCCGCACAAATATAAGCAGGTGGGCAACGCGTCCTCTCTTGGAAGTTGCGTCCGCGTGAAACGGCTTGCAGACTAGAGGGGAACTTTGTCTCCCATAATACAAAGAAATAGTCGGTCAACACTTATATGTGGACTCGTATGCCACAGCAGTTATCTTTGCTACTATGATACCACTTTCTGAGAATTTTTCAAGTCAAAATCCTCAATTTGGGGAACGTTTTCTATCTTAGTTTTATTTTATTCTTGAGAAAGCTTGTCAATCCTAGCTTTATTAGCAGCAAGGGCTCGCTCGTATTTTCCTGTTTCGACTGCTTCAAAATAGTGACGCTTTTTTAACTTATCAGGGAGGTACTGTTGCTTGACCCATTTTTCAGGATAGGCATGAGGATAGAGGTACTCTTGGGCATTTCCTAATTCTTTACTTCCTAAATAGTGGCCATCGCGGAGGTGTCTTGGAATGGGAAGGTTACCTGATTTTCTTAAATCATTAAGGGCAGCATCTATGGCAAGATAAGCTGAATTTGATTTTGGGGATAAGGCAAGATCAATAACAACGTTGGCTATTAGGATTCTAGCTTCTGGGAATCCGATTTTTTGGGCAGCTTCAAGTGCTGTAACAGTATGAATTTGTGCCTCGGGGTTGGCCAAGCCTATATCTTCATAGGCGATAACAATTAAGCGTCTTGCAAGGCTAGGTAAATCACCAGCTTCAATCAGGCGTGCAGCATAATGTAAGCTGGCATTGACATCAGATCCTCGAATAGATTTTTGCAGTGCTGATAACACATCATAATGGGCATCGCCATTTTTATCCATGGTAATATAGCTTTTTTGCAGACTATTTTCAAGAGTATCTAAGGTGATATGGCGTAATCCTTGACTATTAGTCCTGGTAGACATAACGGCTAATTCTAGGGAGTTGTAGGCAGAGCGCAGATCTCCATTTGTAGCAGATGCAATAAAATCTAAGGCATTAGGATCTAGAATAACTTCAAAGTCAAATCCCCTTTCTTTATCTGCAAGTGCTTTTTCTACAGCTTCCTTGATGTCATCATTAGAAAGTGGTTCTAATTCAAAAATTTGCACCCGGCTTCTAATAGCAGGAGTTACGGAGAAAAAGGGATTCTCAGTGGTGGCGCCAATCATAATGATATTACCATTTTCTAAAAGAGGTAAGAGAAAGTCTTGTTTTACCTTGTCCAGACGATGAATCTCATCTAATAAGAGGACTAAGCCACCAGAAAATTTAGCTTCTTCGGCAATTTCTTGTAGTCTTTTTTTGCTGTCTACAGTGGCATTAAAGGTTCGAAAAGCATATTTGCTAGTCCCTGCAATAGCACTGGCAATAGAGGTTTTACCAATTCCTGGGGGCCCATATAAAATCATGGAGGATAGCATATTAGCAGCAACCATCCGATGGATTATTTTACCTTCTTCTACCAAATGTTTTTGTCCAATAATTTCTGAAAGTTTTCTAGGACGCATGCGTAGTGCTAAATTATCAGGCATTCTTTTTCTCCAAACGTAAGTAATATCTTATTAACCTTTAAGGGAGTCCTGCTTTCTATAATTGTGGAAACTAGAAAGTCAGGCAAGATTATAGCTATTGTAACAAAAAAACTTAGATTTTCTCAATTGGAAAATCTAAGTTAAAAGAATTAGGTCTTTTTTCGTTTGGCTAAAATAAGTAAAGAGCTGGCAATAAAGCTATAGCCCAGTACTGTCATCAGCCCATACTGACTGTCCTTAGTATCAGGTAAGGTTTTTTGCCCATGGTTTGGGGTTTTAGGGCTAGCAAGAAAGTTTGTTTGGTGATAGTGAACTTGAATAGGAAATGTAGCTGTTGGGTTTTTGTGATTATTAGACTTTAGAATAGGATCAGTTCCTTCTTGGGTTGTGGTTGGCACTTGGTGATGATAGAGGGTTTGGAATAAGCCCGCTTTTTCAAATAAGTCCCCCATTTGTAGAAGTAGCCTATCATTATTAGCTGAGCTATTAAACAAAATCCCTAGAGGAAGTCCATCTTTTGTGACATGGGTTGGCAGGCTTAAGGATGGAGTCCCACTTAAATTGGCTAATTGGGTGAAAGGAGTCAGGGTCCAGGCAGGTAACCATTGTTTGTAAATCAGGTCTAATTTTTCTGTTTTAGATAGCTTGGACATGTCTTCAAGTTGAGGAATTAACTCTTTTGCAATATGGTGGTAATCTGCACTTGGAGCAGCAAAGGCTGTCGTTGGGGTTAAAAAGAGGGGATACTTCTTATAGAATTCTGCCATGACTTGATTCATACTAGCAATGTGTTCCCAGGCTTTTTTGACATCTTCTTTGCTTAAATCCTTACTTGTTTGGTAAAGAGCCCAGCTTAGGAGTTCGACATCTTCTTTTTGCAGGTGACGTTTTAGGTTTTGTTGTGCCAGAAAGTCAATGACTCCTGCACCAGATGCAGCAATTTTATAATAATCTTCCATCATGGCTTTGCCATCTACAGGATAGTCAACCTCTACTGTTTTGAACCCTTGTTCTTTTAAAAAAACAAGGGCATTGTCTACAGCAGCTACTGCTTCAGGACTAATAGGGGTTCCAGCAGGTGTTTTTTTAGTATAAGCAATGGTCATGTCTTGACTCAATTTAGCCTTTGTCTGTAGGTTTTTAGTCTTATCCTTTAGGAGAAATTCAAATAATGTTGAGGTATCTTCCATTGATTTGGTTAAGGCAAAATGGCTCACATTACTCGTTTCAGATGAAGAATTGCCTTCTAAGATTCCACGACTCGGATGAAGACCAATGAGACCAGTCCAAGAGGCAGGGATACGTGTTGAACCTCCACCATCAGAGGCACTGGCAACAGGCACTTGTCCATAAGAAACAGCAGCTGCAGAGCCTCCAGATGAACCTCCAGGATTATGATCTAAATTCCAAGGATTATGGGTGATACCGTAGAGATCAGAATTAGTGACATTTATCCACCCCATTTCAGGGTAAGAGGATTGTCCAATGACTACAAAACCAGCCTTTTGCAGCTCTTTAACATAAGAACCTGTGGAAGTGCTTGTTTTGCCATCAAGAAAGGCTAAACCATTTGTATTAGAACCCCCTGAAACAGTGTGTCCAAGACCTTTTACTAGAATAGGAACTTTATAGAAGGGCTGACCAGTATCTACCATAGCGGCACTTTCTTTTCTGGCTAGATCTTCTCTTAGGCTAATAACATTGTTGAGATTAGGGTTACTTGCCTTAATGGTCTGGATGGCATAATCTAAAAGCTGGTCCCCACTAAGGCCGTAGTGGCGTACCAAGTTAGCTAATTGACTAGCACTTGCTTTTTGATACTCTTCAAGGCTGAAGTTTAGGGCTTTTTCTTTCTTTTCTCCATCGACATAGGCTGTGCTACTAAGCTTGGCTGGCTTAGGCTGATTCTCATTTACTGCTGCTTGGGCAGGCTGGGCTGTGGGTTCAGCCTTTACAGCTGGCATTGAGCTGGCAGCAGGTGTAGGACTGTCAGAATCAGTTATTGTTTCCTTGTCTGTGTCTTGATTAGGACTTGCAGAGCTAGTCTGTGTTTTATCAGAGGCACTTATTTCAGCTTGTGGAGCAGAAGGGCCACTAGCTACCAAGCTAGTATCAGTTGAGGCAGTAGCATTCTCTTGGGCTGAAACGACTTCTTGTGACCATATAAAACCAGCTGAAAGCAAGAGGCTGGCTAGAAGCATTGTGGCGCTTTTGGAATGAACATAGTTTTTTTGTTTTAGCATAGTTCCTATCTCTTTCTTATTTTCTATGTTTATTCTAATAGAGTAAGAATAAATACACAAATGAAAAGGATTACAATTTTTTAATTAATGAGTGCTTAAATGGCCCTCGCTTCTGAAAGACCTTCTTTCATGCTATAATAGAGTAATTAAAGAAATAGAATGGAAAAAAACAATGGCAAAATTTGGTTTTTTATTTTAGTTCAGACCATATTTTCAAATGCCATTTATAAAAAATAGACAATAATTACTTGAAATACATTATCAAGGCTTAATTCTTCAGTCATTGAGACCCCCTAGTATGTTATAATATTGACAGTGGTTGATTTGGACCTGTGTCACTTGAGGGGGATTCTTTTTTTTATTTATATTGTCAAGCCCTTCCACATGTGCAGATACATGTGCGAACTGTTTACCCTAATAAACTCAGAGATTACGCTTTTTTTCTAATAAGAAAAGGCAGTATTCCCTCGCGCGTGTGCGAATACGTGTACGAATAGATTGGAGTAAGAATGCAAAAACACGATATACAAAAAATACTAGTAGCAGGGGAAAGCCAAAGCGTTGAATTTAAAGAAGCTAAGAACTCTTTTCCAAAAGATGGTATGAAAACAATCTGTTCCTTTGCTAATACAAATAATGGCTTATTAATTTTAGGTATATCAGAAAATACAAAAAATAAAGAATTTTAATAAAATACTTGATGAATTATATAGCTTGCTTAACAACCCTAAGAAAATAAATAGAAATGTTGTTGATGTGGAAAGTGTTCAAGTTAAAACTATAGAAGGGAAAACTATCATTATTATCCCTATTAATAAAGTTGACTATAAAGATAAACCAATCTATCTCAATGAAAATATAACCTCTACCTATTTTCGTCAAGGAACTGGTGATTATAGATGCTCACAAGAACAGATTAATACCATGTTAAGAGACTCAGCAAAAGAAAGTTTTGATGGCACCCTTATCCAGAATTTCTCTATTTTAGATTTAGATGAAGAAACTATAAATCGATATCGAGAAAAGTTTAATAATATAAATACTGAACATCCCTTTTCAAAATTAAATACAGAGCAGTTTCTTTTAAAAATAAATGCTTTACGAAAGGATCGTAAGGATAATAAAGTAAAACCTACAGTAGCTGGTTTATTAATTTTCGGTAAACACACTGCAATAAAAGAATTTATACCTCACTATAATGTAGAGTATGTTTTAAAAGAATTTAATAAGAATAATCGTTTTAAAGATAGAGTAATTTATGATGGTACGTGGGGAGAGGATAATCTTTTTAATTTCTTCTATCTGGTTATTGAAAAATTATATCTAACATTAAATGACACCTCCAATCTTCAGGAAAATTCTGTAAATCGAATTGGAATTTCAAAATTACGAATTGCTATTCGTGAGGCATTCGTTAATAGTCTTATCCACTGTGACTATAAAAGTGATAAGGGAATTGTAATCATTAGATATTCTGATAGATATATATTTACAAATGGTGGTACACTTAGAATTGACCTAAAAGACTTTTTTACTGGAGCCCATTCTGATCCTAGAAACTATCTTATTCAGGAAATATTTAGATTTTTAAATTTATGTGAAAAGGCTGGAACTGGAGTGCCCAAAATTATGGAAGCAGTTAAGGAAAGTCATTTAAAATATCCAAAATTAGACACTCAATTAGATTCTGTTGAATTGACTTTATGGGATACTTCCCTTATAGATAATCTTAATATCGATAATGAATTTGAGAAAAAAATATTGGAGTTAATCATTGAAAATCACTTCATAACGAGAGAAACTTTAGAAGAAAAACTAAAAATTCATAAAAATACTATTTTAAAATATTTGAAAATATTATTAGAAAAACACATCATTGATAAATTTAAATCAGGTAGACAATATGTATACTTTATAGCACAAAACCAGGATCCTGAATTTCAAAAGTATAATCATATCAATACCATGTACTCCCTACTTGAAGAGATAAAACGGAAATAAGATTGATCTCTTCTAATATCAAAAGGTAAAGAAGGGATACTCTATTTTAAGAAGGTAATTAATAGTTTGTAGTTACCAAAAAGATGATTAAAAAATGTAGTCTCAATTATTAAGGTGTTACAAAGCCTTATATATCAGTATTTAGAAAGAATAGGTTATAAAATAATGGCAAAATTTGGTTTTTTATCAGTTTTAGAAGAAGAGATGGACAAGTATTTTCACTATGATTATGCGATTGATTGGGATAAAAAAAATCATGCAGTGGAGCTTGCTTTTGTACTAGAGGCACAAAATAAAAGTGCTGTGGAAACAATTGATGACAGTGGTCAGTTGAGTCAAGAAGATATTATTTTTGAAGATTTTATTATTTTTTATAATCCTCAAAAATCTAAGTTTAATCAAGAGGATTACTTAGTTGCCATTCCTTATGAGCCCAAGAAGGGGCTTTCTCGTGAATTCTTAGAGTACTTTGCTCAGTTTCTCAATGATTTGGCTGCTGAAGGGCAGAGTGATTTGATGGATTTCTTAGAAGATGATAGTAAGCTAGATTTTGGTTTGGACTGGGATGCGCAAGCTTTTGAAGCTGGTCTTGCCAGCTTAGAGGAAAAAGACTATGTCTCTTATCCGCGTTATTAGGCTAGAAGCATAAGTACTAAGGGTAGAGGTTTTTAAGAAAGGGTGGTTTATTTTATGGATAAATGGCAGGAGCTAACGGTGAGAGTGCATCGTGATGCCCAAGAGGCGGTATCTAATATGCTTATTGAGGCTGGAAGCCAGGGTGTTCTTATTAATGATAGTGCTGATTATTTAGGTCAGCTTGACCGCTATGGGGAGGTATTTCCAGAAGTTGAACAATCAGAAATGATTACGGTCGTGGGATATTTTCCAGATACTATGGCTTTAGATGATTTGCAAAGCTCCATTCAAAATGACTTGGCTAACTTAGCTGGTTCTGGGCTTGAAACTGGGGAGATAGCTCTTTCTTCACAGGCCCTGGCAGAAGAAGATTGGGCTGACAATTGGAAGAAGTACTATGAACCGGCTCGTATCAGTCATGATTTAACGATTGTTCCTTCTTGGACAGATTACCAGGCAGAGCTAGGAGAAAAGATTATTAAGTTGGATCCTGGTATGGCTTTTGGTACAGGTACCCATCCGACAACTAAAATGAGTCTTTTTGCTCTGGAGCAGGTCTTGCGTGGTGGGGAAACTGTTATTGATGTAGGCACTGGCTCAGGTGTGCTTTCTATTGCAAGTTCATTGCTAGGGGCTAAGTCTATTTATGCTTATGACTTGGATAATGTGGCTGTGCGCGTGGCAAAAGAAAATATTGATTTGAATAAGGGGACCGAAAATATTCAGGTAGCTGTTGGTGACCTTCTAAAAGGTGTTGATATTAAGGCTGACTTAATAGTAGCTAACATTCTAGCTGATATCCTTATTCATCTGACAGAAGATGCTTATCATCTCTTAAAAGATGAGGGTTATCTCATTATGTCGGGAATTATTTCAGAAAAATGGGATATGGTTCGTCAGTCTGCAGAAAATGCTGGTTTCTTCCTTGAGACACACATGATTCAAGGGGAGTGGAATGCCTGTGTTTTCAAAAAAACAGATCATATTTCAGGAGTGATTGGTGGCTAATGCAACAATATTTTATTAATAAACCTTATCAAAATCCCTTGGTGCTTGATGATAAAGAGACACTTAAGCATATGTTTCAAGTCATGCGTCTACTTGAAGGAGATCAGCTGGTTTTGGTTTTCCCTGATGGTGTTAAATATCTGGCAAGGGTTAAGAGTAGTAGTGAGCACAGCTTTGATATTTTAGAAGAACTATTAGATGATGTGGAGCTACCAGTAGACGTTACGATTGCTTCTGGTTTTCCTAAGGGAGACAAGTTGGAATTTCTATCTCAGAAGGTCACAGAGCTTGGAGCAAGTGCCTTTTGGGCCTTTCCTGCTGATTGGTCAGTGGTCAAGTGGGATTCTAAAAAATTAGCTAAAAAGTCCGAAAAATTAGCAAAAATCAGCAAAGGGGCTGCGGAGCAAAGTAAGCGTAATAAAATTCCAGATGTCAAACTCTTTGACAAGAAAGCTGATTTTTTAGCGCAGCTTAAAGACTTTGACCATATTTTGATTGCCTATGAGGAATCGGCTAAAGAGGGGGAAAAATCTGCATTTGCACAAGCTTTGGCAAGTCTAAAAAAAGGAGAAAAAATTCTCTTTATATTTGGCCCCGAGGGAGGAATTTCCCCAGCAGAAATCAGCCTATTTGAAGAGGCTGGTGGCCTTAAGATTGGCCTAGGACCACGGATTATGCGAACAGAAACAGCTCCCCTATATGCCCTAAGCTCGCTCTCATATGCCTTAGAATTGGATAAATGAAAACTAGTAAGATCAATTAGCAGACCTTAATACTTAAATTTACTTTTGTAATAAGAGATGATTTGTCAGACTTCCTTAAGCGATTGGGGAAGTTTTTTTGCTTTAAAAAAGCTTTACAAAAGTTAAAGGAGCTAGTATAATAAAAATGCAAGCGATTGCGTAAAACGTTTACAATTTTGGTTTATGGCTTATAAAAAGGAGATTAGGCTAATGAAATCTTTTAAACAGATTTTCAGTTTTGAGTTCTGGCAGAAGTTTGGTAAGTGCTTAATGGTTGTAATTGCCGTTATGCCTGCAGCTGGTTTGATGGTGAGTATTGGAAATTCGATTCCTTTAATCAATCCCAATTTATCTATTTTAGTAACTACTGGAAATGTGATTGCTCAAATTGGTTGGGGAGTTATAGGGAATCTCCACCTCTTGTTTGCTCTTGCTATTGGTGGGAGTTGGGCAAAAGAAAGAGCTGGTGGAGCCTTTGCTTCAGGACTAGCTTTTGTTTTAATTAATCGTATTACTGGAGCTGTTTACGGTGTTAATGCAGCCATATTGTCAGACCCAGAAGCAAAAATTAAGAGTTTTTTAGGGACTCAAATGATTGTTAAGGATTATTTTACCAGTGTCCTTGAGTCTCCAGCCTTAAATACAGGTGTTTTTGTTGGGATTATTGCTGGTTTTGTGGGAGCAACTGCTTATAATAAATATTATAACTACCGCAAGCTACCTGAAGTATTAACCTTTTTTAATGGCAAACGGTTTGTTCCTTTTGTGGTTATCTTTCGCTCAACTTTAGTTGCCTTAACCATGGCTATCATTTGGCCTCTTATCCAATCTGGGATTAATGGTTTTGGAATGTGGATTGCTTCTTCACAGGATTCAGCTCCTATATTAGCACCTTTTGTCTATGGAACCTTAGAACGTCTCTTGTTACCTTTTGGTCTTCATCATATGCTAACTATTCCAATGAACTATACTTCCCTAGGTGGCACTTATGAAGTTATGACAGGTGCTTCTAGTGGCACTAAAGTTTTTGGTCAAGATCCTCTATGGTTGGCTTGGGTTACTGACTTGGTTAACCTAAAAGGATCCGATTCTTCAGCTTATCATCATTTAATGGAAACAGTAACACCAGCTCGTTTTAAAGTAGGGCAGATGATTGGTGCTACAGGTACTTTGATGGGTGTTGCGCTAGCTATGTACCGGAATGTCGATTCTGACAAAAAGGCTAAATATAAAATGATGTTTATTTCAGCAGCGGCAGCTGTTTTCTTAACAGGAGTAACAGAACCTTTAGAGTACATGTTTATGTTTGCTGCTATGCCATTATATCTTGTATATGCTCTTGTCCAAGGTGCTTCTTTTGCTATGGCTGATGTGGTTCATTTGCGTGTACATTCCTTTGGTAATATTGAATTATTAACCCGGACTCCAATGACCATTAAGGCAGGGCTGGCAATGGATTTGATTAACTTTGTCTGGGTCTCGCTCTTATTTGCAATTCTCATGTACTTTATTGCAGACTTTATGATTAAGAAACTGAATCTAGCAACTGCTGGGCGACTTGGAAATTATGATGCAGACATGCTAGCTGATACAGATAAGGTAGTAATCAGTAAGCCTATTGATGGCCAATCCCAAGTTGTTCAAATTATTAATCTTCTTGGTGGAGCTGATAATATTTCGGAAGTGGATGCTTGTATGACACGCCTTCGTGTAACTGTCAATCAGGCTGATCAAGTAGCTGCTGAGGACTTGTGGAAAAAGGCTGGCGCTATGGGATTAATCCTTAAGGGAAATGGTGTTCAGGCAGTTTATGGACCAAAAGCAGATATTTTGAAATCAGATATTCAGGATTTATTGGACTCAGGTCAACAGATTCCAAAATCCCATTTTAAAGAAGAAGCCAATCACATAGAGCAGGTAGCTTTTAAGGGGATTACAGAGCAAATACTATCTGTAGCTGATGGAGAGCTTTTACCTATCACTGAAGTTCATGATCATGTTTTTTCTGCTAAAATGATGGGTGATGGCTTTGCAGTAGAACCTAGTTCAGGTAATATTTATGCGCCTGTTTCAGGTATTGTAACGAGTATTTTCCCTACAAAGCATGCTTTTGGCCTTTTAACAGCTAATGGTCTGGAAGTCTTAGTACATATTGGACTAGACACTGTTGCTTTAAATGGGGTACCTTTCTCAGTTAAAGTAAGTGAGGGACAGGCTGTTCAGGCAGGAGATTTATTGGTGGTGGCTGATTTGGCGGCTATCCAATCAGCAGAAAGAGAAAGAACTGTAGTTGTTGTATTTACAAATCCAACTGAAATTAAAGAGGTTGTTCTTGAAGCAAGTGGTTATCAAATTGCTAAAAGCCCAGTTGCCAAAGTGACCTTATAAGAATTTAAGAAAAGAAAAAGAGTAACTCCTTTAGATAATTCATCTGAACTAGTTACTCTTTAAGTGTATCAAGGAGGATAATAGCATGGCTAAATGGTTAACAATCAACACCCATTCTTGGATGGAAGGCAATGCCTTGAAAAAATTAGTTGACTTAGCAGAACATATCTTGGCAGAAAAATATGACGTGATTTGTTTACAAGAAATTAATCAATTATTGGCAGGGGAATTAGCAGGGCAGGTACCTTATTACCAAAAGCTGGCAGAAAGTCCAGAACTTCATAAGGATAATTTTGCTCTGCTATTGGTTCATTATCTGCAAAAAAGAGGCCAGATTTACTATTGGTCCTGGGCCTACAATCATATTGGATACGATATCTACCATGAGGGCGTAGCTATTCTTTCAAAGGAACCTATAGAAGCTAGTTCTCTTTTAGTAACAGAAAGTGATAATGAGTATGACTACCATACAAGGAGGGCTCTGCTAGCTAAGACCAAGCTAGCAGGAATTGAGACTACTTTTGTTTCGGTGCACCTTTCTTGGTTTAATAAGGGATTTGAAAAAGAGTGGGAGCTTTTAGAAGCGAAACTTAAGTCCCTTAAGATGCCTCTGGTACTTATGGGAGATTTTAATAATCCTACCGATTTAGAAGGTTATCAACTCATTATGAAAAGCCCCCTACAGTTGCAAGATAGTCATAAGGTGGCTCAGAAAGTTTTTGGGGATCATAGTATTGTAGCTGATATTGATGGCTGGCAAGATAATAAGGAATCTTTCAAGGTTGATCATATTTTTACCAGTAAAGATTTTACAATAGTCTCATCAGAAATAACCTTTGAAGGAGGCTATGCTCCTGTTATTAGTGATCATTATGGTCTAGAAGTAGAGGCTTATTTCAAGTCAAAGGAAGCTAAGAAAGAGTAAGAGAAAAAAGACCTGAGAAGGTCTTTTAGTTTGTTCTTACATGAAAGATATTTTCTCTTGTCTTTTTAATCAATCATTTTACTTTGTAAATAGGCATCTACCAATTGTTCAGTGGCAAAAACTGAGTCAGTATGGGTGCGTTCATAAGAGTGGCTTGACTCAATACCTGCACCTAAAAGAGCATGTCTGACTTCTGCACCAGAGCTCATGGCAGCAGAGGCATCACTTCCATAATAAGGATAGATGTCTAGTTTGTAGGGAATCTTCTTTTCCTGACAGAGTTTAACCAAATGCTGGCGAAGTTCATAATGGTAAGGACCTGAAGCATCCTTTACACAGATGGAAACGGTATATTCATCAGTAGCTTGGTCATCACCCATAGCCCCCATATCGACAGCTAGATATTCTACGGTTTCTTGAGGTAAGCTAGAATTAGCTCCGTGGCCGACTTCTTCAAATGCTGAGAAATAAAAGTGGGTGGTGTATGGTAATTGGATGTTTTTGGTTTTATATTCTTTCAATAATTCAATCAGGATTGCAGCTGAAACTTTATCATCAAGGTGACGGGATTTAATAAAACCACTATCAGTAACAATGACCCGGGGATCAAAGGAGATAAAGTCTCCAACTTCAATGCCTAAAGCACGTGTTTGTTCAGCACTTGATACCTTTTCATCTAAGCGAACTTCCATACTGTTTTGATTACGCTCTGCACTTCCTGCATCTTTATAGACATGAACAGACGTTTGGTGAATGAGAATGGTTCCTGTGATTTCCTTATTGTTTTTAGAAACATGAACAATGCAATTTTCACCTTCAATAGCATTGTAAACAAAACCACCTATTAAATCCATTTTAAGGCGACCATCAGGCTTGATAGCACGAACCATGGCTCCAAGAGTATCGAGATGCGCTGTAACAAGCCGGTGCTTACTATGATCTTGACCTTGAACAGAGACCATGAGTCCTCCTTTATGAGTACGAGTAACCTCATAACCAAAAGAAGACAGCTCAGCTGTGACATAGTCCATGATAGCCTTGGTATAGCCAGTTGGTGAAGGAATTTGTGTCAATTTTGTAATATAATCAACAGTTGTTTTCATACAGTCTCCTATCTTTTATCACTCCTAAGTAACCCTAAAATTATACCATTTTTTACCAGTAAATGGCTGATTTCACTTGTAGTTTTTAAAAAGAGAAGAAGTCTGTATTTTTAAGTTTTTGATAACTGCTAAGACCAAAGCAAGGCTGATGAATCGATCTAAATAATCACTTGTCATTTGAACAAGTAGAACACTTGCAGTTAGATTAAGGCCAAGGCTGTGCAATACTTGCACTAATAAACTTGAACCACTAGAGGTGATGCCCTTAAAAAGAGAAACAGTGATTAAGGCAGCAAGGGCGGTTCCGGGTAAAGAAATGCAAAAAGCCTTCCATACAATCTCTTTAGCTCTGCTATTATGCCTAAGAAAAAAACCACTAAGTAAGGCTGTCACCATAGCCACAGGTGCATAAAAAAGAGCAAAGGCATCACTTGTCAGCCAGGATAAGAGGGCGCTGCTCATAGCAGTTGCAGCTCCGACCCAAGGACCCAATAGAAGAGATAACAAAAGGGTACCAATCATATCTAAATAAATAGGAAGGTGCAAAAAAAGGGCGAGATTAGCTCCTATATAATTGAGTGTAATAGCCAAGGCCATACTTGTTAGCAAATATATTTTTCTCCTATTCATGGATTATCCTATTCTAAGCTTTCTAAATCTTTTGTAATGCTTGTTTTTGGGAGGCCTAAAAGAGTTGCTAAGAAATCCTGCCAGAAATACTTAGTATCAACCCTTGTTAGTATGTGACTATTGGCTTTTTGATGGTAGAAGTCATGGCTGTCTACAATGCTTTGTCCAAGGGCAATTCCTTCTCTAGCAATATCTGTATAGCTATCAAAGCCCTGACAGATATCAGGATAGAGAAAATAGACAATGGCAAGTGGATCGTTAATCACACAGCCAATGATATGTTCATACTGTCAGTGGAAATTAAAGTAGAATTGTGTAATAGCTGTAATAAATTGACCTTCAGAAGGGTTCATTCTGTTTATGTAAGCCAAAATATTAGGGGTTAAGACAATTTTTCTAGTAACATCAAGACCAACCATTTCAATCTTACGCTTTAAACTTTTAAAGCAGATATGGGCAGCATGAGGATCACACCAATAGTTATACTCGGCTACTGGTGAACAGTTGCCATGAGATTTAAAGCTTCCTCCCATGCTTACAAAGCGTTTGCAATTATCTCCTAATTTAGGGTTGATATTAAGTGCTTGAGCAATATTGGTTAGAGGACCTAAAGCAATAATAGAAGTAGAAGTTGGGGTTTTGAAATGCTCTGCTAAAAAATCAGCAGCAGCTAGTGGTTCGGCCTCTTTTGAGGATTTAGTAGTGAAAGAAGTATCACCTAAGCCATCTATACCATGTGTATCTTGAGCAGAGATATAGTCTCTTTTTAGCGGGGTTCCTTCTCCTAAATAAATAGGAATATCTAAACGCTTACTTCTCTCCAAAATAAGAATGGCATTTTGAAGTCCAATTGTAACAGGGACATTTCCTTGAACAATAGTAATTGCAAGGATTTCTAAGTTGGGATTCTTAATGGCATATAATAAGGCTAGGCTATCATCAATACCAGGGTCACAGTCAATAATAACAGTTTGTTTAGGCATCCTTTTCCTTTCTTTCTATAAAGTTAAATCTCGTCACAAAAAACCTGAGACGATAAGGTCCCAGGTTATAAAATAAGTGAACTAAGCTTTTCTTGTATACAAAGAAGATCCGACATATTGCCAGAAGATTCTTTTAAGGTTACTTAGTTTTTTATTCTGGGAAGTTTTCGAACCAGCCCAGGATATCCTGATTTAGAGTCACTCTTAGTCTACTATGAATGAAAAAACTTGTAAAGACTAAGTTTTTTTACTGTTCTTGTCTCTTAGCTTTAGTGTCTAGAATAATACGAGCCAGCCTTTCAATGTCTGAACTTGTTCCTCTTAGTTCAAAATCCCCTAGCATGGGAAAACCAAACCGTTTAGCATACTGTTTAGCTGTGAGACAATATTGATTGTTAAAATTACGATTACCAGAGCCAATAATGCCTAAACAATGCTTGTAGTTGTCGTGGGCAGCAATAAAATCCCCTAGAGGATTGGTTAGAATTTCAACATCACCAGAGTCCAGCCCGTTTCCCCCTTCTAAATAAGTAGGTAAAATCGCTACAAAGTCTTCTTCAACAGGAAATGTTTCATGCTTTAATTCTTTGATATTAATAGTCTTGGTTTGAATCTTAAAATGTGTATCAAGGTACTGACTGAGACGTTTGACAAAGCTAAGAGTATTACCACTTAGGCTAATAAAAACAATGGTTAAATGGGGCATGGCCTCTCCTTATACTATATCTTGTAGTTATGTTTAAAGTTTAGCACAAGATATAGATATAAACAAGAAAAAAAGAAGCACAAAACAAGTGCTCTAGAAGCAACAATGTCTTATAAGACTTCTTTTGCGACCCTATTTTATAAGGATAAAACGGGGTTTATTATTTATTTATCACTTTTCTTTTTTTGAAAAAAGTAGCCAAACTAAGAAAGCCTAGACCTAAGATGAGAGCACCGCTGGACTCTTTACTGCCAGTCTGTGGAAGTTGGGTTTGCTTCTGGTTACTATTGAGTAATATAGCCTTATCCTTGGTTTCTTGATAGGCTGCCGCAGCCAGCTGATAAATTGCTTGGCGATCTTTTACAGCCAAGGCTTGCTGACTAGAGGTAGCGCCTCTATCAGTAGCAAGTTCTGGTTTCACGTAGGTAAAGCTAAAATCAGCAAAACCTTCTATTTGTGAGGGACCTGAATAGTTAATATCCTTATAATCATTACTTAAATCCTTTGCTTTTGTAGCACTTAGGAAATGTAAGTTGAGACCTTTGATAGTGTCTACGAAATACCAGTTATTATCAGCACTTGGATTAATGGTTTTTTCACTAGTAATATAATTAATAAGGGCTTGACGATTTTCTAAGTTTAATAAATGATTCATGCTAGCATTTTTAGCACCTGGGAAGGTTCCACTTGCTCGATAATTATTGGTTACAACCATGAATTCTTGTTTAGGGTCAATAGCTTTACCAAGATAGGTTAGGTTTCGTACACGACTAGCATTAGGATTGATGAGACTGCCTTTTGCGTCATATTTATTAGGCTGGGTAATATCAAATTCATAGGAAATCCCGTCAATAACATCAAAATTATAGGTACGGTAATCTGTATTAATTATATTTTGTACTTCTTTTTTACTAGGATCAATAGTATTGAATTGTCCTGCTGACATTTCCAACCATTCTTTTAAATCTGCACCAGTAACTTTAAGGAGGGTTGCTACATTATCATATAAATAAAGATCAGCTACATTTTTAATAGCAAGAGGACCTGCTGGAATATCAGTATAGGCAGATGGGTCATTGCGGGTTCCTGCCTTAAAAGGAGCCGCTGCTGATAAGAGAGGAAGACTAGCTTCAGGACTTCCAGCCAGTTCTTGTTTGGCATACCAGAGCTGGGCATTGTTTACAATTTGGACAGAAGGGTCATCCTTAACCAAGGCAAAATAGCTGGTAATAGGCGCGGTTGTTTGCCCAACTTGCTGACGAACATAAGCAATCGTTTCTTGATGCACCTTTTTTGCGAGAGCAAGGATTTCTGACTTAGCAAGGTTTGATTTGCTATCAATTTTTCTTATTTCAGCGTGGTTAAGGTTTTTATTGACTGCCCACTTACCATCATTATAAGTGAGGTTAAGGTCGATAATGCCAATATGATCACCATATTTTCCAGCCATGGTGACGGGAGTGCCATTAATTAAACCAGAGATGCCATTAACTCCCCCGTAACTTTCGTAGGGTCCATTGCCAATTCCCGAAGGGAATTCGGCGTGAGAGTGACCAGTAACAACGGCATCTACGCCAGCTATGCTAGCAATTTGATAGCCTACGTTTTCTTCACCTTTTTCATAGATATTATCGCCAATACCTGTATGGGCAAGAACTAAGATAATGTCTGCACCGGCATTTTTGATGGTGGGAACAAGGTCTGTGATTGCTTCTACAGAATCTTTGACAGTAACCTTGCCTTCTAAGTTCGCCTTATCCCAGTTCAAGATTTGAGGAGGAACAATGCCAGTAATGCCTATTTTGAGACTTGTTGGTTGACCATTTTTATCCTTGAAGGTTTTGGTGATGATGTCGTAAGCTTTGAAAAGGTTTTTTCCTGTTTTGCTATCCATTACATTGGCATTGACAATGGGTAGACCTGCTGAGGCAATTGCTCTTTCAAGATAAGGGAGGCCATAGTTAAATTCATGGTTTCCTAAGGTAGAAGCATCATAACCAAGAGCATTTAAGGCAGCATACATGGGATGGGTTTCTCCTGGTTTGATAGGATTAATAATGGCGGTGTAGGTTGCAAGTGGCGTTCCTTGTAGGATATCACCGTTATCAACCAGAACAGTATTAGGGTTTTCTGCCTTGGCCTGGTCAATTAAAATAGCCGCCTTGGCAAGTCCGATAGATTGAGAATCCTTATCTTGATAATAGTCATAATTAACTAAATTTGAGTGAATATCAGTTGTTGAGACAATCCGAACATCTACTGTTTGACCATCAAGAGGGAGGTTTGCAGCTTGTTTTGCAAGGGGAGATAGCTGATTATTGTCATTTGCACTTACTGAAAGATTAGAAGTAGCTGGTTCAGCACTAGTGACTGGAAGGTCAGCAAGTTTTAGATTGCTATTTTGAGCACTGCTTGAGTTAGTGGTAATGGGTTGGTTCTCACTAAGGATTGGTGCAGAGCTAGTAATAGACTCGCTGTTTGCAATAGAACTACTTGTTTGATCGGCTTTGGCTACTTGTACAACAGTAGCTG
This sequence comes from Streptococcus didelphis DSM 15616, assembly GCF_000380005.1. Lineage (GTDB taxonomy): Bacteria > Bacillota > Bacilli > Lactobacillales > Streptococcaceae > Streptococcus > Streptococcus didelphis. Next base: position 63,874 of record NZ_KB904196.1, read on the forward strand.
AAGCAAGCATCGCTAAAAAAATAGCACTTTTTGAAAAATAGTGTTTGGTCATTCCTAAAAATCTCCTTGATGGCTAATATGTGAACGTGGATTTCTATTATAACTTTAAAAAACGCTTCCAGCAATCCTATTTACGAACCTTTTTATTCTTTCTTTATTTTTTGTCTATTTTGTCAAGAAAACTCAGATTTTAGTCTAAGGATTCTTTCTTTTTCTTTTGTGCTGAAAGTGTTAAAATAGGAAAAAGAAATGGATACGAGGAAGAGATGGTCAAAGAAATTAATTTAACAGGGGAAGAAGTAATAGCTCTTACGGCTACTTATATGAATGATAGCGATGTTGCCTTTGTTCAAAAAGCTTTAAAATATGCGACGGCTGCGCATTTTTATCAAGTTAGAAAATCAGGTGAACCGTATATTATTCATCCCATTCAAGTGGCTGGTATTATAGCGGATTTGCACTTAGATGCTGTGACGGTGGCCTGTGGTTTTTTGCATGATGTGGTTGAAGATACTGATATTACCCTAGATGATATTGAACTTGATTTTGGTAAAGACGTTCGTGATATTGTTGATGGTGTGACAAAACTTGGTAAAGTTGAATACAAGTCGCATGAAGAACAACTGGCTGAAAATCATCGCAAGATGTTAATGGCTATGTCGAAAGACATCAGAGTCATTTTAGTAAAATTAGCTGACCGTTTGCATAATATGCGTACCTTGAAACATCTACGTAAAGACAAACAAGAACGTATTTCTCGTGAAACCATGGAAATATATGCTCCCTTGGCACATCGTTTAGGGATTAGTCGTATTAAATGGGAACTTGAAGATTTAGCTTTTCGTTATCTTGACGAGACTGATTTTTATAAGATTTCCCATATGATGAAGGAAAAACGTCGTGAACGCGAAGCCTTGGTTGATGAAATTGTTGAAAAAATCCTTACTTATACGAATGAACAAGGACTCTATGGGGATGTTTATGGCAGGCCAAAGCATATCTATTCCATCTACCGTAAAATGCGGGATAAGAAAAAAAGGTTTGATCAGATATTTGATTTGATTGCTATTAGATGTATCATGGAAACCCAAAGTGATGTCTATGCTATGGTTGGTTACATTCATGAGCTATGGCGGCCCATGCCAGGACGTTTTAAGGATTATATCGCAGCGCCCAAGGCTAATGGCTACCAATCTATCCATACGACTGTTTACGGACCTAAAGGGCCTATCGAGATTCAAATTCGAACCAAAGAAATGCACCAAGTCGCTGAATACGGGGTTGCAGCTCACTGGGCCTATAAAAAAGGGATAAAAGGAAAAGTTAATCAAAACGACCAAAAAGTTGGGATGAATTGGATTAATGAATTAGTGGAACTTCAGGATGCGTCAGATGGTGATGCTAAAGGTTTTGTAGACTCTGTTAAAGAAGATATCTTTTCAGAACGCATCTATGTTTTTACCCCAACTGGTGCAGTCCAGGAATTGCCCAAAGATTCAGGTCCGATTGATTTTGCCTATGCTATCCATACCCAGGTTGGCGAGAAAGCGACAGGTGCCAAGGTTAATGGTCGGATGATTCCACTAACCTCTAAATTAAAAACAGGTGACGTTGTTGAAATTGTTACCAACCCTAATTCATTTGGTCCAAGTAGGGACTGGATAAAAATTGTAAAAACCAATAAGGCTCGCAATAAAATACGTCAATTCTTTAAAAATCAAGACAAGGAATTGTCCATCAATAAGGGCCGTGAATTATTAGTTGGTTATTTCCAAGAACAGGGACATATAGCTAATAGATACCTTGACCGTAAGAGTATAGAAGAGATACTCCCTCGTTTAAGTGTCAAGAGTGTTGAGTCCCTATATGCAGCTGTTGGTTTTGGAGATATTAGTCCCGTATCAGTCTTTAATAAATTAACAGAAAAAGAACGCCGTCAGGAAGAACGTGCTAAGGCTAAGGCAGAAGCTGAAGAATTAGTTAAGGGTGGCGAAATTAAGCATGAAAATAAGGATGTGCTTAAGGTTAGAAGTGAAAATGGAGTTATTATCCAAGGAGCTACAGGACTACTGATGCGTATTGCCAAGTGCTGTAATCCTGTACCAGGCGACCCTATTGAAGGTTACATTACCAAAGGCCGGGGAATAGCTATTCATAGAGCAGATTGTAATAATATCAAGAACCAAGAAAACTATGAACAACGCTTGATAGATGTAGAATGGGATATGGAAACTTCTAGCAAGGATTATCAGGCAGAAATTGATATCTATGGTTTAAACCGTACAGGTCTTTTAAATGATGTCCTGCAAATCCTATCTAATTCAACCAAAAGCATTTCTGCTGTAAATGCCCAACCAACCAAAGACATGAAGTTTGCCAATATCCATGTTAGCTTTGGAATTCCCAATTTAACCTATTTGACTACGGTTGTTGAAAAGATAAAGGCAGTCCCTGATATCTACAATGTTAAACGAACTAACGGCTAAAAGGAGATGTGACCATGAAGATTATCATTCAACGCGTCAAAGAAGCTTCTGTTTCGATTGATGGGGGAATAGCTGGCGCTATCAAAGAGGGCTTACTCCTTTTAGTAGGTGTTGGTCCAGGTGATATGGCAGAAGATATTAACTATGCTGTGCGTAAAATCACTCATATGAGAGTTTTTTCAGATGAGAATGGTAAAATGAACTTATCCATTCAAGACATTAAAGGAAGTATTTTATCTGTTTCTCAGTTTACCCTTTATGCAGACACTAAAAAGGGCAACCGTCCTGCCTTTACAGGAGCTGCCAAACCAGATATGGCTAGTAAGTATTATGACAGCTTTAATGAACAGTTAGCACAGTTTGTGCCTGTTAAGTGTGGTGTCTTTGGAGCCGACATGCAGGTTAGCCTCATTAATAATGGCCCAGTAACCATTATCCTTGATACTAAAAATCGCTGATAAGCCCTAAGTAACTTATATGAAAAGGAAGGCTATGACACTGAAAGATTTATTTCCAGATATGCAAGTGGGCTCTTTTCCCTTACCTGATCAAGATTGGATTAGCATTGAAGAAGAAGGGCACTACCTGCACTTTCCTAAGGACAGTTTATCAGAGCGAGAACAATTATTACTAGCTTTGGGGCGTGGCCAGCAAGTTTCACTTGGACAGTTAAGGTCGCCTTGGTATCATTATCTGCTTGAACATGAGGGGCAGCCTCCTGAGAGTTTTGAGAATTGTCAGTTGATTTATCTTAACCATCACCTTCCCTTATCTCTAGAATTAATTGATTTGTTAAGGGGTATGATTGGGCAAGTGGAGGCAGTCCTGCCTATCAGTCAGACCAGAACAGCCCTCTTGTGCCCACAAGAGAGCTCATCAGACCTCTTGCAACTTTTAGGAGATCTTCTGCCGACAATTGAGAGTGATTTTGGCTTAGCCCTGACAATTTTTATGGGCAATAGCTGGCATAAGGTGGCTGCTAGCAGTTTGCGTGATTGTTTTGAAGAAGAAAATCGTTTGCTGACGGCTTATTTGTCCCAGAAGTCTGCTGGTCACCTTCTTACCTTTTCAGAAGTCATTTTGTGGGGACTCTTAACTGGTCAGTCTTTACCAAGTGTGATGGCTTATTTTAACCAAAGGATTAAAGAAAGCAGTGAAGTGGCTGAACTTGTTAAGGCTATGTGGCAATCTCATGCGAATCTTGTTCAAACCGCCCAAAAATTATTTATTCACCGGAATTCCCTCCAATACAAACTGGATAAATTAAGTCACCAAACAGGCCTAAACCTGAAACATTTAGACGATTTAGCTTTTGCCTATCTTCTCACTCAAAAATAAGTTCTTGTGCAAGGTGCCCAAAAATATTTGGGCGCCTTGTCTATTTTTTGAAAGCCTTTTCTTTGATATAATAAAGACATCACTAATCAAAGTAGCAGTCCAGCTTATTTGACACTAAAAGACTGCTGACGCTATAAAGGAGCCAATTATGGTAGAATTAAACCTAAATCACATTTACAAAAAATACCCAAACACCACTCATTATGCTGTGGAAGATTTTGATTTGGACATTAAAGACAAGGAATTCATTGTTTTTGTAGGTCCTTCAGGCTGTGGGAAATCAACGACTCTTCGTATGATTGCAGGACTTGAAGATATTTCCGAAGGAGAATTAAAAATTGCTGGTGAGGTCGTTAATGACAAGTCACCTAAAGACCGTGATATTGCCATGGTTTTCCAAAATTATGCCCTTTATCCCCATATGTCAGTTTATGATAACATGGCTTTTGGACTAAAATTACGTAAATACAAAAAAGATGACATCGACAAACGTGTCAAAGAAGCAGCACAAATTCTAGGCTTAACAGAATTCCTAGAAAGAAAACCTGCAGACCTCTCTGGTGGACAAAGACAACGTGTGGCTATGGGGCGTGCAATTGTACGTGATGCTAAGGTTTTCTTGATGGATGAACCTTTGTCAAACTTAGATGCTAAATTGCGTGTGTCAATGCGGGCTGAAATTGCTAAAATCCACCGTCGTATCGGCTCAACAACTATTTATGTTACCCATGACCAAACAGAAGCTATGACCTTGGCTGACCGTATTGTTATCATGAGTGCTACTAAAAATCCTCAAGGAAATGGTACTATTGGTAAAATTGAGCAGGTTGGGACACCACAAGAATTATACAATTTACCAGCTAACAAGTTTGTTGCCGGCTTTATTGGCAGCCCTGCTATGAACTTCTTTGAAGTTACTGTTAAAGATGGCCGTATTACAAGTGATCAAGGTTTAGATATTGCTATTCCAGAAGGGCAAGAAAAAATTCTCGATACTGCTGGTTACAAGGGTAAAAAGGTTGTTTTTGGCATTCGTCCAGAAGATATTTCAAGCAATCAAATCGTACAAGATACCTATCCAGATGCGAGTGTTAGAGCAGAAGTGTTGGTGTCAGAACTTCTTGGTTCAGAGACCATGCTTTATGTTAAGTTAGGAGCTACTGAATTTGCCTCTCGTGTAGATGCGCGTGATTTCCATAATCCTGGTGAAATGGTTAACTTAACCTTTAATGTTGCTAAAGGGCATTTCTTTGATTTAGATACAGAGCAAGCAATTCGTTAATAATCCCCTACTTGAGATAATAAAAGGTCCTCAAATTAACGTTTGAGGACTTTATTTAAGGAAAAAGAAATTAGAAAGATACATAAGATGAAAAAACATTGGTGGCATCAAGCGACAATTTATCAGGTTTATCCAAGATCATTTCTTGACAGTAATGGCGATGGTGTTGGAGATCTAAAAGGAATTACTCAAAAATTAGACTACTTAGAAGAATTAGGCATTACAGCCCTGTGGCTATCTCCTGTTTATAAGTCTCCTATGGATGACAATGGTTATGATATTTCTGACTACCAAGATATAGCTGACATTTTTGGTGATATGAAGGACATGGATGCTCTTTTAGCAGAAGCTAATAAGCGTGGGATTAAAATCATTATGGACTTGGTAGTCAATCACACCTCTGATGAACACGCTTGGTTTATTGAAGCAAGACAAAACCCTGATAGTCCTGAGCGTGATTACTACATTTGGCGGGATGAACCCAATACCTTAATGTCGATTTTCTCAGGGTCTGCTTGGCAATTAGATGAGGCTTCTGGTCAATACTATCTTCATTTGTTTAGTAAAAGGCAGCCTGATTTAAACTGGGAAAAAGAAACCCTGCGTCATAAGATTTATGATATGATGAATTTCTGGATAGATAAGGGTATTGGTGGCTTCCGGATGGATGTTATCGATTTAATTGGCAAAGTCCCAGATTTAGAAATTACAGGAAATGGTCCCAAGCTACATGATTATTTGAAAGAAATGAATCAGGCAACTTTTGGTCAGCATGATTTATTGACCGTTGGTGAAACTTGGGGGGCAACTCCAGAAATTGCTCGCCAGTATTCCAGACCTGAAAATAATGAATTATCAATGGTTTTCCAATTTGAACATATTGGGTTACAGCATAAAGAAAACAGACCTAAATGGGATTTTGAAGAAGAACTCAATGTAGCCGCACTCAAAAGGATTTTTAGTAAGTGGCAAAATGAATTACAACCAGGTCAAGGCTGGAATTCGCTTTTTTGGAACAACCATGATCTCCCTCGTGTTTTATCCATTTGGGGCAATGATAAGGACTATCGTGTAAAATCTGGGAAAGCAATGGCTATCTTATTACATCTCATGCGTGGAACTCCCTATATCTACCAAGGTGAAGAGATAGGAATGACCAACTATCCCTTTAAAGATTTAAGTGAAGTTAATGACATTGAGTCTTTGAACTATGCTAAAGAAGCTTTGGAAAATGGTATGCGTCAAGAGACTATTTTAGAAAGCATTCGACAAGTTGGCCGTGATAATGCCAGAACACCAATGCAATGGAACAGCTCAAAAAATGCTGGTTTTTCACAAGCAGACAAGACATGGTTGCCAATTAATCCTAACTTTGAAGAAATTAATGTTGAAGCAGCTTTAGCAGATAAGGATTCTCTATTTTATACCTACCAAAAATTAATTAGTTTACGTAAAAAGGAAGACTGGCTTGTTGAAGCAGATTTCAAACTTTTAGACACAGCAGATAAGGTCTTTGCCTATGAACGTCAATTAGGAGAAGATACTTACTTGGTAGTTGTGAATGTGTCTGATCAGGAGCAAGCCTTCACCAAAGATTTAAGAGTTGCAGAAGTTATTATCGCCAACACAGATGTGAACAAGGTGTTAGAAACCAAGCGCCTACAAGCTTGGGATGCCTTTTGTATCAAAAAATAAGCAGATAAGACAGAATAAAAGCTGTCTTATTTTTTATAGTTTTAGAAAGCGCTTGTGCAATTAATTCAAGCTTCTTAAAGCTATCAAAATAAGTCTCTTAAAACAATTAAGAAAGCGCTTGCTTTATTGCTATAGAGACCTTATACTTATATTAAAGAAAGTTTAAGGAGAAGATTATGCATCAGGTAATTCTAAAAAAGCAAGCCACACAGCTAGCAGAAAAAAGACAGGTCTTTGCTATCAGACGGTTAAAGTTAGGGGTGGCCTCAGTTACCATTGCTTCAAGCTTATTATTTCTGGGGGCTAGGGTTGCGGCTGATGAACTAGCAGAAGTATCAGTTCCAAGGATTGTTAAAAGTGACCTTCGAGATTCTATAATCGCAGAGCAAGTAGGTCAGACTGAGTCTCTACAGGACTTAGGTGCTCTTGAAATAGCAGCTCCAGTTGACTCTGATGAAGCAAAGCAGGAAAAAGAGCTTAGTGGAGATGTCAGTCAAGTAGGTTTAGACAAGCCTTCTCCAGAAGGCACTCTTTCTTTAGAAAGTGCTAAGCAGTTGGTAGCAGGTCAAACAGCCCCTGTAAGTGAAGCTCCTTTAAAAGAGGCCATTCTTCCCAAAGCTGATCAGCCTATTGAATCAGGTTTTATTAGGATGCACTACCAAAAGTTACCTTCTGAAGACTTAGCTAGTATTGGCCTCTGGACTTGGGAAGATGTAGCGACTCCATCAGGAAAAAATGGGGCCTGGCCACAAGGAGCTACAAGCTTTTCCCAAGCAAAAGCTGATGACTATGGTCTCTATCTGGATATAAAAATGTCTGAAGGCCCAAGAAATATGATTAAATGGTTGATAAATAATAGTAAAGGAGAGAATCTTACTGGGGATAAGTCACTAGACATTCTTAGTCAAACCATAAAGGAAGTTTGGTTTGACCAGAACTATAAAACTTACTACTATCAACCACAAAAAGCAGGAACAGTCAGAATCAATTATTTCAGAACAGATGGCAACTATGATGATAAAGCTCTATGGATTTGGGGCAATGTTGATAAATCTGTTTCTAGTCAATTAAAGACTTGGCCAGATGGCCTTTCTTTCAAAAAAGGTGGAGACTATGGTGCTTACCTTGATGTGGCATTAAGTGACTTACCCAATGAAATAGGCTTCATACTTCTAGATAAAAGTAAGAGTGGAGATGCTGTCAAAATTAGACAGGAAGATTATAAATTTACAAATCTAAAAAATCATAGTCAAATCTTCTTAAGAGATGATGATGCTAGTGTTTATACCAATCCTTTCTTTGTCAATACGGTTCGTATTTTAGGCGCACAGCAGATTAGTCCACATAGGATTCAAGCTAGTCTAACCAGTTTTGAAGGACTTGATAAGCCAAGCCTATTAAAAGATTTAAAAGTTACTGCTAAGACTAGTGCCTCTATTTCCATAACTGATATTTTGCTTCAACCTGAATCAAAAACAATCTTAATTTCAGGAGACTTTTCAGCAGCAGATGGGCCTTATCAAGTGACTTACAAATCGGACACCTTTACAGCAAGCAGTAATTGGCAATATAAGGATGCCCTTTATGCCTATGATGGGCCTTTAGGAGCAAGGCTATCTGAAAATGGTCAAGAAGTAGATGTGACTCTTTGGTCACCTAGTGCAGAAAAAGTAGACCTTATTATCTATGATAAGACTGATCAAGATCATGTTCTTGCTAAAGCTGCTATGACAAAAGGTGACAAGGGAGAATGGTCTATAAAGCTTAATCAAGGGTCACATCTTGGAATCACTGATTATAGTGGCTATTATTATCACTTTGATATTATACGTGATGGCAAATCACATTTGGTTTTAGACCCCTATGCTAAATCCTTGGCAGCCTGGAACTCAGAATTAGCTGATAAGGGACCAGCGTATGCTCTTGCTAAAGCTGCTTTTGTTAACCCTAGCCAGCTTGGTCCAAAAGACTTGACCTATGCTAATATTCAGAACTTTAAAAATAGAGAAGATGCTATTATCTATGAAGCACATGTTAGAGATTTTACATCAGACACTGCTATTTCTGGCGAGCTCAAAAATCATTTTGGGACTTTTTCTGCCTTTACAGAACGCCTTGATTACTTACAGTCACTAGGTGTAACCCATATTCAATTGTTACCAGTCATGTCTTATTACTTTGTTAATGAGATGAACAAGGAAGTATCTAACAACTATTCATCCAGTGGTAATAACTACAATTGGGGTTATGACCCCCAGAGTTACTTTGCCTTAACGGGAATGTATGCTTCAGACCCAGCTGACCCTTCAAAACGGATTATAGAATTTAAAAATCTCGTTAATGAGATTCATAAACGTGGTATGGGTATCATTTTAGATGTGGTGTATAATCACACTGCTAAGCTGTCTTTATTTGAAGATTTAGAACCCAACTACTATCATTTTATGGATGCTGATGGAAGTCCAAGAAGTAGTTTTGGGGGAGGAAGGCTAGGAACCACCCATTACATGTCTCGCCGTGTTTTGGTTGATTCAATCAAATACTTAGTTTCAGAGTTTAAGGTTGATGGCTTTCGTTTTGATATGATGGGAGATCATGATGCCGAGTCTATTGAGACAGCTTATAAGGCAGCTAAAGCCCTTAATCCAAACATTATTATGTTGGGTGAAGGCTGGGTAACTTATGCTGGTGATGAAAATATGCCACAAGAGCCCGCTGACCAGAAATGGATGAGTAAAACAGACACAGTAGCTTCCTTCTCAGATGACATCAGAAACATGCTTAAGTCAGGTTTTGGTAATGAAGGCCAGCCAGCCTTTATTACAGGTGGTAAAAAAGATATTTATGGCCTTTTCAATAATATTAAGGCTCAGCCAAATAATTTTACAGCAGATGATCCAGGTGATGTGATTCAGTATATTGCGGCTCATGATAATTTAAGCTTATTTGATATCATTGCCCAGTCTATTAAAAAAGATCCCGCAAAAGCAGACAATAATGCAGAAATTCATCGTCGTTTACGGCTGGGTAATCTGCTTATCCTAACCTCTCAGGGGACACCATTTATCCATTCAGGACAAGAATATGGCCGTAGCAAACAATTTAGAGATCCTGCCTATAAAGGTATTGTCCCAAGTGATAAGGTCCCTAACAAGTCTCACCTCTTAGTCAATGAAGATGGAAGCCCCTTTGAATACCCTTATTTTATCCATGATTCTTATGATTCTACTGATGCTATTAATCATTTTGATTGGAAAAAGGCAACCGATGCTAAGGCCTATCCAGAAAATGTTAAGAGCCAAGCCTATACCAAGGGTCTAATTGCCCTACGCCGATCAAGTGATGCTTTTCGCTTAAGCAGTAAGGTCTTAGTAGATGAAAATGTCAAGCTCCTTACTATTCCAGGTCAGAATGGACTTGGTCAAGTAGATGTGATTATTGCTTATGAGTTAAGAGCTACAAATGGGGATCGTTACCTGGTTCTTGTGAACGCTGATAACAAAACCAGACACTTTAATCTTGATAAAGAATGGTTGAAAGGCCAGGTACTTGTAGACGCAGACCGTGCAGGCCTTGTTTCCTTGGTCAATCCGGTAGGAATTAGCTACGCTGATAATGGAATAAGTCTTACTGGTCTGACTGCCGCCGTTCTAAAGCTCGCAGCAGATGTAGCTGAGCAGAAGAATACTAGTGAGGATGCTGACAAAGAAAATCTGGGTTTAGTTAAAGATATGGTTAAGGGTGCTAACCATACTCATACATTAATAGGAGCTGCTAAACAAACAATGAGTCCCAACTCCTTGTCTCAAGAGCTTCTAGCCAATTCTCAAAAAGAAGATAAAAAGGAAGATAAAGACCAGTCTCAGTTTGGAAAAGATAGAGAAGACGGGGCTAAGAAGAAGTCAAGTAAGCAGGAGGCTAACTTTAAGTCGCAAGCTGAGGCTAGAGATAATGATGACAAGCAAAAATCGGGCTTAAAAATGCTTTTATCGACTCTTCTTGGAGCAGTTTTAGGAGGGTTACTAGGACTTGTGGTTTATTCTTACTTTAAGAAAGGTAAGTAATAAAAAGTGCTCTTTATTTAAGGAGATTTAAAACAATGACACCCTCTAATATTGCCATTGTTTTCTAATTAAAATATAATATAATGAGTTTGATAAAGAAATCCTTTTAATATAATAGAGTGATAATATTTTTTGCCTTAACTAGTTAAAGCAAAAGAAGATTTACAGAGTTAGTTTTACAAACATCTCTGCTTGCCCTTTAGTGGGATATTAAAAATGAAAGGATTTATAAAGTATGAAAGAAAAAGTGAGTCGCCTTATTGGCCCAGCTTTCTTAGCATTTTTAACACTATTAACGACTAGTTCAGTACAAGCAAATGACCTTCAAGGTAATAAAACTCGCTGTTCTTGCACTATAAAATTATTAGATACATCAACTAATAATACTGTAAATGATGTGGGGTATAATGTACTACCAAAATCTAATGAGATCGTAATAGCACGTAACAATATATTATCTCAAAACATTCAAACTAAGAATGTTACTCGCAGCGCCTGTAGTCCTCTAGCCTATGATGATTCTAGTTCTAAGTAATTTGACTTAAAAGGGCTTTAATAGACAAAATGGCAAGGGGAGTTAATAGAAAAAACAGACAATCTGGTAAGGGATTGTCTGTTTTTATGTAGTTTGATTTTTTGTTTTCTTTAAAGATTTAGATGCTAGAATCTCTGTGGCTTAGCTTGGTTCCAAGTCTGGTCATGGTAACACTCTGGCCAGGGTGGATTAATTGTTTATTCAAGATATCAACAGCAGTGCTTCCCATTTCCTCTGTAAAAACAGTCACACTGCTTAGGGCTGGGTAGACCTGCTTGGTGATTGGGGTATCATTAAAAGAAATAAGACTGACGCTATCAGGTACAGCTATTCCTGCTTCTTGCAGGGCTCGTAAGGCTCCCACAGCAAGTGAGTCGTTGGCTATAAAGAAGGCCTGTGGGAACTCCTTACCTAAAGAGCTGATAGCAGTCATCATCAAGTCATAACCTGATTGGGCTGAAAATTCTCCAACAAACAGATAGTCTGCCTGATAAATCCCCTTTTCATGAGCATAGTGCTTAAAGCTTCGAAAGCGCTGGTCAATAAGGGTCTCTAGCTGGTCACTTGTCTTTTCTTGACCAGCAAGCATTCCTATTTTAGTTAAGCCTTTGCTTAGGAAATAATCTAGTACCATGGTAACTGAGTGATCAAAGTCTGTTGTTACACAGTGATGACCTGCTGTGAGGGTATCAAAATCGACAAAAACAATTTCTCGCTTGTGCCTTTCTAATTTCTGAATCTGCTTAGTACTAAATTTTCCAATTGCGATAATACCTATGACTTCTTGTTCCAAACAAAAATTATCATCATTAAAAAAGCGGACAATATCATACCCTAATTCCTGTGCCCTTTTTTCAAGGCCAATACGAATAGAATAATAGTAGAGGTCATCTAACTCTTCTTGCTGGCTATACCACTGATAAATGGCAATTTTTTGCCTGGCTTTGGGACTATTTGTGGTTTTTTGATGTTTAGAATAGCCGAGCTCATCAGCAAGTGTGAGGATGCGATGTCTCGTATTTTCACTGACAGACAAGCTAGCATCCTTATTTAAAACCCTGGAAACAGTTGCTTGAGAAACCTTTGCTTGCCTAGCAATATCTTTTAAAGTTACCATTTTTTACCTCATTTTACCTGTTTTCTTTATTATAGCATAGCTCATGTATCCAGTGATTATTTTAGTAAAATTTTAGTAAAAATATTGACTCCTAAAAAAGGATTACCTACAATAAAAGTATCATATCCAAAGGAGAAAAAATGACTAAGACAGAACTAGAAGCAGCTTTTGCAGCTATTTTTCAAAAAGAGCCAGAGTGCCTATGTTTCTCACCAGGTCGTATTAATCTGATTGGGGAACATACAGATTATAATGGAGGCCATGTCTTCCCAGCGGCCATAAGTTTAGGAACCTATGGTGCTGCCAGAAAAAGAGATGATCAAGTTTTACGTTTTTATTCAGCTAATTTCAAAGAACTTGGCATTATAGAAGTCAACTTACAAGAACTTATCTATGATGCTCAAGATAATTGGGCCAATTATGCTAAGGGGGTGGTTAAATTTTTACAAGAAGCAGGACACAGCATTGCCAGTGGTTTTGATCTCTACGTAGAGGGAAACATTCCAAATGGTGCTGGCCTATCCTCATCTGCCTCTTTAGAATTATTGGTAGGATGTATTTGCCAAGGTCTCTTTCAGCTCCAATTAGATAGACTTGATTTAGTAAAAATCGGCCAACAAACCGAAAATCAATTTATAGGGGTAAATTCTGGCATTATGGACCAGTTTGCTATTGGTATGGGAGCTGAAAAATGTGCTCTTTATTTAGATACCAATAATTTGGAATATAAATTGGTGCCACTTGATTTAGGGTCACATGTGATTGTCATTATGAATACGAATAAACGTCGTGAATTAGCTGATTCAAAATATAATGAACGACGAACAGAATGCGAAAAAGCAGTAGCAGAACTAAATAGTCTCCTAAACATTGAGACACTAGGAGAACTAAATGCTATTAGCTTTGATCAATATGCTTATTTAATTAAGGATGGTAACCGAATGAAACGAGCTCGTCATGCAGTGCTTGAAAACCAGCGTACCTTGCTAGCTGGCAAGGCTTTAGAAGCAGGACACTTAGAAGAATTTGGACGTTTAATGAATGCTTCTCATGTCTCCTTGGAACATGACTATCAAGTGACGGGTGTGGAATTAGATACCTTGGTTCATGCTGCATGGCAAGAAGAAGGTGTCTTAGGAGCCAGGATGACAGGTGCTGGGTTTGGGGGTTGTGCCATTGCCATTGTTGAAAAAGGTAAGCTAGACCAGTTTAAAGAAAATGTTGGGAAAATATATAAGGATAAAATGGGCTATGCAGCAGATTTCTATATAGCTCATATTGCTCAAGGGACACATCCTCTATAAGCCAAAAAGAAAGTAACAATATGGAACTCATTCAAGAATTTGTAAAAGCCATTATTGCTAGGTCAGCTTATCAAGAATTGGACAAAATATACCTTACTAACAGAATCTTAGCCTTAGTAGGAGAAGACTCAGCACAGGCAATTTCTGGGAAAAGAAATTTGATTTACCTTAAAGAAAAATTGGTGGCGCGTGCTGTAAAAAATGGTAAGATTGGCTCGCTTAGAGAAGAAAGAGATTGCCTTGGTTCCCAACTAATGGACTTTATCACACCACTACCAAGTCACTTAAATGCTCAGTTTTGGTCAACCTATGAGATTTCTCCTCAGAAGGCGATAGCAGATTTTTACCAATTAAGTCAAGCTAATGACTATATAAAAGTTTCGGCAATTGCCAAGAACCTCACCTTTAAAAGCCCATCTCCCTATGGTGATATGGAAATCACAATTAACCTATCTAAGCCAGAAAAAAACCCCAAGGCTATTGCTGCTGCAAAATTAGCTAAAGTATCTAGCTATCCCCAGTGTCAATTATGTATGGAAAATGAGGGCTATCAGGGGCGGATTGATTACCCAGCGCGAGCGAATCACCGGATTATCCGTTTTAAGTTGAATCAGCAAGAATGGGGCTTTCAATATTCTCCCTATGCTTATTTTAAGGAACATTGCATTTTTTTGGATAGCCAACATCGCCCCATGGTCATTTCTAAAGAAACCTTTAGACAGCTATTAGCTATCGTTGAGATTTTTCCTGACTACTTTGCTGGCTCAAATGCTGATTTACCAATTGTTGGGGGCTCCATATTATCCCATAATCATTATCAAGGGGGAAAGCATGATTTTCCTATGGCATTGGCAGAGCTGGAAAGGGAATTTGTTTTCAAGGGATTTCCTGATATCAAAGCAGCTATCCTCAAGTGGCCCATGTCGGTTATTCGCTTACAGGGGTATGATAGTTGCCAAATGGTAGAATTAGCAGAGAAAATCCGACTAACTTGGCGCTATTATAGTGATGAGAAGGTTGATATTCGTGCATTCTCCGGGGACCAACCCCATCACACAATAACCCCCATCGCAAGGCGCAGAGAGGGCCTATTTGAACTTGACCTTGTCCTGCGTGATAATCATACTAGTCCTGAATTTCCAGACGGAGTCTATCACCCCCATAAAGAACTCCAGCATATCAAGAAAGAAAACATTGGTTTGATAGAAGTTATGGGTCTGGCTATCTTGCCACCTCGTTTAAAGGCAGAGTTAAAAGAAGTGGAGATGTATCTTCTGGGTCAAGTAGCTGAGGTGGCTGATTATCATCAAGAGTGGGCTGATCAGTTGAAAGCAAGCTATCAAGCTAAAGCCTATGAAGGGTCTGCCCATGATTTGCTAGAAAAAGAAGTTGGTAAAGTATTTGTAAGGGTCTTGGAAGATGCAGGGGTCTATAAAATGGATTTGCAAGGTAGAGCTGCTTTTGCCGATTTTATTAAGAGTGTAGGAATAGAAGGAGACTTATAATGACTGTTTTGGTCTTAGGTGGAGCGGGTTATATTGGTTCCCATATGGTTGATAGACTGATAGAAGTTGATAAGGAAGAGGTTGTTGTCGTAGATAATCTTGTTACAGGTCATAAACAAGCCATTCATAAGGCAGCCCACTTTTATCAAGGAGATTTGGCAGATCAGCCCTTTATGCGTCAGGTCTTTGCTAAACACCCTGGCATTGATGCGGTCATTCATTTTGCTGCCTACTCCCAAGTTGGGGAGTCAATGCAGGACCCTCTCAAGTATTTTGATAACAATACTGCTGGTATGGTTAAGTTACTTCAAGTGATGAAAGAGTATCAGGTCAAAAAAATCATTTTTTCGTCTACAGCAGCTACTTATGGAAAAGCAGAGCATATGCCTATCAAGGAAAGTAGTCCACAGTTACCCATCAATCCCTACGGCGAAAGTAAACTAATGATGGAAAAAATCATGGCCTGGTGTGATCAGGCTTATGGGATAAAATATGTTGCCCTCCGTTATTTTAACGTAGCAGGTTGCAAACCAGATGGAAGTATCGGGGAGGACCATAACCCTGAAACCCATCTCTTACCCATAGTCTTACAAGTTGCTCAAGGTCTTCGTGACAAGATCATCATTTTCGGAGATTCCTATCACACAAATGATGGAACCAATGTGCGAGACTATGTTCACCCCTTTGATTTAGCGCAAGCGCATAGCAAAGCTTTACATTATTTGCGAAAAGGTATGCCATCAGATGCCTTTAATCTAGGCTCATCTACTGGTTTTTCCAATCTCCAAATCCTAGAGGTTGCTAGAAAAATAACAGGCAAGGCTATCCTTGCAGAAATTGGGGCACCTAGGTATGGAGATCCAGATATTTTGGTGGCTGATTCCAGTAGGGCTAGACAAATCTTGGGATGGCAACCAGAATTTGATAATATTGAAAAAATCGTTGAAACAGCCTGGGCCTGGCATTCTAGCCATCCAAATGGCTATGAAAAAGACTTGTAAAAGCAGTCGATAAGTTAACAGAAATCCAAGATAACCCATTTATCGTGCTCCATGAGCAAACTTAGGCAAATGCTTTAAAAGTAAGAGGATTTGAAAAACCAGCCTATTTTGGTTAAGATAGAAAGAAACTCATAATAAGGGGAAGAAAGATGGAATTCAAAGAAGCAGTCAGTCATTTTAAAGAAGTAACTAGTGAGCAATTAACAGCATATATTGAAAAAGAAGATGAGCTAGTTGCCTTCTTTGGGAGAGCTAGCTGTCCTTATTGTCGGTTATTTGCCCCTAAATTAGTCCATGTTAGCCAAGATAAGAATCTCAAAGTCTATTTTATTGATACAGATAACGTAAGTGATAGTCATAATATTCAAAAGCTTAGACAAGCTTATAATATCAGGACTGTACCAGGATTACTGGTCAAGAAAGCAGATAAGCTAAAAGAGGTCTGTGATTCTTCCCTAAGTGAAGACGAAATTTTAGACCTTATTCAATCTTAAGGCTTATTTTCTTGGCCTTTCCTTGCTATGTGCAGGTAAATTTGTTATAGTTAATCATGACTTTTATATATAATTAAGGAGATATTATGGGTTTTTCTACTATTTTAATGTTTGTTGTAATGATTGGCTTGATTTTCTTCATGCAACGCCAGCAAAAAAAACAAGCAAAAGAACGTCAAAATCAATTAAATACTATTGAAAAAGGCGATGAAGTTGTTACTATTGGAGGCTTGTTTGCCTTTGTAGATGAAATTGACAAAGAAACAAATCGCATTGTTTTAGATGTTGACGGTGTCTTTTTACCTTTTGAATTATCAGCTATTAAACGGGTTGTTTCAAAATACGGTGCAGAGTTGTTGCCAGTAGATGAAAATAAGGCTGAAAGTGCAAGTCTTGTTGAAGATGACACACTTCCTCTTGCTGAAGAAACTGCTCTTGATACTAATAATCAAATAGATTCTGTTATTGAAACAAAATAATAAAAGCCTTTTCTTTCTTTTTGAGAATTTTTGCAATTTTTAGGAAGATTCTAAAATAAAAATAGAGTTATCTATGGCTAGGTTGTAAAAATTAGTCATAATAGCTCTTTTTTAGTGTTTTCAATCATAAAAGACAAGTCAAACATCAGTATTTATGGTAAAATAAAACTAAGTATGCTTAAATAAGGAAGTAAGATGATAAGGTTAAGAATAAAATCAAAAGAAATCAAATTAGAAAAAATTCCTAAACATATTGGAATCATTATGGATGGTAATGGACGTTGGGCTAAAAAACGTTTAAAACCAAGGGTTTTTGGACACAAAGCAGGCATGGATGCCCTTCAGGAAGTAACCATTGCAGCTTCTGAATATGGGGTAAAGGTATTAACCGTCTATGCCTTTTCAACAGAAAATTGGTCTCGTCCCCAAGATGAGGTCAAGTTTATTATGAACCTTCCGGTGGAATTTTTTGACAAGTATGTTCCTGAATTACATAAAAATAATGTTCGCATTCAAATGATTGGGGAAACCCATCGTCTCCCACAAGAGACTTTACAAGCTTTAAATAAGGCTATTCAAACTACCAGACAAAATTCAGGTCTTGTCCTTAACTTTGCTTTGAACTATGGAGGACGAGCAGAAATCACTAACGCCGTGAGACTAATTGCACAAGATGTTTTGGATGCTAATTTAAATCCTGGAGATATTACAGAAGATCTAATAGCTAATTATTTAATGACAGATCATCTACCCTATCTTTATCGCAATCCTGATTTAATTATTCGTACCAGTGGAGAGCTACGCTTGAGTAATTTCTTACCTTGGCAATCTGCTTACAGTGAATTTTATTTCACACCTGTCTTATGGCCTGATTTTAAAAAAGCAGAGCTTATAAAGGCTTTAGAAGAATTTAACCGTCGTCACCGTCGTTTTGGTGGCTTATAAAGGAGAAATGGAATGAAAGAACGTGTAATTTGGGGGACAATAGCTGCTGCCATTTTCCTACCCTTTTTACTTCTAGGAGGGTTATCCTTTCAGTTATTTGTGGCTCTTTTAGCCATGATTGGGGTAACAGAGATGATGCGCATGAAGAAATTAGAAATCTTCTCCTTTGAAGGGATCTTAGCCATGTTAGCAGCCTTTGTCTTAACAATCCCTATGGACAACTACCTAACCTTTTTACCAATTAATGCTAATTTTGCCTGTTTTGGTATATTAGTCTTTTTACTTTTAGCAGGGACAGTCATAAACAGTGACCATTACTCATTTGAAGATGCAGCCTTTCCCATAGCTTCAAGTCTTTATATTGGTATTGGCTTTCAAAATCTAGTTAATGCAAGAATAGCAGGGATTGATAAGGTTCTCTTAGCCCTCTTTATTGTTTGGGCAACTGATATGGGTGCTTATTTTGTTGGTCGAAGAATTGGGAAAAACAAGCTTTTACCTAAAGTTTCTCCCAATAAAACTATCGAAGGTAGCCTAGGTGGAATTGCTTGTGCAGTAGTTCTTGCCTTTGTTTTTATGCTGGTTGATCGAAGTGTTTATGCTCCCCATAACTTTATTAGTATGCTTTTATTTGTGGCCATTTTCTCGATTTTTGCACAATTTGGTGACTTGGTAGAAAGTGCTATTAAAAGACATTTCGAAGTCAAAGATTCAGGAAAACTAATCCCTGGTCACGGTGGTATTTTAGACCGTTTTGATTCAATGATTTTTGTTTTTCCTCTAATGCATCTCTTTGGTTTATTCTAGACTTCTTTACATAGTAATAATAGACTGAAAGGAATTATATGTTAGGCTTATTTACCTTTATTATTGTTTTTGGTATTTTAGTTGTTGTCCATGAATTTGGACATTTCTATTTTGCTAAAAAATCAGGAATTCTTGTAAGAGAATTTGCTATTGGGATGGGTCCCAAGGTCTTCTCACATGTTGACCAAGCAGGAACCCTTTACACGATTAGGATTCTTCCTCTCGGAGGCTATGTTCGCATGGCTGGTTGGGGAGATGATAAGACAGAAATAAAAATTGGTACACCAGCAAGCTTGACCTTAAATGATAAAGGTCAGGTTAAACGCATCAATTTATCAAAAGGTAAACTAGATCCAACTAGCTTACCTATGAATGTAACAGCTTATGATTTGGAAGATAAACTCTTTATTACTGGTCTTGTTATTGATGAGACAAAGACCTACCCAGTTGATCATGATGCTACCATAGTTGAAGAAGATGGAACAGAAATCCGAATTGCCCCTCAAGATGTTCAATATCAAAATGCAAGTATTTGGGGAAGATTGATCACTAATTTTGCTGGTCCAATGAATAATTTTATCTTAGGGATTTTTGTCTTTGTTATCTTGGTCTTTATGCAGGGGGGAACTATTGATTATTCAAGTAACCATATTACTGTAGTAGATAATGGTCCTGCTGCCAAGGCTGGCATTAAAACAAATGATCAGATTCTAAAAGTGGGTTCTCATAAGGTTGATAATTGGCAAGACATTATAAGTGCCTTATCAGAGACTACTAAAGACCAAAAAACTAATCAAGCAATTCCTTTTCTGATAAATTCAAAGGGACAGGAAAAAACAGTTAACTTAAAACCTAAAAAAGAAAATGGGTCCTATGTTATTGGTATTCATGCTCCCTTAAAAACAGGCATTCTAGACAAGATATTTGGTGGTTTTCAAATGGCAGCTAACGGGGCCTTGATCATTGTAGTGGCCCTAAAGAATTTAATAACAGGCTTTAGCCTTGATAAATTAGGTGGCCCAGTTGCTATGTATCAAATGTCCAATCAAGCAGCAAAAAATGGCTTGGAATCTGTTTTAAACCTAATGGCAATGCTCTCTATCAACTTAGGGATTTTTAACCTTATTCCGATTCCTGCCTTAGATGGAGGGAAAATAATGATAAACATTATCGAAGCTATTAGACGAAAACCCCTCAAACAAGAAACCGAGACATATGTTACCTTAGCCGGAGTGGCTATCATGTTAGTATTAATGATAGCAGTAACCTGGAATGATATTATGCGTGCCTTTTTCTAATTAATAGGAGAATTAAATGAAACAATCAAAAATGCTTATTCCAACCTTACGTGAGATGCCAAGTGATGCCCAAGTTATCAGCCATGCTTTAATGGTTCGTGCGGGCTATGTGCGTCAAGTGTCGGCTGGGATTTATGCTTATTTACCTTTAGCAAATCGTACCATCGAAAAGTTAAAAGTTATTATGCGTCAAGAATTCGACAAAATTGGTGCAGTAGAGATGCTGGCGCCAGCCTTATTGACGGCAGATTTATGGCGTGAATCAGGACGTTATGAAACCTATGGTGAAGACCTTTACAAGTTAAAAAATAGGGAAAAATCTGATTTTATCTTAGGGCCAACCCATGAAGAAACCTTGACTACTCTAGTAAGAGATGCTGTTAAATCTTACAAACAATTACCTTTAAACTTATATCAAATTCAATCTAAGTACCGTGATGAAAAACGTCCCCGTAATGGCCTCTTAAGGACACGTGAATTTATCATGAAAGATGGCTATAGTTTCCATCAAAGCTATGAGGATTTGGACCTTACCTATGAGGATTATCGTCAGGCCTATGAAGCTATCTTTAAACGAGCAGGTCTAGAATTTAAGGGAATTATTGGAGATGGCGGAGCTATGGGAGGAAAAGACTCTCAAGAATTTATGGCCATTACCCCAGAACGTACAGACTTGAACCGTTGGCTGAGCCTAGATAAATCAATTCCTTCTATTGATGACATTCCAGAACATATCTTAAATGACATTAAAAACGAATTAAGTTCATGGATGATTTCAGGAGAAGATACTATCGTTTATTCTAGTGAATCAGGCTATGCTGCCAATCTAGAAATGGCAAGCAATGCCTATAAACCATCAAGAAAAGTTATTTCTCATGAAGACCTTCTTGAAGTAGAAACACCAGACTGTCAATCAATTGATGAGGTATCTCAATTCCTCAATATTGATTCTCATCAAGTAATCAAAACCCTAGTCTTTATAGCTGATGATCAGCCTATTGTTGCCCTTTTGGTAGGAAATGATCATGTTAATGATGTTAAGTTGAAAAACTATTTAGGAGCAGATTTCCTTGAAGTAGCTTCTGAAGAAACTGCTTTCCAAATTATGGGAGCTCATTTTGGTTCCTTAGGACCAGTAAATCTTCCAGAAAATGTGCGTATTATAGCTGATCGGAATGTCGAAGACCTGGCCAATGCTGTTGCAGGTGCCAACAAAGACGGTTACCACCTCAAAGGTGTCAATCCTGATCGTGACTTTAAGGCTGAATATGTTGATATTCGTGAAGTTAAAGAAGGGGAAATGTCACCAGATGGACAAGGAGTCCTTCAATTTGCACGAGGAATAGAAGTAGGACATATCTTTAAACTAGGCACGCGCTACTCTGATAGCATGGGAGCTAATATTCTTGATGAGAATGGAAGATCTGTTCCAATTATTATGGGCTGCTATGGTGTCGGGGTTAGCCGCATCTTATCTGCTGTCATTGAACAACACGCCAGATTATTTGTGACCAAGACAGCTAAAGGAGACTACCGTTATTCTTGGGGTATTAATTTCCCTAAAGAATTAGCACCTTTTGATGTTCATCTCATTACAGTTAATAGTAAGGATGAAAATGCCCAAGACTTGACTGAAAAAGTTGAGGCGGACCTAATGGCAAAAGGTTATGAAGTATTAACAGATGACCGTAATGAACGGGTCGGTTCAAAATTCTCAGATAGTGATTTAATTGGTCTACCAATCCGAGTTACAGTTGGTAAAAAAGCTTCAGAAGGTATTGTTGAAGTGAAGATTAAAGCTAGTGGTGATAGTATTGAAGTCAATGCCGAAAACCTAATTGAAACACTAGAAATCCTAACTGCAAAATAAAAATAAAAGACAAAAAATACTGTCCTAAAAAGGTTGTATTGTTAGAAATCTTTTATTACGTTTTATAATTTAATACATTCAAAAAGTGAACAAGCTAGAATTCTGAGCGGCAGAAAACTAAGCTTGTTCACTTTTTATATTGGAGGTTGAACCTTGTTTCAGCCTCTTTTTAGGTTTATGCTGATTTAATAGCAGGTGTAAAATGAGTAAGTTTTTATGCTTACTAAGTTATCTAGCACTTCGAGGTTCTAAGAGGTGTTGAATAAAACCTAAAATAATATCTGATAAGATTGCCATAAGGGCTGTTGGCAATGAACCTGCAAGAATAATAGCGCCACCATTTGTTGCGTTAGTTCCTCGGATAATAATGTCTCCAAGGCCACCACCACCAACAAAAGCTCCAATAGCAGTTATTCCTACGGCAACTACAAGTGCATTTCTAAGACCTGCCATGATAACGGATAAGGATAGGGGTAACTCAACCATGATAAGGCGTTGGCTTTTAGTCATCCCCATCCCTTTAGCTACATCAATTAAATCATCGTCCACACTCCGGATACCTGTGTAGGTATTGCTAATGATTGGCAGGAGAGAATATAGAAAAACAGTCGCAATAACAGTTTTTGTTCCAAGTCCCAACCCCAGCATTAAAATCGAAATCATGGCTAGTGAGGGAATGGTTTGGAGAACATTTGCTATTCCCATAACAAATGTTCTAAGTCTTATGCGTCTAGCAATAATAATACCAAGAGGGATTCCCACAAGGGCAGCTAAGACTACCCCGTAGGCTGATATTAAAAAATGCCTTAAGAATTGAGAGAGGATATAACTTCCATTATGATTGAAATAATAAAGCAGCTGCTCCCAGGTTGACATATCACTCATTGCTGTCACCTCCTTTGAAATAATTGTTGTCTTTGAGGAATTCTTGTGCAACAACTGATGGTTCAAGAAGTCTATCATCAACCTTGTAATTTAAGTGTTGCATTGTCTCTAGGTTGATTTTGCCATCTAGGCGGTGCAGTAATTTTTTAAGGTCAGGGTATTTTTTAAGGATACTATTGCTGACAACCATAGAACATTCATAAGGAGGGAAAAATTGCTTATCGTCTTTTAAGATTTTAAGATCATAGCTTTGGATACGTCCATCTGTAGAATACCCTAAGACCGACTGCATTTTATTACCCGAAACAGCATCGTA
Source organism: Streptococcus didelphis DSM 15616 (assembly GCF_000380005.1). Classification (GTDB taxonomy): domain Bacteria; phylum Bacillota; class Bacilli; order Lactobacillales; family Streptococcaceae; genus Streptococcus; species Streptococcus didelphis. The sequence goes on from NZ_KB904196.1 coordinate 87,295, forward strand.
AACGAGTCCAATCTGCATGGGATAAAGTTTATCAAAGGAAAAACCGTATTCCTTGGTAAAATCAGAATAGCCATCCCCTTTTCTGTTCAGCCAAGTACTGTCAATGCCGACTTTAGCACTGTCCTTAATCTTAGCCATATCAGAAAAAGTTTCAAGTTGGTTCTTTTCAGCGAAATCCTTAGTGACCATAAAAGCGTAGGTATCTGAAAAGCCATAGGTTGGGAACCAGGTTTGATCAAACCTCTCATGAAATTCCTTTTTAACGACTTTTGCAGCCTCTTTAGGATCCTTGATAGTAGCCATCCCTAGAGCGCCAGTAATATCTGTTCCTGTATAACGAGAAGCTGAAATATCCGCATCTCCTCTAAGTTGAGCTTGGTGGGTTACATTTGAAGAGCCTAAGTTAGGAACAATAGTAGCCTGATATCCCAACTCATGATGGATTAATTCGGCAATAATATTAGCCATGATACTTGATTCTGTTGTACTTTGAGCAGCAATCTTGACCTTGGGACCATCTTCATGATTATAGGCCCTATAGGAAAAGATAGCTATTATGAGAATAAGCAGGGCAGAAATAGTAACGTATATTTTTTTCTTCATGCTTTCACCCCACTAGTTTGTTTTGGTAAGAGATGCTTCTCTAAGCTTCCCAGTAAAAAATCTGAAACGAGAGATAAGATAATAACAGGAATAGTTCCTCCAATAATCAATTCTGGTTGAAAAAGATTCAAACCGCTAAAAATCAGATCTCCTAAACCACCTGCTCCAATATAAGAGGCTAAGGTAGCCCAGGCAATAACATAGATGGCCGATAATCTAACTCCTGCCATAATAACTGGCATGGCCAAGGGTAATTCTACCTGAAAAATCGACTGGACAGAAGACAAACCCATCCCCTTAGCACTATCTTTTAGATCACTATTTACATTATTTAACCCTACAAAGGTATTTCTTAAAATAGGAAGGAGGGAATAGATAAACAAGGCAAGGATAGCAGGGAGTTTTCCTACTCCAAAAATAGGAATCATCATCGCCAAAAGTGCTAGGCTGGGAATAGTTTGCAGCATACTAGCTATTCCAATAACAATCTTAGCTAGTCTAGGAAATCTTGTCAGGATTATGCCTAAAGGGATGGCTACAAGAGCACCAAAAGCTAGGGCTAATGCTGAAATATAAGTTTGTTCCCAGGTTTTTACAAGTAGCCGACTACCATATTGTGCAAAAAAATCAGCCATTACTCTTCCTCCCTTCCTTGAGTTCCCCAGATAAAGTCATAAAGCATATCAACTAGGGATGACCGTGTAATGATTCCCTTCAATCGGTTTTCAGTATCAACAACAGGTGCAAATTTTAGGCCCCGTTTGAGGATTTTTTGGGCAGTATCTCGCAAGATAGCCTCTTCTTGAACAGCAAAGGTAATTTTGGTCATTAAATCTGATACTAATAAATGGCTTTGGAAGTGTTGACTTAGACTTTCAATGTCAATAAGCCCGAGCAATTTTCCATCTTCAGTAACAAATAAGGAGTCAACCCGTTTTTCTCTCATAAGGGTAATGGCATCAGATAAAGATTTATCAGCACTGATAGCAATAGGATTTTTTATCATGACAGATTTAACTGGTGTTATATCAGATTGGGCACGAATCAAGCGTTCTTCACCAATCATTTTTTCCACAAAGGTAGTCGCTGGATGATGAAGCAATTCAGTAGGAGTCCCTTCTTGAACCATCTTACCTTTATCCATAACGACAATCTTGGTTGCTAGTTTTAAAGCCTCATCCATGTCATGAGTGACTAATATAATAGTCTTACCCATCTTTTCTTGCAGGCTTTTAACCAGTTCTTGAATACCTTCGCGGGTAATAGGATCAAGAGCTCCAAAAGGTTCATCCATTAAAATAATGTCTTGATCTGCTGCTAAAGCTCTAATGACTCCGATTCTTTGTTGTTGACCACCAGATAATTCTGAAGGGTAACGATATAAAAAGTCTTCTGGCAGTTCCACAAGCTTTATCAGTTCCTTGGCCTTAGCTAGTTTGTCTTCTTCTGACCACTTTAATAATTTTGGCACTAGGGTAATATTTTCATAAATGGTCATATGAGGCATTAGGCCAATATTTTGAATAACATAGCCAATTTTTCGTCTTAATTGGACAGGATTAAATTGGGAAATGTCTTTTCCTTTGAACAAGATGCTACCATTACTAGGCTTAAGCATTCGATTGACCATCCGCATGAGGGTTGTTTTTCCAGAACCACTAGTACCAATAAAACAAATAAAATCACCTGGTAAAACCTGTAAGCTTATTTCTTCTACGGCTACCTTATCCCCATATATTTTGTTAACATTTTTAAACTCGATGATAGGTTTCTCCATATCAATCTCCCCTTCTATTATAAATATATAAAATAGTAAGAATACTCTCAGTATGCTTCAAGTATACCCTATTCTTGACATAAAATCATTTGAACTGTGCTTTTTTAATAAAAATAAAAGAAACAAAGGTTAAGTTTTAGGAATCTAGCCTCTTTTTGAGGGTGTTTTCTTCTTCAACAATATTAATTATCAAAAAATTAGATTAACTTAATAACAATGTTCGGATTTGGCGATTAGTTCTGAAAAAATCAAAAAAATTAACTGAAAAAATCAATAAAAGTTAAAAAAAATAGTATACTTATGGTATACTTATAGAAAAGGACAGGAGAAGCAGATGAAAACTAGGGCAGAATTAAAACAAATTGCTAAAAATCGTTTAAAAGAGAATTGGGGTTGGGCTATTGGGAACTGTGTCTTACCAAGTCTTATAATTGGCACAGTATTTATAGCTCTCTTTTATCTCTTACTTTTACCTATAGCCTTAAATGGTGATACAGCAGAACCAACAGGAGCTGTTGCAGTTTCTATGGTTTTAATGACAGTTCTCTATTTTTTGATGATTTTTATAAGCTTATTAGCAGAGGTTAGTATTGTTTGTATCTTCTTAGATTTTATCCGAGGAAAAAAAGAAGACCTATCTGTTGCCTTCTTCTATCCTTTTACTAAGAAACGTTTTGGTAAATTTTTAGGGACTAACCTATTAATCTTAGTCTATACTAGCTTGTGGAGCTTCCTATTTATCATTCCTGGGATTATTAAAAGTTTGAGCTATTCCCAAGCAAATTATGTCTTAAAAGACAAACTTGATAGAGGTCAAGAAGTAAGCTTAAATACAGCCATTACAGAAAGTAGACAGCTTATGAAAGGCCATAAGTGGGAATATTTCTTATTACAACTCAGCTTTATAGGTTGGGCCATCTTATCACTTGTGACTTTTGGACTAGGTTTCTTCTGGTTACAACCTTATATACAGACAACAAATGCAGCCTATTATGAAGCTTTACTAGAAGAAAATGGTTTGACATATCCTGGACCAGATCATGAAGAAAAACCAAGTGTAGAAGCTATTCAAGAGGAAAAAGAAGAAATAGTCTCAGACCTTCCTTTGATGGGACAACCAGATGTTCAAGATGCTACAATGAAATAGAAGTAAAATTTTTGAATGAAGAACCAAATACTCAATAAATAGATGAAAGGCTAGGAATTTCCCTAGCTTTTTCGTCTGCTTGCTTGAGATAAAGGTCGAATTCTCTGACTATTTATGATAAAATAGTCCCTAAGAAAATCAGGAGAAAACTATGTCAGATTTATTCGTTAAATTGATGGAACAAATAGAGATGCCGCTTGAAATAAGAACTTCAAGTGCTTTTTCGTCTGCTGATATAATTGAGGTTAAGGTTCATTCCCTATCTCGTTTATGGGAGTTTCATCTATCATTTAAAGAGATATTACCAATAGCTATCTATAAAGAACTGGATTATCGTCTGAAAACAACCTTCCAAAAAGCTGATATCAAGGTGCAGTTTGATATTGAGGTTGGAAATATTGATTATTCTGATCAGCTATTACAGGACTATTATTATGAAGCGTTTGAGCATGAACCCTGTAATAGTGCTTCTTTCAAGTCTTCTTTTGCTAAGTTAAAGGTAGCTTATCAAGAGGGAAAGTTATTTATTTCAACTCCCCACTTTATTAACAATGATCATTTTAGAAAAAATCATCTTCCCAATTTAGCCAAGCAGTTTGCACGTTTTGGCTTTGGGCAATTAGAGATTGAAATGATATCAGATGATGAAATGACCAAGTCTTTGCAAGAACATTTTGACAATAATCGTCAGGCTATTTTGGACAAGGCAGTTCAAGACAATCTGGAAGCCTTGAAATCATTAGAAACTATGCAGCCTCCAGCAGAAGAGCCAGCTTCAAAACCTAGTTTTGACTATAAAGAACGACTTGTACAAAGGCAAGCTGGCTTTGAAAAAGCTGAAATCACCCCAATGATTGAAGTGGAAATGGAAGAAAACCGTATTGTTTTTGAAGGTATGGTTTTTGATGTGGAACGAAAAACAACCCGGACTGGTCGTCACATTATTAATTTTAAAATGACCGACTATACTTCTAGCTTTGCTATGCAAAAATGGGCCAAAGATGATGATGAACTACATAAATATGATATGGTTGCTAAGGGAGCATGGCTAAGAGTTCAAGGAAATATTGAAAATAACCCTTATACAAAAAGCTTAACTATGAATGTCCAGCAGCTTAAAGCAATTGTTCATCATGACCGTAAAGACCTTATGCCAGAAGGTCAAAAGAGGGTTGAACTCCATGCCCATACTAATATGTCAACAATGGATGCTCTGCCAACTGTAGAATCTTTAATTGACACGGCTGCCAAGTGGGGACATCCTGCTGTTGCAATTACAGATCATGCCAATGTACAAAGCTTTCCTCATGGTTATCACAGGGCTAGAAAACTGGGGATTAAGGCTATTTTTGGGCTAGAGGCAAATATTGTTGAAGATAAGGTTCCTATCTCTTATGAGCCTATTGATATGGATTTGCACGAGGCTACTTATGTGGTATTTGACGTGGAAACCACAGGATTGTCTGCGATAAATAATGACCTTATCCAGATTGCTGCTTCTAAAATGTATAAGGGAAATATTATTGAACAGTTTGATGAATTCATTGATCCAGGCCATCCCTTATCAGCCTTTACCACTGAATTAACAGGGATTACAGACAATCATTTGCTAGGAGCAAAGCCTCTCAAACAAGTTTTGGAAGAGTTTCAAGCCTTTTGTAAGGATAGTGTCCTAGTAGCTCATAATGCTAGTTTTGATATTGGATTTATGAATGCTAATTATGAACGTTATCAGCTAGCTAGAATTACCCAACCTGTTATTGATACTTTGGAATTTGCACGAAATCTTTACCCTGAGTATAAACGCCATGGTTTAGGACCATTAACCAAACGTTTCCAAGTTTCTTTGGACCATCACCATATGGCCAATTATGATGCGGAAGCAACTGGTCGCCTTCTCTTTATTTTTTTGAAAGAGGCGCGTGAAAAACATGGTGTGACTAATTTAAAAGACTTAAATACCCAATTAGTGGCAGAGGATTCTTATAAAAAAGCAAGAATTAAACATGCTACCATTTATGTTCAAAATCAAATTGGTTTAAAGAATATTTTCAAATTAGTTAGCCTGTCCAATGTGGTCTACTATGAGGGAGTGCCACGTATTCCACGAACTATTCTAGATAAGTATCGTGAAGGATTATTATTGGGGACTGCCTGTTCAGATGGAGAAGTCTTTGATGCAGTTCTAACCAAAGGAATTGATGCTGCTGTTAATCTTGCTCGCTATTATGACTTTATTGAAGTTATGCCACCTGCCTTATATGAGCCTCTTGTTGCGCGTGAATTAATTCCAGACCAGGCAGGCGTTGAAAAGGCTATTCTTGATTTAATTGAGGTTGGTAGACGACTTAATAAGCCTGTTATGGCAACGGGAAATGTTCACTATATTGAACCTGAAGAGGAAATCTATCGGGAGATTATTGTGCGTAGCCTTGGACAAGGAGCAATGATTAACCGGACTATTGGGAGGGGTGAAGGTGCTAAGCCAGCTCCTCTACCAAAGGCTCATTTTAGAACGACTAATGAAATGCTAGATGAATTTGCCTTTCTTGGTAAGGATTTAGCCTATGAAATTGTAGTAACAAACACCCAAAAATTTGCTGATGGGATTGAAGATGTCGAAGTTGTAAAGGGGGATTTATATACACCTTATATAGATAAGGCTGAAGAAACGGTTGCAGAATTAACCTATCAAAAAGCTTTTGAAATTTACGGTAATCCCTTACCAGATATTATTGATCTTCGTATTGAAAAAGAGTTAACTTCTATTTTAGGGAATGGTTTTGCGGTGATCTATTTAGCTTCTCAGATGTTGGTTAATAGGTCTAATGAGCGTGGCTATCTTGTAGGGTCACGAGGCTCTGTGGGTTCTAGCTTTGTAGCCACTATGATTGGTATTACAGAAGTCAATCCTATGCCACCCCATTATGTCTGTCCAAAATGCCAGCATTCAGAATTTATCACAGATGGTTCAGTCGGCTCTGGTTATGATTTAGCTGATAAGAAATGTCCTGAGTGTGGAGTTGCCTATCAAAAAGATGGTCAGGATATTCCCTTTGAAACCTTTTTAGGTTTTGATGGGGACAAGGTTCCTGATATTGACTTGAACTTCTCAGGTGATGATCAACCTAATGCCCATTTAGATGTTCGTGAGATATTTGGTGAGGAATATGCCTTTCGGGCAGGAACTGTAGGTACAGTAGCTGAAAAGACAGCCTATGGTTTTGTTAAGGGCTATGAACGTGATTATGGCAAGTTATACCGAGATGCTGAGATTGATAGGCTAGCTGCAGGAGCTGCTGGCGTTAAGAGAACTACAGGTCAGCATCCAGGTGGGATTGTTGTTATTCCAAATTATATGGATGTCTATGATTTTACCCCAGTGCAATTTCCTGCAGAAGATGTTACAGCTTCTTGGCAGACCACTCACTTTAACTTCCATGATATTGATGAAAATGTCTTGAAACTTGATATTCTGGGTCATGATGATCCTACCATGATCCGTAAATTAGAGGATTTATCAGGCATTGACCCTAAAACAATACCTGCTGATGACCCTGGGGTAATGGCACTATTTTCCGGAACGGAAGTTTTAGGAGTTACTCCTGAGCAAATTGGCACTCCAACAGGTATGTTGGGAATTCCTGAATTTGGGACCAATTTTGTTCGGGGTATGGTTAACGAAACCCATCCAACCACCTTTGCGGAATTGTTACAGCTATCAGGCTTGTCCCACGGAACGGATGTTTGGCTAGGGAATGCCCAAGATTTAATTAAGGATGGTACTGCAAGCCTAAAAACAGTTATTGGTTGTCGTGATGATATTATGGTTTACCTCATGCACGCGGGTCTAGAGCCTAAAATGGCCTTTACTATTATGGAGCGTGTTCGTAAGGGCCTGTGGCTAAAAATTTCAGAAGAAGAACGTAATGGCTATATTCAGGCTATGCGTGAAAATAATGTCCCTGACTGGTATATCGAATCTTGTGGGAAGATAAAATACATGTTCCCTAAAGCCCATGCAGCAGCCTATGTTTTAATGGCCTTGCGTGTGGCTTACTTTAAGGTTCACCACCCCTTGATGTATTACTGTGCATATTTTTCAATCCGTGCTAAAGCCTTTGAATTAAAGACAATGAGTGGTGGACTACAAGCTGTTAAAGCTCGCATGGAAGATATTGCTCTGAAAAAGAAAAATAATGAAGCTTCCAATGTAGAAAATGACTTGTACACAACCTTAGAAATTGTTAATGAAATGTTAGAGCGTGGCTATAAATTCGGCAAATTAGACCTTTATCGGAGTGATGCCATTGAATTCCAAATAAAAGAAGATACCTTAATTCCTCCTTTTGTAGCTATGGAAGGTTTAGGTGAAAACGTAGCTAAACAAATTGTTAAAGCAAGGGCAGATGGAGAATTTCTTTCTAAAATGGAATTAAGAAAACGTGGGGGAGCCTCTTCTACCTTAGTTGAAAAAATGGATGATATGGGAATACTTGGCAATCTACCAGAAGATAATCAACTTAGTCTATTTGAAGATTTCTTCTAAAAGCTTAGCACCAGTCTAGAAAACTTTTTATCAAGCAAGGTAATTGAAATTAATACTAACTAGTTATAAAATAAAAGAAGAAAGGAGATGAGATGGGAGAATTTAAAAATACTGCTGTCAAAGCAATGGTTGTTATGCGAAAAGCCTTTAGAACCATTGATTCTAAAGTATCTGTAAGCTATAAACTAGATGATTTAACCCCTACACAATTTGCTGTTTTAGATGTTCTTTATGCCAAGGGAACCTTAAAAATTGGAGAACTTATTAATAGCATGTTAGCTACTTCAGGTAATATGACAGTTGTCATCAAAAACATGGAAAAAAAAGGCTGGGTCCTACGTCACATGTGCCCAAATGATAAACGCTCTTTTCTAGTAAGTTTGACTGCAGAAGGTCAAACAGTTATTGAGCAGGCTTTGCCAGCCCATATTAATCGTGTTGAAGAGATTTTTTCGGTTTTGACTGAGAGTGAACAAAAGGAACTTATTAGACTTTTAAAAAAATTTAAAAATAGCTGAGCCTTTTTCTTTGACTTTACTAATTAGTAATAATATAATAACTATATAGTGATAATTAAGCACTAATTAGTGTTAATTGAAGGAGACAATATGTCTATTGTTGAAGAATTTAAAAGTATCTTTAAAGGAGAGAAAAATATGTCATTTTTAGAAGAATTGAAAAACCGTCGTACCATCTATGCTTTAGGACGTGAAACCAAAGCATCAGATGAAAAAATTATTGAAACAATTAAAGAAGCTGTTCGTCAGTCACCTTCAGCATTCAATAGCCAAACAACACGTGTTCTTATTTTAATGAATGATCATGCTGGTAAATTTTGGAATGAACTTGTTGCTAATGAATTAGTAAAAACAATGAAAGACCAAGGTTTAGGTGAAGAAGCTATTGCTGGTACTAAAGCTAAATTAGCAGGTTTTGGTAATGCTAAAGGAGTAGCTCTTTTCTTTGAAGATCAAGCTGTTGTTAAAGGATTACAAGAACAATTCCCACTTTATGCTGATAATTTCCCAATTTGGTCTGAGCAAGCATCTGGTATTGCTTCAGTAAATGCTTGGACTGCCTTGTCTTCAGAATTAGGTATCGGTGCTAACCTTCAACATTACAATCCAGTTGTTGACGACGCTGTAGCTTCAACTTATGGTATTCCAGCTAACTGGAAACTTCGTGGTCAATTAAACTTTGGTTCAATTGAAGAAGCTGCTGGCGATAAAGACTTTATGGCTGATGAAGATCGCTTTAAAGTTATTGGTTAATTAAAAAAAAATAAAAAATACTCAATCCGCAGATTGAGTATTTTTCTTATGGGATAAGTAACATGTTATCTGTTTTAGCAAAAGGATTTTTGGCATTGATCCGATCATAGAAAATGATACCGTTGATATGGTCAATTTCATGTTGAACTACAATAGCATTATAACCTTTTAATTTAAGTTTATGTTTTTGGCCGTCTTTATCAAAGTATTCTATTGTAACACGAGAGTGTCGGACAACGTAGCCTTCAACCACTCGGTCAACAGATAAACAACCTTCACCTTCAGCTAAGGCAGCATCTTGGACAGAATGGGCAAGAATTTTAGGGTTGTACATAACTTCTTGTAGACTAAAGGCTTCTTTAGGTGGATTGCCTTCAGTATCTTCTAAGTTTGGCACTAAAACAGCAATAATACGTTTTGAAATATTCAATTGAGGAGCTGCTAAGCCAACTCCTCCTCGCAGCCCTAATTTTTCTGCCATAACAGGGTCTTGAGAATTTCTAAGAAATTGCATCATTTTTTCACCTAAGATGATATCTTGATCACTTAAAGGAAATTCAACTTCCTTAGCTTCTTGGCGAAGAGTAGGATTACCTTCGCGAATAATGTCAGTCATATCAATCATATGACTGGCTTTAATTATCTTATCTTGTGCAGACATTTTTACTCCTTTGTTATTAATGGAATTACTATATCATAAAAGCCCTTATTTTAAAAGCTTATATGATAGCTTTTAGTTTATGTCTTATCAAAACTAAGCTTTTCTTCAAAAAGTAGCTTGATAAGGGAGAGTTAGAAAATAGTGACGGGTATAGTAAAAGAGTTCTGACTAATTTTACTTTTAGAACTGGTCTAACTTTTTTTGTTAAGAAGAAGGACAAGCTTTGAGAAAAAGTAAATCAATTTCTTACTAATAAGTATTAAAAAGCAGTACTTGTTTGTTATTTTACATACAAATAGAGCTGGTAACAATATAACTTGGACTTTTTATCCCTCAGTTACTTTCTAGAAGACAAGTTTATATTATAATATTATTATCCAAACAAGGACTTCAGAGAGAGAAGTTTCTAGTAACAATCAAAAGAATCCTCGGGTTCTTTTTTTGTTTTATAAGACGTGTCCAGGTCATTGATGAACAAGAAAGCAGGCTAGAGTAAGATTTGGCAAGTCTTGTTAATAGAGGCATCCTTTACTTATTCTTCCAGCGCCAGGGCTTGTAGACTTTTATAGTTGAGTATTTGGTAGCTTTTAAAGGCGCTTCTTTTAATGATTCTTTTTTCAATCAATTGGGAAAGAACCCTGTGAAGGTGTCGGTAACTGGTTCCAAAAGTATCTGCTAGGAGGGTTAATTCCAAAGAGAAATATCCCTCTTTTTCATTGGCTAAAATATGGCTAGCCAACCTTTCCTTGACAGAATAACTAAGGTTATTACTAGCATTAATGTTGTGATGGTAAAAGTTTAAGGCGAGTTCACGTCCAATTTGATAGAGAAACTGTGGATTTTTGAGTAATTTCTCTTTATCTAGAAGAGGAAGTTGAACAAAATATGTTTTTTCCAAGGCCATAACTGAAGTCACAGCCCTTTGATTGGTCATTAATTCAATATCCCCAATTAAACAAGGAGCAGAATGGGTCTTTAGGATGTGTTCTTTTCCATTAAAAAGCCTGCGAACAATCTTAACAGAACCACTTAGGGTATAGCCGATGACTTTAATCTCCTGCCCTTGCAAGCAGAGACTTTCACCCTTTTGATATTGGATGAGCTGTAATTTATCATAGTCTTCACTAGGAAAAAAATGATCAAGTTTGTTCTTGAAAAGGAGTTCCTTTAGGAGTTGCTTGTCTGAAATCGTCTTCATCTTCTTTTTATGACCTTGGTCCTATTTTTATCTTCTGCTATTGATTATACTGAATATAAGTAAAATAAACAAGAATAAAGAGAAAGCCCTATTTATGAAAGCATTTTTTGAAAAAATTAGTTTACTAAGTTTGTCTCTGATGATGATTTCCCCATTTTCGGTTTCCCCTGCAATACCAAAGATGATTGCATTTTATCAGGCACAAGGTCATCCTGCTAGCCAGGTTGATATTCTTTTTTCCTTATCGTCCTTTGCTGTTTTAGCTATGCTTTTGTTGAATCCGATGATCAGTTCTTTTTTATCCGAAAAGGCCATCATTATTTTGGGGTTATTGTTGATAGGAATAGGAGGTGCCCTTCCTGTCTTTATTCAGTCCTATCCTCTAGTTTTCCTCTCTAGAATTATCTTGGGACTGGGAATTGGTTTAATTAATGCCAAGGCTATCAATATCATTAGTGAGCGTTTTACAGGTAAAGAGAGAATAAAAATGTTAGGTTACAGAGCCTCTACAGAAGTTTTAGGAGCCTCACTGTTTACCTTTATTTCCGGCTATTTGATTGTATTTGGTTGGACACAGGCCTTCATGATTTATCTCCTTGCCCTAATTATTCTAGTTCTCTATCTACTTTTTGTCCCAGATATGCCTCACCCATCATCTAAAGACCAAGCAGAACTTGTGGCAGACCAAAAAAATAAAAGCTTGACAAGAGAACAACTAAAACTTATTATCGGCTTAGCCTTATATGCTGGCTTTGTTATTCTTATTAATACGTCGAATACGCTAAGAATTCCTCTTGTTGTGGACCATTTAGGAATTGGTTCAGCAAGAGATGCCAGCTTTATTTTAGCTTTAATGATGCTTATGGGGATACTTGCAGGATTTACTTTTAGTAGATTACTAGAAATTTTCAAAGTCTATCTGATGGCAGCTGTAGTTATTGCGCTAGGGCTTGGGATGTTAATTCTCTGGCAGGCGCAAAGCCTAGTCTCAGTAGGTCTAGGAGCACTTATTACAGGGTTTGTTTACAGTATTGGAGTGACCCTTGCCTTTAATACCATTTCAGAAAAATTTCCTAGCCATCAATTAACAAAAGCAACGACTCTGGTTCTGATAGGTTGTAATGTTGGTGGAGCAGCAGCTGCCTTTGTTCTTCAACTCATTGCCCACTGGTTTGATTCTCTTATTGCAGCCTATGTGATTTATAGCATTATTAGTTTGCTTTTAGGATTGAGCTTGTTTTTAAGAGTTATTCTAAAGCGTAAAAAACATCAAGGCTAGGGGATTTGTCTGAAAAAGTTGACCTAGGCTATTAATTTTGCTAGAATAGACTAGTCGCAAGACAAACCAACTTTTTCTTGGTTTTAGGAGTGCCAATCCTAAGACTCGGATTAAGGAAATAAAGGAGAAAAATTATGGCAATCTCAAAAGAGAAAAAAAATGAAATCATCACACAATATGCACGTCATGAAGGTGATACAGGTTCAGTTGAAGTTCAAGTAGCAGTACTTACTTGGGAAATCAACCACCTAAACGGACACATTAAAGAACACAAAAAAGACCACGCAACTTACCGTGGTTTGATGAAAAAAATTGGACACCGTCGTAACTTATTAGCATACTTACGTCGTACAGATGTAAACCGTTACCGCGAGCTTATCCAATCTCTTGGTTTACGTCGTTAATTTCAAGTTTAAAAAGCCCTCTGCCTTCGTCAGTTATCCACTCAGTAAACTTAAGTTTACCGAGTGGATACTTCCTCGGCAGAGGATTTTTTAATTCTTGAAATATTTTATATCTCAAGTTAGTCTGTCCTTTAGTTAAGTTCAGGATAGAAATTAGCGTGTTAAATCAGACGCAAGTCTAGATTTAACTAAGGAGAGGCCTTGTCCGAAGAATATTTTAGCTAGAAAAACTAATCTTCTACTAGAAAGTAGGGGATTTTTGTTTGCACTTGGGCTTTATAGACCACAAGAAAAGTTTCGGGCTTTTCCCTTGTATTTACTGATAAGGAGCCTTCTGTTAATTGTTGCTTGAAGTCTTTGAGTTTCAGTGAAATTTTTAAATTTTTATGGTAGAATTATTAAGATACGTCGTTTGATACAATGAGGAGTGTAACAGGTCTATGTTAGATTGCTTTTTGTAGCAAAACTACGTACAGTAACTAAAAATGATTATGTTGAAAGGGGTTGGATACCAGAAAGAACTTTTTAAGATTTGAGTAAAAAGGGTTTTGGAAGGGTATTCAAGGTAAAGTATTTTATGTCAAAACAAACATTTACGACGACATTTGCAGGAAAACCTTTAGTAGTTGAAGTAGGGCAAGTCGCTAAACAAGCTAATGGAGCAACAGTCGTACGTTATGGAGAATCAACGGTATTAACAGCAGCCGTCATGTCTAAAAAGATGGCAACAGGGGATTTCTTCCCCTTGCAGGTTAATTATGAAGAAAAAATGTATGCTGCAGGAAAATTTCCTGGTGGCTTTATGAAACGTGAAGGACGTCCTTCAACAGATGCTACCTTGACAGCACGCCTTATTGACCGTCCTATCCGTCCTATGTTTGCAGAGGGCTTTCGTAATGAAATTCAAGTAATCAACACAGTTCTTTCTTATGATGAAAATGCTAGCGCTCCTATGGCGGCTATGTTTGGTTCATCACTTGCACTCTCAATTTCTGATATTCCTTTTAATGGACCTATTGCTGGTGTCCAAGTCGGTTACATTGACGGACAGTTTATCATTAACCCTGATAAGGAGCAACTAGATGCTTCGCTATTAGAATTAACAGTAGCTGGAAGTAAAGAAGCTATCAATATGGTTGAGTCTGGTGCTAAAGAGCTCTCAGAAGATATCATGCTTGAAGCTCTTTTAAAAGGTCATCAGGCTATTCAGGAATTGATTGCTTTCCAAGAAGAAATTGTAGCAGCAGTTGGTAAGGAAAAAACAGAAGTAGAATTATTACGAGTAGATGAGCAATTACAAGCTGAAATTCTTGCTAAGTATAATTCAGACCTTCAAAAAGCTGTTCAAGTTGAAGAGAAAAAAGCACGTGAAGCTGCAACAGAGGAAGTTAAAGAAGCTGTTAAAGCAGAATATGAAGAACACTATGCAGAAGATGAGAACCTGCCAACTATTATGCGTGACGTGGCAGAAATACTTGAACGAATGGAGCATGCAGAGGTTCGCCGCTTAATCACAGAAGACAAGACTCGTCCGGATGGCCGTAAAATTGACCAAATTAGACCTCTTGATGCAGAAATTGACTTCTTACCTAAGGTTCATGGCTCTGGCTTATTTACACGTGGGCAAACCCAGGCCTTATCTGTTTTAACTCTAGCTCCTATGGGAGAGACTCAGATTATTGATGGTCTTGGTCTTGAATATAAAAAGCGTTTCTTACACCACTACAATTTCCCTCAATATTCTGTAGGGGAAACTGGTCGTTATGGGGCTGCTGGTCGTCGTGAAATTGGACACGGAGCACTAGGTGAGAGAGCCTTGGAACAAGTACTGCCAAGTCTAGAAGACTTTCCTTATGCGATTCGTTTAGTTGCAGAAGTTCTAGAATCAAATGGTTCTTCTTCTCAAGCCTCCATTTGTGCTGGAACTCTGGCCTTAATGGCTGGTGGTGTACCAATCAAGGCTCCTGTTGCAGGTATTGCTATGGGACTTATTTCAGATGGTAAAAATTATACCGTTTTAACAGATATTCAAGGTTTAGAAGACCACTTTGGCGATATGGACTTTAAGGTTGCCGGAACACGAGAAGGTATTACAGCCCTTCAAATGGATATTAAGATTGCTGGAATCACTCCACAAATTCTTGAGGAAGCTTTGGCACAAGCTAAAAAAGCCCGCTTTGAAATCTTAGATGTTATTGAAGCAGAAATTGCAGCTCCTCGTCCTGAATTAGCACCAACAGCACCTAAAATTGATACCATTAAGATTGATGTTGATAAAATTAAGGTAGTTATTGGTAAGGGTGGCGAGACAATTGATAAGATTATCGCTGAAACGGGTGTTAAAATTGATATTGATGAAGAAGGAACTGTTCAAATCTTCTCCAGTGATCAAGCAGCTATTAACCGGACCAAGGAAATTATTGCTAGCTTAGTACGTGAGGCCAAGGTCGGTGAAGTTTATCATGCAAAAGTTGTTCGTATTGAAAAATTTGGTGCCTTTGTTAACCTATTTGATAAAACAGATGCCCTCGTTCACATCTCAGAAATTGCTTGGTCTAGGACAGCTAACGTATCTGATGTTTTAGAAGTGGGTGAAGTTGTTGATGTCAAAGTTATTAAAGTTGATGACAAAGGACGTATTGATGCCTCAATGAAAGCCTTGTTACCTCGCCCGCCTAAAGCTGAAGATAAAGAAGAAAAACATGACTAAACAAACTAGTAATGAATTAGATATCCGTCTTAGAGCCTTTATTAATGCTCCAGATAATTTCTTAGATAGTGTTGCGTTGGTAGATGCTTTTCATCACTTTCCAGTCTGGGCAGCTAAGGAGCCCTATGCTATTGAAATTGAAGGAGTTAAGGTTACGCCTGTTTTTACAGATAAGGATGATATGGCTGCTTTTAAATGGGAGCAAAAGAGTGCTCAAAGCCTCTACTGGCTAGAACGCTCTGCTATTTCTGTCCTTGAAGAAGTGATTAAATCAGGCTTATCAGGCTTAGTCTTTAATCTAAAAAAAGACGGTGACTTTGGTAATTCGACTATCTTCAAAAGTAGTGATATGATTCAATTTATCAATAATTATACTAGTATTCTTAATAGCTTGATGAATGATGAAAACCAGGCTGCTCAGACCATGGATAAAATTTATCTAGTACCAGCCTTTATCCAAGTAAAAAGTGAAAAATACTATGATCGTTTTTTCCCAACCATGTCAACACCTGAAGGGAAATCCTATGTCCCAGCTTTTTCTAACTTAGAGAGTTTTGCGAAATGGTACAATCAAGAAGATTTTGGTGGTGCCTTTAGACGTGGTCAAGGGGTTATTCTGACTTGGAAGATAGCAGATATTTATCAACCTCGAAATGGAGAAAATGAAATAGAAGAGACCTTTGGGGTAGCTATAAATCCTTTTGATGAAGACCAAATATTAATGGATTGGACAGAGATTAAAAAATAAAAGGAGTGCTTATGAGCTGGTGGAAAAAGAGTATTGCTATTGTTAAGGAGTTGGATCCAGCTGCCCGTTCATCCCTAGAAGTTATCTTAACTTATCCAGGAATCAAGGCCTTAGCAGCCCACCGTCTATCTCATTTTTTATGGCAGCATGGCTTTTTTCTACTTGCTAGAATGCACAGCCAATTTTGGCGATTCTGGACTGGAATTGAGATCCATCCTGGAGCTAAGATTGCTGCTGGGGTCTTTATTGACCACGGCTCAGGCCTAGTTATAGGAGAAACTGCTGAAATAGAAGAGGGTGTTATGCTCTACCATGGAGTAACACTTGGTGGAACAGGAAAAGACGTGGGTAAGCGTCATCCAACAGTTCGTAAGGGAGCTCTGATTTCGGCTCATTCGCAAATTATTGGACCTATTGAAATTGGAGCCCATGCTAAAGTTGGAGCGGCAGCTGTTGTCTTATCAGATGTTCCAGAAGATGTCACAGTGGTTGGAGTTCCCGCTAAAGTAGTCAGGGTCCATGGCAAAAAAGACGAGTTGCAGATTAAAAATATTGAGCACAAAAGAGAAGAATCTTATTACTCTTCAAAATTATGAATAGATGCGACAAGGCAAAGGAAATAATGAATGATAAAAATATATGATACAATGACTCGCAGTTTACGGGACTTTATTCCCCTTTCGGAAAATAAAGTGAAGATGTATGTCTGTGGTCCAACAGTCTACAACTACATTCATATTGGAAATGCACGATCGGCAGTAGCTTTTGATACTATTCGTCGCTATTTCGAGTACAGAGGCTACGAGGTTACCTACGTTTCAAATTTTACTGACGTTGATGACAAGATTATCATGGCTGCCGCCCAAGCAGGCCTATCTCCCAAAGAATTAGCAGATAAGTTCATTCAAGCATTTATGGAAGATACTGCTCAATTAGGGATTAAAAAAGCTACTAAGCATCCTCGTGTAATGGACTACATGTCTGAAATCATTGATTTTGTATCAGTTCTGATGGATAAAGGCTTTGCCTATGAATCTTCAGGTGATGTTTATTTCCGTGTCTCAAAGTCTTCTCATTATGGACAATTAGCCAATAAGACTATTGAAGATCTAGAAGTAGGAGCCAGTGGTCGTATAGATAGTGAAAGTGACTTGAAGGAAAATCCACTGGATTTTGCACTGTGGAAGTCTGCTAAAGCTGGAGAAATCTTCTGGGATAGTCCCTGGGGAAAAGGAAGACCTGGCTGGCATATTGAATGCTCTGTGATGGCGACAGAGATTTTAGGAGATACCATTGATATTCATGGAGGAGGAGCAGATTTAGAATTTCCCCATCATACCAATGAAATTGCTCAATCAGAAGCTAAAACAGGGCACCCCTTTGCTAATTACTGGATGCATAATGGTTTTGTAAATGTGGATAATGAAAAAATGTCCAAATCACTAGGAAATTTTATAACTGTCCATGATATGCTAAAACAAGTAGATGGCCAAATTTTACGTTTTTTCCTAGCCACTCAACAATATCGTAAACCCATTAATTTCACAGATAAGGCTATCCATGATGCGGAAATTAATTTAAAATATTTAAAAAACACCTACAGTCAACCTCAAAATGAGTCGGTAGATTGGGATGAGGATGCTCGTCAATTACAGACTTACCAAGATAGCTTTAAAGCAGCAATGGATGATGATTTTAATGCTGCAAATGGAATTACAGTTGTATTTGACTTTGCTAAGTGGATTAACTCAGGTCATTATAATCAAGACGTAAAAGAAGCTTTTGAAAAGATGCTTGCTGTCTTTGGGATTGTCTTTGAAGAAGAGGTACTAGATGCAACTATTGAAGCACTGATTGAGGAAAGACAAGTAGCACGTGCTAATCGTGATTTTGCAAAAGCAGATCAGATTCGTGATCAGTTAGCAGCCAAGGGTATAAAATTATTAGATACCAAGGATGGTGTGAGGTGGACACGTGACTAAGCTTGATGTCAATCTGATTAATGGAATTGCTCTTGCTTTTGAAGGAGATGCTGTTTATTCCTATTATATCCGTCGCCATTTGATTTTTTCAGGCCAAACCAAGCCTAGCCAGTTACACCATCTGGCGACTAAATATGTCTCTGCCAAGGCCCAAGCAAACCTAATACAAAAGATGCTTGAAGATAATGTCTTGACTGAGAAAGAATTAGATATTTATAAAAGAGGACGAAATACCAATAGTCATACCAAAGCCAAGAATGCGGATGTTGTCACCTATCGGATGTCGACAGGCTTTGAAGCAGTAATGGGGTATTTGGATATGACAGACCAAGAAAGTCGCCTCAAAGAATTAATAGACTGGTGTATCCAGGAAATCGACACATATAAAACATAAAAAAGAGTGGAGCCTTAAAAGCCCCCCACTCTTTTTCATTCGTTTCAAGACTAAAGGAGAAAAATGAACAAAGACTATATGAAGCCATTCGGGGCCGCCCTTACAACAGGGATTATTATGTTTACAGCCTATTGCTTAGGAGAAATCTCTCTGGGAACCTTAGCCAGTTTAGGTGGCTTTTCTTTTTTGGCTTTTCAAAATAAAACGATATTTTATAACTTAAAGGCTATTAGTTTACACGGTTTAGCTCTTTGGTTTGCTTTTTTGTTGGGTGCAAGTACTGCTATGGCCCCATGGCTTTTGCCTTTTGTGACTGCTAGTCTTAGCTTTCTGGCCTTTTTAATCACTAAATTCTACCAAATTCCAAAGCCAGATTATTTCTTTGTTCTTATGTTATTTGCCACAGCCTATAATTTTAAAAATCCTAGCTGGCACTTAATCAAGGCAAATGGAAGCCCCTTGCTTATCGGGGTACTTGTCTCTGTGATAGTTTCAATACTTATTTCTTATTTATTGGGTCTGCCTTGGAATTCAGAAAAGCTATCAACTCAAAGCCTAGCCTTAAAAAATCGATATCAGGCAATGTTAAAAGATGACCCCAGTATTCTCATCAAGGCAAGTCATTTTTCAAGTGTCTTATTTGTAACAGGTTATTTAGCCTTTTTGTTAAAAGATCATGGAGGTTACTGGATTTTAATTTCTTCAGCAGCAGTGTTGTCTGGGGAACATTTAGAAAGAATAAAGAGCAGGACCCTGAGTCGAGTGCTGGGAACTATTGTGGGCTTGATGATTGGGCTTGCTATTACTAAACTCCAATTGAGCCTTTTATTCCTCATTCTCATCTTAATCCTCAGTAATTTTTTAACAGAATATTTCATGCCTAAAAATTATATCTTTGCAAACTTTTTTACCAATCCTCAGGTTATTATCCTTATGACCTTATCTCATACCTTTGGCCATGGTATTTTAAGCATGCGCTTTATTGGGGTATTTGTAGGTAGCCTTTTAAGCTTGTTTATTATTTTGATTTTAGAATATGCCTTACAGTCTATGATTAACCATAAAGATACGTTAAATAACAGCTAAAATTGTCATATATTTGAAAACTCGACAAAAAAGAGTAATAATTCTTAATTTTTTAGTTGAAAACCATATTCAGTGCGTTATAATAAAGGTAAGTTAGAATATCTGGGAGGTAGCTTATGAAAAAAGTAAAAATTAATGGCATAAAATGGATGATGATAGCAGTTCTGAGTCTGATATCACTTGCTGGTTTTTCACCAATTTTGGCTCAAGAAGGGCAAGCCCAAGTCCCTGATAGTAAGGTAAATGTTGAGCGATCTACTATAGAAGTTAATAGTAAGTTGCAAAAAGATAGTAGCATTTTAGATGTTTCAATTGATTTAGGGACAACCTTTAAGATGGCAAGCCAAGTAGCTATTCAATTGCAAGATTCAAAAGGACAGACCTTAGCGACAATTGATTATAACTTGGTAGCAGGTGCAAAAACTATGACAGCTTGGTTTGACTTAAAAGGACGCCCAACAGATGACTACAAGGTCAAAGTTGTTGTAAATGATAGTAAAAACAGACAAGAAACTACCATTTCTGACATTCATTACCAAGCTTTATAAAAAGCAGACAGATTATAGCTTGAAGGAGAGGTCCCTTGCAGACTAATTCTTCAGCTTTTTTATTTTGTCCTGATTATTTTGCTCTTTGTTTTAAGGTTAATTCTTAAGAATCAAAAGAGTAAAAGACTAGCTTTCATGCTATAATAGTATATATGAAAAATAAAGAAATAATTGAAAATGATGACATTGTTTATGGTGTGCATGCAGTTGTAGAAAGTTTAAATGCTAACAGAGGTAATAAACTTTATATTCAAGAAGATTTACGTGGAAAAAATGTTGATAAA
This sequence comes from Streptococcus didelphis DSM 15616, assembly GCF_000380005.1. Classification (GTDB taxonomy): domain Bacteria; phylum Bacillota; class Bacilli; order Lactobacillales; family Streptococcaceae; genus Streptococcus; species Streptococcus didelphis. Next base: position 107,936 of record NZ_KB904196.1, read on the forward strand.
ATAAAAGATTTAGCGAGGGATAAGAAGGTTTCTATCTCTTGGACACCTAAAAAAACCTTATCAGAAATGGCCAATGAAGCTGTCCATCAAGGGTTTGTTCTAAGGGTTTCTGAGTATGCTTATTCAGAACTAAATGATATTATCAATAAGGCAAAGACAGAAGATAATCCTCTTATTCTTATTCTAGATGGAATTACTGATCCCCATAATTTTGGGTCAATATTAAGGACAGCAGATGCAACAAAGGTCTGTGGCATTGTTATTCCAAAGCATAGAGCAGTCGGTGTGACTCCTGTTGTCTCAAAGACATCTACAGGTGCGGCCTTACATATGCCTATTGCGCGTGTTACTAATCTTAGTCAAACACTTGATATACTAAAAGAAAATGGTTTTTGGATTTTTGGAACAGATATGGATGGGACATCTTCTCATACCTGGAATACAGCTGGGAAATTAGCCTTGATAATTGGAAATGAAGGTAAGGGGATTTCACAAAATATAAAAAAACAAGTGGATGAGATGATTACAATCCCTATGGATGGTCATGTCCAAAGCTTAAATGCTAGTGTCGCAGCAGCTATATTAATGTATGAAGTTTATCGAAATAAACTCTAGGGATAAACGCGTATGAAAAAAAGAATACTATTGGTAGATGGTTATAATATGATTGCCTTTTGGGAAGAAACCAAGAGGCTTTTCAAGACCAACCAGCTCGATCAGGCTAGAATGATCTTGTTAAATAAACTTAATAATTATGCGCATTTTGAAAAGATAGAGATTATTTGTGTCTTTGATGCTCAATTTGTACCAGGAGTAAGGCAGCGCTATGACCAATATCTAATTTCAGTTGTTTTTACAAAAGAAGATGAGACAGCAGATAGCTATATTGAGCGTCTAGCAGCAGAACTTAATAAGTCACTCACTATGGTTGAGGTGGCAACTAGTGATTTGAATGAACAGTGGACTATCTTTTCTCAAGGTGCTCTCAGGGTACCTGCTAGAGAATTAGAAAGAAGAGTTAATACTGTAAAGTCCGATTTGGATACTATGTCAAAAACTATTGGAAATCAAAAACCAAAACTTAGACCATTTGACCAAGATAAAATGAATCAATTAAAAGATTTACTTAAGAACCTGTAAAAACTGGCTATTTTAGAGGTTCTTTTTGATGTTTATCCTCTTATCTAATAAGGTTTAGGCAAAGTTCCCCTAAAGCTATTTTCCTAAAAAATTAAGCTTGCTTAAGCCTTGGTTTTTTGCTAGAATAACACTTAATAATTTGACTATCAAATAATAGTAAGAGGGAAGTCAACTTTTGAGGAGGGTGGAATGTTTTCAATAGTAACAGATTCAACATCAGATTTATGTGAGGGATGGGCACAAGACTATGATATAGAGATTCTAGGCTTAAGCATTGAGTGTAATGGTACTGTCTATCAAACAGTGGGCCCAAATAAAATTAAAAGTCAAGAACTGCTAGAAAAGATGAAAAATGGAAGCCATCCCAAAACTAGCCAAATTAATGTTGGAGAATTTGAAGAAGTTTTCAGGACTTATGCTGAAAGAGGAAGAGACTTACTTTACCTTGCTTTTTCCTCTGTCCTTTCTGGTACCTACCAAAGTGCTGTAATAGCTCGAGATTTGGTTTTAGAAGAATTCCCCCAAGCTGTTATTGAAATTGTTGATACACTGGCTGCAGCAGGTGGGGAAGGCTACTTGTCTATTCTGGCAGCGCAAGCTAAAGACCAAGGTAAGAGTCTAATGGAAACAAAAAAGATAATATTAGACATCTTACCGCGATTACGGACTTACTTTTTAGTGGATGACCTTTTTCATTTGATGCGTGGAGGCCGTTTGTCTAAAAGCGCAGCTATTTTGGGGAAAATAGCTAGTATCAAACCTATTTTAAGCATAGATAGTAAAGGAAGTTTGGTGCCTGTTGCTAAGGTAAGAGGACGCAAAAAAGCCTTAAAAGAAATTGTTAGCATGGTGGAAAGTGACATTGCTCACTCAACCATTATTATTAGCTATACTGATACAGTTGAAAATACTGAAAAAGCTGAGATGCTAAGGGACTATTTCTTAGAAAATGACAAGGTGACTGATACACTCTTATTACCTTTGGGGCCAGTTTTATCGGCTCATGTTGGACCAGATACGCTGGCAGCCTTTGTCATAGGTCAAGAACCAAGAAAATAAAGATTGGAAGTGTTTGCTTTCAATTTTTTAGTTTTTTATTGGCTTTATGTAAGATATATTTGACAAAATGAATAATATAAATTACTATAAAAGGGAAGTCATTACTAAAGGAGGAATGGGCATGACTAATCCTAAACAAAAACTTGTCAGATCCCAATGGATCTGGATATTTATAGTAGCTCTTATAGATATGTGTATGCTTTTTGTAGCTCTCTTAGCGACAGATAATTTTCATCATTGGTTATATTGGGGCTCTTTCTTTATTTTAACCTGTCTTTTGCTTCTTTTAATTTGGGGACTAAAAAAAGCTAAGGAAATTCAAAAACAACTAGAAAGAAGTGACCTTTCTATAAAGGAAATTCAAAAAATCAAGAATAGACCCAGCTATGATGAGCGTCAGGTGCAGTTTGTTCTGAAGAGTTATCAAATTGGTTTTTGGCTGATGATTTTTATCCTATGGTTAGGAAGCCTAGTCAAAGGCTGGGGTGGTGGAATCATAACAGCTGATTTTTTCCTTTATTTAGCACTATTTGGAGGTTTAACTGCCAATGTTTCTTATTCTAATCTCAAAGGAGCATCAGCATTTGTAGATGATAGGTTTGGTAAGAATTGGAGATGGTTTGGGCTTCTAGCATTTGTATTTGGCTTAGGAGCTATAGGTGTGGTTATTTTTAATCTATTTACAGTCAGGGAAAGCTGGAAGGCATTCTTTGATAAAAGTGGGGATGGCTTCCTCTTTATAGTTGGTCTGGCCTTAATTTTTATGGGGGGTTCAAGTCTTTATTATCGTTTAAGGCATAAGGAGTAGTGGATGAAAAACCTAAAATTAAAAGCTGCGCGTGCTAGTTGTGATTTGTCCCAACAGGACCTGGCTAATTTGGTTGGGGTCTCTAGGCAGACTATAGCAGCTGTTGAAAAAGGAGATTATAATCCAACTCTTAACCTTTGTATTACTATTTGTAAGGTACTTGACAGGACCTTAGATGATCTTTTTTGGGAGACAGACTGAAGAGATAATAGCCTGGTAACAGCTCTGCTATTCCCCTTGAAATAAAAAATAAAAGGCTGAAAGTACTTGACTCTAAGCTAATAAATTTGGTATGATAGTAGACGGTATTGTTTACCCCATTTGAAAGGCCCCGGAACCTTCCAAATACCTTCGATGGGACGGAACACCCATCACACTGTAAACAAATATTACGAATTCGTATAGGAGAAATCATGAACAAAACAACTTTTATGGCTAAAACTGGCCAAGTTGAACGCAAATGGTATGTTGTTGACGCAACAGATGTACCACTTGGACGTCTTTCTGCAGTAGTTGCTAGCGTACTTCGCGGAAAACATAAACCAACATTTACACCTCATACAGATACAGGTGATTTTGTGATTGTTATCAATGCTGAAAAAGTTAAATTAACTGGTAAAAAAGCAACTGATAAAATCTACTACACTCACTCAATGTACCCAGGTGGATTAAAACAAATCTCAGCAGGTGAACTACGTTCTAAAAACGCTGTACGTTTGATTGAAAAATCTGTCAAAGGCATGCTTCCACATAACACTCTTGGACGTGCACAAGGTATGAAATTGAAAGTCTTCGTTGGTGGTGAGCACACACACGCTGCACAACAACCAGAAGTACTTGATATCTCAGGACTTATCTAAGAGGAAAGGAGCATTATATAATGGCACAAGCACAATATGCAGGTACTGGCCGTCGTAAAAACGCTGTTGCACGCGTTCGTTTGGTTCCAGGTACTGGTAAAATCACTGTTAACAAAAAAGATGTTGAAGAATACATCCCACATGCTGACTTACGTTTAGTTATTAACCAACCTTTTGCAGTTACATCAACTGAAGGTTCATACGACGTTATGGTAAACGTTGTTGGTGGTGGCTACGGAGGCCAATCAGGTGCGATCCGTCATGGTATCGCCCGTGCACTTCTACAAGTAGATCCAGACTTCCGCGATTCATTAAAACGCGCAGGATTACTTACACGTGACGCACGTATGGTTGAACGTAAAAAACCAGGTCTTAAGAAAGCTCGTAAAGCTAGCCAGTTCTCTAAACGTTAAGAAACGGCTACAATACAGCATTTATCAACACTTCATGGTTCACACCATGGGGTGTTTTTTGGCTCTTTGTCAACTGTAGTGGGTAAGAGCCTAACACCTAGAGAGGACCAAATTGGTTCTCTCTTTTGTGATGTTCAAAGCAATTAAAATCCGTGTTTTGAAGTTAAGACACTCTAGGTAAGGGATCTTAGACTCTTTTTGAAAATCATACTTAGCTATTTGGGAGTGACAATGTGGACATTTAGGAGCGATAGTCTAGTTTAGCAATGCTTTCTTTATGTGTTCCACAATCCAAATAATCTAAGATAGTGATACTTTGGTTTTTTGTTCCATATGATTCTTTCTAATGAGTTGTTTGCGCTTTTTAGTAGAGGTTATATGGGATTTTTTATGTGAAAAATTCGCGAAAAGAAAAGTCCATAATCTCTTTAGTAGTTTTATCTGTTACAGAAATTATAGAGCCGGAATTGGTGAGATAAGAAAAAATGATAGTAGAAAATCTGCTATTATTTTTCAACTATTTAGACTAATATATTATAAAGGATGAGATAATTAGAAATTGACATTTACTGTAAAATACTATACAATAGCACTACAAAAAAGGGGTGATTACTATGGGAAAAACAGCTACTATCAACGTTAGGGTAGATGAATCGGATAAAAAGTCTGCGGAACAAGTTTTGAAACAACTTGGGATGCCGATGTCAACCTTGATTACCTTATTGCTAAAACAGGTTTCACTAACAAAGAGTGTACCTTTTGATATTACTCTTCCAGAGGCACCATCATCAGTGAGTGTTGATCAGATAAGTGTGGATGAATTTGGGCAGATGATGGTAGGCGCATACCAAGAATCTGAAACTGGCCAAGTCCGATCGGCAAATGAATTCTTTAAGGAATTTAGGGAACGGCACGCATGAATAAAGTCGTCATTAATATATTAAGGCGTGCTGAGGAAGATATGGAAGACATCTATCATTATATCGCAAATGAACTTCAATCCCCTCAAGTTGCAATGAAACAATTTAATAGCATTGCAGAGGCAATTCAAACCTTGGAGGTTTACCCAGAGAGAAGTGCTATCGTTGAGGAATTACTTGTGTTGGGAATCAAGGTGAGACGATTATTAATGAAGAATTATTCTATTTTTTACCGTTTTGATAATGATATAGTTACCGTATTAAGAGTGCTTCATCAATCAAGAAGTTTAGATAAATTAATGTTTAAAATTGGTCAAAAAGAGGATTGGTAATTTCCATTATTAACTCAAAACTTATACAAATTTATTGAAATAGTTGATCGAAAGATTCTGGCTAAGTACGATAAATACAGCGTTTTGAAATGGGTTGGGACCATGGACTATCCAACCAGGTCTTAAAAAAACCGTAAAACTTCACGATTCTCAAAAGGTTAATATATACTTATATTAAGGTCTCAAAGCACTTCATGGTTTACCCATGGGGTGCTTTTTGGGGGGTAATGCTGTATACTAAAGTTATATCTTTAATTACTGATGATGCTAAGGAGTGTTGTATGAAAATTGTTGTGTTAGCTGGTGGATTAAGTGATGAGAGGGATGTTTCTTTATCCTCAGGTGCAAAAATTGCTAATGCCTTAATGGCAAAGGGTCACCAGGTGCTTTTGATGGATCTTTACCTTGGTATTTCTGATGCTAGTGATTTTGACAGCGCTTATAGCAAGTATGGTCAAAATACCTATCATTATGATATTCCAGACTTGACTCCCGACTTAAAGGAACTGATTATTAAAAATAAGGGACGAGAATCAGAGATTGGTATAAATGTAGTGCCTATTTGCCAGACTTCTGATTTGGTTTTTCTAGCTTTACATGGCGGCATTGGAGAAAATGGGAAACTACAAGCTTTTTTTGATTTGCATTATATCAAATATACAGGATCTGATTATAAAAGTAGTCTATTAGCTATGGATAAAATAGTATCTAAAACGCTTATGGCAAGCAATCATATCGTAACACCTAAGTGGACTGTCTGTGATAGTGTAAGCCAAAATAGGTTATCAGCACCAGCTGTTGTTAAACCTAATGATAATGGCTCAAGTATCGGGGTTAAAATTGCTGAAAAAGAGACTGATTTAAAAGAAGCCATCCAAGAAGCTAGACTTTACTCAGAAAGTATTTTAATTGAGGAAAAAATTGAAGGTCGGGAATTCTCAGTCGGGATATTAAACAGGAGTGCCCTACCTGTTATCGAGCTGATTCCAAAGCAGGGCTTTTATGATTATCAAAATAAATACCAGGTTGGAGCAACTGAAGAAATAACACCGGCAGTAATTGATGATAAGCTAAAAGATTCCTTGCAAGAACTAGCTTTAGATGTTTTTAAACTCTTGCAATTATCTGTCTATGCCCGGATAGATTTTATAGTAGATGCTAATAATCGGATTTACTGTATAGAGGCCAATTCCTTACCAGGAATGACTCCTACAAGTCTCTTGCCTCAAGAGGCACTAGCTAATGGGATTAGTTATGAGAACCTCTGTCAACAAATAGTGGATTTATCTCTTAAAAAGTATAAAGGCTAAAGCTAGCTTAGAAATTCCCTCTTAATATTGGCTCCAGATAGAAAATAATGATGCACTTATTAATAATAGAAAAGGTAGATAAATTTGTCTACTTTTTTTAGTTTTAAAAAAAATTCTTTTTATTTTTCGGATAATTGTATGAAGGGAGTAAACTCTTTTCTTAGGTTAAAAATTTTGAAAAATACTAACAAAAATCTTCATCCATAAATTGTCGCACTAATTAGAAAGGGGTTTTGGTCTTGAGGAGAGTTCGTCTTTTGATTAATAAAAGTAAAAATATTCACCAAAGCATTCATTTTAGCGTATTTTTTATATAATAATTAACTTAATTGAAAAAATATCATAAAAATACAAAAAAGTTTCTCTTTACACGAGCAAAGTTAAGGAAAAAGGGTTACAATTTAATAAGAAAAATATTAGGAGATGTGACAATGTCACAAATTAAACCTACACCAGAAGAACTTCGCACGCCAGCTCATAAATACACATCAGGTTCACAATAAATTACAGATGTTCTTAATCTTTTGACACAAGAACAAGCCGTAATTGATGAAAATTGGGATGGGTCCGCATTGATAGTTTTGGTGACAATTTAATGAATTGTCACCAAAAATCCAACAGTTTGCACAATTGTTAGAAGATATTAACCAACAGTTACTAAAAGTTGCAGATGTTGTTGAACAAACAGATGCAGATATCGCTTCTCAAATTAGCGGATAAGGCTAGACCAACTACTGTAATTAACACTTAGGAAGGCTTCTGCCTTCCTAAGTGTTAATAGGAAATGAATTTTAGGGAAGAAAATGAAGGTGAAAAATAGTTTTAAAGTAGTAGGATATATCATTGCAGTTGGTCTATTGTTAGCTGGGGTTCTTGGGTTAAATTTAGCTATACAATCACATAATGAAAAAGATTAGCTCAACCAATCTCACCGTCAGTCAAAACTTAATATTACGCTTGTTAATGAGGATCAACCCATTACTGAGGGTAATAAGGTTTATAATTGGGGTTCAAGTTACCTCAAATCAATTGAAAAAGACAATAGCCAAAATTGGTCAGTTGTTAGTAGAGGAACTGCAGAAAATGGTCTCAAAAAAGGTGATTATCAATTAATGGTTATCATTCCAAATGACTTTTCTAAAAAAGTTCTAGATGTTAATAATAGCAGTGCAGATCCATCAGTTGTTTCTTATAAGGTTAACACTGCAGGAAATCTTGAATTGGAAAAAGAAGCCAGTAAAAAAAGGAAAAGATATTGTTGCTGGTTTAAACAGTCAGCTTGTTGATATGTACATGGCTAGTATCTTAAGTAACCTTTATACAGCACAACAAAATGTTCAATCAATGGTCGATGTTCAATCAGGTAATATTTCCAATTTTCAAAAAAGTTTATTAACGCCAGCAGTTAAATTTCAAGATATTTTCCCAGCCTTAGTTTCCTCATCAGATAATTCTCTGACAGCAAACGAAGCCTTAAAACAATCTCTGGATAAATATAGTGACTTATATGATGGTTTACTAAAAGAACAAAGCAATTATGGAAAGAGCTTAGCTGATTTACTTAAGCAAGAGCAGAAGATAAGATTTCTTATAATGAGTTTACAGCTACTTTAATGGGAATGGGAGATGTTCGAGAAGAAGTTGCTAAATTCTTAAGTCAAATGGAAGCGCAGCAAAAACTTTTAATCTCTACCATGTTAGCCATTTATGGAGATAGGTTAGAATCTCTTGCACGTGAGTCTCGTCACCTTCAAGAGGAGTTAGAAAAGAAAGGAGGGAAAGATGGTAAAAGTTAATACAGGAACAATGGGAACTCAAGCATCTACGGTTACCAGTCGCGTTTCAGCATTGAATAATGCCATAAGTCAGTTATCAGCTTTTGCGGGAGAAGGTAGCTTGCAAGGAGCAGCCTATGAAAATGCCAAAATCTATGCTACAGGTGTTTTGACACTACTGTTACAGAGTATGATTCTATATTCAGAGAGTGTTAGTGAGGGAACAATAGAACTACAAAGTCTTTATGCGTCAATTTGTGGTGGTGAGGATTTGGACTCAGATGATCTGGAGACTAAAATTACTAATGATAATAATTCATTACGAGCTGCAGAGAAGCTCTTAGATGCTTTAAACCATGATGAAGGAGCGAGTAAGGGATTAAAAAGTGCCCAAGCAGGGAACATCAGCTCCTTAAGAAGATGTATTAAATCTAATCAAAAGAAATTAGAACCATCAGATATTTCAAAAATTATCATATTTACATATTTAGTAGTCTTGTAATTGAAATAATATCTTTTTATCATTTATGCAAAATAAAAAATGAAAGAGTTCTATCTTATTATTACAAATATGTAGGCTCTTTAATGTTTCTATTTGCCTTAGAAGTGACCATTTGGTTCATCTTGGGATCTTCAATGGTTTTAGGGGAAAATTTATCTTTTCTCATTTTTCCCCTATTTTAATAATAATATTTACGGAAAGATATTTGACATTTAAACAACGCATAACACAATCTCTCTCTGGAGAAAAACCATATCATAATTCATTAGCAACATTAATTGATAAATTCGTCATTTTTTCTAAGAAATATGGAGGATTAGTTGTACTTATACTAATAGTTTTTCGTTTTTTCTTTCCAATTGATAAATCTAATGATATTGTACGTACCGTAGGTATGTTTGTCTATATGCTTGGGGCTCTGTTTTTGATATATGTTACAACATCCCTATTATTTGATATTATTAAAGGTTATTATCTCAAAAAATATCTTGAAGATTATCGACAAATTTCTGGTTATTCTATTGAGTGGTATGGTAAGACAGCGAAAATCTACAAAGAAAGTTTGAAAAAGGATGTATCTGAAAAATAAAGGTGAGCATCTATTACGGTATATTTATTAGTTTGAGAGGTTTAGGTATAGTAAAGATCCTTCTTGTTTTCTCGTTCTACTTATGGCTAATAGTGGTATTTGAAAGATATAAGGGTGGTTTGGAAACTAGCGAGATCTCTCAAAGGGACTATATGGTGTTTTTAAGTCCTAATCTAGCAGATGTCGTTTTAACCTGTGTATTAGGCAAAAATAGTCTATTTTAAAATAATCTTCTGTTAGGAAGGTTTTTTGCTTGTGGCTAATTTGAAAATATGACATCTAAAAAAGGACAGTTAGACGTAAAAAGCATATACTTAAGGTATCAGAAAATCTAATGCATTATAAATAGGCTACAATTAGAGAATTTATCTTTTAATTTCAGGTTTTTAAAGGAGAGAAAATGAAAGTAACACAATTAAGTAGTGATACCTTGGATCGGGCTCAAGAGCGCTTTTTGGAATGTCTTAAGGAAATGTCTTTGGCAGAAATAAATACTATGCCTGAGCCTTTGATAAAGTCTGTTACGTGGTTGGTTTGGCATTCGGCACGTGTTTTAGATTATCAAATAAGTCCTTTAATGGAGACAGAGCAAGTTTATTTTAGCCAGGGTTGGAAGGAAAAATTTGATCTAGATTTGCCAGATGATACTAAGGATTGGAAGCACAGCCCTGAGGAAGCAGCAAAGGTTGTGGTTGAGGATAAAAATCTCCTAATAGCTTACCTTGAAACCTGTATGGACTTAGCAAAAGGCTACTTAGCTACTTTAGATGAAACGAGTATGGATGAAATTGTTGACAGGAGTTGGACACCAGCTGTAACACGTCAGGTAAGGCTTGTTTCTACAATTGATGATGTGGTTATGCATTCTGGACAAGCTGTTTACACGCGCCGATTGGTACTTGGAAAATGAGCTGTAAACACTAAACATAACTTTTATAATAAGACAAAAATCCCTGTTGAAACCTTTAGCAATTGCTTTTAAGGCTTAACAAGGATTTTTTTAGAAAGATTAATAATGAATAACATTATCTTGGCTTTGGATATGGTTAATAATATCTTTAGCAGCTTCTGATGTCAAAAAATCATAAGTGCTTTGAGGAACTAAGTCTTGAATAGCTTCTAGGTTCCCTTCTTTAATATACTGACGCACAGTAGAAGCACTAATAAGCTTTCCCTTATGGTGCTTTCTTGGAATAATAAGACATTCAATGCCATGTTCAGGTAAGTACTCTGCCAAAACAGCATTGTAGTGGTTGGTGACTAGACTATTAGGTTCATCTCCCAAATAACGGCGACTAATTTGCAAAGTCTTAGCAATTTGGCTGAAAATATTAGCGTCAAGTTGAGCTTGGCTTAGGATAACACTTTCCTCATCCTCTTGGAAATAACTAGGAAAACTAGCTTGACCAATTAAATAAGGACCTGTTTCATGATAAATAAGATTATCTAAATGAGCAGTAGCCTTTTTGATAAGCTCTTTTCTAACAGAAAATGGTATTAAACTACTATCTTCACTAACCATGAAAAGATGAAGGAGCTCATTTTCAGCAGCAGCTTTTTCCACCAAATAAAGATGACCCAAAGTAAAGGGATTAGCATTCATGACAATAGCAGCACTCTTTGTAGGATTTAGGCCTTCTTTTTGTAGATTTTTGAGGTAATGGGCAAAGCCAGATTTACGATTTTCCATGAAAGTGACCAGTTGAGGAATCTCAGCAATGGGATAAAAGCCTAGATCTTTGAAGAATTTACTCGTATCTGGCTTGGTGTAGACAAAAAGATGACTGTTACCACGTTCAAATTGAACAGTTATTAGGTGCGTAATCAGCGTATTGAGAAGTGCTTCACCACTATAGCGTTTACAAATAGCAAAACAACGTAAGCTATTGGTAAATAAGCTACCAGTTGCAATAAGGTTTCCATCATCTTCAAAAATGCCACAAGTATAATCTAAATTTCGGTCTCGTTTAATACCGGCATCTTCCAATAATTGAGTTACTTTAGCTTGGTTAAGCTTATCTGAAGGGAAAATTTTAGAAACTGTAACATCTGTCATAAGAGCTTCCTTTCTTAGGTAAAAAGTAAAAGGCTAGTTAGAAAAAACAAGCTAGCATTAAGCTTACTTGCCCCTTAGATAAGTTTTTCTAAAAAGGCAAAGTAAAGAGATAGAGCTAAGAGATCTGCAGAGCCACCAGGGCTGAGGTGCTTACTTACAAGCTTATCATTATAATCACTTAGCGCCTTTTCCAACCCCTGTCCTGCAAGTTCTTGCTCCATAAGAAGTCTGCTATCTGCTTGTACTTTTTTAAGAGCAGATATTCCCCCGCGGTGTATCAGATTGGAATCTTCCACAAAAGTCATTAAATAAAGTAGTAATTCTAGTTGGAGAGAGTGTTTATCAGGATTAGTTTTAGCTTTTTTTCTTAGAAATGGCAGAGCTTTTTTAGTTAGACTAGGATAGCCTGCACTTGCTTCTCCACGGGGTCCTTTTATCCCATAATTTAAGTAGAGTTTTTCACCATAGCTTAATTCTGTTTTGCTCTGCAGATTCCCTAAATCCCTTTCAATCAGCTGACTGGTCATAGGGATGATAGCTTGACAGACAGCTTGGCTATCTTCTGCCGAAAAAATCCCTCGCTCCAAGATAACTGGATGCTGGGCAAGGTAAGTGCCTGTTGCTCCTAATAAGAGGGCTAGGGAAAAATTAATTCCTTTGTGGGTATTTATCCCTTGAGTAGCCTTAAACATTGCTTTTTCAGCTCTGAGGCCTTCTTTACGTAGTAAGTCAAAAATAGTTGTGGGATCCTTTAAATAATGCTCAAAACCTATCTGAATATAGGCTTTTAAATAGGGTTCTAATGCAGTAATAGAATCTAAAAAGCTGGTTATGGTCATATCATCATGGGCGCCATTATTGGCACAATCAACAAGTCCTGGTTTTGGAGTTAGGGTCACCTCATAAGTTAAGGCCTTGCTGGCACAATTACTGAAATATGTTAATTTAGAGAGATTCTCCATTTTTAGCTTCCATTTCTTGGATAATAAAGTCAAGTGAGTTATTTAAATGTTCATGTGTGATGAGGGTAACTTGCTGGTAGTCTTTATTTTGCATGCCACGATAGATTAGCCAATGCTCATCAAGAGCCTTGCGACGTCTTTTATCTGATGAAATTGAAATCCTACGAAAATAAAGTAAATAGGCTTGTAACTCAGAGACAATTTCCTTTAAACGTAACATTTTGCTATTTTTATAAATCAAGTTATTAAAGGCATTAAAATTGTCAAGAACTAAGTCAAAGGCATTATTAGCTAAATAGCCTTCACAGGTTTCTAAAAGATCTTTCATTTCCTGGAAATCTTCAGAAGACATTTGATTCATTGCTGTGGTTGAAGCGAGGGTATCTAATGCCTTTCTAATTTCAAAGATTTCATGGGCATCCGCCAGGCTGACACCTTTAACAATAATACCTTTGTTGGGAATGTGTTCAACTAACTTTTCCTCCTCCAAAACACTAAGGGCATAGCGAATGGGAGTTCTACTAATATTGAGTTCATTAGAGAATTCTTTTTCATTGATTCTTGTTCCAGCAGGGATTTCACGTAAAATAATGGTCTTTTTAAGAGCCTGATAGAGTGCTTGTTTTAAAGGAATGCTTTTAGACAGTTCTAAATTGTTTTTAACAGCAACTATAGTAGGGTTCATGATATCTCCTTTTTGTAATTATGACTATTATAACCAATTCAGCCAGAAAAACCTAATCTCTTTAAAAGAAGATAATAAATAAAAAGGTTATGCTAGCTGATGAACATAACCTTTTCTGGATAAGAGTCCCCTATTGTGGGATATAGACCTGCATGTGTCCCATAAGGATAATTGTTACAATAAAGATGATGAAAACGCCTAAGGCATATTTCCCAGCAGTACGTTGCCATTCTCCCATATCTAGACCTGTTAGACGTAGTAACAAGTAGATGAAGGCTACTAAAGGACTAAGTAGGTGGAAGGCTTGCCCCATTAATGAAGCTAAAGCCATTGACATATTGTCAAAACCATATCTTGCACCAGCTTGGGCCAAGACTGGCATAATACCGTAATAGAAGCCATCATTAGAGAGGAAGAAGGTGCCTGGTGCTGAAATTAAGGCAATAATTAAGCCCCAGAAACCACCTAATTGTTTTGGAATAATAGTTGTAAAGCTTTGTGCCAAGGCATTTGCCATTCCTGACCCTTGGAAGAGTCCCATGAAAATACCAGCAGCAAAGACTAAGATAACAACCTGTACAGCATCACCCGCATTATCACCGATACGTTTTGATTGATCTTTTAAGTTTGGATAATTTACCATAAGAGCAATGATTGTTCCCACCGCAAATAAAAGAAGAGAAGGAATAGCAATGGCAGAAATAAAGGAACCTGCGACTAACCAAGCAATGAGAAGGATGGTTAAAATACCATTAAAAACAAAGAGGTTTGGACGTCTATAAGCATCTTTTTCGGGATCAATAGTTTTAGTTAAGGCATCAATTTCTTCATCTGATAAACTTGTGATACCTAAACGTTTGCGTTCTTTACGACCCATGCTTGGAGCTACAAGGAAAATAACATAAAGAAGTGATAAAATCATACCAGGGGCTAGGTAGCCAAGAATTTCAGGGCCGACATTGAGCACTGACATGGCACGCGCAGTAGGACCACCCCATGGTAGAAGGTTCATAATAGTATTTTGTAGAATAATCAAGACACCAAGGTTCATGACCTTCATATTTAATTTTTGATAGATTGGTAAAAAGGCTGATACCACAATAAGAGTTGTTGTTGTCCCATCCCCATTCATTGATACAGCAGCAGAAACCACTGCAGTAGCTATGAGAACCTTCATTGGGTCACCCTTAGCAAAATGAATCATTTTCTTTGTAATAGGATCAAAAAGTCCTGTATCCAGCATAATTGAAAAGTAAAGAATAGCAAATAAGAGCATAATTCCAGTTTTAGCTGTTTGGTTAATTCCATAGAGTACCATAGGACCAATAGCTGTGAAATTATCTGCAAGTTTTGCATCTCCCAAAGATTTGACAAATCCAGGGTCTGCTGTGAATTGAGCACTTCCTGTCACAATGGCAATAATAGTGAAGAATAGGGGGACCATAATAAGTGAGGCTAGAGGCGACATTTTCTTAGTCATGACCACATACATGAAAACAATAATCATAGCATAAGCTAGCAGTGTGAGTAACATAGGTTCCTCTCCTTTTTTGAATATTATAAATTTTTAAAAAATTAAGAGTGTGCATTAAAAATAGATTACTAGTTGTATTTTTAATCACATTATTCTTACTGCTAGTTTACGTGAAAGCGCTTGAAAATGAAAGCGATTTTTCAAGAAAAACAATAAAAAAACATTCAAGTTCTTTACTTGTTTTATTGAGCCTGACACCAAGAACAGGACTTTTATAGCCAGTAAGGAAAAAACACAAAAAAGCCACCTGGGATGAGATTTTCATAATATAATAGTTTTATATGATCAAAAGGTTGCGATGACTACATCCTACTTAGCTATGTGGAAAGGAGGTTAACGATGGGATTATTTACACGTTTTTTTGGGCAAAAAGGAAATCAAGAAAGTCTAGATTCTGAACAGATTAAGCAAGACCAAATATCAGAATGGGAAACCCTACCAGCATATGTTCCAGCAAGTCAAGAAGATTACGAGCTTGTTAGTGCGATTGCAACTGCTATTGCAGCTGGAGATAATCCTGATAGTCACTTTATTGTCAAGAATATTTTTCAACGAAATAAAGAAGCAGTAAAACTTTCTCTCATTACATCCAGTCTTGTAGCAGGGGAAGCACCTGATAGTCAATTCCTTGTTAAAGGTATTTATCGAAAAAAATAAAAGGAGATATGAAACATGTTACGCAAATTTAAAATCACAATTGATGGGAAAGAATATCTTGTTGAAATGGAAGAAATCGGAGGAGCACAAGCTCCTGCCCCAGTTCCTCAAGCCCCAGCCCCAGTAGAAGTAGCTAGTCAAAGACCAGAACCTAGTCCAGAAGTTCCTAGTGTAAGTCCTGCTCCAGCAAATGCTGATGCTATGCCAGCTCCAATGCCAGGAACAATTCTTAAAGTTTTAGTAGCTGTAGGCGATACTGTTTCTGAGAACCAACCCCTTATGATTTTAGAAGCTATGAAAATGGAAAATGAAATTGTTGCGAGCCAAGCAGGTACAGTTTCAGCAATCCATGTTAGCCAAGGTCAGGTAGTGAATGCAGGCGATGGCCTTATTACTTTAAATTAAATCAAAAGAGAGATTTGAGAAAAAATAGAAAAGGAAGTATCTAGTGGAAACTTTAGTTCAAGGTATAATGTCCATTACTATCCCACAAATAGTGATGATGGTAATTGGTGCAGTCTTAATGTATTTAGGAATTAAAAAAGAATATGAACCAACACTCTTAGTACCCATGGGATTAGGAACAATTCTAGTAAATTTCCCTGGTTCAGGTGTTTTAAACCAAGTTGTGAATGGTGTCCATCAAGAAGGTGTATTTGATGTCTTGTTCAATATTGGAATTGGTACAGAACTCTTTCCTCTTTTAATCTTTATTGGTATTGGTGCTATGATTGATTTTGGGCCACTCCTACAAAATCCATTTATGTTATTATTTGGTGCGGCAGCACAGTTTGGAATTTTCTTTGTTGTTGTAGTGGCAGTTATTGCTGGTTTTGATATTAAAGAAGCTGCATCTATCGGTATCATTGGTGCAGCAGATGGTCCAACTTCAATTTTTGTGGCTAATCAACTAGCACCTAAATTATTAGGACCAATTACAGTTGCTGCCTATTCTTACATGGCCTTGGTACCTATTATTCAACCATTTGCTATTAAGTTAGTGACAACTAAAAAAGAACGTCGTATCCGGATGACTTATAAGGCAGAAAACGTTTCAAAATTAACAAAAATTCTTTTCCCAATTGTGATTACCCTAGTGGCAGGTTTCATTGCTCCTATTTCCTTACCACTTGTTGGTTTCCTAATGTTTGGTAACTTATTACGAGAATGTGGTGTCCTAGAAAGATTGTCTCAGACAGCTCAAAATGAATTGGTTAATATTGTTTCTATTTTGCTAGGTTTAACAATCTCTGTAAAAATGCAAGCTGACTTGTTCTTGAATGTGCAAACCTTGTTAATCATTCTTTTTGGTTTAGTAGCCTTTATAATGGACTCAATTGGTGGAGTTATTTTTGCTAAAATTTTAAATCTTTTCCGTAAAAATAAGATTAATCCAATGATTGGTGCAGCAGGGATCTCAGCTTTTCCAATGTCAAGCCGTGTTATTCAAAAAATGGCAACAGATGAAGACCCTCAAAACTTTATCTTGATGTACGCTGTGGGGGCAAATGTATCTGGTCAGATTGCTTCAGTAATCGCAGGTGGTCTCTTACTTTCATTCTTTAGCTAATGAAAAGTGAGGACTGATAAGAAAGGAAGAGAAATAATATGATAAAGGTCATAAATATGCATGATTTAGCCATGGCTTTTGAGCTTATGGTTGTAGGAATGGTAGGGGTTTTCTTTGTGCTAGGTATTTTATACATAGCAGCAGAGCTTTTAATTAAACTCCTACCTGAAAAATAAAATAAAAAGATTTGAATAACGACACATCCTTTGAAAGAGATGATGCCGCTAACGATATCAGTATGAGGTAAAGTTATGGAGATAAAACAAACTGCAGTTGCAGGTAGTCTTGAGTCTAGTGACATCATGATTACAGTAAGTCCTGCAACAGATGGTATCACTATCGATCTAGAAAGTAGCGTCGAAAAACAATTTGGTCATCGCATTCGACAAGTTATAGAAGAGACCCTAGATCATTTAAAAGTTAATAATATAGCTGTTCAGGCTATTGATAAGGGAGCTTTGGATTGTACTATTCAAGCACGTCTTATTGCTGCGGTACATCGCGCTGCCCAGGTAGAAGAGTATAACTGGAAGGAGATTGATTCATGGAAACTTTAAGAAGAACGATGATGTTTGTTCCAGGTGCTAATGCAGCAATGCTCCGGGATGCTCCTTTATTTGGTGCAGACTCTATCATGTTTGACTTAGAAGATTCAGTATCACTTAAAGAAAAAGATACTGCGAGAGCTCTGGTTCATTTTGCCTTAAAAACATTTGACTACAGTAATGTTGAAACAGTTGTCCGTGTCAACGGACTTGATACTGTTGGAGCACTTGACATTGAGGCAGTTGTTTTAGCAGGAGTTAATGTCATTCGTCTGCCAAAAACTGAAAAAGCCCAAGATATTCTTGATGTAGAAGCTGTTATTGAACGTGTAGAACGTGACAATGCTATTGAAATGGGACGTACAAAAATGATGGCTGCTATTGAATCGGCAGAAGGTGTCTTGAATGCACCAGAGATTGCCAAGGCATCAAGTCGTCTAATTGGTATTGCTTTAGGTGCAGAAGACTATGTTACCAACATGAAAACACGTCGTTACCCTGATGGTCAAGAATTATTCTTTGCACGCAGTATGATTTTACATGCTGCAAGAGCTGCGGGAATTGCTGCTATTGATACTGTTTATTCGGATGTTAATAATCCTGAAGGCTTCCAAAAAGAAGTTCGCTTGATTAAACAACTTGGTTTTGATGGGAAGTCAGTTATTAACCCTCGCCAAATCCCACTAGTTAATGAGATCTATAGCCCTACAGAAAAAGAAATCCAAAATGCTAAAGAAGTTATTTGGGCTATCCGTGAAGCTGAAAGTAAAGGATCTGGTGTTATTTCTCTTAAAGGGAAAATGGTTGATAAACCAATTGTTGAACGGGCAGAGCGTGTCATTATGCTTGCTAAAGCAGCAGGTCTTTTGACTGAGGAGGATTTATAATGGTTGTTAATAATTTAGGTCGGGATATTCCTCAAGAATATGCTGAAAAATTTGGTGTATTTGAAGGGGAATTAGCCCATATTAAAGATTACAAAGAAGCTAGTCGTCAGATTAAGCCAGTTAAACCTCGAGATGAGAAACTATTAAAATCAATTCGTGAAGCTATTGAAAAAACGGGTTTAAAAGATGGGATGACCATCTCATTCCACCATCATTTTCGTGAGGGTGATTATGTCATGAATATGGTTCTAGAAGAAATTGCAAATATGGGAATTAAAGATATCTCAATTGCACCAAGTTCTATTGCCAATGTTCACGAGCCCCTCATTGAGCATATCAAAAATGGTGTAGTAACTAATATTACCTCATCAGGCTTACGAGACAAAGTTGGAGCGGCAATTTCCTCAGGAATAATGGACAATCCAGTTGTTATTCGTTCCCATGGTGGACGTGCACGAGCTATTGCATCTGGAGATATTCATATTGATGTTGCTTTTCTTGGTGCACCAAGTTCGGATGCTTATGGAAATGCTAATGGAACTAAAGGCAAAGCCACCTGTGGTTCTTTGGGATATGCCATGATTGATACAAAATACGCTGATCAGGTTGTGGTTATTACAGATACTCTAATGCCATATCCTAATACGCCGATTTCTATTCCACAGACAGATGTTGACTATGTAGTACTTGTTGATGCAATTGGAGATCCAAATGGCATTGCAAAAGGAGCAACACGTTATACCAAAAATCCAAAAGAACTATTAATTGCAGAATATACCTCAAAAGTTATTACTCAGTCACCTTACTATAAGGAAGGTTTTTCATTCCAAACAGGTACAGGAGGTGCTTCTTTAGCTGTTACTCGTTATATGCGTGAGCAGATGCTTAAGGATGAGTTAAAAGCTAGTTTTGCACTGGGTGGTATTACCAATGCTATGGTAGAACTGCTTGAAGAAGGTCTTGTCGAAAAAATTATGGATGTACAGGATTTTGACCATCCATCAGCCATTTCCCTGGACAAAAATAGCCAGCACTACGAAATAGATGCTAACATGTATGCCTCTCCTTTAAGCAAGGGATCTGTTATTAATCAATTAGATATTTGTATCTTATCAGCTCTAGAAGTAGACACTAATTTTAATGTGAATGTTATGACAGGATCTGATGGCCTTATTCGGGGTGCATCAGGTGGACATTGTGACACAGCCTTTGCTTCTAAAATGAGCTTGGTTATTTCTCCTCTTATTCGGGGTCGTATTCCTACCTTTGTAGACAAGGTTAATACTGTGATTACACCAGGAACTAGTGTTGATGTGGTTGTAACTGAAATTGGAATTGCAATTAATCCAAACCGTCCTGATTTGGTAGAGCATTTTAAAAACCTTAAGGTTCCTCAGTTTACAATTCAAGAATTAAAAGACAAAGCCTATGCTATCGTAGGTCAGCCGGATCCTATTAGTTATGGTGAAAAAGTGGTAGCATTGATAGAATATCGTGATGGAAGCTTGATTGATGTGGTAAGAAATGTTTAAAAATGAATTATTTAATGGAGAAATTTCCCTTTTAGCTGAAGTTTTAGCAGCGCGTGAGCAAAGAACTTGCCGCCAGATGTCTCTTCTTAGAAGATACCCAAAGGCTAGCTTATTATCAGTTACCATGAATATACCAGGTCCTGTCAAAACTTCTCCTCTATTAACAAGAGTTTATCAAAATTTTTTAGAAATACTTAAAGAAAAATTGGAAGCATACCCAATAGTCTTTGAAGAGTGCTTGAAATTAAAGACAGGTTGGGAGTACTATTGCCTAGTAGATTTTCCAGCTCAGCAATTAAAAGAAAAAATGATAGCTATTGAAAGTGAAAGTCCCGTCGGACGTATCATGGACTTAGATGTTTTATGTTGGGAAAAAAGCTATATTCAGATAATGAGTCGTCAACATATAGGTCTAGATGCTAGAAAGTGCTATATCTGTTCAAAAAATGCCAAGGCTTGTGGACGCTCGCGTAAGCATTCTATAAAAGAATTGCAAAAAGCAGTTTATAAAATACTTTTACCTTCACTAAAAGCTTTAAAGGAGGAATAAAATGGCAAAAATCCGTATAACGGAAACAGTTCTACGAGATGGTCAACAGAGTCAAATTGCGACTCGTATGACGACAGAACAAATGTTGCCAGTCTTAGAGGAACTTGATAATGCTGGATACCATGCATTGGAAGTATGGGGTGGAGCAACCTTTGACTCATGCTTACGTTTTTTAAATGAAGATCCGTGGGAGAGACTACGTACCATTCGTACAGCTGTTAAAAAAACAAAACTACAGATGTTATTACGTGGCCAGAATATACTGGGTTATCGTAATTATTCAGATGATGTGGTACGCTTATTTGTTCAAAAATCTATTGAAAACGGAATTGATATTATCCGTATTTTCGATGCCCTAAATGATCCAAGAAATTTGCAAACAGCAGTATCTGCAACAAAAGAATTTGGTGGACATGCGCAAGTTGCTATTTCTTACACAACTAGCCCAGTTCATACGATAGATTATTTTGTAGAATTAGCTAAAGAATATGCCCATATTGGAGCTGATTCCATCTGTATCAAGGATATGGCAGGAGTTCTAACTCCTAATACTGGCTATGAACTTGTAAAAGCAATTAAGGCGGCAATTGATTTACCCTTAGAAGTACATACTCATGCGACAAGTGGTATTTCTGAAATGACTTATTTAAAGGTTGCTGAAGCAGGAGCAGATATTATTGATACTGCCGTATCTTCTTTTGCTGGCGGAACCAGTCAACCAGCAACAGAATCATTGATTCTTGCCTTGGAGGATCTTGGTTTTGAAACCAATATTGATCTAAAAGAAGTTGAGAAGGTTGCCAGTCATCTTAATAAGGTACGTGATCATTTTAGGCAAGAAGGGCTTTTAAATCCTAAAGTCAAAGATGTGGAACCTAAAACCTTGATTTATCAAGTACCTGGTGGTATGTTATCTAATCTCCTTAGCCAACTGAGTGAACAGGGCTTAGCTGATAAATATGAAGAAGTCCTAGCAGAAGTACCACGGGTAAGAGCTGACCTAGGTTATCCTCCTCTGGTAACACCCTTATCTCAAATGGTAGGAACTCAAGCCTTAATGAATGTTATTTCTGGTGAACGTTTCAAGGTTGTCCCAAATGAAATAAAAGATTATGTTAGAGGTTTATATGGTCGCCCACCGGCTCCTCTTGCACCTGGCATTAAAGAAAAAATCATTGGTGATGAGAAAGTTATTACTGTCCGTCCTGCGGACCTTATTCCAGACCAGCTTCCTGATCTACGTCAAGAAATTGCTCAATATGCAAGAAGTGAAGAAGATGTTTTAAGCTATGCCTCTTTCCCAAAACAAGCAAGAGATTTCTTAGGGCGTCGTGAAGATCCATTTTATGATGTTCCTCTTCAAAATATTTCAGTTACAATTGATATAGAGTAATAATAAGCCTTAAGTCTTTTAATTGACTTAGGGCTTTTACTATTTTTTGATAAGCATCACCAAATTGCTCTAAATAGCACAATAAGAGTAGAAAGAAAGTTACACCTACTAGCTAGTTACTTGTTTGTTTTGGAAACTTAAACAATTGCTAAGGCTTATTTAAGAATTTCTTAATAAATAGCTTATAAATGCTTAAGGTCTTCTTGCTATACTCAAGTCAACAAAAAATGAAATGAGGAATACTTATCATGAAACAAACAGGAAAATCTAATCCCTTTTTAGGGAAACCTTACCAAAAATGGTCAATCCGTCGCTTAAATGTTGGAGTGGCGTCTGTCTTGCTTGCCAGTGGAGCTTTTCTAACAGTAACAAATCCAGCTGATGTATCTGCAGATCAAGTGGAAACAGCTAGTCAAGGCATGCCAATATCTAAAGTAGCTCCTACTAATGAAACAATTACTAAGGCTCCAATGACTGAAACTGCTACTAAAATTGAATTGTCAAGTTCAGAAAACAGGACTGAACCGGTAGCAAATGAAGCAAGCACATTAGTAACTGAAAAAATGTCAACTTCAAACCAAACTAACCCAGGAGTTGCAGCTTCAGTAGCTGATACAGCAAATACAATGGTAGCAGAAAATCCACAAACGCTAGATAAACCAGCTGCTATAATGGCTGCTAATACAAGTGCTACAGAAGACCAAGTCAAACAATCTGTGACAGAAAACACTCAAGATCAGATTGATGTTCCAGCAAAATACCTAACCAATGCTAATTACCCAGGCCCATTTACAGCAGGAGTTAACCAAGTAATCCCTTATGAAGCCTTTGGAGGCGATGGAATGCTCACCCGTCTACTTCTTAAAGCTTCTCAAGGAGCTCCATGGTCAGATAATGGCAGTGCCAAAAATGCCGCTCTTTTACCAGTAGACAACTTAGAAACAGGTAAGTATTTCTACCAAGTTTCCTTAGATGGTGAAATTGGTAAACTCCAAGACCAAGTCCTCTTAGACCAGCTCAAGAAAAATGGCACCATGACTTATAAGGCTATGATAAAAGTCTATGGTTCTAAAGATGGAAAAGTGGACTTAAGTAACATGATTGGAGAAAAGGAAGTTACCATTACTTTGAACAAAGAAATGGCTGCTGAGATGCCTAAGCAAATGAATCCTAAAATGACTATGGATACCATGGGGGGAAATGGTCAAGTAGAGCAAATGATGCAAAAAATGACACCAGGTCAAATGACTCAAGCACCAAGTCAGATGCAAGTAACTAATAAAACAGATCGCATGGCTGGAACTAAAAATTCAGCCGTAAACTTGCCACATGCAGGTGAAGAAAATAAACAATCATTATCTTTACTAGGCCTTGTGACACTAGCAGTCACAGCCTTGGTAGGTTTATTCAAAGGATTAAATAAAAAGAAAACTTTATAATTAATAGTTAATAGTGTTATAATATATAAAGTTATAACACTATTTTCTATGTTGGAGAGAATATATGGACTTAAAACTATTGTTAGTGGATGATGAACTTGAAATCATAGACATCAACAAACGCTATCTTGAACAGGCTGGTTATCAGGTTTCTATTGCCACAAATGGCCTAGAAGCATTAGACTATCTTAAACATTCTCAATTTGATATGATTATTACTGACATCATGATGCCTCAAATGGATGGTTATGACTTTATTAGTGAGGTCTTAGTATTAAATCCAGACCAACCCTTTCTTTTTATAACAGCAAAAATTTCTGAGCCAGATAAAATTTATTCCTTAAGCTTAGGAGCTGATGATTTTATCTCAAAACCCTTTAGTCCACGAGAATTGGTTTTGCGGGTTAATAATATTTTAAGAAGGATTTATGGCAATAATCAACCCAAGGATACCTTGACAATTGGTGATTTGACTATCAATTCCAATACCAGGGAAGTATTCATTGCAGCTAATAAAATTGAATTAACCAATAAAGCTTTTGCCCTGTTATGGACTCTGGCGAGTAACCAAAATCGTGTCTTTTCAAAAACGGAACTCTATGAAAAAATATGGGGTGAAAATTATTTAGAAGATGCTAATACCTTAAATGTCCACATTCATTCTTTACGTAATGATATGGCAAAATACAGCAGTTCTAAGACACCATCTATCAAAACTGTTTGGGGATTGGGCTATAAACTAGAGGAGTAAGATGAAACTAAAATATTATATTCTAATTGGCTATCTGACTTCCATTCTGATTACAGTGATTGGGGTATTCTTTGGGGTTAGTCGGATGTTTATTAATAGTAGAGAAGTCTCATATATCTTAATCATTACCATAATAGCAAGCTTTTTAGGAGGACTTATTAGCCTCTTTTTACTCTCCAATGTCTTTTCATCATTAAAGAAACTCAAAGGAAAAATCAAAGCTATTTCCTTAAGGAAATTTGATACTAATAGCCATATTAAGACGCCCCTTGAGTTTAAAGAATTGGAAGATTCCTTTAACTCTATGTCATTAGAACTCTCTGAAACCTTTGAATCCCTAGCTGACAGTGAAAAGGAAAAGGCTATGATGGTTGCTCAATTAACGCATGATATTAAGACACCCATAACTTCTATTCAGGCTACTGTGGAGGGGATATTAGACGGAATTATTTCACCAGAAGAAACCAACCACTATCTTAAAACAGTTGGACGTCAGACTAATCGCCTTAACAAGTTAGTAGAAGAGCTCAATTTTCTATCCCTAGATAGCTCAAATAGCTTGTTGCAAGAATCAACTGAGGAAGTTATCTATTTAGATAAATTATTAATTGATATCTTGTCAGAATTTCAATTAAAAATTGAAAAAGAAGAGCGTTATATTCATATTGAGGTTAGCCCTCAAGCAGCTAAGATAAGGAGTGATTATAACAAATTATCACGTATTTTATTAAACCTTATCACCAATGCTTTAAAATATTCAAAGCAGGGAACACAGCTTAGTATTAAGGCCTATTATCAAGATGATGATTTAAGGATTGATGTTAGGGACCAAGGTCAGGGTATTAAAGAAAAAGATCTAGACTTGATTTTTAAACGTCTTTACCGTGTGGAAACCTCTCGGAATATGGAAACTGGAGGACATGGCTTAGGACTATACATTGCTCGCCAACTAGCACATCAATTAGGTGGTGATATTAGTGTTAAAAGTCAGTATGGTCAGGGTAGCCAATTTACATTATTATTAAAAAAGGGAAAAAACTAGAATGATTACTTATAAAGTAGGCCTATCAGTAGAAGAATGTGATAAATTTATTGAAGAAAGCCCTTATGGAAACTTGCTTCAAGGCAGTAAGTGGACTAAGGTTAAGGATAACTGGCAGTCAAGGAGAATTGGCTTTTATCAGGGAGATCAGCTAGTTGCTTGTGCTTCTTTATTGTGTAAAAAAATCATTAATCCCTACAAGGTAGCCTATATTCCCAGAGGTCCAGTAATGGACTATAATAATCAAGAATTGGTTTATGAAGTTTTTCAGGCACTAAAGATATTTGGGAAAAAAGAAGGCTTCTTACTTATTAAATGTGATCCCGCAGTCTTATTTGATAGAAGCAATCAACTTCAAGTAGAGGAGTGCCAAAAACTTATTACCACTATTGAAAAAACAGGGGCTATTTGGTCAGGATTAACGCTAAAACTTTCTGAAACAATCCAACCTCGTTTTCAAGCAAATAAATATTTGACTGCAGAATCTATAGAAGATTATCAAAAACATGTTAGGCGTCTAGTCAAAACTGCCCATAAAAAAGGTGTAGAAATTAGTAAAGGTCATGAAAATGAACTAGAGGTCTTTTCAGACTTAGTAGCCTTAACAGAGAAACGCAAGCAGATTCATTTACGAAATTATGATTACTTTAAAAAAATAAAAGATATCTATAAGGAACAAGCACAATTTTACTTTGCTACCTTAGACCTTGAAAAACAAATAAGAACTCAAAAAGAACGTCTTGAACAACTAGAAAATGATTTGCTGAAAACACCTGAGCATCAAAAGAGCCGCATCAGAGATATTGAACAACAAAAAGCAGCAGCAAAAAAACAAATTATGGAATTACAAGAACTTGTTAAGGATTATCCTAATCAAGTCATTATTGCTGGCGTTTTAGGAATTCAATTTGGATCAGGTGTTGAATTACTCTATGCTGGTATGGATGATAATTTCAGACAGTACTATCCTCAATATCTTCTGGATACCGAAATTTTCAAATCATCTTATGAGTTGGGGTTCAAATGGGCAAATATGGGCGGTGTAGAAGGAAATCTAGATGGAGGTCTAGCAACTTTTAAAACTTCCTTTAAGCCAACTATTGATGAGTATATTGGAGAATTTAATATTCCTTTGAATAAAACGGCATATAAATTAGGTCGTCTAACCTATAAAAAATATAAGAGGGTTAAAAAGCAATTAACTAAAGGAAGAATTATAAAATAAGCAAGGGGTCCCCGAGAGGTACCTTTTGCTTTTTTAAAGAAAGAGACCATTAAAAGCAATTTTTGATAAGTATTGAAAGGAATACTTAATTATTAGGTCTTTTATAGTGACCAAAAAATAGTTACAATAACTATAAAAGGGAAATATAGTCACTATTACTATATTAATGTGGAAAGAAGTTGGCTTACCAAGAGGAAGCGCTTTCTGTATAATAGAGGTAGGTAGACAAGGGAGATAAAATGAACAAGCGCCAGCAGCTACTCTTAGATCACTTATTATCACAAGAATCATTCATTTCCAGCAAGAAGCTAGCTGGAATGTGTCAGGTATCTAGTAAGACCATCTATTCAGATTTAATTGCTTTAGATAGTTTTTTAGGAAACTACTCTTTAAAAATCAAAAGGGTACCCAGACATGGCATTCTTATAGAAGGAAGTGAGACTGAGAAGATAAAAGTGAAACACTTTCTCAAAAGTAAAGAACAAAATCAAGTCACTTCAGTAGACTATAAGGAAAGAGAGGATTATTATCTCCGCAAATTTTTAATAGAAGATGACTTATTAACGATACTAGATCTATCTCTTGAGTTATTTATAAGTGAGACTTCTGTCAGACGTGATTTAGAAAAGTTACATCACTTATTGGAAAAGTATGGACTAGCTCTTGAAAAAGAGCAAGGCTACTTTGGAATAAAAGGGGAGGAAAAACAGATTCGTTTCTTTTTGCGAACCTACCTCATGCAAAGCTATTCCCTTGATTTAGAAAGAAATGACTATTTAGCTAGTTTACAATTATTTTTTTCAAAAGAGCTGGTTACTAAGGTCCAAGAAGTTGTTTCTAGAACATCTAAACTTTATGAGTGTACTATCCCCAGCCAATATATGCTTTATTTAATACTGGATTTACTAATAAATGTTAACAGGATAAAAAGGGGAAATAGTTTAGGTCCTCTTGATAAGCCTATTGATGATGATTTAGGACCATTAGAGCTCTATCCCTTTGCAGGCGCCATATTAAGCCAATCTTTAGCCCTTCCCTTAGAAAAAATTTCTAGTCAGGAAGTTGGACAAATTGCTTCAACGCTTATTTCATTTGGCTATCTCAGTCACTCTACTTATACTGATGAATTTACAGAGATAAGTTCTTTGCTAATTGACAAGGTTAGTGAATTAGCTGGGATTGACTTTAGAAAAGATTTGTATTTAAGAGAGCAGATTACTAACCATATGAAACCAATGGTTTATCGCTTGAAGAATGGTATTAATATAGAAAACCAGACGACAGAGGAAATTAAAAAACGCTACTCTATTTTATTTCATATTGTCTGGCTAGCTTCAAAAACAGTTTCTGATAGCTACCAATTAGAATTCTTAAATGCTGAAATTGCTTTTTTAACCATTTACTTTGAGATAGCAGTGGAACGGTTAGAAAAACCATTACACATATATGTGGTTTGCCCACACGGTCTAGCAACTTCAGAATTAATCATCAATTCTTTAAAACGAATTATTTCAAGTTATGATTATTTACAAAAAATTGATCTCGTAGATGTGACTGATCAGCTGGCATTGAAGGCTGATATTATTATTAGTTCCGTACTTCTAGAAAATTTTGATCACCCTTATATTCTTGTCAGCCCCTTATTAAGTCAAGAGGAAAATGATATTATTCAAAGGGAATATCGGCGTTTAACAGATGGTAATCGTAAAATCCTTTCGGTAGTAAAAAATGAAAAACAGCTTAATCATTCTATTATTCGAAATTTACTTGGACAAAATATTCATTTACAAAAAGAATGTCAAACAAAAGAAACTTGTATGTCATTTTTAGTGAGTCAAGCTTATGAGGAAAATAGACAGGCTCCTTCATTTTTACAATCGATTTTAGAGCGCGAGCGATTAGGGAGTACCAGTATTTATACAGGGATTGCTCTGCCACATGCTAACCCGCAAAAAGTTCAAAAATCTCAATTAAGTTTACTGACCTTAAAAGAGCCAATTGAATGGGGACAAAACATGGTGAAAGTAGTTTTATTAATAGCTATAAAAGAAGGGGAAGAAGAACATTGTAAGGAGGCTTTGATTTATCTTTATTCGAAGATTGATGATTTAGATTTTATTAACAAGTTAGCTAAGGCTACTGATAAATATGATGTTTACACAACTTTATTTTTAGAGGAGAAGTGATTATGGATGAAAACTTTATTTTTCCACAGGTAAGTCAAATTAATAGTGCTACAGAAGCACTGGACTATTTATCCCGTAAATTATTGGAAGCTGATCTTGTAGAAAAGAGCTTTCCTCAAGCTATCAAAGATAGGGAACTTATTTTCCCAACAGGACTTCAATTTGAAGGATATGGGGTTGCAATCCCCCATACAGACAGTCAACATGTAAAGCAGACCCAAATAGCCTTGATGACTTTGGAAAAACCAGTTGTCTTCACGCAAATGGCAAGTAGTGATCAGGAAGTTTCGGTACAAATTGTCATTATGTTAGCTATTAAAGAAGCCCATTCTCAAGTGGAAATGCTCCAAAAACTCATGACCCTGTTACAGGATAAAGAGCTAGTCAATGATATTTTAAGCTGTAGGGCTGATCAAAAGCAAAAAATAAGACAACTATTATCTCAGAACACTATTTTTTAGGAGGTTGACATGTTTACATTTTTACAGAGTTTTATTGACCTAGGTGCAATAGTTGTATTGCCGATTCTTATTTTTATATTTGGAATCCTCTTAGGGACACCAAGCAAAAAAGCCTTTAATGCAGGCTTGACAGTAGGTATTGGTTTTGTTGGTTTAAACTTAGTAGTTGAATTACTGTCAGGGAGTTTAGGAAAAGCTGCGCAGGCTATGGTTGAACGGTTTGGCTTACAGTTAACAACCTTAGATGTTGGCTGGCCAGCAGCTGCCGCTATTTCATACGGTACTCTTCTGGGAAGCTTAGCCATTCCTCTTGGAATAGGGATTAATCTCTTACTGCTCTTCTTGGGCTGGACCAAGACGCTCATGGTAGATATGTGGAATTTTTGGCATGCCGCATTTGTAGCTTCGCTAGTTTATGCCGTAACAGAAAATTTTGCCTTGGGACTTTATGCCATGATTTCTTATCAAGTTATGATTTATTGCTTGTCTGATATTATTGCGCCAGCCATTAAGAAATTTTATGGCTTCCCTAACATTACCTTCCCACATGGCACCTCTGCACCTGGGTTTTTAGTAGCCATTCCCTTAAATTGGCTCTTTGATAGAATTCCAGGTTTTAATAAGATTGAGGCTGATTCAGATACCATCCAGAAAAAATTTGGCATTTTTGGAGAAAGTACAGTTATGGGCTTAATTATTGGGATAGCTATAGGGCTATTAGCTGGGTATAATCTACAAGGGATATTACAGTTAGGAGTAAAAACAGCTGCTGTTATGCTCTTAATGCCCCGTATGGTTTCTGTTTTAATGGAAGGTCTTGCACCAATATCAGAAGCTGCTAATCAATTTGTACAAAAGCGTTTTCCTGGACGAGAAGTCAATATTGGGATGGATTCAGCTTTATCAGTAGGACATCCAGCAGTTTTATCTAGTTCTTTGCTTTTAGTGCCTATTACAATCTTCTTAGCAGTTGTTTTACCAGGCAACAAAACCCTGCCCTTTGGTGATTTGGCAACTATTCCCTTTGTGGTCTGTTTAATGGCGGCAGTTTTTAGGGGAAATATTGTTCGTACTGTTGTTGGTGGTAGTTTATACATGGTATCTATCTTGTATATTACCTCCTGGGTAGCACCTTTAGTAACAGTTTCTGCTAAGGCTGCTAAGTTTAACTTGCAAGGGCATTCTAGCATTACTGCAATGGCTGAAGGAGGACTTTGGCCGACTGGTTTATTCGTTTTTGCTGCTAAGCATCTGCCTTGGTTCTTGATTAGTCTCATATTACTAGCATCCTTAGCTGGTTTGTTCTATATCAATAAAATGTCTAAAGAAAATGAGGTAAATTAAAATGAAAACATTATTAGTTATGTGTGGATCAGGAATTGCAACATCTACGGTTGTTACTGGAAAAATAAAAACATGGTTAAAAGATAATGGTTATGAGGACCAAGTTAAGCTTTATCAATCAAAGGTAGCTGAAGAAATTAACCGTATTGATGATTATGATATTGTTATTTCAACCACTGTTGTCCCAGATACTGCAAAAGACAAAGTTATTATGGGATTACCCCTTCTAACAGGTATTGGGACAGATGCTCTGTGGGCGCAGATAAAAGAAGCAATTGAAGCTTAAGTCAAATTGTAAGAAAACCCGAGTAATTACTAGAATACTCGGGTTTGTATGTATTTAGAAGGGATTATAGAATCTTCCTTTATTTAAGAAGAAAAGGCCCAATGAAGAAATTAGTATAAGTAAGGCAAAGCAGATAGTGATCATATCATATTTACTTAGTTTTTTTTGGCTGTACCAGGTACGTTTCTTGTATTTACCAAATCGTCTTAACTCCATAGCTGTTGAAACAGTATCAATCCGATCTAAAGAGCTAAAAATAAGTGGGATAATAATTTGTAAGTTTCCTTTAATCCGACTCATCAGCGGAGCTTTTTCTGATAATTCAAGTCCCCTAGCTTCTTGTGAAGTCCTAATGATATGGAATTCTTCTTGTACATCTGGAATATAGCGCAGCGTTAAACTTACAGCATAGGCAACCTTATAAGGGATCCCAATCTGATTGAGGCTAGAAGCGAATTGACTGGGTTGTGTTGTTGTAAGAAACAAGATGGCTAAGGGAACTGTTGAAAAGTATTTCAAACCTACATTAAAGAGATAAAATAATTCTTCTTGGCTTAAAGAATAGGGTCCCCATCCAGTAAGCAAGATATGTTCAGACTGGTAAATATCTTCTCCATAACTAGGAGCAAATAAGTAAATCATAAGAAGGTTAAGTAGTGCAAAGAAAATAACAAGCTTAATCACAAATGAGATGCTTTTCCAAGGAATGGCTGCTACTTTAAGAAGATAGAGGGATAAGAGACCAATAAAGAGAATTAGCCTCGTATCATAAGTAGTCATGCAGGCAACAGAAACAAGTATAAAAAAGATAAGTTTACTGGCACCTGATAAGTCATGTAAAAAATTATCAGCTTTTTGATAACCAATTAGTCTCTGTGGCATGGCGCTCTCTTTCTTTTTTAATATAGTAATGAGTTATATCAAGGGGCTGGCAGCCTAGTTGCTCAGCCAAGTAAAATAGACTCGTCTTTTTCAAAGAAGCTTTTTCTAAAAGAGAGCTATCTGATAAGATTTCCTCGGGTCGAGCATCTGCAATGATTTTTCCCTTGTTTAATACAATAGTTCGATCAGAGTATTCCATCATTAACTGCATATCATGGGTGATCATAATGATAGTATGGCCTTCATGATTTAAGTAGTCTAAAAAGTTCATAATGTCAGAATAGTTTCTTTTGTCCTGACCAGCGGTTGGTTCATCCAGTATGATTATCTCAGGATCTAAGATAAGAATTGATGCAATAGTAACACGTTTTTTTTGTCCAAAAGATAAGGCAGAAATTGGCCAATGACGATAAGGAAAGAGTCCACAGATTGTTAATGTTTCTTCCACCTTAAGTTTAATGTCAGCTTCTGATTGCTTACGTAAGTGCAAGCCTTTAGCGACTTCATCAAAGACATTAGCCTGGCTAATCATTTGATTGGGATTTTGTAAGACGTAACCAATTTTATCAGCTCTTTCTTTAATAGAATCTTTAGAAATATCTATTCCTTTATAATAAACAGGAGCATCTGTCTTTAAAAAACGGCATAGTAGTTTAGCGAGGGTTGATTTTCCAGCACCATTTTGACCAACAAGGGCTAGTCTTTCACCTTGATGAATCTCTAAATTAAGTTCCTTTAGAATTGGTTTTTCATCATCATAAGCAAAAGTTAGGCTTGGGATATGTAGAAGCTTTTCTTTTTTAGGAGTTTTGCTAGACGGATGATTGTAAGAAAAATTAAGCTTTGATAAGTCAAGGCTATTGAGTTGGCTTAGGTGCTCATTTCCTGAGAATGGATAGGCTAAATCCTTTAGGCAGGTAAGATATAAGGGTTCACGAATTCCATTTTCCCTTAAAAGGTTAGAAAACAAAAGCTGGTCAGGGCTTCCATCAAAAAGAATATAACCGTCATTAATCAGGATGATTTTATCAATAGATTGATGTAACACATCCTCAAGCCTATGTTCAATAATGATAGTAGTAGCATCTGTAGTCTGATGAATCTGATCAATTAAGTCAATAGCTGCTAAGCCAGACTTCGGATCCAAATTAGCTAGAGGTTCATCAAAAAGCAGAATAGGACTCTCATCCACAAGTACACCTGCTAAACTGACCCTTTGCTTTTGCCCCCCAGATAAGTCCTGTGGACGATGGTTGAGATGGTTACTTAAGTCAAGGAGTTGACTCCAAGCATGAATTTTTTGCTTCATATCCGACTGACTAAAGCAATCATTCTCAAGGGCAAATGCTATATCTTCAGCTACTGTTAGACCAATAAATTGACTATCAGGATCTTGTAAAACAGTAGAGATAAGTTTTGATTTATCATAGATAGACAAGTCAAAAACATCCCTACCATCAATCATTACGCTACCTTGGTGTTGTCCTTGATGATGATTAGGGATAATCCCATTTAGACAGTTACCAATTGTGGATTTACCACTACCAGATGGACCAATGATGAGGACTTTTTGTCCTTTTTCAATGCTAATATTTAAATTGGATAGGGTAGGAGCTGTTTGTGCGTCATAGGTGAAGGAAAAGTTGGTGAATTGAATCAAATGTGTCATATTATCTCTCAGGCTTAGTCTTTTGAAAGGCTACCAGCTTTAGTTCTAGAATTGGCATAGGCAATAATTAATAAGGTTCCTGCTAAACCAACCGTAAAGATATTAGCAAAGCCAGCAAATAAACCTTGGGTAAACACTTTATTGACTGGTTCATGGTAGATTAGGATGTCACCAATAGGCGCTACAATTCCCCAGACGATGATATTAGTAATAATTTGTACGCTATTAAATAAAAGCATATCTTTTTTGGTGAAAATTCCCTTAGTGATGTGGAGTCTATTTCTCATTAAACCAATACCAAGCCCTACAAGGCCACTTGGAAGAACCCAAGACCACCAGACCCCATTACCAAGTAACATATCTTTTAACATATGACCAATAAAACCAATAAAGAAACCAGCTAAAGGTCCAAAAATAACTGAAAATAAGGCTTGAATGGCATATTGTAGTGAGATCGTAGTATTAGTGAAAATTGTAATAGGAACAAAAATTCCAATAATAACAAATAAAGCTGCTCCGATTCCGATTGCGACAACTGTTTTAATTGAAGTATTTTTCATAATATATCCTTTTAATTTCTTTTGGTTCTTTTGAGGTCAATATGCCAATTTTGACCCACACCCACATTATAGGCCTTGGCAAAAGACCCTTGGTTAATAGCAAGCCCTACCCTATACAAAGAATTAATATAGATGATAGGTTGGCCAATACGTACATCGGCAAATGATTTGCCAT
This sequence comes from Streptococcus didelphis DSM 15616, assembly GCF_000380005.1. Lineage (GTDB taxonomy): Bacteria > Bacillota > Bacilli > Lactobacillales > Streptococcaceae > Streptococcus > Streptococcus didelphis. Next base: position 142,035 of record NZ_KB904196.1, read on the forward strand.
AAGTAACTTGGTTTTGGTAGACTAACATGTCATTATTATAGATAGTCACTTCCAAGCGTTCATTAAATTCAGGTCTTAAGGATTGAAATTCTTCACGTGTAATTGAAGTCCAAAGTGAACCAAAACGGACATCAAGAATATCAATGACCCCTCTAACTCTGTCAGAACTTATTTCTGTTTTAACAACGGGAACTTCTACAATAGCATCAACTGAAAGTTCAGGTCCTACTTCTTCGAAATTCAAGTGTCCCGAGGCTAGTTTAGCACCTGTAAAAGCATAAACATCACGTCCGTGAAATATATAGGAAAAGTCTGTATTTTTTCTGCGATTGGTAACTTCAGAAATTTCTCGAATAGCTTTTATTCCAATATATTTTTTTATATAAGATAAGGTTCCATTATCAGGCGTTACGATATATTGGTTGTTTGTAGTTAAGGCTACCACGCTTTGCGTTTAGAACCAACACCAGGATCTACAACAGATACAAAGGTTGTGCCTTCTGGCCATTAACTGACTGTTTGAAAAAGGCGATAAGAGGCTTCGGAGATATTGTAAGGGGTAATGTCATGTGTGAGATGATGGACTTGTAAATCAGAGGATTCCTGCAAGGCTACTCCAACCATTGTTGAAACTGCCCCATCTATGAGACCAAAATCTGACTGAAGAACTAACAATTTATTATTCATATGCTTTCCTTATCCATTAGTGAACTACTAATAGTTTAACATAAATGTCTTATGATTTAGTCGCATCTTAGGAAAAAGTTCTACTATATAAAAAAGAATAAAGAAGAAAAGTAAAGTAATTAAAAAGAAGTTCAAGGGGAAGCAGCTATTATTTTTATGTTAAAATGGTGATATTAAAGGAGAAAGATATGTATCAGATAATAGCATTTGACATGGATGGTACTCTATTACAGACAGATAAAACAATTAGCCAGAAAAACCTAGAGGGAATCGAAAAAGTAGTTTCTCATCATAAAAGCGTTGTTTTAGCAAAAGGTAGACCAATCTCTGAATTAACCATGTATCAGGAACAATTGGCTAAAATCCGTTATGGTATTCTGGAAAGCGGAGCTCTAGTCTATGATTTTTTAGAAAGCAGGTTCTTCATAAATTTCCTATTGAAAATGGTTTTGTAGAAATTGTTCATCAGATAGTTAATCAAGAAGATACTATGCCAGTTTTGATGATTGATGGACAGGGTTATATCCAAAAAAGCCATTTTGATGCTATTAAAGAATATCAAATGGAACAATACAGGGACCTATATGCAAAAACAGCTATATTTGTTGAAGATATAGTAGAGCTTCTAACCAGTGACAAAGGGAAGCCTGAGAAGATAAATCTTTATTTTAAAGATGGTGATAAACGAGATTACTACTTTACAATGCTCAATAATTACCCTTTTTAACAGTTATTAAAGCAGAGACAACAGCTATTGAAATAACAGCTGAAAAAGTAGATAAAGGTAGAGGACTGGCTCGATTGTGCAAGTATTTAGATATTGAGATCAGCCAAGCAATTGCGGTAGGAGACGCCGATAATGATGAGAGTATGATAAGAATGGCCGGGCTAGGAATTGCAATGGGTAATGCCAATCAACATATTATGAGATTAGCAGACGTAGTAGTGGAAACAAATGACAAAGCAGGTATTAGCCAAGCCTTGGATTATTTTTATTAACCCTCAAAAAAAGTATTGACAAAGGATCAAAAAGTCGCTATACTGATAAAGTTGTCGGAAAAGGAATTCCTCCTTTACAGATGATAAAGCAAAAAAA
>NZ_KB904197.1:0-75932 GCF_000380005.1 Streptococcus didelphis DSM 15616
CGACCTGTTGAAGAAGTCTCCTCAAGCAAGACGTGTTGAGGAATGGTATCTACAAAGAGGCTGATTAATTTTGCTTCGTGAGTTTCTGGTAACTCGAAAGCAAGATTTAGTTCCAAGCTCATTTGATTTGTGTTATACTGTTGATACATCTAAAAACCCCTTCTGTTGTTTTGTCGTTATTACAATTATAGAGGATTTTAGAACAAAAGACGAGCAACTCCGTAAGGAAATGCTCGTCTTTTTTGGCTATCAGGACTAGTTTTTGCCCAGCCCCTAGTCTTATTACATTTTTTCTTCTAATTGGACATCTGGATATTTATCTGCAAACCAGCGGAGGGCAAAATCATTCTCAAACAAGAATACTGGTTGGTCGAAACGGTCTTTAGCCAAAATATTTCGACTTGATGACATGCGCTGGTCTAAGTCATCTTCTTTAATCCAACGAACAGTCTTTTTACCCATAGGTGTCATGATAACTTCAGCATTGTACTCGCCTTCCATCCGGTGCTTAAATACTTCAAACTGAAGTTGCCCTACAGCTCCAAGCATATATTCACCAGTTTGGTAATTTTTATATAGCTGAATAGCTCCTTCTTGAACCAGTTGTTCCATCCCTTTGTGGAATGATTTTTGCTTCATAACATTTTTAGGAGAGACTTTCATAAATATCTCTGGTGTAAAGGTTGGGAGTGGTTCAAATTCAAATGTATTTTTACCAACAGTCAGAGTGTCCCCAACCTGGTAGGTACCTGTATCATAAACCCCAATAATGTCCCCAGCTACAGCTTTCTGGACGTTCTCCCGTGATTCTGCCATAAACTGTGTGACGTTTGAAAGCTTTGCAGTTTTTCCAGTTCTAGTTAGTTTTATGGACATCCCTTTTTCAAATTCTCCAGAAACAATTCTCACAAAAGCAATGCGGTCTCTATGTCTTGGATCCATATTAGCTTGAATCTTGAAAACAAAGCCTGAAAAGTCCTTGGCAAGGGGATCAACCATTTCATCAGTATTTGTTTTATGCCCATGAGGTTCTGGTGCAAATCTTAAAAAACTATCTAAGAATGTCTGTACCCCAAAGTTGGTCAAAGCTGAGCCAAAAAAGACTGGAGTCAATTGGCCAGATAAAATAGCCTCTTTCGAAAAATCATTCCCTGCTTCTTGTAAGAGTTCAATATCTTCTAATACTTGCTGATAAAATGGGTTATTAGCAAATAATTTATCCCCTTCTTCTAATGCTGCAAAACGTTCTTGTCCCTTGTAAAGTTCTAAGCGTTTATTATACAAATCATAAAGGCCTTCAAATGCTCTTCCCATACCTATTGGCCAATTCATGGGATAAGAAGCAATGCCTAAAACATCTTCCAACTCCTCCAATAATTCAAGGGGCTCACGGCCATCCCGGTCTAATTTATTGATAAAAGTAAAGACAGGAATATTGCGATGTTTGACAACTTCAAATAATTTTTTGGTCTGTGCTTCTATCCCTTTTGCAGAATCAATAACCATCACAGCAGCATCAACAGCCATTAAGGTACGATAAGTGTCCTCTGAAAAATCCTCATGCCCTGGAGTATCTAGGATGTTAACTCTCTTTCCAGCATAATCAAATTGCATAACTGAAGAAGTTACGGAGATACCACGCTGTTTCTCAATGTCCATCCAGTCAGACTTTGCAAAAGTACCAGTTTTTTTACCTTTTACTGTCCCTGCTTCGCGAATCTCACCCCCAAAATATAATAATTGTTCTGTAATAGTTGTTTTACCAGCATCTGGGTGACTTATGATGGCAAAGGTACGTCTTTTTTTGATTTCTTCTTGTATTGACATAATGTTTTCCTTAGTTTAAAGAGTTAGTGTTTTATTAATAAAAAATTTTTAGACTACTTATCATAACTACATTGGACAAGCTCCCATTTTTTGGTATTTAAAAAGAGTTGTTCCACTGACAACTCCTTCTATTATAGCTAATTTTAAAAGCTTTAGCAATGACTTGCTATTCACTAAGAATAACTGCTTCTTCTCCTTGGTCGGTCAAATATCTAAGATAAACATGTTCAACACATTTAGCAAGAAGTACTAATCCTGAAGTTACAATAATAAAGTTTAAGACTAGATTATGTGTATGAATAATTGGAATATCCATGAGAAAACCATAATTCCCAGCAGTGACTAGGTTAACAATAATTAAACTAAAATTAAGTACTGCTAAAGAACCTACCATAAAGTTTAGGGACAAAAGCTCTGCATCATAAAAGCGCAACAAGTAAATTAAAGAATTAACTAAAAGCGCATAATGACCTAAGTAAAAGGCAACATTACTTGCATGTAATAAGTGATAAGGATAAAAATCCGGAGAAAATAAAGCCAGAATCGGACCTAAAATTCCCAACAACATGAATAATTGTTTTATACGACTTTTATTTGGAAATAAAAAGACAGCTAACATTCCTATTCTACAATGATAAAGGGGTAAACTTTCTTGTAGAGGAAAACCTTTTAGAAAATACCAGCCATACAAAGTAATTAATTGTGAGAGTTGAATAGCTAAAAAAAGGTGACGGTAGGTTGATGACTTATAATATTTTAAAGTTAATACTATTAAAAGTGGAGCTAGTAAGATAGTGAGAGCATAAAATGCAGGAGATATTTGGGGTATCTCAGTGGGTTTAAGCGCAAAAAAATTCATAAACAAACCTTTCTTTGTTTTTTTAATTATACCTTAAACCTTTTCTTTGAACAAGGACAAGTTTACCCAAGATATGAAGGCTTGCTTTTTCTGACATTCATCTTAATCACTTAACAAGTTAACAAGTTTATCAAGACGCATAGAATTACTACCTTTAAGAAGAATCTGGTCATTTGCTTTCAAAATGTCTTGAACATATTGATACATTTTTTCAAATTCATCTACTTCAGCATCCTTTTTAAAAAAGGAGACAGTGCCAGGAGGATAAATAGCACTTGCTAGTCGAGCTAATTCTTCTATATCTTTACCATAAAAAATAAGTTGGTCAATTTTATCTGGTTTCAAAGTTTCTATTAAGCTTGAATGTAAACTAACTGATTCTTCCCCTAATTCTTTCATATCAGATAAAAGAGCTATCTTTTTACCATTTGTATTTGCAGGAATTGCTGAAAAGCTTTCAAGGATTAGGCGCATTGCTGTGGGATTAGCATTATAGACATCAGAAAGAATATCTGCACCATTCTTAGCAACCTTCCATTCTGTACGGTTTTTAGTTAATTGAAGATTCTCTAAACCGTCTAGAATATCTTCATCACTGACTGCTAGTAATTTCCCAACATAGGCTGCTACCATGGCATTACTTGCATTATATTTCCCTGTTAAAGGTAAGTTTACAGCTTTTGGCAAAATATTTGTTGTAAAACTAAGAGAATGCTTAGCTTCTCTAACATCTTTGACATAAATTTCCTGGCCTTGTCCAAAACGAATAACCATTTGATTTTCTGGAAGGTAAGGATCAATAATTGAGTCTCCCGGAGCAATCAAGATGCCATGTGAATCCATCCCATCTGTAATCTGCATCTTGCCCTCAGCAATTTTTTCTCTTGAGCCAAAAAATTCTAGATGGGCTTCTCCAACCAAAGTCACGACAGCTATATGAGGTTTAGCAATAGTAGAGAGAAGATGGATATCTCCCATATGATCTTGTCCCATCTCTAAGACTATTTTTTCAGTATCATTAGGCATATGTAAAACAGTATAGGGTAAACCAATTTCATTGTTATAATTACCCTGAGTTTTATAAGTCTTATAGGTTGTTGATAAGACAGCAGCTATCATATCTTTTGTACTTGTCTTACCATTTGAACCTGTGACTGCAATAACATCTAGTCGCATTTTTTCGATATAATAGCTCGCTAATTTTTGGAAAGCTTCTAAACAGTTGGGAACTAAAATATAAGGCTTATCTTCAACTTTTTTTTCCGAGAAAGTGGCGACAGCTCCTTTTTCAAAGGCTAATTTAATAAAATCGTGGCCATCTCTTTCTCCTTTAAGAGGTAAAAAAATATCCCCCGCACTAATCTTGCGACTATCAAATTCAATCTGATTCAGGGGAAGGTCATCAAACTCAGCTATAGAATTCTGAGCATCCACAACTTTTGCAACTTCGTACAATGTCAGTTTCATATTTTTTCCTTCTGTTATAATGTATTACACTAAATTTATCTCATTATTAGACATTATACCATATTTCCTTTAATCCTTTTACATTTTCAAGCTTTCTCTTTTATGTTATAATGCTCTCAGAAAGATATTCTTGATAACTTTCTAACAGAGTAAATGTTTTGCGTCAAGTGTATGTGAATGGGATGTCGTCATATAACGAAGCTTTTAGCGCGGTAAAACATTGCATCCGCTGTTATTTACATAACAGCTCCACAACTGTATAAAGGAGCAAACATGTCACACATTTTTAAAAAACCAAAATTAACGGTGCAAAGATTAGTTACTTTGGCTATGTTGATTGCTTTAGCCATTATTGTAAGCAAGTTTTCACTTCCACTTATTCCTCAACAGCTCGTTATTAGTCTTGCCTTTATTGTAAATACTATTATTGGAATGATTGCTGGACCATTTTGGGGATTTATTTCTCTTGCCTTAATTGATGTCGTTGATAATCTTGTAGGAGGATCAGGAAATTTCATTATCTGGTGGACTCTTATGGAGGCTATTCAAGGATTTTTCTATGGCTTCTTTTTCTATGGGAAATCCTTATCAACCTCAAATAAGAAAGATTGGTTATATGTCAGTCTGGCAACTCTTATTATCATGCTTATTGGAACCTTTACCATCACACCTTTATTAATTCAACTGTATTTTGGTGTTCCTTTCTGGGCTCAGTATGCAGCTGGAAGATGGTTAAAGATTTTTGAAATCCCAATCCGTGTTATTCTCACCATGGTTTTAATACCTGCCTTACAAAAAATTCCCGAAATCAAACGGTTATCACGTTTATAAAACAAAAACAAGGTCACATCCAACCTTGTTTTTTTATTTCTTAAATTAAATGTTTCTCACGTTTATCAAACTTTTCTTGTGCTAAATGGACCAGTCTTTCTATTAGTTCTGGATAAGTCAAGCCCATATTTTCCCATAATAACGGGTACATTGACCATTGTGTAAAACCTGGCATAGTATTTAGTTCATTCAAGAAAATCTGTCCATCTTCACTTAAAAAGAAATCACAGCGAGATAAGCCACAGGCACCTAATGCTTGATAGGCTTTTTTGGCATACTCTCTCATCTTAAGACAAACTTCATCAGAAATAGCTGCTGGTATGACCATGCTAATCTGGTTATCAAGGTACTTAGCTTGATAATCATAAAAGGCTACTTCTTTAACAACTTCACCAGGTAGAGTTGATTGAACATCCCTATTTCCTAGTAAGCCTACTTCTATCTCACGCGCCACAACCCCTTGCTCAATTAAAATACGGCTATCATATTGTAAAGCAAGTTCAATGGCCTGTCTCAATTCTTCTTCATTTTCTGCTTTTGAAATCCCTACAGAAGATCCCATATTAGCAGGCTTGATAAAGAGGGGGAAGGATAACTTGGTAACTGTCTCATAGATGCAATCTTCTAGTGAATCTCCTTCAATAAAAACTGTGTAAGCGACTTGAGGAAGACCAATGGTTTTTAAGATACGCTTAGTGGTAATTTTATCCATAGCGACACTTGATGATAAAACATTGGTTCCAACATAAGGCATTCTAAGTACCTCCAAGAATCCCTGAATAGAGCCATCTTCTCCCATTGGACCATGTAAAAGAGGAAAAACAACAGCTTTTTCTTCAAAGATATCGCTGGCTTTTATTAAAGCATCTTCTTTAATCGAATCATTGGTCATTAAATGTTCACTAGGAGCTGGCTGCTTAGAAAATACTTGGGTTTTATAAAAATTACCCTGCTTGGAAATAAAGTAAGTCTTGACTAGAAACTTGCTGTAATCAACTGCTTTGATAATGCTCTCAGCTGAAAGGACAGATACTTCACGTTCAGCTGAACGTCCACCATATAATACGATTAGGGTTTGTTTAGACATGTCTTTTTTCCTATCTCAATTGAATTTCTATTCATTATAACAAAAATAAGAAGCCATTTCAAAAGCTTGATTAGAGCTTATAAGAGACTTATAATTCTGTTCTATTTTCAATTGCTCGCAAGAGGGTAACCTCATCAGCATACTCAATATCTGAGCCGACTGCTAGCCCTCTAGCTAAACGTGTAACCTTGATGCCAGCAGGTTTTAAGAGCCTTGAAATATACATTGAAGTGGCTTCTCCATCAGCAGTTGCATTGGTAGCAACAATAACTTCTTCCACCTCACTGTCCATTAACCTAGTAATCAATGGCTTCAAGTTAATATCATCTGGACCGACACCATTCATCGGAGAAATTAACCCATGTAAAACATGATAATAACCATGATATTCCTGAATTTTTTCCATAGCAGATACATCTTTTGCTTCTTCTACAACTAGGATAAGCCTTTTATCTCTAGTGTCATCTGTACATATAGAACAGGGATTCTCATCAGTTAAATTGCCACAAATAGAACAATAGGTTAACTCTCTTTTGGCTGATAATAGATTTTTAGCAAAGTCATTAACATCTTCATCATTCATACCAATTGTATAAAAAGCAAGCCGAGTTGCTGTTTTTATACCAATTCCTGGTAATTTAGAATAAGATTCAATTAATTTTGCAATAGGTGTTGGATAAAACACTTGCTTCTCCTTTTTTAATTAGCATTTTTTGCCATATAAACATTGATAATATCTCTTGCCATAAATTGATGGGCCTTTGTCAGAGGATCACTTGCATGTGGATACATAATAGCGACTGCAATTTGCGGATCATTATTTGGACCATAGGCAACAAGATTTAAATTATAAGTATTAATGGTTTTGCCATCTTTATCTTTAGTATAGGTCTCTGCTGTTCCTGTCTTAGCACTAATAGGTATGGCTGAGCCTGCAAGCCCCTTACCTGTCGCATAGGGACTGGAACTATTGACAACCTGGTAAAAACCATCTTGCAGAATGGATAATTCTTCAGCTGATAAACTTACTTTACTCATAACCTTTGGCTCTATCCTTTTTTGCAGATGGCCTATTCCTTCATTTGCATCACCTGCATATACAGCTTCGAGTAAACGAGGAGCTATACGGTTTCCTCCATTTGCTATTGTTGAAACATATTGAGCCAACTGCATTGTTGTATAATTATCAAACTGTCCAAAAGATTGTGTGATAACATTGGAAGCTGTATATTTTTCTGCTAAATAACCACTAGATTCCCCTGGAAGGTCAATTCCTGTTTTTATTCCTAAACCAAATTCTGCATAGCTTGTTCTCAACTTATCCATGGCTTCTTTTGTACCATCTGTCATGAGTGACATTCCTACATGGTAGTCTTGTCCCATTAACTTAAGAGCTACTTGAACCATGTAAGTATTAGATGAATATTCCAAGGCCTGTATGGCTGTGATATTTTGCTGGCCTGAGGTAAACCAAGAATTAATTGGCTTAGAATTACCAAATTGAATAGGCTGGTCAGTTAAGATTTGATTACCACTAATAACACCATTTTTCCAACCAGCAGCTAAGGTTGCTCCTTTAATAACTGACCCTGGGGTAAAGACGTCTGTAATGGTACCTAGGGCATCTGCTTGAATTTGCCCAGTATCAGTATCGTGTGAAAGACCAGACATAGCAAGAATAGCTCCCGTTTTAGGATTAATTGCAACAGCATAGAGACCTTCTGACTGGCTAGCAATTCCTTTAGAAAGTTCTGACTGGTAGTATTCATTAATAATTTTATTAACATCTTCTTGAAAATCTGAAGAGATTGTTAATTTGAGATTATTTCCTTTTTGGCCCTTATTGATGATTTTATCTGAAATAATTTTTCCTGTTTTGTCCGTTTTAACTTCTCTGAGTTCGTGTTTGCCCTGAAGATCTTTTTCATATTCTTTTTCTAAATAAGAGGTTCCAACACGATCATCTAAAGAATAGCCTTTTTTAATATATTTTTCTGCGTCTTCTTGTGGTAAACCTGCTTCTCGACTCGAAACCTTGCCAATAATTGATGACAAGCTTGCTGCTTCTAGCTTACGATTCCAGTCGGAACTTACTGATATTCCTGGTAATTTGGATTTATTGGCCACTAAGTAAGCAATTTCTTTATCAGTTAAATCTTCTGTTTTTAGGCTAACAGTATTAAAAGCAGCTGTACCATTCATCTGGTTAAAAATAGAGATTATCTTTTTTTCCTCATCAGAATACTTAAGCTTACTTTTTTTGATAGAATTGAGAGCATTATTGTATATTTTTGACTCTGCTAATCTATTTCCATAACTGTCAAACTTTTTCTCTTTAGGGAGGTCTTTGACCGTATCTGCATAAGTTTTCTGATCTGCTAAATAATAATCCTTAATAGCACGTTGAGATACCTTACTTTCAGGTAATCTAATATAATCTGATAATTTTTTGGCTATAGCTTTTATATCTTCTGCGCTAGCTTTTGGGCTTCTCATATAAGTAGTTACATCTTTAGCATCATTTGAAACTAAGAGTTTACCTTTAGCATCAAAAATTAAACCTCGAGGACTTGAATTTTTAACACGATAAACAGTTGAGGACTTAAGTTTAGCGTCATAAAAAGCCTTATCTTGAATTTGCATCTGTGCTAAACGTAAAATTAAAAGACTAAATAAAAGCACAATAATTAAAAAAAGGAGATTAATACGAAGAGGAATATTGACTTTTTTAGCTATTATTTGTGACAAATGTTTCTCTTTTTTTTTCATCCTAATCCTCCCTTTTTGACTTCGTTTCCTATTTTATCATAAAAAATAAAAAGAAGACCGAGAATAAAAGTCTCAGTCCTATCTTTTTTCTCTTGTTTTAATAGCTTAGTTAAGAAGCCTTAGGATGGAAATAAGCCTTGTAATAAAAGAGGCTAACAAAAACGGCTCCACCTATGACATTACCTACATAGACTAAAGCAAAGTTACTTATAAAATCTAACCAATTTGCTCCATTTTCAAAAATTGCTGCTGGAATTATAAAAGCATTTGCAACACTATGCTGAAAGCCTAATGCAACAAAAGTCATAACAGGAAACCAAATTCCAAGTAGTTTTCCACTAGCATCACTAGCACCATAATTCAACCATAAGGCCAGACCAACAAACCAATTACATCCAATACCAGATACAATAGCTTGAAGGGGGCTTGCTGCTATTTTAGCATGAGCCACCTCAATAACTTCTTCTTTAAAAATACCAGATGACGTTAGTCCTAAAAAATGTCCAAAAACAAAAGCAACAAAAATAGCACCTAAGATATTAAAGATAGTGACTACAAGCCAATTTTTAAGAAGGTCAGTTAGATGAACTTTTTTAGCAAAAAAAGCTGCTGATACTGCCATCATATTACCTGTAATAAGTTCACCACCTGCCATTAATATAATAATCAATCCAATAGGGAAGGCGCAAGCCCCTAAAATACTTGCAAAACTCCCAAAAACTTCCATTGCACTAGCGGCTATACGTACATATAATAAATAGCCTAGACTAATCATAGCTCCGCCTATGAAGCCTAAAATAGCCTTAGCAAGGAATGATTTTTCAATCTTATGGTGTCCAATAGCAATAGTTGCTTCTAAAATTTGTTCTGGGCTTTTCATAATTACTCCTATTAATAGTAAAACTGCAAATACCCTATTAGTATATCAATTTTCTATAAAAAAGCAAGCTCCTCATCCCAGGTGCCTGCTAGTAGAATATTAAGTTAAGAGCTTTAAGCCTACCTTATCCGTCAAGATTTTCCAAAGTGCAAAAGCTAGGTAAAAATCAACAATTCCATGAATAAGTGTTCCAAAACCTACTAGTCCAACTAATGACCAGATATAGGCCATATCCATATGAGCTGTCGAAGTCATTAAATAAACAGCAACAAACTCACCAAGTCCATGAATAATATTAATCAAAATAGCAAAAGGAAGTATCTCTAAAACACTTTTTTGCAAATGCTTTTTATTAGTAAAATAATCAGCTGCGATTAAAGCAAATATCACTTGGGACAGGGCACGCATTACAATCACAATAGGAAAGCCTGCTAGGAAGAATCCCAAAGTCGTTCCTAAACTAACAAAAAATGCAATTGGTAAGGAAATAAAGCTAGCCAAAAAGATAGGAACATGGCTGGCCAAGGTGAAAGATGCGGGACCAATGATAACTTTTATAGGCATTATCATAGGAATAAGGATACCAAATGCTATTAGGATTGATGCATAGGCAATTGTTTGAGTCGGTTTCTTAGTCATATTATCTCCTTTATAATGCATTTATTATAAAGAAAATTAATACATGTGTCAAGACACTGGAAATATTATTTTTGTATGTACAATAAACCCGCTTCTTCTAAGGCTAACTTTATAGCTTCAAAATCTTCTTTTGTCGAACAAGATATTAAATGACTATGTACTCCTTCTGTTAAAGATGATAAGAGCTCAGCCTTTGAGTCATTTACTTTTTCTAAAAAATTATGGATATCTTCTGAGCTTTTAATATTTAAAGAAGCAGTTAACATTCCATAGATAGGGTGCTCAACTTCTACAGTTGACACAATTCCCCCTCTATCAATAATAATTGATAATTCTTCTTTAGTTTCTAATAGGCCATGTTGACAAACAATACGTGCTGTATAGTTACTTGAATAAAGGGATTCCTTCATTAAATAGCCTCTAGGTGTTGAAATAATATCTTTTTGAGAAGCTCTTAATAAAGCAATGTCCCCAACAATTACCTGTCGGCTTACGCCTAATTTAGCAGCTAAATAGCTGGCTGATAGTGTCTCATTTGATTTTTCTAAAATAGTAAGTATTTTCTCTCTACGTTCCTGCGCCTTCATTATTTTCCCCTTTTATAATAACTAAGTCTATCTTAACATATTTTTAGCGCTAGCTCATTAAGAAAATAGAAAAAACCAAGCCTGGGCCTGGTTCCTTTCTTATTCTCCACCGAGGTAGTACTCAGCAGTTACATTTAATTTGTCATCAAATTCAAATACAAGTGGTGGGAAGTTAGGAATCTCAACATTCATAATATCATCATCTGATAATTGTTTGATATGTTTTACAAGAGCTCTGATTGAGTTACCATGTGCTCCAACAAAGACATTTTTGCCATCTACTAAGGCTGGAGCAATTTTATCTTCCCAGAAAGGAAGTGCACGTTCCAAAGTTACTTTTAAGTTTTCAGCATCAGGAATAACTGAGTTATCAAGATGAGCATAACGACGGTCAGTATGTGCTGAGTGCTCATCATTTTTATCCATATCTGGAGGTAAAACATCATACGAACGACGCCAAATGTGAACTTGCTCAGCCCCAAATTGTTCTGCGGCTTCTGCTTTGTTTTTACCAGTTAAGCCACCATAATGACGTTCATTTAAGCGCCATGATTTTTCAAGTGGTACCCAGAGTTGCTCTGAGTATTCAAGTGCAAGGTTAGTTGTTTTAATAGCACGTGTTAAAACTGATGTGAAGGCAATATCAAATTCAATACCTGCTTCTTTGATTAATTTACCAGCATCAATTGCTTGTTGTGTTCCTTTTTCTGAAAGATCAACATCCGCCCAACCAGTGAAAAGGTTAGCTTTATTCCATTCAGACTCACCGTGGCGAGCAAAAACCAATTTTACCATTAGTTACTATCTCCTTTTATTTAAGGTCTAAAACCTATTTCACCTTCTATTTTACAAAAAATAGCTCTAAAAAGCTAGTCAATTCCCATTTTTATTGAAAATAGTCTGTTATTATCATGAAAATAGTCTTATTCGGAAATCCTATTTTTTTAGCTAGCTTTTTTTAAAATTAGCTTGCCTTTCTCTAAGTCAAGTGATAGAATAGAAAAAATTTGTCAACTTTCGGAGGATTATATGGTTTCAACTTCTACTCAAATCGCAGGTTTTCATTTTGAAAATTGTCTTATGAATGCAGCTGGTATTTACTGTATGACAAAAGAAGAGCTTATGGAAATTGAAAATTCCCAAGCAGGTTCTTTCATTACTAAAACAGGAACCTTAGAAGCTCGTTCTGGAAACCCTGAACCAAGATATTCAGCAACCTCATTAGGTTCAATAAATTCCATGGGCTTACCAAATCTAGGTTTTCACTATTATTTAGATTTTGTTAGGGAGCTTGAAAAAGAAGAATCTTCTAAAAATCATTTCTTATCAGTGGTTGGCCTATCTCCTGATGAGACTCACCTTATCTTGAAAGAAATCCAAGCTTCAGATTATCAAGGATTAGTAGAACTCAATTTATCTTGTCCCAATGTACCAGGTAAGCCTCAAATTGCTTATGACTTTGAAATGACAGAAAATATTCTATCAGACATCTTCAGCTATTATAAAAAACCACTAGGAATTAAACTGCCACCTTATTTTGATATTGTTCATTTTGACCAAGCTGCAAGTATTTTTAATAAGTTCCCTCTGAGCTTTGTTAACTGTATTAATTCTATCGGCAATGGCTTAGTTATTGACGATGAGCAAGTTGTCATTAAACCCAAACAAGGGTTTGGAGGTATTGGAGGAGATTATATTAAGCCTACAGCTTTAGCCAATGTTCATGCTTTTTATCAAAGGCTTAACCCCTCTATTCAAATAATTGGTACTGGTGGTGTGAAAAGTGGACGTGATGCTTTTGAGCATATCCTTTGTGGAGCTAGCATGGTTCAGATAGGAACAGCTCTTCAAGAAGAAGGACCAGCTATTTTTAGCCGAATTCTGAAAGAGTTGGAAGAAATCATGCTTGAAAAGGGCTACCATTCTTTAGAGGATTTCCGTGGAAAATTACACTATTTAAGCTAAGATGACAAACTAAAAAAGATAAACGTCCTGTGTTTATCTTTACCTAGAGACTACTTCACTTGAGGTAGTCTCTTTTATATTTACTGGTTTTCTTTATAATCAGTTCTTTCTTCTTTTTCTTGAAGCGATTCCTGATGGTTCTTGTTTAGCTTTTCTTCACTGAAAAAAACTTTTGACATTACTATAACAGCTACTATTTTTACAAGGGAAAATAATAGCAAGGCCAGAACAACTATTTTTAGCATATTAGCACTTTCCATATTAAACTTTCTAGTAATAGTATAACTGCTTTCAGATGGGCAAGCAAGTTTTTTACTTTATTTAAAATAAAGTAGACGTAAACCATTTAAAATAACTAAAATGGTAGATCCTTCATGGCCTACTACCCCTAAAGGAAGATTAATGACTTGAAAAACATTGGCTAGTATTAAGAGGCTAATGACTAGTAAAGCAAAACTAATATTTATTTTAACAATTCGTTTCATTCTTTTTGAGAGTTGAATTGAAAAAGGAATACGAGTTAAATCATCCATAATAACACTGTCAGCACTTTCCATAGCAATATCTGTACCACTTCCTATAGCATAAGAAACATCTGCTTGGGCAAGAGCTGGCGCATCATTTATGCCATCTCCTACCATAGCTACACAGTCATATGTTTCTTTAAGTTGCTTGATTTTTTCAGCCTTATCCTGGGGCATACAATTAGCAACAACCTCATCTATACCAAGCTTTTGAGCAACATAATGTGCTGCCTTTTCCTGATCGCCAGTTAAGACAATGGTTTTTATTCCTAATGCATGCATCATTTGAATAGCCTTCAAAGATTCTTCTTTGATACCATCCATCAAGGCATAATAAGCCATGAGCTGATTGTCGCAAGAAACAAAAATTATTGTTTTTCCTTCTTCTTCTAGTGTCTTGATGGTATCCGTTTCGAGCGCCTTCTTTTCAAGAGTCTCAAGGATAAAGGATTTCTTACCAATTCTCCATTGTTGACCTTGATAGCTTAATAAAAATCCCTTACCTGCTATTTCTTCATTGGAATCCAATATCAGTCTAGTCTTACTTCCAATAAAGGCTAATAAGGCCTTGGAAATGGGATGGCTGGAAGCTCCTTCAGCTGTCTTTACAAGACTATCAATAAGGTCTTTATCTCCTAGATAATGGGCATCTAAAACAGAAGGTTTTCCTTGGGTAAGTGTCCCTGTCTTGTCCATTACTATGGCTTTGATATCACCCATATTATCCATGATATCTCCTCCCTTGATGACCAAACCTTTTCTGGCAGCTCTGCTAATAGCTGATAAACTTGCTGGTGTGGACGAAGCAATCAAAGCACAGGGTGAAGCTACTGTCAGGAGAATCATTCCCCGATAAAAGGAAGATAACCACGTCCAATCTAAGGCAAAATGGGAAATTACAATAAAGGAAGGAACTAGAATTAAGACTAATTTGACATAGCTATCTTCTAAATTATCAATAAAACTTGCTGTCTTGCTTTTTTTCTCTTGGGCCGACTCAACTAAGGATACAATTTTAGCAAAGAGTGTATTTTCATTTTCTACAGTCACTAGCATCTCAATGGTTTGTCCTTGGTTAATTGTCCCTCCTATTAATTGATCTTCTCTATTTTTTTCAACAATAAGAGCTTCACCTGTAACCATAGATTCATCAAATTGTCCAAATGGGCTTAAGAGTTTTCCATCAATTGGGACAGACTCTCCTTTTCTTACTTGTAAACGATCGCCAATTATCAGAGATTTTGTTTCTATTTCCTTTATTTGTCCATCTTCTTGGATTTTACGAGCAGTATCCGGACTTAGTTTCATCAGAGCTGAAATTGCATGCTTACTTTTTTGCATGGCCATTTCTTCCAAAGTATTTGATAAGGAAAAAATAAAGATTAGTAAGGCTCCTTCTAGCCAATAGCCAATAATACCCGCACCTATAGCTGCTAAAATCATCAAAATATCAACTGATAAATGCTTGTTTATAAAAAGCTCTTTTAAACCATCCTTGGCAGATTCATAACCTCCAATTAAAAATGAAGCTATAAAGAATACAGAAGCAAGGCTAACATGTCCTGATAAGAAAAACAGGCCAATTATAATCAGTAATAAGCATAGTAAGGTTTCTACAATACGAATCTGTTCTTTTAAGCATTTCATTTTCTTTCCTCCAAACTTAGAATTATCTAAGGTCTTTAATTAGCTTAATTATAATCATTCTAAATAAATAAGTCAAGTTATTTAGAATAATTCTAAATAAAAATATTTCTAAGCTTTTTTAACACTACTTAGTGATAGGTCAGAAAAAGAAATAGGGCATAGCCATCAATTCAGACTTATTATAAGTCTGTCTTAATAAATAAAGTCAAATGTAGCTGACATCAGGGGAAATTACTACAGTTTTGACCCTTATTTGTCTTGTCCCCTGAACGCAAAAAAGCCTACTGCATAAGCTAGTAAGCTTGATACAATAGGCTTTTTTTATATTTATTATTTAACGGCGTCTTTAAGAGCTTTACCAGCTTTGAATGCTGGAACTTTTGAAGCTGCAATTTCGATTTCTGCACCAGTTTGTGGGTTGCGACCTTTACGAGCTGCACGTTCACGAACTTCGAAGTTACCAAAGCCGATTAATTGAACTTTTTCACCTTCTGAAAGGAAAGTTTCGATTGCAGAGAATACAGCGTCAACTGCTGCTGCTGAGTCTTTTTTTGTAAGTTCAGTTGCTTCTGCAACTTTTGCGATTAAATCTTGTTTGTTAGCCATTTAACAAATCCTCCAAATAATTTATAAGCATTAAGCTTTAACAGATACAATAATATCTAAAAAATCCCTTTAGGTCAAGTATTTAACGTTATTTAGCCTTATTTCTTATAAATATCAAAGCTGATTTGATCGTTTAAAAGATCAAGTTTCTTGGCCTTTAAATATAGTCCTGCATTATTATCCATTTTCTGCAGATGAATGATTAAAGATGATTTTTTTATATTAACTTCAATAAAATCAGGTAACTTGTAACTTGACTTAACATACTGTAAAACCTCAGATTCTGGCAAAGGTAGGGTTCCAGCTGATAAAGAGGTAATTTGCAACTGTAAATCCCCATTGGTTAGGGCTATTGGTTGGAAATAAATATAAAGCGGTACTTCATAACCTAATAATTGATACTTACTTTCAAAAATAATAGAAGAGGAAGTCGTGTATAATTTGTAAGTTAATTGTGTCGTTTGATAGTCACTTAAATAGCTCGCTACAGTTTTATTTAATTGTTGTCTATTGGTGGTAAAACTACCTACTTTTATATGGTTTTGCTTTTTAGTCAGAAGCTTTTCAGAGGCAGGTTCACGTACCTGAATTAAACGACTGGCTATAACCCCAAGAAAGGCAATATTCAAAGCAAAGATAAAGAGAAATGCCCATTTCCACCAGTTGACATTATTATTTTTTTTCATATTTTTTAATAGACTCCAATACTGCATCTGACATGATTTGATAACCAATATTATTAGGATGGAAGTGATCACCAGTAAAGAGAACATCATTTAATACCCTGGTCTTATCACCTTCTGATTGAACAATACCTTCTTGTCCATTGATCCCTTTATATAATTGTTCGTTAATTGGAACAAAATGAATATTTTTATCATCATATTCAGTAATGATATCTTCCGTTTTTTGATTCCAGTTATCAACTACTGCCTGCATTTCTGTCATTTCTGGAAAATTCAAATAAAAAGGATTATAAATACCTAGAACATAAATTTTAATGTCTTTATTTTCTTTCCGACTTAAATCGATAATCTTCTTCAATCTTGCTTGATACTGTGTAGATGGTTTCTCAAAACTAGACAATTTTAAGTTGGATAGATTTTTACGAATGATTGCTAAAACATCATTACCTCCGACGGTTAAAGTCATTAGGTCTGCTTTTTTTAAATCATCTTTAATCTGTTGCTTTTCAGACATTCGCTTTAATATTTGTTGACTGGTATTTCCTGAAACACCATAATTCTGAAAATTAACCTTTACAGCAAATAAATCTTCCAAATCCTTAGATAAAAGAGGAACAAATCCACCCTGGTTAGTTGAATCTCCAACACCCTCGGTCAAGGAATCTCCAATTGCAATATACTGTAGTGTTTTATTCTCCTTTTTGATAAAATCTTCCGGCTTCAGCTGTGATTCTAGCTTAGGTACTATAAGATTAATAACAAAAAAACAAGTCAGAAGACTAACTAGGAAGAATACAATCCCTTTAAAAAATTCTTTTTTAGTCATATCTTATCATGATGGCAAAGGCCCCTTCGCCTGTATGGGTCTGAATAATAGAACCTGTTTCTAAAATAGAAACAGAGCCAGGATAAATAGATCTTATCTGCTCATATAATTGATCAGCTAAATGTCTATCTCCAGCATAAGAAATTGCTAATTCAGAAATAGAGAGATCTTTCGTTTCTTTTAAATAATTATCAAGCCATTTTAAAAAGGTTTTATTTCCTCGTCCCTTAGCAACTGGTTTTAGCTCATCATCTTTGAGTTCCATTAACACTCTAATGTTTAAGAGGCTTGTAATGGCACCTGCAACACGCCCAATCCGCCCACCCTTAACCAAATTTTCAAGGGTAGATACACCAATAAAGAGTCTTGTTTTATTTTTAATATCTGCAATTTTAGCTAAAATATCTTCTAAACCAAAACCATTTTGAGCCATTTTAGCTGCTTCTACAACTTGAAACTTCATAGCTTGATCTGTAAAAGAAGAATCTAGCACGTGAACCCGTGCACCTGCTATTTCTGCTCCTTGTCTAGAGGCCTCAATAGTTCCTGATAAAATAGGATTTAAATGGATAGCAATGATATCACTATAGCCTTCTGACATTATTTTCTGATAATAGTCAGCAAAAAGTCCAACTGGTGGTTGACTTGTCTTAGGCAAGTCTTTACTTGCCTTCATCATTTGAAGAAATTTTCCCTCTTCTTTTAAATCACTATCTGAGTACAATTTACCATCAATCATAACAGATAATGGCACAACTGTAATATCATATTTGTTGATGAGTTCTGGTTCAATTGTAATAGATGAATCAGTGACTACTTTAATCTTTCCCATAACTAATTTCCATTCTATAACTAGATTATTATCATTTTATTTTAGCATTGATTAGCAAATAAATCAAAACAAGCTCTGTCTATTCTGTCTATCAGTTTCTATTGTCATAAGGGCTGTGAAAGTATGACAGCTGCCTTAGGGCTTAGATAAGAGGTCCCGAGCCTGAGTCTTCGCAATATCTGTGACATCATTACCGGCAATCATTTTAGCGACTTCATCAACACGCTCTTCAAAATTAAGAAGTTTAACTTTAGAAACAGTTGAATCTTCTTTGCTTTCTTTAGAAATAAAATATTGATAATCTGCAATAGCAATAACCTGTGGTAAATGTGAGATTGCTAGTACCTGACTCTTTCTTCCAATTTTATATATTTTTTGTGCAATAGCTTGAGCTACCCGCCCTGAAACACCGGTATCTACTTCGTCAAAAACAATACTTGTTTTATCCTCTGTTTTAGAAACAGCTGATTTAATAGCTAACATAAGACGTGACAGTTCCCCACCAGAAGCCACTTTCACTAAGGGTTTAAAGCCTTCTCCTGGGTTAGTTGAAATATAAAATTCTATGCTTTCATTACCTTGATGGTTAAATTTTGATTTTGAAAATGCAACCTTAAAATCAGCTCTTTCCATGTATAAATCTTTTAGTTCCAATTTGATATCTGCTTCAAGTTGAAGGGCTAGGTTGTGACGTTCTTGGCTTAATTTAGCTGCTATTTCTAGCAATGATTTTTCTAATTGTTTAAGCTCTATCTCCAAGTCTTCACTAGAAGAATTATCTCCTGTTAAGAGTTGATATTCTTTAACAATATTATCGTAGTAGACCAATAAGTCGTCTACACTTCCTCCATACTTTCTTGTTAAACCATTGATGATATCTAATCGCCCTTCAATTTCTTGTAGTCTAGCTGCATCAAAATCTAAGCTATCAATAGTGTCTGATAAACGTTTGCTAACATCTTCAAGAATATAATAAGCTTCCGAAACATGTGAGGCCATTTTTTTATAATCCGAATCATAGTCTTCAATAGCTAATAGGTCGTTCATGCTAGAGCGAATATTAGACAAACTAGAAAATTCTTCATTATCAAGCATAAGGTAAGCATTTGCTAGAGTATCTGCAATATTTTTATGATTTAAAAGCCGATCACGTTCTTGATGGAGTAAGAGATCTTCGCCTTTTTTTAAATCTACAGCCTCAATTTCAGCGATCTGGAAAGACAGCATATCAATCCGTTCTTTATGCTCACGTTGATTTTTTTGTTTATCTAAAACCTTTTTTCTAAGGTCTCGGTAATCAGTAAAGATTGTCTGATAATCCCTTTTGATTTGGTTAAAGGTCTGATTGCCAAAGGAGTCTAAAATAGCTTGATGATGAGTAATGCGCATCAATTCTTCCTGGTCATGCTGGCCATGTATATCAACCAAGTATTGACCTACCTGCTTTAAGGTAGCTAAGTTAACCATTTGACCATTGATTCTGCTAACACTTCGGCCATTGGCAAAAATATCACGTCGAATAATTAAATCTTCTTCAATGTCTATCCCATTTTCTTCTAGAAGTATTCTCAGATCTTTGTTTTGATTAAGGGAAAAATAGCCTTCAATCTCAGCCTTGCTAGCACCATGTCTAATAACATCCACACTGGCACGTGCTCCAAGCATCATATTCATCGCATCAATAATAATTGATTTACCAGCTCCAGTTTCACCTGTTAAAACTGTCATACCAGTTTCAAAGTTCAGGGATATTTCTTCAATAATAGCAAAGTTTTTTATAGAGATTTCTAATAGCATTCTTTAATCCCTTTCTTATTAAGATTTTTCATTCATCCATGATGTGGTTGCTTGTCGAATCTTATCTGCGTCAGCTTCTGTTTTAGCAATCATCAAGATACTATCATCATCAGCTATAATGGCAAATAATTTTTCTTGAAAATCTGTTACTAAATACCGCTTTATGAGCATGGCATTTCCTGGAGCTACCTTCAAGTAAATATGTAATTTCAAATCTGGTAATTTTTCTGATACTTCTACTATTGTGCTGCGTATTGAAGCTGGTTTTTGGCTAATTTTCTTACCACTATCTTGGGATAAGCCATAAATATATGGTCCAATCCCTGATGGTATTTTGACAATCCCTATTTCATTCATATCGCGTGATATGGTAGCCTGCGTCAGCTCTAGGCCATGCTCTTTTAACAAGGCTAATAAGTCGTTCTGTGTTTCAATATCATGTGTCAGAACTATTTTTTTTATTAAATGTAAACGTTCACTTTTCTTCATGTTTATCAAATTCCTTATGGGCCTTAGCGACTAATTCATGAATGGTCGTTTGAGTGATTTTCTTATTGTCCGAAGATTTTTTGAGATAGGCTAAAAATTCAATGTTCCCATGTCCTCCCTGTATAGGTGAGAAATCTAAGCCTTTTACTGTAAATCCGTAATTACAAGCAAAGGATAGAACATCAGTTAAAACTTTTTCATGAATATGTTTCTCTTTGACAATTCCCTTTTTGCCAATTTGCTCTCTTCCTGCTTCAAATTGAGGTTTAATAAGGGCAACTACTTGGCCATTATCAGCTAAAACCTTGTGAAGGGCAGGTAAAATCAGATTCAAAGAGATAAAAGACACATCTATACTAGCAAATTCTGCCTGTCCTTGGGTAAAATCTTCTGGTTTGGCATAACGAAAATTATATTGTTCCATACTACAGACACGCTGATCTTGTCTTAATTTCCAGACCAGCTGGTTAGTACCAACATCCACAGCATAAACGCGTTTTGCTCCTGATTGTAACATAAGGTCTGTAAAGCCGCCTGTTGAAGCTCCAATGTCAATTGTTATTTTATCCTTGACTGATAAATCAAATACTTCTAAAGCCTTTTCAAGCTTTAAGCCTCCACGGCTAACATATTTTAATTTTTGGCCTTTTAGTTTTAATTCGAGACTATCATCGATTTTTTCACCGGGCTTATCAAAGCGTTCCCCATTGATAGTGGAAACTACTAAACCTGCCATCACTCCACGTTTAGCTTGTTCTCTGGTTTCAAATAAGCCCTGCTTATAAGCCAAGACATCTACTCTTTCCTTAGTCATTAAGACGTAACCTTTCTACAATACTAATAAGATTAGCTGCTTTAAACTGTATTCTTCCTTCTAGTTCTCTCATAATATAAATCGTTTGATCTAAGTCACGATTTAAGACCTGATAGGATTCCTCAAGGCCTAGTAAGTGTGGATAGGTCATTTTATGTGCTGCTATATCTTTTTGGGGTGTCTTCCCTAATTTCTCAAAATCAGCTGTTAGATCCAAGATATCATCTCTAACTTGGAAGGCATGGCCAATCAGCTGTCCCATTTGGTGAAAAGAGTACAAATCTTCTTTTGATAACTGGGCTATTTTAGCTGCCGCCCAAAAAGGAAAGGCTAGTAAACGACCGGTCTTATTGATATGAATATTCTGCAAAGAAGTTAAATCTAGCTCTTTTCCTTCGGCCTTCATGTCAAGCATTTGTCCAGCTACCATACCAAAGCTGCCTGAGGAAGAAGATAAAAACTCAATTAATTCTAGCTTAATCTCAGCTGCTAAGTGACTTCTTGCAATCAGAGCAAAGGGATCTAAAAATAGGCTATCTCCTGCTAGAATTGCCGTAGCTTCATCAAACTTTTTATGATTGGTTAGGTGGCCGCGACGATAGTCATCATTATCCATTGCTGGTAAATCATCGTGTATCAAGCTACCAGTATGAATCATTTCCAAGGCTGCTGCTATATCAAAATGGCTTTGCGTTAGTGAAATATCTAAAGCTTCTAAGATTTCCAGTAAAATTAGAGGTCTTATCCGCTTACCACCAGCATTTACAGAATAGAGAATGGCCTCAATAAGTTCATCTGAGACTGCTAGCTGATCTTGATAAAAACGTCTAATAGCCTGATTAATATTTTCTTCTTTTGTCATTAGGCATCAATTTCTACTTCGCTACCATCAGCCTGCATCACTTTTACAAGGGTTTTTTCAGCATTTTGGAGGGTTTTTTGTAAGTCTTTTGATAGAATCATTCCTTTTTGGAATTCAGAAATAGCTTCTTCTAAAGGAACTTCTCCATTTTCTAACTTTGCAACAATAGCTTCTAATTCTTTTAAATTTTCTTCAAATGTGTGTTTAGTTGACATGTTCTACCTCTACTTCTATGTATCCATCTTTCATCTCAATACTTAATAAATCATTTTTTTGAATGTCCTTAACAGAAGCTACCACTTCATTATTTTTACGAACAAGGGCATAGCCACGGGCAATAATGCGTTTGATATCTAAGGATAAGAGGCTATCTTGAGCCTTTTCAAATCGTGCTAACTTCTTGTCATAATGTTTTTGTGTGTTATAGGCCAAGGATTGGTTAAGGCTTGTAAGCCGATCTTGATAACGATTTATCTTACTTATTAAATCTAAGGATAGCAAACGGTGCTTAATAGCCATTTCTTTTTGACTAGCATCTGTTAGGTTTTGCTTATAATGATTAATTAAATCACCTGTTAGGCGGTCTAATTTTTGTAGATAAGCATCGTATAACCTTTGGGGCTGTCTAAAAATAATAGATTGGGATAATTTAAAAACTTCTTCTTGTTTTTGCTTGATTAATCTTGTATTAGCTTGAAAGGCTCTATTTTGACGCTCCTTAATCCAAACCAAGATATCTGCCTTTGTAACAGGAGTTGCTAATTCAGCGGCGGCTGTTGGTGTGGCAGCACGTTTATCTGCTACAAAATCTGCTAAGGTCACATCTGTTTCATGCCCGACACTTGAAATAATGGGAAGTTTGGATTCAAAAATAGCATGCACTACTTCTTCTTCATTAAAAGCCCAGAGATCTTCAATAGAACCACCCCCTCGGCCTACAATAAGTAAGTCCAGATCATCGCGTTGATTAGCCTTTTTTATATTATCAACTACCTGAGCAGCTGCCCCTTCTCCTTGCACCTTTGTAGGGAAAAGAAGGATATCCACACCTGGAAAACGTCTAGACACTGTAGTGATAATATCTCTGATAACAGCTCCACTTGAACTGGTTACAACTCCTATTTTTTTGACAAATTGAGGTAGAAGCTGTTTATGGTCTTCATCAAAATAACCCTGACTGCTTAATTTTGCTTTTAACTGTTCAAATTGAATGGCTAGGGCACCAATACCATCAGGTTGAGCACTTTCTATAATAATAGAATAAGTACCTGCTGGTTCATAGAGCTGCACACGCCCTATTAGATTAATTTTCATGCCTTCTTCTAGATCAAAGCCAAGTTTACGGTAGCTTCCAGCCCACATGGTTGCTTGAATAACAGCAGTTTCATCTTTAATTGAAAAATATTGATGATTGGGACGTTTGCGAAAGTTAGATACTTGACCTGTAAGATAGACGCGTTCTAAATAGGGATCGCGATCAAATTTCATTTTCAAATATTTAGTTAATTCTGTAACACTTAGATAATCAGCCATCCCTTACCTTTCTTTATTTTTATATTCTTTAGAGATCGTAAAATACTAATGCAATTATACCATTTTTATCTATAAATAGTGAATCATAAGCCATAAAAGCTGTGGCCTTTTAAAAACCTAATCCCTTTTGTAGAAAGGAATTAGGCTTTTATTGTATGAGTGGTTTAAGCTTTTCTTAAAAAGTGACAATTAGTATTTTTATAAATTATTTGAAGTTACTAAGCTTGATTACTGAGACATATTTTTTGCATAGCTTTGGGAATATTATGACTGATTAAGGTTGGTCGTACAAGATAATGTTCTTGAGATAAATCCTCAGCAATCTTTGAATGAAGATAGGTTGCACAGGCCACCTTTTCAAAAAGAGTTGATTTAGGAAATTGAAGGGCAAAAGCTGCAATCATCCCAGCAAGAGTATCTCCCATGCCACCTATAGATTGATACGGACCTCCATGCTTAAGTTCAAAATAATCCTCACCCCTTAAAACCTTTGTTTGATGGCTTTTGGCTACTAGAATTGTCTTGTTTGGAAATACTTGTAAGCATTTTTGATTGTTTACTGGATTTTGTTGATCTATCTTGAGCCCAGATAATCTTTCCCATTCTTTTTGATGGGGGGTCAAAATTAGGGTTCTGACATTGATCATATAGGTTTCTTTTTTTGCTAATAGATTAAGAGCAGAGCCATCAATTAGAACAATCTTATCAGCGGTAAGATGTTTTAGGGTAAGGTCAAAAACAGCTTGTGCTCTGCTATCTTCAGCTAAACCCGGACCAATTAATATAAGATCCGCTTTTTGAATATACTTAATTAGCAAAGGTGAATCGTCTATAGAGATGGCCATTGCTTCAGGCAAACTTGTATTCAGGCTACTGATATTTTCTTTGTCTGTTGCCACTGTTACTAATCCTGCCCCGCTATTAACACAGGCTAAGGCTGCCATTATAATAGCACCATGATAAGGATAGCAACCTCCAATTAAGAGAGCATGCCCAAAATCCCCCTTATGACTTTTGGGATCTCTTGCTACTATGACCTTTTTTAGGTCTTCTTCATTAATTATCATTGGCTAACTCTTCTTAGGGCTGATTGATAGGTTTGTTCTAAGAGCATTGTAATAGTCATCGGCCCTACGCCACCAGGAACTGGAGTCAGGTAACTAGCCACTTTGGCTACCTGTTCACTGTCAACATCTCCAATAAGTTTCCCCTGATCATCACGATTCATGCCAACGTCAATAACCACTGCACCTTCTTTAACAAATTCTTTGGTAATGAAATGCCCTTGACCAATGGCTACAATTAAGATATCTGCTCTTTTTGCAATTTTTTCCAAGTGTCGGGTTCTTGAGTGCGCTAGAGTTACCGTAGCATTTTTATCTAACAAAAGCTGAGCCATAGGCTTACCAACAATATTTGATCGCCCGATAATAACTGCATTTTTGCCTTCTAGGTCAATGCCACACTCACTGATTAATTCCATAATCCCAGCTGGTGTACAAGGTACCATTAGAGGCCGGCCTGACCATAGATGCCCTGTATTCATAGGATGGAAACCATCAACATCCTTGTCTGGGCTAATTTCCAAAATAATTTTTTTATCATTGATATGTTGTGGTAAAGGAAGTTGTACTAATATGCCATGAATACTTGAATCTAAATTATAATCATGAATAATCTGAATTAATTCTTCCTGGCTAATGGACTCTGATAAGCGAACTGTCTCACTCTTAAATCCAGCTGCAAGGGCTGCTTTTTCTTTATTTTTGACATAGATTTGGCTTGCTGGGTTATCTCCAACTAATATCACAACCAAGCCTGGAATGGTATCAAATTCTTCTTTTAAGGCCTTTACTTTTTCTGCTAACTTCTCTTGCATCTTTTTTGCCAGAGCTTTGCCATCCATTATTTTTGCCATACATACTCCTTGCTAACTTTTTTACCATTATAACGAAAAAAAAAAGTCATGTCACTTTCTTTGCAAGCTCCTAATCAAATAAGTTGATAAACAGGAACCTAGTACATCAGTAGCTGCTACTGTTGCTTCCTAGTTTAGAAATGTACATAAAATTCTAAACAAAAAAACTTACCCTCAGTAAGTCTTTTAGAATTGTCATTAATATAATAAATCATAGATTTCCATAGCAATTAAATCAATACTATCAAAAGAATATGACTCACGTGCCTCTACATCACGTAATGTAAATACTGGTCCATTTTCTGGATCATTTGAAAAAGCTACTTCTGCAACTACAACACCATCTTTTTCAAAATTTCTTTTTAAATTACCACCGTCGTTTACCATCAATTCAAGACGATTTATGATTCTCACTAAATGTGATTCCATTTCAATTCTCCTCTTCGTTTGTTATCCCTATTATTTTAACATAAAAATAGCTAAACAAACATAAAAAGAACTAATTTTCTTATAAATGCCAGCCTTATTCATTCTTTATCACTGCTATCCTTTCTCTTGTTTACTATTATCACTCTCTATATGAAAGTGCTAATTTCTAAGCTTTTTACTTGATTTCCCAAGTTTAGATGCTATAATATGATTATGAAGTTTGACCATTTTTGACTAAATGATTTAGCTTTATTAAAAGCTCTGGAGGTATTCTATGCTTTGTCAAAATTGTAAATTAAATGAAGCTTCTATTCACCTTTACACTAGTGTGAATGGAAAGCAAAGACAGATTGATCTTTGCCAAAATTGTTACCAAATTATGAAAACTGACGGTGGAAAGGCTATTTTAAATGGTTTAAATCCTCATTCACAAGAAAACTCCCATAATCCTTTCTTGGATGATTTCTTTGGAGACCTCAATAACTTTAAAGCATTTGGACAATTACCAAATACCCCCCCAACCCAAGCTGGACGAGATGGTGGTCATGGAGGGGGAAATAATGGTAACCCTTCTGCTATGAGTAGCCAAGCTGCTCCAAACAGACAAAAGGGACTTCTGGAAGAATTTGGAATTAATGTCACTGAAATTGCAAGACGTGGTGATATTGACCCTGTTATTGGAAGAGATGATGAAATTGTACGTGTTATCGAAATTCTAAACCGTCGTACCAAAAATAATCCTGTTTTAATAGGGGAGCCAGGTGTTGGTAAAACAGCTGTTGTTGAAGGCTTAGCTCAAAAAATAATTGATGGAAATGTGCCCCATAAATTACAAAACAAACAGGTTATTCGCCTTGATGTAGTTAGTCTAGTTCAAGGAACTGGCATTCGTGGTCAATTCGAAGAACGCATGCAAAAACTCATGGAAGAAATTCGAAATCGAAAAGATGTTATTTTATTTATTGATGAAATTCATGAAATTGTGGGAGCCGGAAATGCTGGTGATGGCAATATGGATGCGGGTAATATCTTAAAACCGGCCTTAGCCAGAGGTGAGTTACAACTGGTTGGCGCTACCACCCTTAATGAATATCGGATTATTGAAAAGGACGCAGCTCTAGAAAGACGTATGCAACCTGTAAAAGTTGATGAACCTTCTGTCGAAGAAACTATTACCATCTTAAAAGGTATTCAAGCTAAGTATGAAGATTATCACCATGTAAAATACACTAAAGATGCCATTGAGGCTGCTGCTAACTTATCAAACCGTTATATTCAAGACCGTTTCCTTCCCGATAAAGCTATTGATTTATTGGATGAAGCAGGTTCTAAAATGAATCTAACCTTAAACTTTGTTGATCCTAAAGAAATTGATAAACGTTTAATTGAAGCCGAAAACTTAAAAGCACAGGCTACTCGAGATGAAGACTATGAAAGAGCTGCCTATTTCCGAGACCAAATCGCTAAATATAAAGAATTACAAAAAGAAAAAGTTGATGATATGGATATTCCAATCATCACTGAAAAAACTATTGAAGCTATCGTTGAACAAAAAACAAATATTCCCGTAGGTGACCTAAAAGAAAAGGAACAATCACAATTAGTCAACCTTTCTGAGGACCTCAAAAAACATGTTATTGGGCAAGATGATGCTGTTGATAAAATTGCCAAGGCTATTCGTCGTAATCGCGTTGGCTTAGGTAGTCCAAATCGACCAATTGGTTCCTTCTTATTTGTCGGCCCAACAGGTGTGGGTAAAACAGAACTGTCTAAACAATTAGCTATTGAACTTTTTGGTTCAGCCGATAATATGATTCGTTTTGATATGTCCGAATATATGGAAAAACATGCTGTTTCAAAATTAGTTGGAGCTCCTCCAGGTTATGTAGGCTATGAAGAAGCCGGACAACTAACAGAAAAAGTCCGTCGTAATCCCTATTCCCTTATTTTGTTAGATGAAGTTGAAAAAGCTCATCCCGACGTTATGCACATGTTTTTACAAGTTTTAGATGATGGTCGTTTAACAGATGGACAAGGCCGTACCGTAAGCTTCAAAGACACTATTATCATAATGACCTCAAATGCTGGTACCGGAAAATCAGAAGCCTCTGTAGGTTTTGGGGCTGCCCGTGAAGGCCGAACAAGCTCGGTCCTTGGAGAATTAAGCAACTACTTTAGTCCAGAACTTATGAATCGTTTTGATGGCATTGTTGAATTTAAGCCATTAAGCAAGGACAATCTCTTACAGATTGTTGATCTTATGTTAGAAGATGTTAACACAAGGCTAGCGCATAATAATATTCATCTGTTTGTCACTCAAAAAGTAAAGGAAAAATTAGTTGACTTAGGCTATGATCCTAAAATGGGAGCTCGCCCTCTAAGACGTACCATCCAAGAACATATTGAAGATGCTATTACTGATTTTTACTTAGAAAATCCTACCGAAAAAGACTTAAGAGCTATTATGACTAGCAAGGGAAATATTCTCATTAAAGCAAATACAAAAGCTGAGAATTCTCTAGCAGCCAAAGCATCTGACAATCCAAAAACAGATAGGTAAATTGCTTAATTGTACTGATACTAAACCTTATTTCTTAATAGTGAGAAATAAGGTTTTCTTATTTTTAGTTGGACAAAGTTAGCATTTTCCAACATTTATTTATAAAAATTTAGTATAATAGTAAAAAGGGGGGAGCTTATGACAGTTCCAAAATTCGGTAAAAAAATGGAGAATAAAGATTACCAAACACGATATGGTGTCTATGCTATTATTCCAAATAAAGAGAGAGATCAGCTTATTTTAGTTCAGGCTCCAAATGGTTCTTGGTTCTTACCTGGTGGTGAGATTGAAAAAGGTGAAAACCACTTCAGTGCTTTAAAAAGAGAACTAGAGGAAGAATTAGGCTTTTCAGCCACTTTAGGTTATTATTATGGCCAAGCTGATGAGTATTTTTATTCATCCCATCGCGATACCTATTTTCATAATCCTGCCTATATCTATGAAGCTACTTCTTACCAAGTACTTGGTCAACCACTAGAAGATTTCAATCATGTAGCTTGGTTTAGTGTAGGTGAAGCGCAATCTAAATTAAAGCGTGGCAGCCATCAATGGGGACTTAAAAAATGGGTTAAAAAACACCACTAAATTTTTTGAAATCATATCATACTTATATGTCAAATAATAGGTCGGAGGAAATATATGAGACTAATTAATACAACCAGTAGCCATCCTGAACTTGTGCAAAATCAACTTCGTAATACCGATGCTCAATTAGTAGAGGTTTATTCTGCAGGCAATACCGATGTTATTTTTACAAAGGCTCCTAGCCATTATGAATTACTTATTTCAAACAAATACCGTGCTATTAAAGAAGAAGAACTAAGTCTTATTAGAACTTTCTTTCTAAAACGTAAAATTGATTCTAGTCAGGTTATTCCTGATAAATCCAGAACCTTACATACCAATAACCTTATTGAGATTTCATTTCAAATAAAAAGTTAAAGTAAATAAATTATAAAAACTAATATCATGAACTCCAAAAAGCTTTTTAAAGACTTTTTGGGGTTTTCTTTTTGTTAAGCACATAAAAAAGACTAAAGAGCTAATTCACATAGACTTAACTCTTTAATCTTAATTCAAAGCAATTATCTTTAGAATTATTGTTCAAAACCTTCTGCCACAGCTTGTGGGAAGTTCTCTTCAATAATTTTAGCACTGTGGTCACATACGAAGGCTCCATAAGAACGCATTCTTGTTGTGGGATCAATACGACGTGACCGTTCACAAACTTGTCCTTGTGCATGACTAACTGTAAAGGCAAGACCATCAAAGGCGAGGGCATCTTTTGGTGCTTGCTCTAAATCAGCTATGGTTAGTTGTGAGACAATCAATAATAAGGCAATATCGCTATCTAAAGCAGTAAGAAGTGTTTTAATTTCTTCATTAGCATAAATAGT
Organism: Streptococcus didelphis DSM 15616; assembly: GCF_000380005.1. Taxonomy (GTDB): domain Bacteria; phylum Bacillota; class Bacilli; order Lactobacillales; family Streptococcaceae; genus Streptococcus; species Streptococcus didelphis. The sequence continues at coordinate 29,832 of NZ_KB904197.1, forward strand.
TAAATGAGCTTCTAGTGATTTACCAATAATCTTGGCATTACGTGCTTCTTCCAAGGCCTTTTGTGCCTGATTACGTAGGCTTAAAAATGCTTCCCAAGCCTCTAAAATCTCCTCTTGACCACTAAAGTTTTCAACAGCAGGTAATTCTGTAAGTTGTACAAACTCTTCCTCTTCAAATTCCAAATAAGACCAAATTTCTTCAGATGTATGAGGAAGAATTGGAGTTAAAAGCTTAGTAATCTTAACCAGAATATCATAAAATACTGTCTGCATACCTCTTCTTTGAGGACTATTTGCTGCTTCAATATAAACAACATCTTTAGCAAAGTCTAGGTAAAAGGCTGATAAATCAATTGTTACGAAATTAACAACAGCCTTATAAATTGCCATTAAATCATAGGACTCATAGGACTTATGAAAGACCTCTACAAGTTTATTAAATTTAATAGTCATATACTTATCTGCAGCTGCTAGTTCCTCATAAGCAATGGTATCAGTTTTTGGATTAAAGTCTGAAGTGTTGGCAATTAAGAAGCGAAGGGTATTTCTAATCTTACGATAGGTTTCAGAAACCTGTCCCAAAATGTCCATTGAAACACGAACATCATTATCAGTATCAACAGATGTTACCCAGAGACGTAGAATTTCAGCACCATATTGTTTAGCCACATCATTAGGAGAAATAATATTTCCTTTTGATTTAGACATTTTCTCACCCTTACCATCGAGAACAAAGCCTTGCGATAAGAGTGATTTATAAGGAGCGTGACCATTGACAGCAACTGAGGTGATCAAAGAAGAATTAAACCAACCACGGTATTGATCTGAACCTTCTAAATACAGATCAGCAGGATAAGCTAGTTGCTTGCGAGCATTCATGACCCCATTCCAAGAAGAACCAGAGTCAAACCAAACATCCATGATATCGGTTTCTTTAGTAAATTCTCCATTTGGTGAACCTGGATGCGTAAAGCCTTCTGGTAATAAGTCCTTGGCCTCAGATTTCCACCAAATAATAGAACCTTCTTTTTCAAATAAATCAGCCAGATGATCTGTTACTTCTTTAGACATAATAGCTGTGCCATCTTCAGCATAGAAAATTGGCAAGGGAACTCCCCAAGCACGCTGTCGAGAGATAACCCAGTCTCCTCTATCACGAATCATGTTGTAAAGTCGTGTTTTACCCCAAGAAGGATGGAAACTTGTTTTTTCAATCTCATCTAAAATATCCTGACGAAATTCTGAAACAGAAGCAAACCACTGAGGAACTGCACGCCAAATAATTGGTTTTTTAGTACGCCAATCAAATGGGTATGAGTGATTAATAACTTCTTGAGCTAACAGTAAGTCCCCTAATTTTTCAATAACTAATGGAGTAACTTTGTCATAGAACTGTCCATGGAAGTCACTACCTGCATTTTCAGTCATTAAACCACGACCATCAACAGTCACAGCAACCTCAAGATTATATTTAATTCCTACATTGTAGTCATCCTCACCAAAACCTGGCGCTGTATGGACAATACCTGTACCAGAGTCCAAAGTAACATGGTCTCCTAAGATAACTAGTTCTATTACCTCATTGTCCCAAGGATGCTCTGTTACAATATATTCAAGCTCTGAACCCTTATGGCTTGATAGAATCTCAAAGTCAGACCAAGCAAATTTTGTCGCTAAAGAGTCTAAAAGACCTTCTGCTATAAGATATTTCTTAGAACTTGCAGCTGGTTTAACAACTACATAATCCATATCTGGTCCTACAGTTAGACCACGAGAAGCTGTTACTGTAAAAGGGGTTGTTGTCCAAACTACAATATAGGTATCCGTATCCAGAATCCCTTTACCATCTTTGACCTTATTAGCATAGTAAAGTGAGGTTGAGTCAATATCGTGATACTCAATTTCAGCCTCAGCTAAAGCAGATTCAGATGACCAAGACCAATAGACAGGTTTAGCACCACGATAGATATAACCCTTATCTGCCATTGCTCCAAAAACTCGGATTTGGTCTGCTTCATAATGAGGATCTAAAGTTACATAAGGATTTTCCCAATCTGCAGAAATTCCAAGCCTTTTGAAGTCTTCTCTTTGTTTATCAACTTGACTCAAGGCATAGTCACGACACATTTCTAAGTAGTGAACTAAATCTATTTCTTTACGCTTCACACCTTTTTTAGCTAGAACTTGTTCAATAGGTAAGCCATGTGTATCCCAACCTGGAACAAAAGGTGCCTGATAGCCTGACATAGACTTAGAACGTACAATAATATCTTTTGAAATTTTATTTAAGGCATGTCCCACATGAATATTACCATTAGCATAAGGAGGCCCATCGTGTAAATGAAAGGCTGGTTTTCCTTCATTTAATTCCTGACGCTTTTGGTAAATATTTTCCTGGCTCCAAGCTTCTTGCCATTTGGGTTCCTTATTAGGAAGCCCTGCTCTCATTGGAAATGCCGTTTTCCCAAGGTTTAATGTTTCTTTTAACTTCATAAGTCTAAACTCCTCAATACATCTTAATGATGCTCTCTAAAATAATAAAAAAGCTCCGTCTCTATAAAGGACGAAAGCTCGTGGTACCACCTTAGTTTAGAATAATAATTTATTATTCCCTCTTAGCCCGTAAGGCGTGCTAAACCTCCTAACTTACCCATCTTTCAGTTAGAATAAAAGAAAATGATAATAAACTTAACCAGGGAATACAGGGCTCTCATCTTTCCCTGTTTGCTGTATTTATAGATAAGTTATCGTGTTTTTCTTAATTATCAATATTCAATTTAAAGGTTTGTGTTTCATTCAAATTAAGTTCAGGCTCAGGTGTTTCACTGCTTGTAAGATTTGAATTGAAGCTTTCTAATTCTTTGTTACCTTCATCGACACGACGTTGTAATTCTTCCATTTCTTCTGGTGAGAATTGACGTGTTGCATCAAATGAAGAGCTATCATCTGCCTCAGGAATTTCTTCATTAAGAACTTCCTTAACAACTTCTTTAAATGCTACATCTGAATTTTGAAGATAGACTGCTGTAGGCTGTAACAATTCATCCCACTCAGGAGAATTAGCAAGTTTAAGTTGTGATTCAATAGACGAAAGTAAGCGTTGATGGAAAACACGTGTATGACGTTTTAGTTCTTCTGTTTCAACAGCTACACGTTTTGCTTCATCAGTTGCATCACGAAGGATTTGATTAGCTTTAGCTTTTGACTCATCTAATAAATGTTGGGCATCATAATTTGCTTTACTTACTAGGTTAGTAGCCTCAGCATTTGCTGATGCTTTGACTTTTTCAGCAGTTTCTTGTGCAAGGATAACTGACTGACTAAGTGATTCCTTCATTTCATCAAAGTATGATAACTTTTCTTCTAAGCTTTTAATTTTTGCTTCTTGTTCACGATTCTTTTTGACTAAGTCCTCATAGTCATCAACCACAATATCAAGGAACTCATTGACTTCGTCTTCATTAAATCCTCGGAAGCTTGTTCTAAAAGTTTTATCTTTAATTTCAAGTGTTGTAAGTGCCATTATATCTCCTTATTTATGCATCATTTTGCTAAATTTTAGTTTATACTTTCCATTTTTAGTAAAACCATTATCTTCAAGTAATTTAAATCTCCCAAAGCCACGGACGCTAACCAAATCTCCTATGGAAAGACTGTCAGAAGTCCTTCTTACAGTTCCATAATTTACCTTTACCTTATCTGATTCTAGCAATTTAATAGCTTGACTACGTGAGAGCTTCAATACACTAGCCATAACCCGATCAAGTCGCAAACTAGAAAGAGTGATGTCAATAGTATTCTCTTGAGTCTCAGATAAAGCAATCTTAGAAAGAGGAATTTCCCTTAATTGAACACTAGCCCTTGCTATTTTAGTGATATTCCCTAAAAAATAACTTAATAAATTACAACTTATCATAATTTGGGCATACCCTTCTTGCACTAAAATATCCCCGAGCAAGGAGCGTTTAATACCCAATTCATTAAGTAAGGTTCCTAAGATTTGGGAGTGACTAATACGGTTAAACTTAGAATTATAGCTTATCTCAACAAGCGCTAAGTCAAAGTCATCTTGATTTAAACTATAATAATCAGGCGCAATAATTACTCTTCCATATTCAGTATGGTAAAAATCAGCAGAAGAAAAGTACTGTAGTTTACTAGTTGCTACTAGTACCTTAAGTATTTCCATCTGTCGTGGGTTGAGAAAATCAGTAACCTGCAAGGCATAATTGTTTTCAACACGCTCAACAAAATCACTCATCTTTTCAATAAAGGAATATTCATCAGGGTGAAAATGTTGATAGATATTTGTATGTTCTGCCATTATGAAAATAATCTAATTAGTAAATCACTTAAAAAATTTAAAGCAACCATCACAACAATGATGGTGAAATCAATACCGGCAAACTGTAAGGGCAACTTCTTAAAAGGCCTTAAAACAGGTTCAACCAGATGACTTATTATCCTCCCCACCCATGTGTTGTAAGCACTGGGAAACCAAGATAACAAGGCATAAACTAAAAGTAAGTATGAATAAACTTTTATAATATTTAAAAGAACTATTAGTAAAAAAATCATCGCTCTAACGTCTCTTCATATCAAAATCATAACCAAAGTCTTGGTTGCTGTTAGGAATATTCATATCTTCAATATTAACAGATACATTTGATGGGGTCAACAGATACATAGAAGAGCCCACTTTTTGTAGCGTTCCATATAATACTTTACTAGCACCATCAATAAAATCTAAACATCTTCTTGCCTGCGCATCAAGCATATACTGGAAATCAATCAAGACACATTCATTTTCAATTAAAAGATCAACGATTTCTTGAGCATCTTCATACTTTTTTGGAAATTTCAAAGCAATAGTTGTCTGCTCACGAAGATTTGTCTCTTGTAAATTTTGACCTTTAGAAAAATTAGAGGCTAGATGAGCTTCTTGTTGACTAGCTCTTCTTTCATAAGTATCTCCTGAAGTAGGCCTTGATTGATTTTGGTAGTTAGGTAAGTGATTGTCTCTCGTTTGTGTCTTAGTTTGCGATAAAGGACGCTGTTGAGGTACTTGTTGCGTATGACTTTGCCTAACTTTTTGTTGTGGTTGTTGTTTTGGTGCCGCTTCTGCTTTTTGAATAGGAGTTTCCTCTTCTACTTCACTGACCTCATCAGTATCAAAATAAGAAATCATCTTATTAATTGTGTCTTTAAATGCCATCTTTTTCTCCATTTATTTAAAGAAAGAAGTTCCAATACGAACAAAGCTTGCTCCATGTTGAATAGCAATTGTAAAATCGTTACTCATTCCCATACTTAATTCAGTAAAAGGCATATTCTTCCTATTTTCTGCTTGTAATTTATTTCGAAGCTGTCTTGCTTCTTCAAAAATTTCAGCAATCGTTTTTTGATCTGCATCTAATGGTGCCATTGTCATGAGACCTACAAGTTGAACTTTATTAAGTTTACTTATTTCTTCAATAGCTTGATCTATTTCAGAAACTGTAAATCCATGCTTACTATCTTCACCAGAAATATTAACTTGCAGGAAACATTTAATGGGATGATTAGCTCTTTTTTCAATCTCTTTAGCTAAATGTATTGAATCTAGAGCATGAAAATAGTCCACATAATTAATAACATCTTTTACTTTTCGACGTTGTAGACTTCCAATTAAATGCCAGGTTAATGCTTCATTATTAAGAATAGCATACTTATCTAGAAATTTATCAACACGACTTTCTCCAATATGCTTAATTCCTAAATCAACTAACCCTTTGGCAATAGTATTATCAACATATTTTGTCACAGCAATAACAGTCACATCTTCTTGCTTTCTGCCTGCTTCTTTAGCTGCTTCCTCAATACTTTTGAAAATAGTATCTTTATTTTTTTTTAAATCCATTCTTACTCTTAACGATTCTTGAAAAATGGTGGTGTTTCTAATTCATCATCATCTTCTTCATTAGCTGAAAAAGTTGACATTTTTAATTGCTTATCTAATTCACTCTCAGTTGGACGAGCAATGTTATCACGTCTTAAATCCCAATTTCCAAAAGCTGAGCCTTGGTTTTGAGCTTGTTTATGTGACTTTACCTGACTTCTTGGCATCTCACGAGTTTCAGTCATATCAAAATCGAAATTTGATTGACGTTCAAAACTTGGTTGACTAGCTTGAGGAGCTTGCTCATTTGCATATTGCGCGCCAGCTTGCTGTGCATTAGCTTGAGTGTAAGTACGAGAATGCTGACGTAATCCTGAAACCTGCTCTGCTTTATCTTGACGTACACCAGTAGCTACAACAGTAACACGAATCTCATCATTCATACTGTCGTCAATGGAAGTACCAAGCCAAATATTAACGCCATTACCTGCTGCTTGTCCCACAATTTCAGATGCTTCTTCAGCCTCTGTCAGTGTCATGTCAAGACCACCTGTAACATTAACAATGACATCTTCTGCGCCATCAATGGTTGTTTCTAATAATGGTGAGTAGATAGCTTTACGTGCTGCTTCAACGATACGTTCTTCACCAGTACCAATACCAATACCCATTAGGGCATTTCCTTTATTTGCCATAACTGTCTTCACATCGGCAAAGTCAAGGTTAATAAGTCCTGGACTAGTAATTAAATCTGTAATTCCTTGAACACCTTGACGTAATACATTATCTGCTTCACTAAGTGCTTCTAATAATGGCGTCTTTTTGTCAACAATTTCAAGGAGGTTATTGTTTGAAATAATCAATAAGGTATCAACTTGCTCACGCAATTCTTGAATACCTTCGATAGCAAAATTGCCACGTTTATTTCCTTCAAAACCAAAAGGTCTTGTTACTACTGCTACTGTAAGAGCACCTAGACTTTTAGCGATACGTGCAATAACCGGTGCTGCACCAGTACCAGAGCCACCACCCATACCAGCGGTAATAAATACCATATCTGAACCAGTAAGAGCTTCTGTTAAGACTTCTTCGCTTTCTTCAGCTGCTTTGCGACCAACTTCAGGTTGACCTCCAGCGCCAAGTCCTCTTGTTAATTTAGGTCCAAGTTGGATTACTGTTTCTGCTTTTGATGAACTTAGTGCTTGAATATCAGTATTAGCAGCAATAAATTCTACTCCTGCAACGCCTTCATCAATCATACGGTTAATAGCGTTTCCACCCCCGCCACCAACACCGATTACCTTAATAAGTGCACCCTGAACAGATGCTGTATCAAATGAAAATGCCATTTTATTTCCTCACTTTTATTACTATCTTTTAATCAAACATACTTCCAAATATTCCACGAACTCGGTCACCTAATTTTTGCTTAGGTTCACTGTGTTCATGTACTCCGTAATCGACCGGAGCAGATTGTTGAACATTAGAGTTAGCAGGTGCAGTTCTTGCTTCATTATAGTTAGGAATATAAGATTCTTGACCTGAGAAATCTACTGGTTTACGTCTTAAAAACTCTTCTCCTGATACTGCACTTTGTGCTAAGACATCAACCTCAGACATTCTTCCTACATATTCAACTAAACTAATTACATTCGCAAACATTGGATTTCTAATACCTACTTGATTGGGAACATGTAATTTAACATTTGTAGCAAATATTTCTTGAGCTACTTCAACAACACCAGGAATAATTGCTCCTCCACCAATTAAGACAATTCCTCCAGGAAGTTCAAGTAAACGTCCTCTTTCTAAATCCTGTTTTACACGATCTAAAATATGACGAATACGGGCAGAAATAATTTCTGATAGGTAACGTTCGGTAACTTCTACAGGCTCATCGCTACCGACTACATCGACCTTGACAGTTTCTGTTTCGCTAGCTTCATTGATATCAGCCTGACCAAAATTAAATTTTAAGGCTTCGGCAATTGACATAGATGTTTTAAGGACTTTTGAAATGTCCTTAGTAATATAATCGCCACCTTCAGTATAAATATTAGTATACTGTAGTTCTTGAGATTTCATGGAAGCAACTGTAGTTTGTCCCCCTCCCATATCAATAACTGTTGCACCAAACTCACGCTCACCCTCATTTAAAACAGATTTTGCCATGGCTAGCGGAGAAATAATAACATTCTCAACTTTAATGCCTGCACGTTCAACTGTCTTACGTAAGTTGTGTAAAATAGTGCTTGGACCTGTATATATCAATCCACGCATTTCTAAACGAATACCCATCATACCACGTGGATCACGAATACCTTGGAAACCATCAACGATAAATTCTTCTGGGACTAATGAAATAACTTCACGCTCAGGGGTAATACTCTTTGTCAAGGCTGATTTTACTACACTGTCCACATCTTCATCTTTAATTTCTTTAGATTCACTTGGTACAGGTATCATTCCTTGAGTAGGTTCAATTTGAAGAAGATTCGCTGGTAGACCAACATTGATTTTTTCAATAGTCATACCTGCTTTTTCTTCAGCTTGTTCTACTGCTGCTTTGATTGCAACTGATGCTGCTTCAATATCAATAATTATTCCATCTTTTACGCCTGTACTAGGGACATTGCTAACACCAATAACATTCATTTCACCAGAAATAAATTCTGCAACCAATATTTTTATGGAGCTAGTTCCTATATCCAAACCAGTAAAAAAGCCATTTCTAGCCATTCACTCGACCTCACTATCTTTCCAAACTTTTGCTATTCTCAAATCTGCCAAAAACAGAATTATTCAGTGAATATTATACCATAAAAAAACGTAAAATGTTATCATTTTACGTTTTTTGTTATATAAACTTAATCTTTTTTATTGGTACAATTAGACTGATATATCAGGCTTCTTTAACAAAAATTAAGTTACTAAATAACTTTACTGAGTTCTTGCTTCATTTACATGATTTTCTGATGAAGCTGCTACTTGCTCTTGCGAATCTGCTGGACTTGGAGGCTGACTTGAAGGGGGATTCTCTGGATTTGTTGCTTGAGGCCCACTAGCTTGCTGTTCAACAAGAGCTTCTGGTTTTTCTTCTTGAACTTTAGCATCTTGAGCTTCAATATCCTGAGTGGTTGAATAAATTCCTACTTCCATATCAACAATGCTAGCTTGAGTTAAGCTTTTCTTTATTTTCAAATAATAAGGTAACTTATCTACAATTTCAGATTGCGGTACTCGAATGGTATTACCATCATGCAGTTCAAGGACTAGTAAATCCTTTGTTGACGAGGAATTGGCTAGTGAGACTGATTTTATGTCTTTCACTAATTTATCTGGTAATTTGGTCAGTGATTTAATCAGGTCTTGAATATCTTTTTCATTTTCTAGATTAATGATTAAATAAGATTTTGGTAATTTTTCCTTATTTATAACTGCTACACGACGCCCATTTTCTAAAATTGGTTGAAAACTATTTTCAACCTGCGCATAAGCAATAATATCATATTCAGTTACATTAAACATAAAATGAATAGGTAGCTTATAATCCAAGCTAATTTTTTTTATCCAGGGATTACTTAGTTTAACATTTTCAGCAAAACGTGCCGAAGAAAAAGCTACCTTAAAGAAATAATCTGATGATTTAATCTGACTTTGCTCTATCAGTTCTGTTAAAGTAACATGCTTGTTCCCCTTAGCAGAAAATTCCTTCATCTTACTATAGGGACTTAAGAGAAATAGCGATAAGGATAAGACCAATAAAGATATAAGAAGGACTGGTAAAGATTTGATAAATGCTTGTTGGCCTTTACTTTTTTCCTTTTTCCTATGTTTAATTCTTTTAGGTTTCTTAGCTTTTGTTAGATCTTGAGATTCCTCATAGTTTTGAGTTAATTCTTCTTCAACTTGGGAAGCTTCTTGATTTTCTTGAGCTTCTTGTCCCAAAGATGAGTCCTTGATATTCTCCTTATCTTCACTTTGAGAAGATAGGTCATCAGACTGGTGAAGAACGGTAGCTTTTTTTTCAAGTAAGAGCTTTTCTTTTTGCTTTTTCTCTTCTGCTGCTTTTTCTTTTTGTTTTTTAAGAAATTCGATGTTTCGCTTCTGCCATTCCGTAAGTTCAATTGGCTCTTTCACTGGCTTAGCATCTAAATCCTGTTTAGTATCTTTATTTTTTGTCATTTAATCTTCCTTTGTTTTAGAGCATATATCAGCTCTTAACAAGTCATAGAATAGATCAGGTGATTTAATTTCTTTAGAATCAGCCATTTTCGCTATAAAAGAATCCTTATGAAGAGATAAATAGTTAATTTCTTTATCCAGATTTTCAATGGTTAAATTCTCTTCAGCTATTTGTCTTGCATAGCCATGTTGCTCAAAATAATCTGCGTTTTCCAACTGATCTCCTCGACTTGCCTCTTTTCCAAGTGGAACAATAAGATGTAATTTTTGCATGGCTAAAAGTTCAAATAAGGTATTGGAACCACCTCGGGTAATAACAATATCGGCTATACCCATCAAGGGTTGGTAAAGATCAGTTACATAATCTACTCTGAGCAAGTTTTTCTGACTGGTATTTAAAGTAGAATCACCTGTAATATTAATGACATTATATTTCTCAGTCAAGACCTTATTGTCACTAATAAAATGATTGAAAACACTGGCACCAGCAGATCCACCAATGAATAAGAGGGTTTTTAAAGTAGGATCAAATTGACTCGTAATAGCTTGTGCCTGATTCTTTCCATCTGCAAGTTTTTTAACCTTAGTCACAGCCCCAATATGTTTGATATTTTGAACTGCTGTTTTTTGCTCAAAAGTTGTATAAAGGGTAGTTGCAAATTTAGAAGCAATTTTATTAGCTAGGCCCATTGATAAGTCTGATTCATGAACAAAAACAGGAAGACCTAAGAGCTTTGATGCTATTACAGGAGGGACTGAAACAAATCCTCCTTTAGAAAACAAGGCTTTAGGTCTAATTTTCGCAATAATAAACAAGGATTGAAGTAGACCAAATCCAACCTTAAAAAAGTCCATTACATTTTGCCAAGAAAAATAACGCCTTAATTTCCCAGTCTGTATGGAATGAAAATGGACTACTAATCCTGATTTTTCGATTTCTTTAAATTCAATACCATTTTTATCGCCAATATAGTGAATTTCCCAACCATCTTTGATAAACTTAGGCATCAAAATAAGATTTAAAGTAACATGACCAACAGTTCCACCACCAGTAAACAAAATCTTTTTAGCCATTAGACTGCTCCTTCAACGCTTGGAAGGTAGCTATAAATTCATCTCCACGAACTTCAAAATTAGCATACATATCCCAACTAGCATTAGCTGGGCTTAAAAGGATAATATCACCTGCTTGAGCTATTTCAAAAGCAGTTTTTGTTGCATCAGCTACATCCTGCGCCTCAAGGTAAGATACCTCTACATTTTTAGCTGCTCGTTTCATACGCTCAGCTGATTGTCCTAAAATAACCATTTTTTTAAGGCCTCTAATGGCAGGGACAAGTTCATCAAATTCATTTCCTCTGTCAAGCCCACCAGCAATAAGAATAACCTTACTATTATCAAAACCTGATAAGGCATTTTGGCAAGCTAAAATATTAGTTGACTTACTATCATTATAAAAGCTCACGTGATTGATGTCTCCAAGATTTTGCAGACGGTGCTTAACACCTCCAAAACTAGCAATACTTTCAGCAATTAAGTGATTTTCTATTCCTGATAATTTTCCCACTGCAATTGTTGCTAAGGCATTTTCAATATTATGCAAGCCAGGTACACCAATCTCTGAAGCTTTCATGATGCATTCACCTTTAAAATAGAGATTTCCACCTTGTAAATAGGCACCTTCCACCTTATGCTTTCTTGAAAAAAAGACAATAGTAGCATCGGTTTTCTTAGCTAACTGACTAGATAAATCTTGGTCAGCATTTAAAATAAGAAAATCATCAGAAGTCATGTTAGATTGAATATTCCATTTAGCCTGTATATAGTTTTCAAAACTTCCATGATAGTCAAGATGACTTGGCATTAAGTTTGTAATCACAGCTATATGAGGATGGAACTTTGAGATCCCCATTAGTTGAAAAGAAGATAATTCCATAACTAATTGATCATCTTCTTTAGCTCTGGTAACCACATCAGATGCTGGATAGCCAATATTCCCAGATAACAAAGCTGACTGCCCTCCATGATTAAGTACTTCAGCTATCATTGTCGTAGTAGTCGTTTTCCCATTTGATCCTGTGATTGCTATAATTGGAGCCTGTGAAACTAAATAGGCTAACTCGACTTCTGTAATTATGGGAATATTTTTTTCAATGGCCTTTTGGACCATTGGATTACTATAAGGAATCCCAGGATTTTTTACTAGTAACTCAAAATTTTCATCCAATAACTCTAAAGGATGATGACCACAAATAACCTTTATGCCTTCTTCTAATAAGGCTTGGGCAGAAGGATTTTCTTCAAAAGCCTTGCCATCATTAACAGTAATAATAGCTCCCAGCCGTGCTAATAATCTAGCAGCAGCTAGACCTGATTTTGCTAATCCTAAAATAAGAACCTTCTTATTTTTATAATCCGTAATTTTTTTCATTTTTCCCACTCAATCTATTCTATTACCTTATTATTTTACCTTTATTCTCTAGTATTTTCAAGGTTTATCCTCCCTAGCATAGAGTCTTTAGAGATAGAAATTGAAGCTCTCTGGGCAATAATGAAAGCTAAACTTTTTCAGTCTAGCTTTTTACTATAAAATCATTTTTTAGGCATTCTTAAGATGTCCTTTAAAGAGAAATACGCTAAGGCCAGCATTGCAAGAGCAATAAAAAATTCAGGTGGGGTCTGCAATAATTTAACGATACTCATGCCTGCTAATACTAATAACAAGGCTACCAAGGCTACCAAACCAATCATTGATAAAGTGTTGCGTATACTTGCTGGAGCCATAAACAGATAATAAGAAATTATCAATATGGCAATAATTAAATAAAACAAAATGTGCTCCTCCTCATTATCCCTAGCTAGTTTATTACTTATCTATAAGGAAAAGTGCCAGGACGCAAAAAGATCTTTAAAAAGTGTCCCTTTTAAAAATCTTTTAGAGTAATGCTTATTCAGCAGATTTTTTCTTTTTGTTAGCTTTATCACGCGCTGCTTTATTTAAAATTTGTTTACGTAAACGAATTGATTCTGGTGTAACTTCCATATATTCATCATCATTCAAGAATTCTAATGATTCTTCTAGAGTTAAAATACGTGGTGTTTTAATAACTGATGTTTGGTCTTTATTAGCAGAACGCACATTTGTCATTTGTTTGGCAGTTGTCACATTAACTCCCAAGTCGTTATCACGTGAATGTTCACCAATGATCATTCCTTCATAAACTTCTGTTCCTGGATTAACAAAGATGGTTCCGCGTTCCTCAACACGCATGATTGAGTAAGTCGTTGCCTTACCTTGATCGATAGAAACAAGAGCACCACGATGACGTCCACCAATTTCACCTGCAACAAGAGGTAGGTACTGATCAAAGGTATGATTCATAATACCGTATCCACGTGTCATAGATAAGAATTCAGTTGAATAGCCAATTAAACCACGGGCTGGAATCAAGAAAATCAAACGGGTTTGACCATTACCAACCATTTGCATATCAAGCATATCACCCTTACGTTCTGAAAGTGACTGGATAATGGCACCTTGGAATTCTTCAGGTGTATCAATTTGAACACGTTCAAAAGGTTCCATTTTAACACCGTCAATTTCTTTAATGATAACTTCTGGACGTGACACCTGTAATTCATAACCTTCACGACGCATTGTTTCAATAAGAATAGATAAGTGAAGTTCACCACGACCTGATACAGTCCATTTATCTGGAGAATCTGTTGGATCAACGCGTAAAGAAACGTCTGTTTGTAATTCTGCTAGTAGACGTTCTTCAATTTTGCGAGAAGTTACCCATTTTCCTTCACGACCAGCAAATGGTGAATTATTAACCAAGAAAGTCATTTGAAGGGTTGGTTCATCAATACGTAAAATTGGAAGTGGATCAATAGCATTTGTAGGAGTGATTGTTTCGCCAACAAAGATATCTTCCATACCTGATACAGCAATCAAATCTCCTGCTTTTGCTTCTTGGATTTCACGACGTTCCAAACCAAAGAAACCAAATAATTTGGTAACACGGAAGTTTTTAGTTGTCCCATCTAATTTAGAAAGGGTAACATTATCGCCTACTTTAATTGTTCCGCGGAATACACGTCCAATACCAATACGTCCTACAAAGTCATTGTAGTCAAGGAGTGATACTTGAAACTGGAGTGGCTCTTCTGAATTATCTTTTGGAGCTGGAATATGGTCAATAATGGTATCAAAAACGGGTTCCATTGTATGTTCTTGGTCAGCAGGATCATCAGAAAGTGAAGATGTACCATTAATAGCTGAAGCATAAACTACAGGAAATTCTAATTGCTCATCATCTGCACCAAGCTCAATGAAAAGTTCAAGAACTTCATCTACTACTTCTGCAGGACGAGCTGATGGTTTATCAATTTTATTGACAACAACAATAGGAATTAAGTCTTGTTCCAATGCTTTTTTCAAAACAAAACGTGTCTGTGGCATTGTTCCTTCATAGGCATCAACGACAAGAACAACCCCATCAACCATTTTCATAATCCGTTCAACTTCACCACCAAAGTCCGCATGTCCTGGTGTATCCATGATGTTAATACGAACGTCATTATAAGCAACAGCAGTATTTTTAGCGAGAATTGTGATACCACGCTCTTTTTCAAGATCGTTTGAATCCATTGCTCTTTCTTGAAGCTCTTTACGCTCATCAAGTGTATGGGACTGTTTTAATAGCTCATCAACTAGTGTTGTTTTCCCGTGGTCAACGTGAGCGATGATGGCAACGTTGCGGATATCTTCTCTTAATTGTGTCATTTTTTCCTCTTGTAACATATTTATTTTTAACTAAATAAGTATAACATGCCTTGAAGTCTTTTGCACGTATTTTTAATAATACCTATTATATAAACGTTTTCAGCCGCATGTTTTCCCTTTTTAGCTTAGAGTAATTATAAAAAGAGAAACCACATTTTCGTGATTTCTCTTTGTTTTCTATGATTCTTATTTTGTTTTTCCATCCCAATAATCGATACCATTTTTTAAGAGATATAAATCTGTATAGCCTGCTTTTTTTAATTTCTTAACAGCTCTGGGTGCTAAGCGACTGTTAGCATTCTCATATAAGAGAATGGGCTTATCTTTCCTGAGCGATTTCATAGCAGCATTGAATTGTTGATAAGGAAAATTACGTGCTCCTAAAATATGCTTATTCTGAAAAGCTCTTGGATCTCTTAAATCAATTATCTGACTATAGAGCATCATTTCTTTGAAGGTTGCATTATCAATTTGCTTGGCCATTCTTTTAAAAGAAAAATAATTCCATGTAAAATAAGCAATTACAGCGATAAGAACTAGCCAACCTAGTAATACAAATGGTGACATAACTATTCTCCTATTTTGTTAAAAATTGTTTGGCAAGGCTAGCTGCCCCAATAATTCCTGCATCATTTCCCAACTTAGCAATCTTAATTTGAGTAGAAAGTTTAACTTGCGGAAAGGTAAATTTAAGGAAATACTGTTCAATACGGGACCGTAAAAACTCCCCTGCTGCAGATACTCCTCCACCAATAACAATAGAGTCTGGATTTAAAATATTGGCAATATTAGCTGAGGCTAAACCAAGGTAAAAACTAACTTTTTCAACAACTGAATTGGCAAAGGAATCACCAGACTCTGCTGCAACAAAAATATCTTTACTTGTAATATTTTCCCCATTATCAATTGCAGCTTTGATCTGTGAGCTACCTTCATAGGCTTCTGCTAATAACCTTGCTACTTTCACTACTCCAGTAGCAGAAGCAACTGTTTCTAAACACCCATAAGAACCACAAGTGCAAGCAAAACCATTTATAGGCTCTACAATCATGTGGCCAATTTCTCCTCCAGCACCAGCTACGCCATGAATAAGGTTGCCATCGGCTATAATACCTCCACCAACACCTGTTCCTAGGGTCATGAAAACAACGTCTGGGTTATTATTACCAGCACCTATCCAACCTTCTCCTAGAGCAGCAACATTGGCATCATTATCAATGGAAAAAGGAATTCCAACTTCCTTTTCAATTATAGAACCGACTTCTTGTTTTTCTTTCCAATTTAAATTAAAGGCTCCAGTTACTGTATTTTCTTGACGATCAACTGCACCAGGAGAGCCCATACCAATACCGATAAAATCTTCCTTTGATAAGCCATACATATCAAGTCGATGTTTTATAGAGGCAATAATATCTGGCACGATATGTTTCCCAGCATCTAAGGTATTTGTCTCGATAGCCCATTTTTCCTGAACTTCACCCTCTAAGGTTAGTATCCCAAACTTTACAGTTGTACCACCTAAATCAATCCCCAATAATTTACGACTCATTTTCCTGTCCTTCTTTTTCTAATTCTATTCTATGTTCTTGTCTTAAAACCAATTCTGCTCTTAAGTATTCTGACTTTTCTATTAAACCCTTGTCATAGATTCTTTTAAGCTCAATTTTCATCATTTCAATATCATACAGGCGTTTACCCATATAAATATAGATTCCAAAATTTTTAAGCAACTGTTGCACATCATATAATGTTTTCATAGTAAGTAAATTTTAGCAGAAAAGAAGAGGTATTTCAAGATATTTACGCAATCGCTTTCTCTATTTTCAGAAAAATTCCACTTAAAAAGCCTGACTTTAATCAGGCTCTGGTAGACTTAGTCAAGTTCTGGATTATGTCCAAGCTCTGCTTGAAGCATCCAAATTGTTTTTTCAATTTCGGTCTTAGAAGTTGTAAAAATATCATTTGTAGGATCATTGTGCTCTTCTTCAGTTACTTCTAATCCAACTTGATAAAGTTTATTGAGATAAGTATAAACTTCTACTAATCTTTCAAGATGATCTGGAATTTTTTTCTTAAATGTTCCTGGAGTTTCTTCTAATAAAGAATGGTCATCAAATTCTTTCAAGGTAGAATAAGGGGCGCCACCAATAGTAATCAAGTGTTCGCTCATAACATCTAAGTCTTCGTTTAGGCTATCCATTAATTCATCCATTTTTGGATGTAAATAAAAGAAGCCAGGTCCACGCATATACCAATGCACTTGATGAACAATTGATGCAGCTTTAGAAAGGTCTGCTACTGCCTGATTTAAAATCGCTTTTGTTTTCTTATTTTTACTATCTTCTGAAGCTGAATAAGCCTTCTCAATGGATTGATAAATTTTATCTACTACTGCGTCTGTCATAATGTTACTCCTTTTCTATGTAATAAACAAGAAACATAGTAGGTAGGACAAACTTTTATCCTACTTTCTATACTTTTTGTAGGGTGGTAAAATTTTTTAAGAAAGAATCCTTCTTATTTACCTTCTAATCTAATTTTACTCTTAAAAGAAAAAGTTTTCAATTTTTTTGGTTTCTTTTCGGATAATAAGTTATGATTACAATTTTATTCTTTTTCCTAGGAACCTGTCTTGGTTCCTTTTTAGGATTAGTATTTTATCGCTATCCTGAAAAATCTATTATTCTACCAAAAAGTTATTGTGATACCTGTTCACACCCTCTACGTTATAGAGACCTTATTCCTATTTTCTCATATTTATTAAATCGGGCTAAGTGTCCATTTTGTCATACAAAAGTAAGGATTTTATACCTTTTTATTGAAGTATTTTGTGGTGTTTCTTTTTTACTAGCCCACTATCAGCTTGGCTTATCCTGGGTTGAAACTTTTGTCTTATATATTTCTCTTCTACTGAGTTTATATGACTGTCAAAGCTATTCTTATCCTTTTTTGTTATGGATACTATTTACCCTAAGCTTGTTAGTATTGTTTCCCTTTACCTTACTTTCTTTCATCTTTTTATTACTTGCTTTTCTAGCAAGGTTAAAGTCTGGCTTTATCGGTAGTGGGGACTTCTTGTATTTAGCTAGTCTAGCGCTGGTTTTTGATCTGGAAAAGATTTTATGGATTGTCCAAATAGCTAGTAGTTTGGGAATTTTTTACTGTTTAATTTTCCGTAAAAAGCGTCTTCCTTTAATTCCTTTTTTAACTTTTGCAGTCTTAATTATTAGTTTTATAACAAACTAAAAACAAGCAAGAATTCTAGTTGTTTTCCATCATACCAGCCTGTAATTGATACATCCTGTAATAACTTCCTTTTTTTGCGATCAGTTCGTCATGAGAACCCCTTTCAATAATTTTTCCTTTATCCAAGACATAGATACAATTAGCATCTTGGATAGTTGAGAGCCTATGAGCAATAGCAATTGTTGTTCGACCTTTTCTCATTTTTGCTAAAGAGTTTTGAACAATTTCTTCCGTTGCAGAATCAATATTGGCAGTAGCTTCATCAAGGATTAGAATCTTAGGCTTACTAGCTACTGTTCTTGCAAAGGCTAGTAATTGTCTTTGACCTGTTGAAAAGCCTGAACCTCTCTCAGTCACTCTTGAATCATATTGATGGGGTAGCTTTTTAATAAAATAGTCTGCATCCACAAATTGAGCTGCTTCATAAACTTCTTGATAACTAATATCTTGATACATCTTAATGTTTGAAGCAATGGTTCCATGATATAAAAAGGGATCTTGTAAAACTAATCCAATAGAGCTTCTCAGAGACTCTTGACTGTAATTGCGAATATCTATACCATCTAAGAGAATTTGACCCTTTTGAAACTCATAAAAGCGCATAAAAACATTAATAATAGATGATTTCCCAGAGCCTGTGGAACCTACAAAAGCAATGGTTTCTCCTTTCTTTACTGTGAAAGATATATCCTTAAGGATTTGCTCTTGTCCATCGTATGAAAAAGAAACATTTTTAAATTCAATATTTCCTTCACTAACTTCAAGTTCTTGATTTGCTTGTTTAGGTTCATAATTCTTCTCATCAATTAATTGAAAAACACGTGCAGCAGATACCATTGAGGTTTGTAAAGTAGAAAAATTTTGAGTTACTTCAATTAATGGGTCAAAGAGACGATTAATATATTGAATGAAAGCATACATCACTCCAGCAGTAAGACCACTATCTATACCTTTAAATCCAAAATAAGCCATTAAGACAGCATAGGCTAAAAGCTTTAACAAGGACATAGCAGGGCGTAAGAAGATGCTATCTAAAGCAACTGAACGATTCGCATAAACAACATGTTCCCTATTAATACTCTCAAATTCCTTTTTCAAACGTTCTTCTTGGCCAAAGGCCTGAATAATTCTAATGCCTTCTATACTTTCTGCCAATTTTGTATTAATATCGCTTAGTAAACTTCTGGTTTTTGCAATAACAGTTACTGATTTTTTTCGATATAAATTAACCAGAATAAAGATGAATGGTAAGAATAAAACCACAATAGCTGTTAATTTAGCATCAAGCACTAGCATTGTATAAAGTGTCACTGTAAAGATAAAAAATGCTGAAATAAAGCTGGATAATAAACCTGAAAACATATCACTAATCGCTTCTGTATCATTAGTAAGTCTTGAAACAATAGAACCTGAAGGGGTTTTGTCAAAATAGGACATTCCTAATTTTTCCATATTAGCAAAAGCATCTCGTCTAATATCTCTTACAATACTATAAGAAACCTTTGCAAAGAAAAGATTGCCAAAATACTGCAACAAACTTTGTAAAAGATAAAGCCCATAGTAGCCAAATAATATCAAAAAGGCTGTTTGATTAAGTTTTTCTAAATAATGATCAATAAAGTAAGAAGCCATAAGAGGAACTAAGCTTTTGACCACTGTTGTTAATAGCAAAAGTCCTAGAGCTAATACTGTTAACCACTTATAGGCTTTTAAATAAGATATTAAACGTTTAAAAACCTGCCACTGTGTCTGTTTACTCATCTTCTTTCGCCTCCAGTTCCATTTGTTGAGAAACATAGGTTTTCGCATACCAACCACCTCTTTGAATAAGCTCTTCATGCTTACCACGTTCAATAATCTGGCCATTTTGCATAACCAAGATGAGGTCCGCATGAACAACTGCACTTAGGCGATGTGCTGTAATGATGGTTGTTTGATCCTGACGACTCTCTTTTAGGTTTTCCACAATAGCGTGCTCTGTTTTAGCATCTACTGCAGATAAGGAATCATCTAGAATTAATATAGGAGGATTTAAAACCATTGCTCTAGACATAGCTAGACGTTGCTTTTGCCCTCCTGACAAGGAAACACCTTTTTCACCAATTAATGTATCAAAGCCCTGAGGCATAGCTATAATATCATCATATACTTGAGAAAGTTTTGTTGCTTCTTCAATAGCCTCAAAGGGCAAACTAGGATCTCCAAAGCCGACATTATCTGCAATTGACATAGCAAATAAGAATTGATCTTGAGGAACATAGCCAATAAGTTGACGAAGATCCTTTAAGCGATAATCTTCAATGTTATGACCATTTAGAGTAATACTACCATCTGTTACATCGTATTCTCTTAAGAGTAATTTGATTAGACTGGTTTTTCCCGAACCTGTTTGACCAACTAAACCTAGAGTTTGACCTTTACTAATCTTAAAATGAATATCAGATAAAATAATGTCATCATCATATTGAAAACTATTAATATGATAGTTTAAATCTCCATTTTCAATAGTTTTAATAGGGTTACTTGGTTCTTTAATATCTGATTCTTCATCTAATAGAGCATTTATTCTCTCAAGTGATACAGAACCCCTTTGAATCATGTTAAATAAAAACCCAACAGCCATCAGAGGCCATACCAGCATATCTAAATAGGTAACAAATGTTACTAGATTACCAATTGTTATCACATCAACCTTTATCATATAGGCACCCACTAATAGTGTTAATACATAGGATAAGCCTATGAAGATTAAAACTAGTGGGTCAAACATAACATCATAGGTCATAGTCTTGATGTTTTTATGGAAGGTATTTTGATTGATTTCTTGAAAAGAAGCTAGTTCTTCTTTTTGATAACCAAATGACTTGGTCACCTTAATGCCTGAGACACTCTCTTGTACCTTGTTATTCAAATCAGAAAAGGCAGCCTGTGATTCTCCAAAAGCCTTATGTGTCTTCCTTCCCAATCTACTAGTTGCATAAGCCATAAAAGGTAAGGGAAGGACTGCTATCAAGGTCATCTGCCAAGAAATACTTAAAAACATGGTTATAAGAGTTACTATGGCTGTAATAGAGGCATCGACAGCTGACATGACTCCTCCACCTGCTAAACGTGTTAAAGAATTGATATCA
This sequence comes from Streptococcus didelphis DSM 15616, assembly GCF_000380005.1. Lineage (GTDB taxonomy): Bacteria > Bacillota > Bacilli > Lactobacillales > Streptococcaceae > Streptococcus > Streptococcus didelphis. The sequence goes on from NZ_KB904197.1 coordinate 51,061, forward strand.
TTAGTTGCATGGGCCATTAAATCACCAGTTCGGTAGCGTTGATAAAAAGAAGGAGACATCTTGGTGAAATGTTCAAACAAACGAAATCTCATAATTCGTCCAAGACGATAAGAGGTTCCAAAAATACAAATCCGCCAAAGGTATCTTAAAAAGTACATAGCAACTGCTGCTAGGATCAACCAAATAAGTTGTAAGAGTAATTGATTTTTAGTTAATTGACCACTGGTAATGCCATCAATAACAGAACCCATTATTTGGGGTGGAATTAAATTCAATAAAGCAACTAGGCTTAAGGCAAGAATCCCTGTAATATAGGGTTTCTTTTCTTGCTTAAAGAACCACCATAATTTTACAATAATTGACATTTCTATCCTCACTAACTTAAAAAGTCTATATTTATAATCTTATTATTTGAATTAAAAAGCCCCTCTAGGTAGAGAGAATTTTAATTCTTATGTAAGTATTTTTCTATTCCATAATAGGTCATATAAGCTAAGACAGCCCCTAAAGCATTCGTCCATAGGTCATCTAATTCAAAAACACGGTTAGCATTCAGTAAGAAATCAAGTAAAAGTTGACTTACCTCAATGAATAAACTAATCATAAACCCCAGTACCAGACTCTTTTTACAGCTATGCCATTTACTTGAAAGGAGATGAATCAAAAAAATTAAAGGATAAAGTAAAAAAATATTTAATACATTTTGACAAAATATCCAGACTAATTGATAGGTTGATGTTACTTTTCCAAGAGATATCAAAGAGTTGAAAGGGACTAAGAGCAATCTTAGCTGACCTAATTCTATAATATTAGGCGTTTTAATACCTTCAAACACATTTGATTGTGGAGTGAAACACATAATTGCAATAGCTAGTGCATATAATAAGATATGAACTTGTATAAAAATTAGGGTTTTTCTTGAAAATTGATTAGGATTGTCCATGTACTTCATTGTTACACTTGGGCCTTGGCTGTTTTTTGACTAGCCTTTTTCATAGTATTAGAACGTAACTGTCCACAAGCAGCATCAATGTCTGTTCCATGTTCTTGGCGAACAACACAGTTAAGTCCATTTTTCTTTAAAACATCATAAAAGGCAGTCACGCGCTCTTTAGGACTTCTGCTATATTGGTCATGCTCAGAAACCGGGTTATAGGGAATTAAATTAACATAAGATAATTTACGAATATTTTTGGTCAAATCTGCTAATTCTTGTGCTTGCTCTACCCCATCATTAACCTGGTTTAACATAATATACTCAAAGGTAACACGACGGTTAGTTGTTTCGATATAGTATTCAATTGCTGCAAATAATTTTTCAAGGGGAAATGAGCGGTTAATTCGCATAATGCTAGAGCGTAACTCATTGTTAGGAGCATGTAAGGATACTGCCAGATTAACCTGTACCCCTTCATTAGCAAATTCACGAATCTTATGTGCTAGTCCGGAGGTCGAAACTGTGATATGACGGGCACCTATGGCTAAACCATTGTCATCATTAATTGTTCGTATAAATTTCATAACATTATTATAATTGTCAAATGGTTCCCCAATACCCATAACAACGACATGGCTGACGCGTTCATTTTGTCCACGTTGATCAAAGTAATTTTGAACCATCATAATCTGAGCAGTTATTTCACCATTATTTAAATCACGCTGTTTCTTTATTAGGCCACTGGCACAAAAGGTACAACCAATATTACAGCCCACCTGGGTTGTAACACATACTGATTGTCCATAATGTTGTCGCATTAAAACAGTTTCAATCAGCATACCATCTGGTAATTCAAACAAATATTTTACTGTTCCATCAGCAGATTCTTGAACAACCCGTTGCTTAAGAGGATTAACACAAAAATTTTCCTTTAATAAGCTTATAAAAGCTTTGGGAATATTGGTCATTTCTTCAAAATTTTGGACACGTTTTTGATATAGCCAGTCCCAAATTTGAGTGGCTCTAAACTTCTTTTGTCCCTGTTCTAAAGACCATTCAATTAGTTCATCACGGGTCAAGCTATAAATAGATGGTTTCATGGATTATTTGTCCTTCTTTCTGATAATAAAATGACCTGTTTTATCATTTGCTTGTTTATCTGGAGTTTTAGTCTTGCTAGCTTGGCTTTTAATCTCTGGATTAGGATTTTCTTTACGTTTTCTTCTAGCAAACTTACTGGTTGGCTTAGGAATTTTTTTAAGGTCTTCTTTATCCTTAGCTTTTGGTTTTACCTTGGTCTTATCTTTTACTTTAGGATTTTTAAGAGTTTTTTTGGAGCTATCCTTTTTAGGGTAACGATTCGTTTTTTTACGTCGGGAATTTTTTTCCTCTTCAAATTTAATCTCTACGGGATTAGGATTTTCTAAAACAAAATATGCACAGCCAAAGTTACAAAACTCTTTAAGATAATCATCTAAACGAGAAATACGACTAGATTTTTTGATATCATTGGCATCCTTATAAAATCCTCTAAGCCGTAACTGCTCATTGCCCCAGTCTCCCACGATATAGTCATATTTTAATAGTATATCCGTATAGCGCTGATTAAACGCCTTTGTGTTAAAGGCATCTTTAAAATTATCTATTAAGAGAAATTCCAGCTGCTCACTTCTAACACAGTTATTGTCATAGACTACAAATTCTGGTCCAGGAAACTTATTATAATTAAGCATTTCTGGTAAAATTTCCTTTTTCATTGGACTCCTTTCCTATTGCTTTTTGTTTATGTATGAGGTGTTTTTCAACTACTTCTCTAAGTAAATCTGGGAATAATAATTCAACTTCAGCCTCCTTAATACTAGGAAAATAAGGGGCAAAATAATATTGGTCGACTAATACCAAACTCAATTTTTGAGACTTACTTATAACTTTTTTATTATACACTATTTTTCCCTTTTTGTAAGTAAATCCATTGCTGTATATGTCACCAAAGGTCTTTCCTCTAAAGCCCATTCCATGGATAGGCTGATTTTTTAATAGGCTTGAATAGCTAAAAATTTCCTGACATATCTTTTTAAACTGCTCTTGACTAAGTTCTAGCCTAATAAGTCTCATTTGATGTGGTAAGCTCTTATGTAACGTTTCTTGATTTATAATCTGTCCTAAAGGATAAAGCAGGAGGCCTGAATTGATAATGGCAATATCTGCTTCTGCATAATCCTTCATAGCTTCCATGATAAGTTTTAGTGATTCTTCTGTTGTAAGTGGCGTTTTTAGGGTCAATAGTTTTTGATTAGCTAGTTGTCTTTGTCCACTAGAGAGTAAGTTTTTAATTTCTTGTTGTTCTGCTTCTTGGCTAAGCATTTGCTGGGTTGGGTGAGTAAGTATTTGCACTTCAGATATTTTATGATTTTCTATGCAAAGTTTAATTTCTCCTATATATTGGCCATATTTACCTGCTGCAGCTAGATAGGTTTCCTTTAAATAAGCACCTTCTTCTAAGAGGTGATGGGTATGTGAACCAATAATAATATCTACACCATCTACTTCATTTGCAATTTTTTCATCAAAAGCTAGACCTAGATGACTAAGAATTATCTTTACATCTGCCGCTGCCACTTCTGGAATACTCAAATCCTTCTTGAGACAAGAAATGGGGTCTTCTACGGTCCATCCATTAGGGTCATAAGTCTTATAATAAGGAAAGGTATAGGCCAAAAAAGCAATGCTTGTGCCTTCTTTACTCATATGGATTTTGTAGGGCTTAGCCCAATGTGGCTGAGTATTATTATCTTTTATATTTCCAATAATTACTTGAAAATTAGCATTATCATAAACTTTATTTAAATCAGATTTAGTAAGGCCAATGCCTTCATTATTTCCAATTGTTGCATAGTTTACTCCTAATTGATTCATCAATTCAACATTGGCCTTACCTTTTGTAGCTTCTGTTAAGGGGTGACTTCTGTCGATATTATCACCAATATCCAAGATAATAACTTGTTCATTTTTGCTTGAAGCTTGATGGAGAAAACGTCTAAGTTTAGGAATTGCCTCAAAGTGTGAATGCAAATCATTAAGATGTAAGAGACTTATTTTTTCAAACATTTTTTCTCCCTTTACTTGTCTGATACTAGTACTAGTATAGCATTTTAGCGCAGCTTCTTCTTTGATTTAAACTATTAGGTACACACAGAGTTAGCTAGAAACCTTAAGCTTTAGCTTAGCACAGCTTTTATCCATAAAAAAAGAAGCATCTTTGAGACACTTCTTTCTTTGTAGGCTAGTTACCAGTTATATTTATCAACATTATCTTTTGTAACAAGGTAGATAGGTGATAGTGTTTTTTTGCTTACTTTTTTACCTTGATAGTGATCAATTGCTGCTTGGATGGCAATTTCACCCATCTTAGCTGGTTGTTGGGCAATTGTTGCGGTCATGTCACCTTTTTTAATAGCATCATGAGCATCTGGTTGTCCATCAATACCAACGATTAAGACATTTTTAAGGCCTGCTGATTTAACTGCTTGGGCAGCCCCCAAAGCCATTTCATCATTTTGCGCAAAGATAACTTGAACATCTTTTTTGCCTTGAATCATGTTTTGTGCAGTATTTAGAGCTTTTGCACGGTCAAAATTTGCCGACTGACTTGATAATAGGTCTAGTTTTTCTTTGGCAACCTTCTCAAATCCTTTACCACGGTCTACTGTTGCAGAAGCACCTGGAACACCTGATAATTCAAATGCTTTGGCTTTTTCACCTAATTCTTTAACAATATAATCAGCTGCCATTTTACCTGCCTCAACATTATCAGAAGCAACTGTGGTTAAAACTTGTCCACCTTCGCTACCGCGGTCAATTAGGATAACAGGAATATTGGCATTATTTGCTGCTTTGATAGAGGTTACAACTGCTTTGGAATCAACTGGATTAATCAAAATTGCATCTACATTTTGACTAATAAAGTTTTGAATGTCATCTGCTTGTCTTGCTGCATCATCTTGAGCATCAGCGACTTTTAGGCTGATTGCTTTCTTACCAGCAAACTTATCAATCCCTTCTTTCATTGCTACAAAATAGGGATTATTTGTTGTTGAAATAGACACACCCAGCTTTAAATCCTTAGCAGACTTTTTAGTCACTTCCTTACCGGCATTACCACTATTGTTTCCTAGGCCCGTTTTTCCACAAGCTCCTAATATAAGAAGCATTGACATTACGAGAGCCATCAAGCCCATTTTTTTCCAAGTTTTCATTTGAATTCTCCTTTTTTAATGACACTGTTGTAACATGTGTCCCAAATACCTAGCTAGAAACTAATATTAAGCTTTAGCTACTTTAAAACGGTCAAGTAAAACAGCAATTAAAATCACAATACCTTTTACCACCTGTTGCCAAAAGGCTGACACACCGATAATATTTAAACCATTGTTTAGAACCCCAATAATCAATGCCCCGATTAAGGTTCCAAGGATACGTCCCTTACCACCAGATAAGGAAGTCCCTCCTAAGACTACTGCTGCAATGGCATCCATTTCATAACTAATTCCCGCAGTTGGCTGCGCTGAACTCAAACGAGATGTGATAATCAAACCAGACATTGCTGCCATCATGCCAGAAATGGTATAGATAATAATTTTAACTTTGTTTAACTTAACACCTGAGATATACGCTGCTTTTTCATTCCCTCCTAGCGCGTAGACAGATTTCCCGAAGGCTGTTTTATGTAATAGGACATACAAGATTAAAAAGATAATAAACATTAGAATGACTGGAAAAGGAATCCCTAGGACATAACCCTGGCCTAAGAACTGGAATAAGAAACTATCAGATAAACCAGATGTTATAGGATTTCCATTTGAGTAGACTAATGTTGCACCTCTAAAAATAGTCATGGTGGCAAGGGTCACAATAAATGGTGCTAACTTCCCATAAGAAATAAAGAGTCCATTTAACATTCCAAAAATACCACCCAAGATTAAGGCAAGTAATATAGCAAGTGCAACAGGGACACCATGACCAATCATGCCTGCTGTAAAGGCACTAGATAGGGCTAATATAGAACCTACTGACAGGTCTATTCCCCCTGTTAAGATAACAAAGGTCATCCCAAAAGCAATAAAACCGTTTGCTGTGACTTGTAATAATAAATTAAGTAAATTGTTGGTTGTCAAAAAATTAGGATTGATAAGCGTAATCACAATCATAAGTCCAACTAATGCTACCAGAGTTGTTAACTCTGATACATATTTCATAACCTTTTTCACCCTAGTTACCTCCTGTAGCTAAATGCATAATTTTCTCTTGATTGGCTTCAAAACGATTCAAAATGCCACTGATTTTTCCTTCGTGCATCACAAGAATTCTATCACTAACACCCAAAACTTCTGGCAAATCTGAGGATACCATGATAATGGGAACTCCTCTGTCGGCTAACTCATTCATTAGCTGATAGATTTCTCTTTTTGCACCAACATCGACACCTCTTGTTGGTTCATCCAGAATTAAAACTTTAGGGGCTATCCCAATCCATTTAGCTAAAACAACTTTTTGTTGATTTCCACCTGATAAATTACCAACTGGGAGTTGTGGACTGCCAGACTTTATTCGTAGACGATCAATTAATTGCTGTACAAATGTTGTACTTGTTTTATCATCAAAGAAACCATTTTTACTAAAATCTTTAGTACTTGGTAAGGTCATATTGTCTTTGATTGAAAAATCAAGGATTAAACCTTCATCTTTTCTATCTTCTGTCAAAAAGCCAATTCCCTGCTTAATAGCCTGTGCTGGGGTTGAAGCACTTATTTCTTGACCATTAATTTTAATTTTTCCAGACTTCTTTTTATCCAGACCAAAAATTGCTCGCATGACTTCTGTTCTTCCAGCACCCATTAAGCCAGAAATGCCAAGAATCTCACCTTTTCTGACTTGGAAAGAAATATTCTCAAAACCTTCTCCACTTAGGTTTTCGACTTCAAAGGCTATTTCTCCAATTTCAGAAGTTTTTTCTGGATAATAATCTTCCAATTCACGGCCTACCATTTTTTTAACAAGTTCATGGGGAGTTGTAGCCTGAGTTTCTTTAGTATCAACTACAATACCGTCCCGCATGACCGTTACTAAATCGGTTATTTTAAAAATTTCTTCCATTCGATGAGAGATATAAACAATACCAACACCTTCAGATTTTAAACTTCTAATGACCCTAAATAGATTCTCTGTTTCTCTGTCTGTCAGAGCTGCTGTTGGTTCATCCATAATGAGAAGAGAAACTTTAGATAGTAAGCTCTTTGCAATTTCAATCATCTGTTGTTGCCCAACGGATAAAGCTCCAATTGACTTATTGAGGGGAATGGCTACTTGAAGTCTCTTAAAAGCTTCCTCAGCCTTTTGACGCATAGCTTTTTGATCTAGCAGGCCAATACTATTTTTGATTTCTCTCCCTAAAAATAAATTCTCTAGAACGGTCATCTCTGACCAGGTATTCATTTCCTGATGAATAAAACTAATTCCAAACTCTTCTGCTTCTTGGGGATTAGAAAAGGTCTTTTCTTTTCCATCAATGAGAATCTTTCCAGAGCTAGCAGGAAATAGACCTGTTAAGATGTTCATCAATGTTGATTTACCGGCCCCATTTTCACCCATTAAGGCATGTACTTGGCCAGATTCAATGACTAAATCAATTTTTTCTAAAACTTTATTTGTGCCAAAAGATTTAGAAATGTCTTGCATCTTGATTTTCATATAATGAATTCCTTTCTAAATCGTTACTCCTGATTGTAAAATAAGATTTGAGTAAGGGGTGTTCTCACCTGTCCTAATAATAGCCTTAACATCTTTATTTAATTCTTTTAAGTCTTCATGACTGACATATTCCACCTGGACCTGCTTATCTAACTTTTTAAGAAGATTTTCTAATTGCTTAGGATTTTCTTTCTTAATTTCTTCAGCAAGAATGATTTTTTCAACTAAAATATGTTCAAGGTAAACATCAAGTACTTCCTGAAAGCTAGGACTACCCGTTTTTAAAGCTAGATCAATCTTTGCTACTCCAATTGGAACAGGTAAGCCTAAATCTCCTATACAAACCCTATCTGTGTGACCTAAATCAGCTGCTAATTTAGCTAAATCACTATTCAAAATGCCAGTTTTCTTCATATGCTTGATGTCCTTTCATTTCTTCTAAACTTGGCATACCACCTTGTGCCCCGAATTTTTGAACAGACAGATGTGACGCCAAGGTCGCAAATGCCAGAGCTTTACCCATCTCTAATTGATGAGCTAAAGCCAAAGCTAAGGCTCCGTTAAAGGTGTCCCCTGCTCCTGTAGTATCCACTACCTGCGCTTTAATTGCAGGAATAAGTTGCACTTTTTCACCATTATAATACGTTGAACCCTTGGTTCCAAGTGTTACAATCAATCGATTTGGAAATTCTCTCAAAACCTCTTCTAATTCTCTATTTGGGAATAATTCCTTAAACTCATGATGATTAGGGGTAATATAATCCACTAGTTCAAGCATTTCTTTGTCACTAGCTCTACTTGGGGCTGGATTATAGAGAAGCTTTATTTGCCTGTCCTGACAAAAACGTGCAATTGCAAGATTTGTTTGATGAGGAATTTCATTTTGAAGGACAACCATATCAGCTTCAGCTATTGTGGACCACTCTGTTGACCATTTTTCTGAATCCACTAGACCATTGGCACCAGGGCAATAAATAATCCGATTATCTTGCTGATAAATGGTTATTTGAGCAATACCAGAAGATTCCGGTACCGTTCCCACATTTTCTATACTTACCTTATTTTCCTGTAAATTTTGTCCTAATATGGGGCCAAAAGAGTCATTTCCAACTGCTCCAATCATGGAAACCTTATCCTTATTAGAGCTTAACCGGCCTACTGCAACAGCCTGATTGGCACCCTTTCCTCCTGGAACCATGGAGAATTTCCGACCAAAGACTGTTTGACCTTCTTCTGCGATGCGATCTGTTTCCATGACTAGGTCCATGGAAATACTTCCAATTATGACAATTTTACTCATTAATTCTTCTCCTTATAGTCTCTCTTTCCACATAATGAACAGGTAACTTAATCCGATTTTCCTCAATGGGGATTTGATTTGCTATCTTATGAATAAGTTCAGCAGCATAATGTCCCATTTGATAAGAAGATTGATGAATTGTTGATAGAGAAGGATAAATAAACTGACTCATCAGGATATCATCATATCCAATAATTTGTACCTCTTCTGGAATTTTTTTTCCTCTAGCATGCAACTCATGAATATAGGCAATGGCATGAATATCAGATGGAGCTATGACACTATCAATATCAGCATACTTATCTAAATTCTTCCTTGCTTCTTCTTGAATAAGATCAAAATCAAAACTTTTGCTTTCACAGACTTGAATGGTTTTATGATAACTTTTTAAGCAATCTAAATTAGCTTGAAAACGGTCATTGATATTACTTGCCATATCTAAAGGTCCCTTAATCAAGAGTATTTTCTGGCTTTTTGTTTGGCAAATAATTTCAGCTGCTAATTGTCCACCTGCATAACTGTCCGAAAAGACACCATATTTAGTATCTTTATCTACCCTATCCACCACCACTACTGGTATTTCAAGGTCTGGATAATTTTTCGTAAAATCATGGGTTGTGATAATCCCTGCAGCATTACTTTGTAATAAGACCTTTATATACTCTTCTTCCAAAGTGTGACTATCAGAAATATTCCCCAAAATAAGCCGATAACCTTTTTCCTGAAGGTAAACTTCAGCTCCTCTAGCTAATCGAGGGAAAAAAGGATTGGTAATATCTGGAAGGAGTAGACCAACCAGTTGACTTTTCTTAGTTTTAAGGGACTGAGCAATGACATTTGGTCGATAATGAAGACTTTCAATAGCTCTTTTAATTTTTTCTCTTGCTTCTTCTGACACATAGCCATTATGAGAAATATAACGAGACACTGTCGATTTGGAAAGGCCAGCCTTTTGGGCGACTTGTTTTATTGTAACCATCTCATTACTCCTTCTTTTTATATGGAACCGTTCTCATATTTATATTGTAACCGTTTTCTTTTTATCTGTCAATTATTTTTTTATTTTTTCTCATATTTTACACTTGCCATAAATTCTCAAAATAAAAGAACTGCCAGAAATATTCCAGCAATTGTTTTTGATGATAGGAGTGTTTTTAGTAACCATATTACTGACCTTAAAGCCAATAAACTTATACTTATTAGGCACTATTTCTTAAATAAGTGATAGCTTCATCAACTGTTTTAACCGGTACAATTTTCATCTTTGTTTTAAGTTTTTTAGCTGCTTCTTTAGCTTCTTGGTAGTTGGTGATGGCATCAGGAGCTATTTTTTTAAGTCTTTTATCTACAGGATTATTAGGAACAAAGAATATTTCTGCTCCTTCTTTAGCAGCAGCGACTACTTTTAGACCTGCTCCACCAATATCACCAACTTCACCTTTTTGATTAATCGTTCCTGTTCCCGCAATTTTCCGGCCTTTTCGTAAATCTTCCTTGTTAATCTGATCTAGAATATCCAAGGTAAACATTAAGCCTGCACTGGGACCTCCTACACCTTTGATGGTAAATTTAATTTCTTGATCACTATGGACTTCTGTATGATCTGTTAAGCTTATTCCAATACCATTTTTACCATTTTTAAGCTTGATAACCTTACCAGTTTGGGATTTTTTTTGGCCACCTGAAGTATATTGAACACTTACCTTATCACCAATTTTTAAATGAGAGACATATTCTACTAATTGAGATGAATTTTCAAATTTTTTCTGGTTTACAGAGGTAATAGTATCCGCAATATTTAAAGAGTTTTTAAAAGTGGAATGTTTATCAACATTCAAAACATAGACTCCCAAGTAATTTAATGATATTTCTTTTCCAGCTAATTGTAAGGCTTGATAAATGGCATTGTTTTGAGATGTCTCCATATAGAATTGTTCTATACGTAGGTGATTGCTATCACTATAGCCACCTGTAACTGAATCTGCGGGAGCAATTTCTGTAAAGGGCGTTATCCAAGCATAGAATAACTGAGCTAGGGAAGCTTTGCTCATTGAAACTGCGACAAAATTATATGAGCCTTTTTCTTTATCTTCTTGATTATTGACTTTTAGGACGGATCGAATATCATAGGCTCCACCTGGCATTTCTATGTAATAAGGAAGAGGAAAACATAAAGTAAAGACCAATGCTATCAGGCCAAGCCCACTAATAAGATACCATTTTAGTTTTTTTATACTATTCATTTAGTAACTCCAATTGTTTAATGACAGGTTGAGGAACCAAGCCATTAAGAGAAGACTTAAAATGGATTAATTCTCTTACACGGCTGGAACTGATTGGCTGTAAGCTATGGTCAGCAATAAAGTACACTGTTTCAATACTTGCTTCTAGTCGTCTATTAAAATATTCTAGGTTGGATTCATATTCAAAATCAGTGGGATTGCGTAAGCCTCTGACCAAATGTGTCACTCCCAAATCCCTTGCCAAATCAACCGCAAGTCTATCTTGAGTAGAGACAGCTGACACATTTTCAAAAGCCAGCAGAACTTCAGACAGCATCTTAAGCCTTGTTTCTAAATCAAAAAAACCTTGTTTGTTAGGATTATAAAAAACCCCAACATAGAGGTAATCAAAAAGCTTACTTGCTCTTTTTATAATATCTATATGACCATTAGTCACAGGATCAAAGGAACCCGTAAACAGTCCAATCTTATCTGACATATACTCTTACCTTGCTAATTCCGTAAGTTTTTTCTTTCCAGATACCAAAAGAAGCTATTTCTTCAGGTAAATCTACTGACTTATCTGTTTCACACACAATCATAACCTCTTCACCCAATAAAGCTTTGCTATCGAGATTTTCTATGGTAGCTACAATTTCTTCTTGCGCATAGGGGGGATCCAGAAAAACTAAATCAAAAACCCCTTCTAATTGATCAAGAGCCTTGTTGGCATCCATTTTTAAAAGCCTAAACTGTCTCTCAGCCTTAGTCATCTGAATGTTTTCTTGAATAATGGCTTGCGCACCGCGATCTCTTTCTACCAGCACAGCTTCTGCCATCCCCCGAGAAATGGCTTCTATAGCCAAGCCTCCTGAACCAGCAAATAAATCTAAAACACGACCCCCATCAAAATAAGGACCAATCATATTAAACATAGCACCTCGAACCTTATCAGAAGTAGGACGAGTTGTTTTTCCTTGGAGGGTCTTTAAAGGGCGCCCACCAAATTCACCAGATACAATTCTCATAAACTTATTATATCAAATTATGGCTACTATCCAACTATTAAAATCTCATTTTGTCTCATAATACTAGCTAATAGCTATTGTCACATTATCTATCAGAGAACCTCACTAAAAAAGAGCCCTAAGGCTCCTTTTATAAAATATGCTGGAACTTAGTTCTTACCTCTTCTGGCCACACAAAGCTCTGTACTTCCCCAATATGTTTTTTATGGAGTAAAAACATAGCCATTCTGGATTGACCAATACCTCCACCTATTGTTAGGGGAAAGTTTCCTGTAAAAGAGCCTTATGCCAATCAAATTCTAAGCGATTATAGTCACCTGTGATAGCAATTTGACGCCTTAAGGCTTCTTGATCAACTTGAATTCCCATGGATGATAATTCAAAAGCAGACTGTAATTGGGGATTCCAAACTAAAATATCCCCATTTAAGCCTTTATAACCTTCTTTTGTGGGACTTGTCCAATCATCATAATCAGGTGCCCTACCATCTTGCGGTTTCCCATCAGCTAAGATGCCATCAATACCAATTAAAAAGACTGCCCCATATTTTTGGGTGATAGCATTTTCACGCTCTTTCGGACTTAAGTCTGGATATAAGCTTACTAAACGGTAACTTCTCAAGAAAGAGTTACCCCTGAAACATGCAAAAAAAGCTTTGGATTTCCAAAGCTTTAAGAGATTAGTCACTAATGATTTGAGTTCCAGCATTTTCAGAAAGAACCTTGTCAATATTTTCAAGAGATGTGATGATGGCTCTTGAAGTTGGTTTATTTTCAACAAAAGCAATTGCCGCTTCTACCTTAGGCAACATGCTACCTGGGGCAAATTGGTTTTCAGTAATATATTGTTTCATCTGTGAAACAGTTACTTCTTCCAGTTTTTCTTGGTTAGGTTGGTTAAAGTTGACATAAACATTGTCCACACCAGTTAGTACGATGAAGAGATCTGCATCTACGAGCTCTGAAAGGGTTTGACTTGCAAAGTCTTTATCAATAACTGCTTCCACACCTTTTATAGCCTTTGTGCTAGCATCTTCTACTACTGGTACACCACCGCCACCAGCACTAACAACAACGACACCTGAATCTACTAAACTTCTGATAACATTAACTTCTTTAATGCCAACTGGTTTAGGTGAAGGGACAACTTTTCTCCAACCACGACCTGAGTCTTCTTTAAAGCTTGCACCAGTTTCTTCCATTTGCTTTTTAGCTTCTTCTTCAGAAAGAAATGGACCAATTGGCTTAGTTGGATTTGAAAAGGCTTTATCATTTTCATCAACAATAACTTGAGTGACTACTGCAGCAACATCTTTTTGGATACCTTGTGCATTCAACTCATTGTCTAGGGCATTAACCAGCCAAAAACCAATACTACCTTCAGTCATAGCTACACAAGTGTCTAGGGGCATTGCTGGATTTTTTTCAGAATCAGCTGCCGCTTGTTGTAATAGTAAATTACCAACTTGTGGGCCATTTCCATGTGTTACAATGACTTCATTACCATCTTTAATTAATTTAACAAGTGATTTTGAAGTTGATATTAATGCTTCTTGTTGGGCTTTGGCTGAAGCATCTTCAGAAAGAATGGCATTGCCACCAAGTGCTACAACAATTTTTTGTTTACTCATAAAATAATCTCCTTATTTCTCTTAGCGTGTTAGGTGATAAATTGCTTCTGCATAGATATCCATTGCCTTAAAGGCATCTTCTAACACAAGATATTCATTTTCTTGATGTTCTGTTTTAACTGACTCTGGAAATAGAGCCCCAAAGGCTACACAATTAGGCATTGTTCTGGCAAAGGTTGCTCCACCTGATGATAAGGCAGGTCTTTGATCACCAGTCTTATCACGATAAACAGCTAAAAGCTTAGTTACCAGTTCACTATCCAGTGGGACATATAAGGGAGCTAGATAATCAAACTCCTGATAGCTTAGACCATATTCTTTGGCCTTGCTACTAAGTTCCTTAACTAAGGCTTCCTTGTCTGCTAAAACTGGAATACGAATATCAAGACGAATTTCTGTTTTTTCTTTATTAAGGGTTAAGCCAGCAGCATTGAAACTTAAGTTGCCTGAAGGTTCATCCTCAATAGGACCAAAAATATTAAGTCCTTTACCATCTTCGTCAACACAATTTGCTAAAAAAGCGATACTTTGATCAGAGACAAACTTCGTTAGGGCTTTTGACAAGCGAACCAAGGCATTAATTCCATGTGGTGCATCCTTGGCATGTTGGGCTAAGCCATATACTGTCAGACTGTCTTCTTCTACAGTGTATTCAAATTCTAACTTGTCCAGTTCTGCTTTCAACTCTTGCAGGTGCTCTCCTTTATAGGAAGCCCTGGCAGGAACCACATTGAAGGCATTTCCAATTTCGAGCTCTAACTTGTCGGATCCTTTTCCTAACAATTTAGCCTGTAATAAGCCTTTTTCAGCATAGATAAGAGGGAAACTAGCATCAGGGGCAAAGCCATAGGTTGCTGTTTCTTCAACTTGATTATAACGCTCCATACAACGCCACAAGGTTTCTTCGTCTGTTCCAAAAATAAATCGAATACGTTTATTAAAGGTAACACCAGCATCTATCAATGATTTAACTGCATATAAGCTGATCATTGATGGCCCTTTATCATCTTGTGTTCCTCGACCATACAAACGTCCATCTTTTTCTACACAGTCAAATGGATCTGTCTGCCAAAGCTTTCGATCACCTTCTGGTACGACATCAAGGTGGCACAAGATAGCTAGTAGCTCTTTTTGCTCACCGTAGTCTGCATAACCATAATAACCTTTTGGATCACAATAGGTTTTAAATCCTAAATTTTCACAAATAGCTAGAGTAGCTTCAAGAACATCTTGGATAGCTTGTCCAAATGGTGTCCCATTTTCTCCTTCTTTACAAACTGAGGGATAAGAAACAATCTTTTTAATAGCTTTAACACATGCTTCTTTATTCTCTTCAGTAATATAGGTTTCCATAATCATCCACCTCCTTATGACAAGAATACGAAAATCTTATTTTTAGATAAATAAGGTTGCAAGAAGTAAAGTAAGTAAACTTACTACCATAATAATAACGATAAACTTAGCAACAAATTTCCACCAAGTTGTTAAATCAATTTTACCAATTGCAAGAGCACCCATAACGATTGCTGAAGTTGGTGAAATCATGTTAAGCACACCAGAAGCTGATTGGAAGGCAGTAATGACTAAGTGAGCAGGTACATTTGAGAAATGACCTAATGGTGCCATAATACCCATTGTAGCTCCCGCAAGTCCTGAAGTTGATGGAATGAGGAAGGACATTGGTAAATAAAAGAGATAAGTTAAGGTAATGAAAACTTGTGAGGACAGACCTGAAAGCCCGTGTTCACCCCAGTTGAGGATTGTCGCAGTAATCATACCACTGTTCATAATCACTTGAATACCACGCGCTACCGCACAGATAATTGCAACACCTAATAAATCTGCAGCACCTGCAAGGAAGGAAGAGATAAAGTCTTCTTCAGTCATCTTATAAACGAAAGCTACAAGAATAGCCATCATGATAAAGAGCATAGTAATCTCAGGGAAGTACCAAGTTCCTAGCGGAGCTGTTTTTTTACCAATAATTGTTCCAAGAACGGGAAGTTTAATTAACCAGTTATTAATATTATTAAATAGGCTAACATTGAATTTTTCCCAAGGGATTAAGCTCAAGATCATAATGAGAAAGGCAGAGGTGAAAATCCAGAGAACCTTTCCTTGACGTTTTGTTAGTTCTGCACCATCATTTTCTAGTTTGAAAATAGTACGGTGTTCTTCCATATTGTCAGCAACAATAGATTTGCTTGGATCTTTTTCAACCTTGCTTGCATAGCTATAAACAAACCAGATAGTAATAAGAACTAGGATAATCCATTGAAGTACCCGCCAAATAATACCGTCAGCAATACTTATACCAGCTGCATCTGCTGCTACCCCTGTAGCAAAAGGATTAATTGTTGAAGCAAGACAACCCACTTGGGAGCCAAGTAGAATGATGGAGACAGCAACAATGGTATCAAAACCTACAGCAATCATTACAGGAATAAGTAAGGGGTAAAAAGCCATGGTTTCTTCACCCATACCATAAGTTGTACCACCTAGGGCAAATAAAGGAATTAAAATGGCAATAAGCATTTTTTCTTTACCTTTATTTTTTCTAACAACTGAAGCAATTCCTTGGTCTAAGGCACCCGTTTTATTAACAACACCTAAGAATCCCCCAACCATGAGAATAAAGAAAGACACTTTAATAGCACCTTCTGTAGACCCAAGACCAAGCATACCGTTTACAGGAGCCATGAAGACATCAAAAATACCCTGTGGGTTTGATTTAACTGTGGCATAGGTCCCTGCAATCAAGCTACCATCTTTAGCCGTTTGGTAAGCCCCCGCAGGGATAAACCAAGTCAAAATTGCCATGATTGCTATGATGATAAAGAGCACGGAGTAAGAGGAAGGGAGCTTGAATTTCCGTTTAGTTTGTTCTTCCATTTTTATAAACCTCTTCTTAAAATTAAAAATCGTTCTGGTTCTGGTAAATGTTGCCAGCTCCAGAACGATTATTAGTAGTTAAAGTATCGTTTCTTTGATTAAACTTTTGGAATAAACAGATTACCTAAAGTAGCTGCCATAACAGCCTTGATAGTGTGCATACGGTTTTCTGCTTGATCAAAATGTTTAGCATACTTGCTACGGAAGACTTCATCAGTAACTTCCATTTCTTTAACGCCAAATCTTGCTTCAATATCTTTACCATAAATTGTGTTGGTATCATGGAAAGCTGGTAGGCAGTGCAAGAAGATTAACTTGTCATTGTTTGCTTTTTTGATAAGATCCATGTTAACTTGATATGGTTTTAATAATTTAACACGTTCTTCAAATTTGTCTTCTTCACCCATTGATACCCAAACATCAGTGTAAAGAACATCTGCCCCTTTTACTGCTTCATCGGCATCTTCAGTGATAAGTAATTTAGCACCACTTTCTTTTGCATAGCCCTTAGCTAATGAAACTACTTCTTCTGATGGGAATAATTCTTTTGGTGAGAAAATATGAATGTTAACGCCTAAGATTGCTCCAGTAACCAAGAGAGAGTTTGCCATGTTATTACGGCCATCTCCACAATAAACTAAAGTAACACCTTCAAGTTTGCCAAAGTTTTCTTTAACTGTAAGGAAGTCGGCAAGCATTTGTGTTGGATGCCATTCATCAGTTAAACCATTCCATACTGGCACACCTGAGAATTCTGCTAGTTCTTCAACCATTTTTTGGCTGAATCCACGGAATTCAATACCATCAAACATACGTCCAAGAACTTTTGCTGTATCTTCAGTTGATTCTTTTTTACCAAGTTGAATATCATTGGCACCTAGGTATTCAGGGTGAGCTCCTAAGTCAATTGCTGCGGTTGTGAAAGCTGCACGAGTACGTGTAGATGTTTTTTCAAACAAGAGAGCAATGTTTTTACCTTCTAAATAATGATGTGGGATTCCACTTTTTTTAAGGTCTTTTAAATGTGCTGAAAAATCAATTAGGTATTCTAATTCAGCGCGTGTGTAATCTTTTTCTGCTAAGAAACTACGTCCTTGAAATACTTGTGTCATTTCTTTCTCCTTTGAATATAAATTATTATCACATTAGTTATGGTAAAGGAAGAGCTTTCACTATCTTTTTTGTAGAATCAGAATAATAAAGCTCTTTTCTACCTCGTTATGTTTTTTTCTAGTGTTTGACAGATTTCTCCATCTTCTATGTATGTGTCACTGCAAGCCTGATAACCTAAACTCTCGTAAAAGCTTTTAGCTGTCAGTTCACTATGAATAACTAATCTTTGATAACCCTTAGTCTTTGCTAATTTTTCGAGAGATTGGATGATTTGAGCACCATAGCCTAGACCTCGATATTCTTTTAAGGTCGCAATTCGCGTTAGTCTAGCCTCATAAGCAGTTTGGGGGAGGAAGCGCCCGGTTGAAACTGGTTTTTCACCATCATATACAACTGCATATATGCTATCCTTTTCATCAAAACCATCAAATTCTTCTTCTTTGTCTATGCCTTTTTCCAGAACAAAAACACAGTAGCGAATATAAAGACTTGCTGCCCTTTGAAAGGGCTGATTACCTAGAATTAACTTCACCATAGAGATTAAAGGTCTTCACGTTCAAACGGCATTGACATACAACGTGGTCCACCACGACCGCGAACCAATTCACTTCCGTTAATCTTAATGAGTTTTAATCCTTTTGATTCAAGAATAGCATTCGTAATCGTGTTACGGTTATAAACCACGACAACACCTGGAGCAATAGTCAAGGTATTTGAACCATCATTCCATTGTTCACGACCAGCTGCTACGATATTATCACCACCACAACGGATGAGGTCTACTTTTTCAACACCAAGGTTTGCTGCAAGGAGTTCTGCAAGATCACCTTTTTCTTCTTCAATATGAAGTTTGTCATTTTCATATGTTACAGAATAAACACGAAGGTCTCCTTCAATTTCTGGGTGAATAGTGAATTTATCATAGTCAACCATTGTAAAGACAGTATCTAAGTGCATGAATTTACGGTTATTAGCGAATTCAAAGGCCAATACTTTTTTAAAGCCAAGGTTTTCTTTAAAGATATTTACTAAAAGTTTTTCAATTGATGCTGCATCTGTACGTTGAGAAATCCCTACTGCTAAGACATCTTTAGAAAGGACTAATTCATCTCCTCCTTCGATACGGGTTGTTTCACTACGGTCATAAACCATAGGAACTTTACCGCCATATACTGGGTGATGTGTAAAGATGTATTTTCCGTAGATTGTTTCACGATTACGTGTTTCAGAGAACATATGGTTAAGAGATACCCCTTCACCAATTGTTGCAAATGGGTCACGAGTGAAATAAAGGTTAGGCATTGGATCAATTGCAAATGGGTAATCTGATTCAACAAGGTCTGTTAGACCCTTAGACTCTGTAGTAATTTCAGGAAGTTCTGCTTTTTGAACACCCGCCATTGTTTTATCAATTAACTCTTGATTATCTTCAATTGACATGAGTAACTGACGAATAGCTTTTTTGGTAGCACGGCCTCTAATATTAGCTTCTTCAACATATTCATCAATAAATTGTTCACGAATTTCAGAACTTGTAAGTGATTCTGCTGCTAATTTTTCTAAATAAAGAACTTCAACACCTTCATCGCGTAAAGCTTGAGCAAAAGCATCATGTTCTTTCTGAGCATCTTCTAAGAAAGGAATATCATCAAACAATAATCTTTCCAAATAATCTGGCATCAAGTTTTCAATCTCTTTACCAGGCCTATGTAGCATTACCTTTTTAAGTCTGCCAATTTCAGAATAAACATGAATTGGTGATTGAGCTGTCATAAGAATTACCTCTTTCTAATTGAGAAGTTTTTGTGAATTCACGAGTCAAGATCTTCTTTCTTGATTACAAGCTTAGTTTAACTCTTCACTAGCTTTTAAAATGGGATATCCTTCACTATTATTTTGTGTAATCGTTTACAGATTCTCTGGATTAATTTTATATTTATAAATTTGTATCCGGTTTCTTGATATATTTTTGCATATTTGCGTAAATATTTATAGTTATAAATTCGAAAAAAAGTTAAAATTTTTTATAAGAATCAAAAAACTTATAGAAGTCCTTGATTCTTATGTTGTGTATTGTAAAAAGTAATCTTTATCCAAAAATGTTAAATATTTATTGTTAGAGATGATACGATTATCCTGCCTTAGAGTTCTCATGACATGACTAACAGTTTCTCTTGTGGTCCCACTCATATTAGCTATATCAGTTGTTGTTAACTGAAATGGTAGAGTATCCCCATTTTCTCCCATTTCTACTAAAAGTAAAGCCAATGATTGTGTAACACGCGCACTAGCACTTGAAGTGATTAAATTACGTACCCTTAATTCGTGTAATTCTAATAAGCGTGATAATTTACTGTACAAGTGCAACATTTGCTTAGGATTTCCTAGAGAAAATTGTTCAAAGACTTCCCTTGGTAAATAATAAAAAGAAACCTCAGTCATTGCTACTACAGAAAAATGATAAGTCGCATCCGTAAACAGACCACCATAAGGAAAAATGGTTCCATGACGTATAAAATCTGTATAAATAAATGAACCCGACTGATCTGTTTGTTCAATCTTAAAATAGCCAGAAGTTACAAGGAAAAGTCGTTCTCGCTTGTCACCTTCAAAAAAGAGAACGTGACCTTTTGGCGCTTTTCTAAGTTCCATCTGACCAACCAGCTTATCAAATTCTTGTATTGACAAAAACTTAAAATCGTCTAATTTTCTAAGGTATTGATAATCTTCTCTCTTGATCAAATCCTTCCTCCTTTACTCTTTAATTGCCCCCATTTTACCATAAAACAAGGGATATTGTAAGCGTTTCTCAAAAAACTTTACACTAAGTTCGCTTTTTGTTATACTCAGTTAAAATCATAAAAATTAAAGGAAAGTTATAAGGATGAATAAAAAAGAAATTCGACATCAATTAATTAGGTCGCTTATCTCAGAAACTACTATTCATACACAACAAGAGCTCCAAGATAAACTTAAAAAAAATGGCATTCTTATTACCCAAGCTACACTTTCTAGGGATATGAAAGAACTGAACCTGGTCAAGGTCACAGATGGGGATAGCACCCATTATGAAACCCTTGCTATTTCTCAGGGACGTTGGGAACATCGCCTTCGTTTTTATATGGAAGATGCCCTTGTGATGCTTAAGGTCGTGCAACATCAAATTGTCTTAAAAACCTTACCTGGTTTAGCACAATCTTTTGGTTCTATCTTAGATGCCATGCAAATTCCAGAAATTGTTGCTACTGTTTGTGGGGATGATACCTGCCTAATTATCTGTGATGATCACGCCCAAGCATTGACCTGTTATGAAACTCTGAGCCATTACACGCCACCATTTTTCTTCACTAATAAATAAAAGCAATTAAAAACTAGTAGGATAACCTCTTACTAGTTCTTTTTTATTAAGTTTACTTAAATAGTCATAAGGCCCTTCCTAAAAACAAATAGTCTAGAAAACAGTCTCTATTTCTAAACATCCCTCATCCCTGTCATTAAAGTAAGCTTTTTCTTTCACATAAGTCAGGAGTTCCTTACTCATCCGTCTTGGACCACGCACAGCCCTAACTCCCTTTTCTTTCATAATCTCAAGAGGAAGTTGATCATCGTGATAACTCTTTATTAAGCCTAGCTTCATTAAGGTCTTAATAGAAGTATTTTTACGATAACCTTCATTTGCTATATCTGCTTCTAAAACCTGACAAGCATAGCGAATTGCCTTGGTAGGGGCAGTGATATAAATAAAGACAAAATCTCCTGCTTTGATAGAAGCTTTTTGTGTCCAGAGAATTTCAGGATTGGCTGCAAATTCAGCATCAATATCATAATAGATAAGATTGGCTGGAATAATCCAATAATCAGACCCTTGAGGATTGGTCAAGTTTGAAGGTGCCACAAGAGCCCTGCTCTCCTCAATTAAATCCCACAATTCCTGATCATTCAAGTTATCATCTAAAATAATGGAGACCCAGGACTTTTTTGACATATGATAGGCTGGATAAATCCCCTTTTTTTGTAGGAGCTTATCCAATTGATAGGTTTTTACCTTAAGGTTGATAATCTCGACTGTTCTATGCTCTTGTTTACTAGAACCAGTTATTATCTTGGAAGCTTCTATAGGAAAAATAAGGGCATACCACTTGCCAGCTACCCGATAAGAACTGCAATCAGGATTCTTTTCAAAGGGATAATCCAAAGGATCATCAAAGTTTTCAGCTATTTTGTGGCTTAATCTGTTCATTTGTGCTGACATAAAAGGCTGAGAGATAAAGCAGTCTCTAGCAATTTTTTCAAGAACTTCTTTATAAGCCTTTTGGACTTTTTTGACATAGGCACTGCCACTATTTTCCACACTAATAGCTATATAATCTTCATTTAAATCTAAGTCAATGACGCGAGCTGATACCTCTTCTTTATTAGAAATGCTAACAAGTACCTGAAAGTCTCCATCCATGATAAGCTGTTGGTAAAAATAAACAGCTCCATCCTGTCTGAAACCAAAATCCTCAAGTCTTTTCCAATCGACTGTTTTCTTTTGAAATAGTTCTGAAATAAGGGACATTATTTTCTGCTAATTTTCCTTTCTTTTTAGCTGTTATGATGACGTGCCACAAAAATTTTCATGATAATAATTGAAATGAGGGCAACAATACTGGTAATAAGTAAAATTAAAAACCAGACAATGTCTATCTTAGCAAAGGGTAGTTTGACATTCATCCCATAGAAGCTGGTTACAGTAGCTAAAAGAGATATGCCAATTGAAATAATGGTTAAGGTCGTTACATTCTCATTTAAATTATTACTAAGAACATTATTATAAGAAGAAGCCAGTTGTTCTAAAATACGGGAATGAAGTGAGCACATATTGGATAATTGTTTAGCTTCAATCATTGTATCTCTTAATTGTTCCTTACTCTCATGGCTAAAAGAATTATAATTGGGCAAATCCTTGATATCATCCAACATATGACTGTTTTGCATCGCTCCCATAAGGATATAGACTGAGCCACTTTGCAAATTAGCTAGACCTTTTAGGTTCTTGCGATTGGGACGCCTTCTCAGATCTTTGATAAGATAGTCTCTTTCAGCATTTATCCCTTCCATAAAGGTAAAATATTCTTTTGTAAATAAGGTTAACAGTTGAAAAAGGATATGCTTTGGTTCCTTGTCTAAATCAACCTTATCCACAACATCTTCTAAAAGGGGAGCTGTTTTATTATTATGCAAGATAAACAAGTCTTGGTCTGTAACTAGAAAGGTCATCGGCTCTATTTGAGGAATATCTCCAGCCTTCATAGATAGCTTTTGCTTGTCTAAAAGCTGATAGACTACCGTAAGCCTTCCTTCTGTTTCTTCAACAAAAGAAGTTTCATTTTCATCTTGAGCATAAGCAAGCACTTCCTTATCAATAATATCTTCTTGTCTAAGCTCTTCAAATTGTGAAGTTGATAAGTCTTCTAGATTAATGATAGTTACCTGATTCCCATATTTCTTAATTCCTTTAAGCATATAGCTCTCCTTTACCCTCTATAACTTCTTTCATTATGAAATAAAAACAGGATTTACACAAGACAAAACAACTGATTTTAATCAGAAACTAACTCTTTTGTGCTAGTAAAAAGCACTACCTAAATAGCGCTTGAATGATAAGCTCTTTTGCCCCAAGAGTTGTAGAGGTCTTCAATAATTTTTGTGGTTAAGAGGGTAATTTGTGGTGTCATAATAGGGCTTGTCTGGGCACCTTCTGAAACCATCTGGCTTACATGATAAGCTTCTGAAGCAAAATCACTGGCCATAGGAGCTTCCAAAAGTTTACGACTTCCATCCTTATGAATTAGCGTAGCTACTGTCGTCTTCCAAAAACTAGGAATCTCCAGCGTCCCTTTGGTCCCACAAATAGTCATCTTATGGGGTAATTTCAAGTGTGTCGTAAGAAAAATATCTACCATGACACCATTCTCCAACTGTAAGAGAATCTTGGACTGGCTGTCGCTTTGACCCTTAGGAAAGTTAGCCAAGCCACCAGCTTTCTCGATTTTAGAATCAAAGATATACTGTAAGTAAGACAGGGCATAAGGAGCCATAAAATGAACTGCCCCGCCACCAGCTGATAAGTCCCCAAACCAAGAAATATGGTCAATGTTGGGATAGGCTGTTATTGATGAAACGGAGATAATGTCTCCTAATTCTCCAGAGGCAATGGTCTCTTTAACAAGCTTTGTCATGGGAATAAAGAGAGATTTTTGAGCTTCCATCAAAAAAAGATTTTTCCGATAAGCAAGATCAAACAATTCACGAGCCTCAGCATAAGTTAGGGTGAATGGTTTTTCAACAAGCACATGCTTTCTAGCTAATAAAGCCTTCTTAGCACACTTGTAGTGATCTTTATTAATCGTTGGGATGTAGATGACATCAATAGAAGGGTTAGCCAACATAGAAGACAAGCTAGCATAAGCCTGGGGAATATTGTGGGTCTCTGCGAAAGATTTAGCCGTCTCTAAAGAACGACTGGAAACAGCCACAATTTCGCCATTCCCCGCTAGACGAACACCTTCAATAAACCGTGGTGCGACCTGCGCTGTCGACACTATCCCATAAGACACTTTCCCCATATTACTCCCCATTTCTGACACTAAATACTCTAAGAATAGTATATCATGAGAAGCGAAAAATAACAGAAATGGACTCCTGGAAATTTGATGAAAACAGCACTTATGCAAGTTTCAGCTAGATAGAAAGTATCACTAAAATGTAGGGTTGTTACATAAGCAAAACAAGTTCACAAGCGCACCCCTGAAGGGTGAGACGTTAATTAAGTAAACATGTCTTCTGTTGCGAATTTCTTATTTCAATCCACTCACCCGTGAAGGGTGAGACTCCAAGGAAATTGATGACAAGCTGATACTTAACATTTCAATCCACTCACCCGTGAAGGGTGAGACAATCTTGAGTTTGACAACTTTAAAAAACTAGTCGAAATTTCAATCCACTCACCCGTGAAGGG
>NZ_KB904197.1:76439-133956 GCF_000380005.1 Streptococcus didelphis DSM 15616
TAAAACAGCTCTCAATTTCAATCCACTCACCCGTGAAGGGTGAGACAAGTATGAGTTTAAGGGCTCGAGCGGGACAATCGCCATTTCAATCCACTCACCCGTGAAGGGTGAGACAAATCAGCATTGACATATATCATTCTCAAATCAGGATTTCAATCCACTCACCCGTGAAGGGTGAGACTTGAGTGACCTAACGCTGCTGCCATATGCTCAATTGATTTCAATCCACTCACCCGTGAAGGGTGAGACTAAATCAAAAGAAGAGTTGCTAGACTTACAACCAATTTCAATCCACTCACCCGTGAAGGGTGAGACTGGAGATGTTGTTGGAGCTGTGCAAACCGAAAAGATTTCAATCCACTCACCCGTGAAGGGTGAGACAAGGTCCTAAGGGAGACACAGGAGATGCCAAAGATTTCAATCCACTCACCCGTGAAGGGTGAGACTGCGCCAAATGACACAGTTTATATAGAAACGGTTGGAAAATATAGAGGCGTTTTAAGTCTTTTCATCTCCATTTCGCTTCTTTTTTAAGTTATTTTTGCGCGAGCAAGCCAGGTTTTCCTGTGAAACCTCGGATCGTACTAAACTTTTTTACAATAATAAGACACCCTTATCTGGGTCATAGCTATCTGAGCGACCAAGTGTTTCCACACGCCTCTGCCAATTCTTACCCAATAAATAAAAGCGAATACTATCTGTTTCCCCATCAATGATTTGTGTTAAGCGGTGCTTTATATCCACAAATTCTGCAGGCGTCACAGAACATTCAAAAACAGAATTTTGAACACGTTGCCCATAATTCACACAGAGTTTGGCAACATGGCGTAATCTTTTTCTGCCAGCAGATGTTTCAGTATTTACATCATAAGTGACTAAAACCATCATATAACATCTCCTAAATCATAAAAGGTGGATAACTTTCTAAGTCTCCTCGTATGGCCTTAGCTAAAAGCTGCGCCTGCACATAGGGTAATAGCATAAGTTTTACTTTTTCTTTTGTAAAAGGATGTTCTACCTCAGTATGCTTACGCTTCTGCCACAAATCAATAAAAATTGCTCTGCCATTTTCCGTCAATAAAATACTACCATTTTCTTTAAACTCAAAGTGTTTTTTCTGAAGTTGTCCTTTATTAATTAATGAAAAGACAAAACGATCAACAATATATGAGCGGAACTCTTCAACTAAATCAAGTGCTAAACTGGCACGTCCAGGTCGATCTGTGTGAAAGAAACCAACGTAACTGTCTAAACCGACAGCTTCCAAGGCAGATTGGCATTCAAAGGTCAGTAAACTGTAACCAAAAGATAAGAGGGCATTAACACAGTCTAAGGGCGGTCGCTTACTCCGACCCTGAAAGTAAAATGTTTTTTTATCCGTCAGCACCAGATCATTAAAAATGCGAAAATACTGATTAGCAGCTTGGCCTTCAATTCCTCTCAAAGAGTCTTTATTATCTGCAGCCTGAACCATCTCTAAAGCCCAGATCAATTCGTCATTAACAGTCTCAAAAAGTGTGGTATCAATCTGTTGACGATGATCTCGTTTAAAGCGTAGCAAGTATTTCCTTGAGTTGGAAATTTTAGCCAAAATAAACCGCTTCGCGTATTCCAAAGATTCCTCACGATCAGATAAACGATAATGTTCTCTACGCAATAAGACATTCCCATTGGTTGAACCAATATAGCGACCACAAAAACGACCTTGTGGTGTATGAAATGATAAATTAATCTGATTTTCCGTACATAATTTAACCAAAGCAGGTGACACACCTAAATAAGAAAAACAGACAATACCATCAATAATCCGAAACGGAAACCGCTTGAGAACTTTACCTTCTTGCTTGATGACAATATTATCACCTTCTTTGGTGACATAAAAATCTTCTTGCGTCAAATACAAGGTATTCAGCAGTTTTTTCATAGGTTCATCTCCTCGCTAGTCATAGCCTCATTGATGTAACGTGACACGCTCCTTGTTTTCTTACTCAATCTGGGCTTACAAATATCGACTAAAGAACAAAGCTGACAGTTTTTAAAATAAGCTGCCTTAGGTAGCATTCGACTCTGATAAACCTCATGCATTTCTGCGGCTAATTCTCTCACTTCTTGACGCAAAGCTGAGGTCATGGCGACAGTCACTCTTTGATTGACACTATGGTAATAAAGACAACCTTCGTTAATATGACAGCCTAGTGTTTCTTCTAAACACATGGTCTGAGCTACCAACTGGACAATATCTCTTATATCTTTTTTAGGTTTTCCGCGCTTGTATTCCACAACTTTTGGCAACCATTTCCCACGTTTTCCCCTCAAAGACACACCTTGATCATCCTTATAAAATTCCACAACATCCATAATTCCTGAAAGTCCAAGCTCTGCAGAAGAAATGGGCATAGCACGTGAGATCAAAAAATCTTTTCGTTTTTCTTTAATATAAGGATTATCTGCTTTAGTATGTAGAATCTGCCCATGCGCTGTCGCTTCATTATCAAGCCATTGTTGCTCAATGTGAATCAAGGCCCATTGACGTTTACAAAATTGGAAATGCTGAATACCTGATAGCATTAAATAATCATCTTCGGCATAGACCATATTAAAGTCCTTCTAGGATTTCAACCGTTAAACCTTTCGCTTCATATTTAGCTAATTTTTCTTGATTTAGGTGAATTTGATAAGCGTCATAAGTGCTTCTTTCTTCTATTGATTGATTATACTCTAACAAGTCAAAGACACGCGCACTTGAAACATTGCCCAATTTGCTTGAATGTGTAAACCAAAAGACTTCACGAACTCGCATAGAACCTTCCGGACGTGCAGATGACGCATCATTTTCAAACAAGCTAAGCAAAACCTCTTTAATGGCCTCGGCATCTTCCTGAGAAAATCCAGTCTTTTCAGCAAAATATGCATTGATTGAACCTTTAAGTACATACACCCCATAATCTACAAAATGTTTTGTCCCCATCGTATCAGAAGAACGACCACTATCATTCTTAGCTTCCATACCATTGGTACTACGCGTAATTTGTAGACTAGAAATGACAATTGGCTCCAAGGACTTAGCCATACTGATAGAAACTGGTCCGCGCACCCCAATTGATTTTTTTAGATAAGTAAAAACTTGTCCAAAAGCACGAACATCAAACCATAATGCATTAGCTTTTTCTTCAATTTCCTTGTCAGGTGTCTTAGCTGTAAAGTGCTGTGAAAAGCGTTTTTCTAGTGAACGAAAATTATCTTCAATACGTTCATTAGCTTGCACAAAAATAGGTTTTCCCATATCTTGCAGACGATTCCGAATCTTACGTTTAATGGAGACATCACTCATCACACCGTATCCTTTGGCATCTGTACGAGGCATGTTCCCATTTAATGGATCACCATTTGCGTTTGCTTCTTTCACTTCAAGGGTTACCATAAAATCAATTTTGTGTTCCAACATCTATTCTTCCTCACTTTCTGTTACTTCAGTGTTTTGTTTTGTATAATAATAATATTTTTTCTCAGCATAATACCCAAAAATAAAACGGTAATCTAATGGTTTCTCCATTGTTTCTGTTTCTAACAGAGGATTTAAAAGTTCTAAAATTTCTTCTTTTTCTTTTTCTAATTTCTTCCAACTGCCACGACGGTTTAATTTCAATGTTTCTTCGTAAGGCTTAATTTTATTTTCCAACAACATCATCAATTTTGTTGGCTGTCCAGTATAGGCTGTCCAATAACGTTCCGCATTGGTAATACGATCGCTGTCTTTTCCTTCCAAGCCATAACGTAACGTCTCGATTAATTCAAAAATTGCTAATAATCGCCCGAAAAGATAGGAACGATTTTGATTATTATGATCCAGCATCGGTGAAAATTCCTCCCCATTTTGTTTATGTAAAATTGCTAAGCAAACCTGCTCAACTTGATACCAGTGCTTACGGTAACGGTGTCGTTCTTTAACATTGTTACTCAACTTTTTGACAATGGACTGTGGCATCGGTTTACCATCAATCAAACTTGTCACTAACTTTTGAACTTGATCACTTTTGAAGTTATCATTGTCTAGTTCAAGGAAGCGATTCCTATCAACCCCATAGGATACGTTAAGAATGTCATGAAAAGTAGGGGTCCTTAAGCGACTTTTCTCAGACTTAAATCGCGACTCCCAACTGTAGTTTTCCTGCCACTTATCAAGATTGATTAGCAATTGAGACGCTTGTAGCTGACGAAAATATTTTAAAGCGATCCGCCCATTGCTGGTTTTATTCAAAATGGCGACATAATAAGTAGCATCATTAGCAAATAATTTTCGCCCCTTGATGAATGATTTACCAATCCTTTTATTTTCTTCAGTTGCTAAGGCTATAATAGGTGGTATATCGTCATCATCTTCTTCAAGTCCATCATCAAAGACTGGTGATACAATATCCAAACGACTATCATTTGTTAAATCATCGCTAAACCAGTTGATTAAATATTGAGAAGACCCTAGCCAAGTACTGGTATTTTTATTTTCTAAAAGATACTTGATCATTAAATGAATTTTTTCGGAAGTTTCATAGCCAACACTAAAAACGTCTTCGCGTTCTCTAAAACGTCCTTTATAAGCTTCTCTTTTATTACTAACAGAGATGATTTTAGCATTCCCCATCAGACCTCTATGCTTATCGGTAAGTTGTTCCTCTCGTCCACTAATATTACAAATACCAAGATTTTCACGATTTGCTTCAACGAAAGAAATATAGGATTGGTGTAAGGCTTTAAAAGTTGAAACCGATTCATTTTTAAAGCCCTGAAATTGATCAATTGAAAACTCTAAAAAACAAGCTGATAAATCAATTAGTTTTTCTTTTCCAGTAGCATCACAAAAGGTGATTTTTAATTGATTATTGTGATAATCAGAACCAATTAAAGAATCAAGAATCAGTGTTAGAAATTCTGGTTTCACAATAAATTGCTGAACAAGGGTTAAAAACCTCTTAACATCACCCTCCTCACAATAATCAATCCAGTTATTCAGTTGCTTATGAAAATTATCATACTGGGACTGGCCCATTTCAGCACTATAATAAGAAAATTTATCGACTAGAGGATGTGGCGCAGGGTTACTACCTGATCTAGCAACAGAATCAGCCGTTACAGGAAAGATAATCACTTGCTTATCTGCCATAAATTCCGCCTTATGAAACTGGCCAGCTTTATCAAATTTTACTGAAATGATATTTTTACCATTTGACTTTAAACTCGTATGATAAATCGGCAGTAAAACTGACTCATTATCCCTTTTTTGGTGATCAACCAAGTCTGATAGCTCTGCTTTTTCATAAGTCTTCAAGAGAGAAGTAAAAAAATCCATCAGCTTTCTCCTTTCTCCATCGCATCATACTCCATATATTCATCGTTAACCGATTTTATTCCCTCTGGTGCTTTAAAAGCATAACTAGAAAGGGTATTAACAATATCGCATTCAGACTGTGCTTTAAACGTAATGACTCCATTTTCCATAACAGTCTTTGCAAAGTATGATTTCAATGGTGTCTTTTTGTCCTTCGGATAGGCAAAAGAATGAAACATGATTCCCAAGTCGATAGTGACACCATCATAATACGAGACAGCAGCCTCATACTCTTCTTGGCTGATATCATCTACAAGACCTACACACTCTCTTGTACCTAAAAACACATCTCGACGTCCACCTTTACGAATAGAACGTTCCATAATGGCTTCATGTTTAGCTGGAAGTCTATCTGAGTTTAAATCTTTTCTATCCTCATTCCAAACAAAATGAAACTTGATCAGATAAACAACATCACTCAAATACGATACATAACTTAAATCTGCACTATAATCATGCAACAAAGCCCTAACACCCTGTAATTCGGTTTGAATTTGGTTAATAATCTTAACCTCTGTGACGATATTAGTAAAGGTCGGCTTATAATAGATGGCATCAACGATGCCATTCAATGCCTGCCTAGTTGGAACCGAATAGGATGACCTTTCCGATCCTCCCTTTGTGGCTGGATTGGTAAAAAGGGCTCGCTGACCACTTACTCTCACGTAGAAGTCTCTAGATCTATACAAGATATTTTCCTCCTTCTGTTTTTGATAATCTTATTTTATCAATAAGTGCTTAATACGTTAATGTTTTTATTTCTATGTTTAGTTATTATTATTTAAATAGATTTAGCAGATTGAAATGATAGAATAGTTTTGATACAATGTACTTATCATAGTATTCCTATGTGGATTGAAATTATATTTAGTTATTATTAACGATGTTTGGCAGGTTAACAAGGTCCTCTACTGACTCTTGTTGACCTGCTTTCATTTTGAGTTACAAGTAAAAACTAGCTGAATCGTACTTAACTCCTCTTTCTGTGTCATAATACTCCGACATCAAAATCAGAATCTGACCATTTAGATAAGATTTTGTTGCCTCAAGAAGAGGATCGCTCTCACGGACATTAACCGTGAAAGGTTGTAACTCTTTTAGTAATGATTTTATTCTTTGATAATCTTCTGCTGATAAAAAATGGGACGCGCATAATTCTTCTAAATAAGTCAACTTTTTCTTAGTATCACCATAAGGTACGAGAATTCCTATCATGTCATTATTGATGAGGTTCATTTTGGATCCTGCCGTTTTAAAAGCTTGCTTTAACTTACCTTTGAACTTTTTATTTGCCGTCTGATAAGTATTAAGGCTTAAATAATCATAGACGGATTTGTTGTCTTCCAAAGGATAATCCATCAGTCCTTGATTATTGGCATAATAATACTCAAAAAAGTCACAGTTTAAGGTCGAGATATCGATTGGAGACCCAATCTTATGAAGGATAGATTCTGTAGCTTCTTTTTTAGCTTTTATTTCTGTCAGCCTAGAAATATTTTCCTCTTCATTGGTCAGATTGACAAGAGTGACCTGACCTTTATCTCGTTTGCCTTCTCGATTACATCGTCCAGCAGCCTGAACAATAGAATCAATTCCTGAATAGGAACGAATGACGCGATGAAAATCAACATCTACACCTGCTTCAATTAATTGCGTGCTAATACAAATAATAGGGATATTATTTTGTAACTCCGTTTTGATTTTAGCAATCAAGTCAAGCCTATGCTGTGCACACATATTTGTCGAAAGCTGATAGACCGGTCTATCAGTCATGTCTTTGATCATAGTGTAGCAATTATTAACCGTTTTTTTCGTGTTAAAAATAGCAAGAACCGAGCTTTCCTCACCTAGAATAAGATTAATAACATCAGTCAAATGGACTTTTTGATCACTATCATCACATTTTCTAAGCTCTGTTCTTGAAAAAACTTGTTTTTCTTCAATCGTTAACTTAACTATTTCAGCTAATTCTCCCATGTTCCCTCCATAACAGATACGATGGTCAATCTCTGAAGAATCATAAGCAGGTTGGGTTGCTGTACAAAGAACAATGGTTGTATCCATGACTTTATTTAAAAAATTCATCGTTAAATTAAACAAAGTTGTTACTTCAATAGGCAGTGACTGAACTTCATCTAGAACCACAACACTATTAATCAAACTTGAAAAACGTCTCAGATTAGCCGATTTGGTTTTAAAAAGTGTTTGGAAAAATTGAACCATAGAAGTCAAGACCACTTGACTATCCCAGCTTTCACTAAGATAGGCTGACAATAAACTGTCCTTGTCATCATCATCTTCATCAGCCGGTTTCACCACATTGGAATGGTGTTCTAGAACACCAAGATCACCAGTGACTTTTCTGATTTCGGAAGCATTTTGCTCAAGAACTGAAAGAAAGGGTGTAATGTAAAAAAATCGTGATTTATCTTGATGAACTAATTGGTGAAAGGCATAGCGCATACCAAGATTAGTCTTACCAGCTCCTGTCGGTAAATCTAAGCGATAAATCCCCTTAGAATCCGTTTTACCTCTTTCTTTAACACGCTCAGCGATTTCTGTCCGAATAGTGTTCAACTGATTGTTTGGCCGTCCAAAGCTAGCATATTTTTGTTCAATAGCAGCTAAATAGGAGTGTTTTAGAAAGGATCGCTCTGTTTTATCCATAGGGCTTATTTTAAGACCATAGGCATTTACTGTGTCCAAAATATCAGCATTTTTTAAGAGTGACAAGTAGAGTCTCACCATACAAGACTGATAATAATCCCACTCGCTCTTATCTTGACAGTCTAGGGAAGACATGGCCTGTTGGTAATTATCAAAAGCTTTATCAATAAGCTCCCTTAAATCTTTATAACCATAATCACACAAATTTTCTTCTAATTTTATAGCGTACCCTTTAATATCTTCGTGATAGTGATAATCACCCAAGTCTCTATTGATACGATTTTTTAATTTATTAAAGCCATAATATTCAGCATCGTCAGAGTAATAGCAGAAATCATACATCCCATGATGAGCAGAAATGACATACCCCACCATTTCGTTAAATATCATCCTTTCATTTTTATCAACCCCTCGGCTTTTTAGATGAGGTCCAATAATAGAACATAGATATTTTGCCCCTGCATAGGAATGATCTACATGTCGATTTGGTTTATTTAATAATTTATCTTGAAAGACTCGATCAGCTTTGCCCAGATCATGGTAAAGTCCAATTAAAAAAAGCACATCTCCTTGACCAATTATGGACGCTTCCTGTCGACTGGAACAGGCCACATGCCATAAATGCTCCTCTAATGATTGCCGTTTCTCAGCTTCTACACTACTAGCTTTTTGATAATGCGCTAAAATCATTCTTATTTCCTTATCACAAGTATTTTCTAATTATTTTAATACTGTTATTATATCATATCTACGTCACTTAATGTAAGCGCGACCAAAAATATTTTTTAAAAAAAGCAGCCCTTTTAGCTGCTCTTTATACCCTTATAGTAATTTAATTTTTCTCAAATTCACAATTCCTGCTTTATTATAATCGCTTGCAAGGTAGGCCTTGATATTTTCCATATTTTCCCGAACGCCATGTAAGAAAGCTTCTTGAGAGTAAAAGGCGATATGAGGAGTTAGGAGCACATTCTCCATTTTCATGAATGGCAGTCGCTCCAAATCAGGGTCTTCACTAGAAAGCACATCAAGGATAGCATAAGAAAGTTGGCCATTTTGCAGGGCTTCTAACAAATCATTTTCATTAACGACACCTCCACGGGAAGAATTAATAAAGACTGGGGATTTCTCTGTTAAATCAAATAAACTTTTATTAAGACTGCCTTGTGTTTGAGGGTTTAAAGGTAGGTGACTTGAAATATAATCACTCTCTTTAAAAAGGTCTTCTAGGCTTACTGCTTTAACAGCTTCTTGTTCAAAAACTTCCTCTGCAACAAATGGATCATAGGCAAGGACCCGACAACCAAAAGCCTGTAATCTTTTTGCGACAAGTTTTGGAATATTCCCAAATCCAATCAGACCGACTGTCTGCGAAGATAGACGTCTCATATCAGGGAAAAGTTCATAATCCCATTTATGATTGACTTTAACAGCCTGATTAAAATCATGAAGGCGACGATTATGGGTAAGGATTGCAGCCACCACGTAGTTAGCCACTTCATCTGTACAATAACTAACTAAATGTGATACTGGCAGATTAATACTATTAGCATAGTCCATATCAATGGCATTAAAGCCGATAGAACGGTAAAGGACCAATTTCAAATTAGGTAACTTTTCTAAAACATGCTTTGTTAAGGGCTCATATACTGTAATAAGAATATCAGCGTCTTTAGCATTTGCAATGATTTCTTCTTCTGTCTGGCTTACTTTAACTTCTATGGTTACATCTAAGCCTAATTCCTGAATTATTTTTTCTTCATAATTCAACATCTTATCTTCAAATAATCTTACAATTTTCATATCTATTTCCTTTCCTTATCCTACAAACCATTGAGCCATTAAAATAATAAAGATTAATGACAAGAAGGTTCTTTCTAAAAAGATAATCAGAACATCTAAGAAAGACATTTCTTTATTGGTTGATGTTAAGAGGGTTGCTGTTTCTGACAGGTAGATAATTTGCATAATGCTCATTGTCGCAATAATAACACGGCTAACTTCTGATTTTATAGATTGACCCAAAATAACAGGCAAATAATTATCAGCAAAACCTGACATAATAGCACTAGCAGTTTGTTTTGCTTCTTCTACACCAAAAAGACTTAAAATCCCTTGAACTGGTAGAGAAACCCAGGCTAAGAATGGAGTATAGAGGGAAACAATTAATGCTAAAGTTCCCCAACAAACAATAATTGGTGTCAACCAGAAAATGTAAAAGCCCATGTTATCTGATTTAGCTGTAAAGTTTTTTAATGAGACAGCATTAGCACGAGTAATAGCACTATTTAGACCTCTCACAAAGACATTGCCTTCTTTGCTTGTAAGGTGCCGATTAATACGTGTCCCATCAACATAGGTATCTGGGTATTTTGAAATCGGTGGAATTCTGACCCCAATAGCCGCAATCAAGGCACCAATAAGCGTTAAACCAATAAAAATTAAGCCAAAGTAATCAATTACTCCTAGAACAGAACTAACTAAAACAACCCAGCCAACACTGCCTGTTGCAAATTGTGAACCGATAATAGCCATTTCTTTGACAGTAAAGTATCCTTTTTCAAAGAATTCTTCTGTCGCCATAATAGCTGCATTACCCGGCCCTACCCAAGCAGAAATAATATTAACAGCGCAGATTTCTGAAACCTTAAAAAGAGGTTTCATGATGCCACCAATTAATTCTCCGAGAAATTCCATTGCCCCGAACTCTAAAATAAAGGTTTGGAAAAGCAACATCATAGGAACTAATACAGATAACTGTGTCGCAAGTGAAAGCATTGAACCACCCGTATCAGCAGAGATGACAAATTCTGGGCCTACCTTAAAATAAACCATCAAAGTAATAACTGCACCTAAAACACGGTTTGCTGTATAAAAGGCTGTGGTCGAGAAGAATTTCTTTAAAAGACGATCGTGTCTGATGATGGTATCTGGTTTGATCTGATCAAAAACTGCTAAAGCAGCACTTAAAACAATTAAAAAGACAAGTATTGCTGTTAAAGGAGCATTAAAAGTCGTGACAAAAAGCTTTAAATAGTAAAACAAAATAGTATCAATTTTACCACCAAAGTCAAAGGGAACCAGGACAAAAAAAGTCCCAAAGAGGGTGAATATGATAAATTTTAATAGACCAAATAATCTATTGTTTTCTGCAGTATTTGCCATAAGAAATCTCCTAAAATTATTTTTCGGAACACTGTTCCAATTCATCATAATACTTTGTGATGTTTTTGTCAATCTATTTTCTAAGGATTATTCAAAATCTCCCATTTCATTTCATGCTATAATATAAAAAAGGAGACCTTATGACTGACCAACGTATTAAAACACTGGATAATGCTATTAAGCTATTAGATATTCTGGTAGAGCATCAATCTCTTGGTGTCTCAGAAATTGCTAGACAAGCCCACTTATCAAAAACAACTGTTTTTAGACTCCTAAAAGCTCTAGAGGTCCATCATCTCGTTTTACAAATAGATCAAGAAAACTACGCTTTAGGTTATGGCATGCTCAAATATCAACCCTTAGAAGCAAATAGCCAACAGATAATCAGCCTAGCAAAACCCTACATGAAGAACTTTACAGAAGTCACAGGGGAAACAATCAATCTTGCCATTCATTACGACAATTACGTCTACTTTATCCACACAGAAGTAGGCGAAAGCTATCTCCTCCAATTTTCACTAGCACCAACTGCTAAACTGTATTGCTCTTCCATGGGAAAAATCTTCTTAAGCCAAATGGCTGATAGTGACCTGAAAAGCTATTTCCAAGAGGACTTAGTGGCAAGAACACACCACACCATTACCAGCTATCAAGCCTTTAAAGAAGAAAAAAAAGCCATTCTAAAGAATGGCGTCGCATATGATCTGGAAGAATACGAATACGGTTTAACCTGCATGGCAACAGGTTTATTTCAAAACAATAGTATTATCGCTGCATTAGGATGTTCAGGACCAAGCAGCCGACTAGCATACAAGGGCTTAAGCTTCTTAGAAGAAGAATTAAAGAAAACAGCTACTGCTATTAATCAACTCTTGAACTAAAGAAAAGCAAAGGTAGGTCTAAAAAACCTGCCTTTTTTGCCTATCTTTGACCATTTAGGTGGTTTTCTAACAAAATCCGCAATTAACAGAATTCTTAATTAATAAAGCAATATTATTTGCATGATTGGGCAAATAATATTGATAGTTCTATTTCAAAAGATTTTTTGTTTACAGTTTTGAAGGTGCTACTCGTTGACGAACATCAATTAGATAAATATTAAGGTAAAGACGGTAAGTATCAGTATAAATATTCTCTTTGATAAATTTCTCAACTTTTATAACTTCCTCATCAGTAAAACAAAAAATAAGATAGAAGCCATTCTTATAATTAGCAGCACTAATATATTTTTGTAATTGTTTTTCATATCCTCGTTTAAAAACTGAGCTACTTGCTCTTTTAATTTCAATTAATATTTTTCTTCTGGTTCATGCGATCTAAATAATTTGAAATCAACTTTTCCATTACCTAAAAATACTTCTCTAGACAAATCAACTTTCTTATTATGAAAATAGGCATCTAGTATATTCTCAATAATTATTTGAATCTGATTTTCTAATATTGGATGTCCACTCTTCCAAAATAAGTGATATAAACTAGCACACTCAATTCTATCTTTAAGATAATCAATAAAACTTGAAATTTCTGAGGAAAGTGTTATATGACCAGTTTGATAACGTTTACGAATATCATTAGGTAATATCTCAAAAAAATAATCGATATTAATCTCTAACACCTCTTCAAAACTATTTATTCCTATTCTTCGATAATTTATTAAATCTTCTACAAACAAAAAATCTGTATCTTCAAAAAGCTCAAATTCAAAATTACTCAGGTCAGAATAATATTGCTCATAGCTACCTTCTATTTCTTCTTCGAAATTTTCAGGAAGAAGTAATGATAGAGCTTCAGCATCAAAAAAATGTTTCAAAAACTCTGGATAATCATTTTGAATATCACATAATGCTTGCAGGATTCTATATAATACCAATTCATGAAAAGCTGTCATTTCATGAATAAATCCATCCTCCAAATCAGACCAATAGTATAATTCATTAATTACTTGAAGATACCTGTCTCTTTGTTCCCTCCATAAATATTTCGGATCTGTAGTCTCAATAAAATCATCCAGTTCTTCATATGTTTCAATGATAAAGGATTCAATCAAATTATGTAAAACATGATTAAAATATTTCCATTGTACTGTTGGAAAAGCTATCATATCATCCTCCTAGTGATTCATTTTAAATCTATTATACTAAAAGCCAATCAATTAGGTTTTGTTTCTCAATTCCTTCATAATTTGCTTGACTTTGGACTTGGTCTAATGTCAGTAAATACTTTGGATACTGATCCTCAATAGCTTGTAGTGGTCTCAATTCTCTTTCCAAAGTTGTTGGGTCCAATGTCGTTAGACTAACTTGATAATAGGCATATTTACCAAGGTCAGTAATAGCAACAAAATCAACTTCATAGTTATTAATATTTCCCACGTAGACTTTATGATAGCGTCTCTTCAATTCTAAGAAGACAAGGGTTTCAATCATATGTCCTAAATCTTCTTTATGGTCTGGCAACAATAATTGTCTAAAACCTAGATCAACAGGGTAATATTTTTCCAGTCTCTGTAATAATGCACGACCTTTGACATCAAAACGTGGAACAGCATAAAAAAGGAGACTGTCTGTTAAAGTATCTAAATAGTTATCTAATGCATGATGGGAAATGTGAGTTTGCTGGCTGATAAGGGTGTTTCTGATTTTATTGGTTGAAACCTGACTCCCCATACTGCTTAAAAGGGTCCTAACGATTCTTTCAATCAAAATAGGACTTGGGCTACCTATTCTTGGAATAATATCATGTAAGAGAATTGAATTATAAATCCCTTGTAGATAATCTATTCTTTCTAGATAAGTTTCTGTCTGTAAAAGGTAGGGAAAGGCACTAAATAAGTAAGCATTAAAGAGTTCTGTATGACTTAAATTACTTCCTTGAATTTTCATACCATGAACAAACTCACTAAATGATAATGGTAATATTTCTAATTGCACATAGCGACCTGTCAAGTTTGTTGCTAGTTGACTGGACATAAAATAGGCATTTGAGCCTGTTAAATAAAGGTCGACATTATCTTTAATAAAGAGACTATCGGCTACTAGTTCAAACCGGTCGACATGTTGGACTTCATCAAGAAAAATATAATTCATATCACTTTCAGATAATCGTTCCACAATATAATCATTTAGTGCTTTAAAACCACGTAAATCAAAATAAGTCAAGTCTTCAAAGTTGATAGCAATTATTTGCTCTGGTTTAACCCCTGAGGCCAAGAGTTCATCTTTGTAAAGTTGAAAAAGTACCGACTTACCTGCCCGCCTAACGCCACTAACCACTTTTATAACTTGCTTTTCACGATGCCTATTTAAAAAGGCTTGGTAGCTTGGTCTTTGAATATATTTCATTCGAATCACCTCATAATTATTATATCATATCTCGATATTATTTGCATGATTGTGCAAATAATCGTTGTTGTTTACCCATATTTGCATATCCGTGCAAATAATAGTTTAAAAGTCTAATCTTACATTGTAATCTCCCTTATTTTAGATATTTGCATTTACTAAAAGCCCTACCCTATCCTAAAAAACGCTTTTAAAATTCAGAAAATGACAAAGCAGTAACTGCTTTGTCATTATAAATAGATTAATTAAAAAATGTCATGATTAGATAGACAATAAAAATAATCACTATAGTCTTCTTTGTATTATTTTTGATCTGCTCATCTTTCAAAAAATGTGTGAAGCGAACAGACAGACTAAACTAGTCAGAAAAACATAAATCATAATAATATCACCGATATGTATCAATTCCAGCGACGGCTACGCATATAAATACCGATACCCCACCAATAATTGAACCTCTAGCAATTGCTTCACTTAAAATTCCACCTATAAAATAGTTTAGTGGCAGGACTCTGCGGAAGTAGTGAATGATTTTAACTATTTAACAAGTTTCTTCATTTCAGTAATGCGCTCCTGCGTCGCATCAAATTTAGCTTGGTAATCGGCTTGTTTGTCGCGTTCTTTTTGGACCACGTCTGCTTTGGCGTTGGCGACGAAGCGTTCGTTGCTGAGTTTTTTTCCGACCATGTCTAGTTCTTTTTGCCATTTGGCCAGTTCTTTGTCCAGGCGGGCTAGTTCTTCGTCCACATTAAGCAGGTCTGCCAGTGGAAGATAGATTTCTGCACCTGTGATGATTGCGGTCATAGCCATTTCAGGAGCCTGCAAATCAGCTGAGATTTCCAATTTCTCAGGGTTGGTGAAACGTCGGATATAGTTCTCATTGGCTTTGAAAAAGTCCTCTAAGTCTTTGTCAGACGTTTTAATCAAGATGGTAATGGCCTTGCTTGGTGCAACGTTGACCTCTGCACGCGCGTTTCGGACTGCACGAATCAAGTCTTTTAAGCTTTCCACACCTCGGTGTGCAGCTTCATTAAGAAAAGCCTCATTAGCCA
Organism: Streptococcus didelphis DSM 15616; assembly: GCF_000380005.1. Classification (GTDB taxonomy): domain Bacteria; phylum Bacillota; class Bacilli; order Lactobacillales; family Streptococcaceae; genus Streptococcus; species Streptococcus didelphis. The sequence goes on from NZ_KB904197.1 coordinate 92,048, forward strand.
CTGGGTAAGCCGCCGTCACGATTGAACCTTGGGCATACTGAGCAAAAATTTCTTCCGTTACAAAAGGCATGATTGGATGAAGAAGTCGCAAAATCTTATCAAGTGTATAAAGTAAGACAGAGCGTGTGATCACTTTTTCGTCTTCATTGTCGGAATAAAGCACTTCCTTAGTGAGTTCCACATACCAGTTAGCGAACTCTTCCCAAATGAAGTTATACAAGATGTGGCCTGCAACACCAAATTCGAACTTGTCAAAGTTTTCGGTAACTTTGACGATAGTCTCATTGAGGTTGTGAAGAATCCACCTGTCGGTCACATTTCCAGCTTGACCTTTGACCACTTCTGCTACATTTTTTTCAGCTTCAGCCAGTCTCAAGCCTTCATTGTTCATAAGAATGTAACGGGAAATGTTCCAAATCTTGTTAATGAAGTTCCAAGAAGCATCCATTTTTTCGTAAGAGAAGCGAACATCTTGGCCTGGAGCAGAGCCATTTGAGAGGAACCAACGGAGGGCATCAGCTCCATATTTTTCAACCACATCCATTGGATCAATTCCATTACCCAATGATTTAGACATCTTCCGGCCTTCTTCATCACGGATTAATCCATGGATAAGGACATTCTGGAACGGACGTTCATTAGTGAATTCAAGGGATTGGAAGATCATCCGTGATACCCAGAAGAAGATGATATCGTAACCTGTAACTAGTGTTGAGGTTGGGAAGTAACGTTTGAAATCTTCGGCATCTGTATCAGGCCAACCCATGGTTGAAAATGGCCATAAGGCAGATGAGAACCAGGTGTCAAGGACATCTTCGTCCTGTTGCCAGCCGTCGCCTTCTGGTGCTTCTTCACCTACATAAATCTCCCCTTCAGTATTGTACCAAGCTGGAATTTGATGTCCCCACCACAATTGGCGGGAAATAACCCAGTCATGGATATTTTCCATCCAGCTCATAAAGGTATCATTGAAGCGTGGTGGGTAGAAATCAACACGGTTTTCAGTATCTTGGTTAGCCATAGCTTGTTTAGCCAGCTCATCCATTTTAACAAACCATTGGGTAGATAAACGAGGCTCAACAACTGCACCAGAACGTTCTGAGTGACCAACAGAGTGCACCCGTTTTTCAATATTAACTAGGGCACCAAGTTCTTCTAACTTCGCAACAGTTGCTTTACGAGCTTCAAAACGATCCATACCAGCAAATTCACCAGCTAGCTCGTTCATTGTGCCGTCATCATTCATAACATTGACTTGTGGTAAGTTATGGCGCTGACCAACTAAGAAGTCATTTGGATCATGAGCAGGCGTGATTTTAACAACCCCTGTTCCAAATTCAGGATCAGCATGCTCATCGGCCACAATTGGAATCAGCTTATTCACGATGGGTAAAACAACATTTTTGCCGATTAAGTCTTTATAACGAGGATCTTCTGGGTTAACGGCAACAGCAACGTCTCCAAACATGGTTTCTGGTCGAGTAGTCGCAACTTGCAAACCGCGAGAGCCATCTTCCAACATATAAGTCATGTGATAGAAGGCACCTTCCACGTCTTTATGGATCACTTCGATGTCGGACAAAGCTGTGCGAGCTGCCGGATCCCAGTTGATGATGAATTCACCACGGTAAATCCAGCCTTTTTTGTAAAGGTCAACGAAAACCTTGCGTACTGCTTTAGAAAGACCTTCATCTAGGGTGAAACGTTCCCGTGAATAATCCACAGAAATCCCCATCTTGCCCCACTGTTCTTTAATAGTTGAGGCATATTCGTCTTTCCACTCCCAAACCTTGTCTAGGAATTTTTCGCGACCAAGGTCGTAGCGAGTGATTCCCTGTTCACGTAGGCGCTCTTCTACTTTTGTCTGAGTCGCAATCCCTGCATGGTCCATCCCTGGTAACCACAGAGTATCAAAGCCCTGCATGCGTTTTTGACGAATGATAATATCCTGAAGCGTTGTGTCCCAAGCATGGCCAAGGTGGAGTTTACCAGTAACATTTGGCGGTGGGATAACGATGGAGTAAGGTTTAGCTGCCTTATCCCCTGATGGCTTAAAGACATCCTCATCTAGCCATTTTTGGTAACGACCAGCTTCAACCTCAGCTGGATTATATTTTGGTGATAGTTCTTTTGACATAATTGTCCTTTCTTTGTTCTAATCGTTTTTTATACTTTCCTTAGAGGTACTAGCGCTTTAGTACATTTTTGGTTTTTGAATCATAAAAATAAAATCACATTTGAGTATAAAACCTAGGAATTCTAAGCTTATTTTTTCTCAATAGCTTTCATAACAGCCACTATTTCCTCTGCTACTTCTTGGGCACTTTTGTGAGTATTATTAATTTTATGGTAATAGTGCAATGATTCTGGCACTTGTTTGCTATTAAAAGTGACATAATCCATGGTTTTTAGAATGTCATTTTCAGACCACTGAATGTCTCTTTTAAAGGGTTTGTGATGTAGACGATTTTCGGTTTTGTTACGGGCAAGTCTTTCCTCTAATGACGTTTCTAATTCGACAAAAAGGATTTTCTGTCCTTTTTCTTCAAAAATACTTTGGATGTCTTCTAGAAAAGCCACTTCCTTTGGGTCTCCGAAATCAATAACCACGGTGAAAATCATGGAGCGCTTGATTTTGGCGAAGGTCTCAAAAAAATCAAAGCGAATTTTGGTAATCAAATCTGTAGCATCCTTAGACCAGGGCATAAATTTTAAAACAAAATCAATAGTTTCATGATTGTGAAAAAGAGTCATTTCTGTTTTCTTAACTAGCTCTTGACCAATGGTCATTTTTCCAGAAGCTTGAGCTCCTATTAGAAGTAGATTCATTTTCGTATTTCCTCCCACTCACTTTTAAGACGACCATAGCGCAGGGCATTGCAGCGCTGATTTTGGGTATCTTTTCTATCTCTGATGCGTCCTTCTAGGATGAAGCCAAGTTTTTCAGCGACAGCCTGGTTTTGCTTGTTGTAGCTGTAACAACCCAGTTCCACCTTATGCAAATCTAGTAGTGCAAAAGCAATTTCCAAAAAAGCTCGACCAGGTTAAGGAAGTCCTTCTTTTTTGAGGTTTTCTGGGTAAATAGTGTCCAGATAGTGGATTTCGTCTTCAAGGCTTGCAAGAGGTGGAAAACCAGCAGGATAAGAGACCTCCGCAAGCTTTGCAAAAGCAAAGATGTCACCAGCATCTGACAAGCGACGCTCACGAAGAATTAGTCTTTTGGTCTCAATCCTTGGCAGCTGATTATGTTTAAGACTATCTTGTTTTTCCATTATGGTCCGTCCTCCTAGTAAAAAAACCTATCTAGCCTTAGCTAGACAGGGACGAATAGTATAAATCCGCGGTACCACCCAAATTCAAGTATGAAAAATACTTGCGACTTCTTATTTATTTTTAGCTTAGATCAGCAACAACTCTTGACATTTGTGCGGATTTCTCAGTACCACCGCTTCCTGTGACAAACCGACTCAAAAGACCTCTGATAGCTATATTTTAACAGAATCACTACTCTTAAGCAATCTTCCTTACTAATTATTTTTTAAATTTAGCCCCATTTTCAGCCAATTTTTCAACTGTAGCAGGACCAATACCATTAATTTCTAATAAGGACTCTTTTGTCCACGACTTGAAGTCTTCAGCTGAAGTAATTCCTTCATGATAAAGCGTTTCTACTAAATTAGAACGTATGCCTGCCACTTCGGGAAGATTTGTAAAATCATCTAGACTATGAGAGCCTTTTTTAGGTTTGAGATCCTCAAAGACTTCTTGACCACGTTCTATAACTTCTTCTTTTACCTTTTTAGCCTGTTGATTAAGCTGTTTAAGACCTTCTTCAACCTTATTAAGAGAATTTTTAAGAAGTCCTTGATGTTTCATTTTTAATTTGAGTCTTTTTTTATGATTTTTTTGCTTTCCCACGTGATTTACCTACTTTCTTATCTTAAAAATGTTTTGTACCAAATAGATCTTCTGGTACTTCATGAAAGGATTTGCCATTATGATAATTATCAAACTTTCCCAATAAAAACTGGTAAGCATCTAACTTAGCTTCATAGCGTATAAAAGCATCCTTGGCATTCTGAGCATTATCTTCTTGAGCTATCTTTTGACTGGTGGTCATAGCCAATTGATTAAGACTTATCTGGTCCCTAACCCATTCCTCAAAATCTCTCAAAAATTCTTTTTCATTCGCCATGGATATCTCCTTCTATGATTTCTACCTAACATTATAACATAGCAGTCTTTGTTGTGTGAACCAGATTTTAAGAATAATTTCTAGAAATAGATAAGAAGCTATGGTATAATAAAAAAGTTGCATAGGAAGCTATGTAAAAAGGAGAGTATATGAGAAATGAACACTTAGGCGTCTTAATAAAAAAAGCAAATCTTGAGTTTGACCGCCAAGCCAACCACTTTTTAAGTTCTAAACATATCACAACCAGTCAATTTAGAATTATAAAACATCTTATCTTACAACCTGAAGGTAGTCTTAAACAAATTGATATTGAGAATTTTTTTGGTATGACTAATCCCAGTGTCACTGGTATATTACAAAATTTAGAAAAAAAAGGACTCATTTATCGGAAAAATCATCTAGATGATAAACGTTGTAAAGTCATTCTTTTAACTGATAAAGCTAAAAAATTAAAAGATCAGATTTTACAAATTAGTGAGTCGATTGAAGATAATTTTACACAAAGTATGACTAAAGAAGAAACTCAACTACTCAAAGAACTTCTGACAAAGCTAATTACAGAATCAAAGAAAAAACTATAAAAGGAGATTATATGCAAGTTAACAGCCTACAAACTGAGAAAATTCCAAAATTATTATTTACCATGTCCATACCTGCTATAACTGCTAATTTAGTCAATTCACTCTACAATATTGTCGACCAAATCTTTATTGGACATAGTATTGGCTATTTAGGGAATGCAGCGACTAGCGTAGCCTTTCCCCTAACTATTATCTGTCTAGCCTTTGGTCTAACCTTTGGCTTAGGAGGCGCTTCAAATTTTAATCTCTCCCTAGGACGAGGACAAGTTGATCGTGCAAGTAAGACTGTCGGTAATGCTATTACTTTATCTCTTTCTACGGGGTTAATCATTGGAACTTTAATCATTCTTTTTATTAAACCTCTTTTATTGCTCTTTGGTGCAACAGAATCAACCATGAACCTAGCACAAGACTTCACTGCTATTTCTGCTTTTGGAATTCCTTTTTTAATGTTTACCATGAGTATTAACCCTCTTGTTCGTGCTGACGGTAGTCCTACCTATTCTATGATGGCTATCATCTACGGAGCTATCTTAAATGTTATCTTAGTTCCTATTTTTCTTTTCTATTTTAATTGGGGAATTAAGGGAGCTGGGCTTGCAACCCTTATTAGCCAGATTATTTCAGCACTTTACATGGGAATGTACTTTAGAAGGTTTAAGTCCGTTCAACTCAGGGCCAATGATTTTAAACTTGATAAAGGGATAGTCCTTTCTATTTTATCTGTTGGCTCTTCGTCCTTTATCTTCCAGTCCTCCATGCTTATTATTCAAGTAGTTACTAATAATATGCTTCGTAAGTTTGGAGCAGAATCTATTTATGGTAGTGATATTGCCATAGCAGTTGCTGGAATTGTAATGAAGATTAATTCCCTATTTATAGCCATCATTATTGGCTTAGTCCAAGGCGCACAACCGATTATAGGCTACAACTATGGTGCTATGAATTTTGAACGGGTTAGAGAAACAACTAAACTTCTATTAAAAACAGCTACCATTATTTCCTTAGTCGCTTTCTTTAGTTTTGAAATTTTCACACATCCCTTCTTAGAATTATTTGGTAGTGGTTCTAAACTTTACTTCCAATTTGGGATGAAGTATGTTCGAGTCTTTTTATTCTTTGTCTTTTTAAATGGGGTTCAAATTGCTTCTACAACCTTCTTTCAAGCTATCGGAAAAGCTAGTGTCGGAGCCTTTTTATCTCTTACCAAGCAGGTTATATTCTTACTTCCTCTTTTATTTATACTACCTCATTATATGGGGGTTGAAGGGGTTATGTATGCCGGACCAAGCTCAGATTTAATCGCCTTTATCTTAGCCTTATACTTCCTGAGACGAGAATTCAAAAGTATGCCAACTGACTTTCAAATGCCGCATGTTTCCTAAAAGCACAGCCTATCTTCAAATAATTTAAGCTGTAAGTAAACCCTCTCATAACCATAGCTCCTACACTAAGCCCTGCTATTTCTATAAATAATTTCTCAAAAAAGGCTTGCTAAGAAAAACAACTTATAGTATCATAGAAAGGTAGCCGCTGTAGTTAAATGGTATAATAAAGCAATGGTAATGCTTCGTTCCGAGTTCGATTCTCGGTGGTGGCAGTCGTAAAGGAAGCCTTAATTGGCTTCCTTTTTTTGTATCTAAATGTCATCATATTTCCTACTATTATTATCAAGAATAGTTTCAACTTTACTTCTAAATTGTCCTTTTATGAACGTTTTCTTATCCTTATAAAAAGCCCCCATTACTTTTCTAATTCTAAAAAATAAATTTATTACGCATTTACTTATAGTATACTACACATTTAATACATCTCTTTCCTGAAAAATGTTGTATTATCATACTGACTCTTTAGTTTTACCATAGGATGATATAACATAGTAATCTGTAAAGTTTTTTGGAATAATAACTGTTTCAACTTAAAATGTTTAAAAAAACTAATGGCCTTAAAACATAGCTATATTTAGTTCCCTATTTTTTAAATTTACATATTTGAAAATTTTGAGTTCAGCTTCTTAAAACATGTTATACTAACAAAAATAGTTTTAAAGTGTTGATTGAAACCACTACTAGAAGGGTTACCTGTCAATTCATTAAAACTTAAAAAAATAATAAAGGAGTTACCTATGGATAGACAATTTGGAGCAGTATTTAAAGCCTTACGCTTGAACCGTGGATTAAAATTAAAAGATGTAGCTGATGACCGGGTTATTTCTTTACCACAATTGTCACGATTCGAGAGAGGTTTAACACAAATCACAATTGATAAATTATTTTTTATTCTTAGAAAAGTAAATATTCGACTGGAAGAATATCTTTACGCAGTCAATGGTTATGCTGATAATCCCATGGATGTTTGGTTTGAAATTTTACAACAAAATGTGATGAAGGGAAAGATTGACAAGCTTCGGCAAGAACTGAACCGTAAACCCTTTGACTGGGAAACAGGAAATACCTATTCTTTAAATCGTCTGATGGTCACTGCTTTGATTAGCCACCTTGATCCTAATGAAAGTATTTCAGATAAAGATTTGATAGACTTATCTGACTACCTATTTAATGTGGAATTTTGGAGTTTTTATGAAATCTTATTATTAATGAACACCAGTAGAATTCTTAGTCCAGATTTAATGATAAGTCTAACAAGAACCATGTTAGATCGTACAAATTTTTATCATGAAATCAAAAAGAATATTGAGCATATTTTACGTATAAGCCTTAATACCTGCTTAGCCTGTCTAGATTGTCGAAGATTAAATGATGCGGCTTATTTCATGAAATATATTGAGGGAATGTTAACAAATGATACTCAATTATATGAGCGTACCGTCTTTCTTTATATCAAAGGTTATTACAATGTGTTGAAACATGATAATAAGGGATTTGATAATATGGAAAAAGCCTGGTTAATTGCGAAATACAGTGAGTCAGAGCATCTGGCAAGATGTATACATGATCATTTAGAAAAGGTCAAAAATAACTTAGAATTCTAACCTAAAATTATCACTGAAGAAAGTGTCTACTTCCTCTTAAAATGTAATAGGTAAAAATGCTCAGCCACTTAAACCCATTCCACAAATACTGTAACTACTTTAGGGTTTTGTATTATCTTAAATCTATGACACACTAAAAGGTATTATCATTAAAGATAGTACCTTTTATCATTATTTTAAAGTTATCTACAATCACATCTAAATAATTGGCTTACTATTTTTCGAAATGTATGATGATAATTTATTTCTCTGATGTTCTTCTTTTTGTAAAAGCTAAAGCTAAAACTGATAAAACTAAACCTAATATAGAAAGAACAGATGACTTATCTCCTGTACTTGGTAGTTCTGGCTTGCTTACTTTTGCTACCACTTTAGGATTTTCTGGCTCTTTGTCAGCAAGTGCTTTTTGTGAAAGGACTGGCTTATCTTCTTCAATAACGGTTTGACCATCATTTGCCCCTGAAATAATCTCCGGACTGTTAAAATCAAAGTCAACAAGAGGACCTGTTTCTGTAATTTCTTCTGTGCCATCATTTGATCCTGAAATAATTTCTGAACTATCTGTTTCATNTTCTATAATTGGACCATGTTCTGTAATTTCTTCCGTGCCATTATTTGANCCTGAAATAATTTCTGAACTGTCTGTTTCATNTTCTATAATTGGACCATGTTCTGTAATTTCTTCCGTGCCATTATTTGAACCTGAAATAATTTCTGAACTGTCTGTTTCATTTTCTATAATTGGACCATGTTCTGTAATTTCTTCCGTGCCATTATTTGAGCCTGATTCTCCCGGAGCTGTGTTACCATCAAAATCAATCACGTGACTATCTGTTGACCTAATTAATAGACGTTGATAAACATAGGTTACTTCTTGGAAAGCTCTCCCTTTGAAAGTTCCTGTAGCTCTTGAACCATCTTCATGATGAGCTGCACCTTCTTTAACATCTTGAGTACGGACAAATGTATAACCTTCACGGTCTAGACGCCCTGTAGTGTAGTTGTCCTTCATGGTACCTTCAAGTACTTTTCCATCTACAGTATCATCTACAGAAACAAGATTTCCTGATTCATCAATCGTTTGGTAAATATGATGTTCTTGGAAACTTCCTGGAACCTTTTGTGGGTCTTCAACTACACGCTCATAAACATAGGTGATTTCTTGCTTAATGTTTGGAACAAAGTTACCATTAACAGTATCACCAGTTGCTGTATATTTTGGCCCATTTATTGGTTTTTCTGTTCTAACAAATCTAAAATCTGCTTTATCCTTCTTACCTGTAGCATAAGTAGCTTCTTTACGGCCAGTTTCAAGCTGACCATCCACTGTTTCTCGTGCTGTCTCTACACCATCTTGATCTTTGGTAATATAGATATGATGTTCTTGGAAACTTCCTGGAACCTTTTGTGGGTCTTCTACCACACGCTCATAAACATAGGTGATTTCTTGCTTAGTCTTTGGTACGAAATTACCGCTTACCCTATCTCCTTTCTCATTATAAGCAGGATTGTTAATAGGATTTTCAGTTTTAATAAAGGCATAACCATCTTTATCTTGTTTACCAGTTGAATAGAGTTCGTTCCTACGTCCTTCAAGGTCTTGCCCGTCAACTTTTTCACTTGCTGTCTCTACACCATCTTGATCTTTGGTAATATAGATATGGTGTTCTTGGAATTGACCTGGTTCTTGTAATAAGCCACTACCATTGGCAACCCCACCATAGAGGTTAATGGCATTCCCCCATGTCCAGTCATAACTTTTTGCAGACAAACTATTTTTTCCTGTAAATCTAGTATTTGTCTTAATATCTTTAGGGCTTTCTTCAGTTCCTGGATCAAACTTAGCAGTATATTGGACAACATATTGCTCATTATTCTTAGTAGTATTATTAAAATAGACAGAAAGATATGCTGTTGTTTCTAAAAGCTCACTATAATTAATCTGCTTAGTAACTTGTGAGGTAATTTCATCAAATTTACTTTTATCAATGGCAAAACTCTGACTCAGTTCTTGCCCTTCTTTCAATCGGTAAACTTTAACAGAATCAAGTGCATCCTGATCATAAATTACTCCACTTCCTGATAAATTATAAAAATCAATTTCTCTATTGATAATAGTAGCTTTATTAGGATTATAATAAGCAGTGTGTGTAACAGTTTTATTCACAAAATCAATATTGTTTAAGTCGGCATTTCCATTTGAATCATCATTTGGACCAACATACAATGTGTAATCAACCATTACAGGAAGTGTTGTGGAATCCTTACCAACCGTCACCACTGTATTCTGACTAGAAGTATTTGGAACCTTATCTTTATCAATAAACAGAGGTAATTTCATTGATCCCTTTATATTTGTTAAACTACTAACAGAATTTGTAAAAGTATAACGGATTTTTGTTGCATTTATAATTTCTGCGGAAGCAAGCACAATTTGTTCATTTTTTATATCGTCCGCAACAGCAGTTGCAGAGATTCCTTTGAGGTCCACATTATCAGAGATTGTTAGGTCAAAGTAATCTCCTGGATTAGCCTTTGGTAATTCAAAAGTTATTTTTGCTGCTAAGGAATTGTCTTGATTTGTTTGTAGTTGTTCTACTCCTGCAAAGGGTCTGACGGTAGAGATAGTTTCATTAGGTTTATTTCCCCCATTAATCTGAATATTAGATTTTATCTGGTCCGAAATATCTTGACCTGTTGCTGCTGTTGGATTTATTGTAGCTATTGTAGTTACAGGAAGAGTTGCTGTTTCAGAAGCTGGAGAAGGTGTCGTTTCAGCAGAGTTAGCGACAGGGTTTGGGCTAGCTGTAGGAACAACTGAATTACTGGCAGATGCTTGGTTACCTACTGTTGACACCAAGTCCTTATCTGCAACTAGTGAGGATGGGTTTTCTTCTACTCTAACAGCACTTGCTTCTTGTGCTAATACCGCATGTGAGTGTAATGCTAAGATTACTGATGTTCCTAAAAGAACTGAGGCAACGCCACAGCGATACTTTCTAATTCCAAAACGTTCTACTTTAGCGAATGACTTTATGTTTTTCTCTTTTGTCATTTTTTCTCCAATTTACTTCTTTAATTTTTCGACTATTATTTTTAACATGAAAAAAACAGTTCCACATAAACGTGACTGTTTTCATTTTTATGAATAATAAACATTACTATTCTATAAGAAAAAAATATCTAATAGTTCTTTTTAGCACAGTTAAATCATTTTTTACATGTATTTGCTTAATTTTATACTATGTTAATTTAGAGTCTTAATAAATTAGCAAATAATCTTGCTTAAGTTCTAACTTTTTCTTATCATATTTATAAAGCATTTTGTTTGAAAAGGTAGAAGCTTTCAACTAGAATAAATACTTGGAAAAAATTATTATTAACAAAGGTGGTGTCCCCTGTGACTACACTTGATCTAAAGCGAATTCAAGCCTTACACACATTATCTCAATTACCTATTATTATCATGTCCCCAAAGCTTAATCTTATACAGATATATGGCAACAAAGAATATCTCTACCCTTACTATCAACTGCTTAAAAAGCTTGATTTAAAGTTGGATGGTGACATGGATATTTACCAGGGAGTTTTTGAAGAAACCTTTTTAATCTTTTCTATCAAACAAGCTATTATTTCTATTGGGCCTTTTTACTCTTATAATCTGGATAGCACTTATAAGAATAAAATAGCAGATGATTTTTATAGTAAGTTCAAGGATCACGAAAAAGACCTGTTACTAGCTTACATGGCTCTTGTTCCTATCCTACCTTCTACCAATATTCGGAGCCTCTTTATTACATTGGATGCCTTTTTTGATACTTCTTTTGAGCAGAAGTGCCAAGCTATCATTTATGATATTTTCCATAAGGCACAAAAAATTGTAGAAAAACCTCAATTTATTACTGATATCGAATTATTAAATACCTCTTCTAACCCTTTGCCTGACATTTTTATCCACTTGAATCATATTCTTAAGCTGGTCCAGATGGGAAATACAGAAATTCTTAAAAAGGAAATTAATAGTCTACCAGCTTCTGAGATAAGTTCTTCTCCTATTTCTGCTCTAAGAACCGAAAAAAATCTATCCATCATCTATTTTTCAAAATTACTTGAATTATCTTTTTCTGAGAACCGAGAAATCCCTCAGAATTATGAATTAGTGAAACATTTTGTTATATCGACCGAAGAAGCTAGCAATATTCTTGAAGTATTGCACATTAGATGCGCAGCCTTGATTACTTTTTCTGAATCACTGGCCAACAAAAGTATCTCAGATAAAAAGCAAATTTATAATAGTATTCTTCATTATGTCGATAACCACCTCTATAAAAAGATTAAAGTTTCAGATATTGCTAATCATCTTTACATCTCTGAATCCCACTTACGATCCGTCTTTAGACGTTATTCTAATATATCTATTCAAAGCCACATTTTAAAAGAAAAAATCAAGGAAGCTAAGTTACTTCTAAAAAGAGGCCTTCCCATCAGTGAGGTTGCTCAAACACTACACTTTTATGACACTACCCATTTTTTGAAGACATTCAAAAAATACACTGGTATGTCCCCTCATGATTATATCAAGTGCCTTTTTAATGATTTAGATGAATAGTTCCCCATAGCCCAGTTTTTAGCCTTCTATTATTTATTTGCAGCCAAAAAGAACCTGCTTCATGGGCTGACTCCCAAGTTAGACTAAAAGTCTAGCTTTTAAGGTCTAGTTCACAAAGCAAGTTCTTTTTTGATCTTGTTAGGTCCTTAAGCAAAGCTATAAGAATCCTTATCATCCTTTTTAAGAACGGATAGGTTTTAACAAAAGGCTTGATAAAACCATTAAAAGTAAGGCTAGTAATAATAAGCCAGTCAGATAAGGCCAAGCCATAGCTATATTACCACCATTTTGAAAGATACTAATAATTGAGAGCACCCAGTTTTGTGGCAAAAGTTTTCCAATAGCTTGCATATAAGGAGGTGTAATACTAAGAGGCCATAAACAGCCAGCCAACATAGAAGTTGGCATTACAATTAAGTTAGCTAGTTGACTACTTTGTTGGGAATTTTTAGAAAGAGCTCCGATCATCAGGCCAAAACCTATAGCCAAAAGGCTAAACAAGAAGAATGTTAGTAAAACAATTGCTGTTGGTATATAAAAGCTGACATTCACAAGCCTCAACAAGCCCAACATTATCAGAATTTGAAGCGCAAAGGCTACAATCCCTACACAGACATAACTAAGCATATACTGAATACGAGACAACTTTGATAAAACTAAGCGATTATATATCTGACTTGTTTTGTCTGTCAAAATCCCCCCATATAAAATGCTGGTACTACCTAGCATAAGGATGAGTAAAAAACCTGTTGTGGTCGATGAAATGGACTTACTTTGTGACCTATCTGCTAAGCTAACCTCTTTAACCTTATAGGCTAGGCTTTTATTTTGTTTTAATAACTGTTTAAAAATATCTTGCTTTCCTGCTGCTACATCCCCAATAACATTGTAATTTTCTAAAAGATAATTAGCTTGGGCTTTAAACCATTCTGTAACCTGACTCTTAGCAATGGAACGAAGGGTAAGCTTTTGTGCTTGTCCTTTTAATACTTTGTCACCAAAACCTGAATCAATAGTCAAGACCGCTTCTAAACTTTTATCTTTAAGATACTGATCAATAGCATCTTCTTCTAGTTTAGTATAAATCTGATATTTCTTATTATGTTTGATTTCAGAAATAAATTGTTTAGATACATAAGTTTTATCTCTATCAACAATACCAATCTTAGCCTGACTGCTGTCTGCAAAACTTAATGATAGGGCTAAAAGCGTGGTTAATATAGGCAGTAGAATAAAGGTCACATAGCTTGTTTTTTTTCGTCGTATTTTTAGAAATAATACTTTTATAAAGCTAATCATGCTGTCACCTGCTTTCTCATTCTTAGTAAGGCAAAGAGAAGAAATGCTGTTCCTAATCCAATATTAACCATCAAGGTTATCGGAATAGGATTATGCTGTCCCCCAAAAATGATATAAAATAGACTATCATTTACCCACTTTATAGGAGAAATCTTAGAAAGCTGGTTGATAAGATTACTATTTAATGTTGATAAGGGAACATAGCTTCCTCCTAGAAAAGCAAAAATTGGAATTACGGCATTAGAAGCTACCATTAGAAAGGCTTCATTTCTAATACTATTTGCTAATCCAATCCCAATAGCCACTGAAAGATAGATTAGTGAGGCAGTTACTCCTATAATTTGCCAATGATCTGTTCCCCAATTAACCCTCATCACAAAACGGGTAAAAACATAGAGAATGGATAACTGTACTGCAGTTGCAGTCATAGCACCAATTAGCTTACCAAGCAATAAGTTTGTATTTGACACACCTGTTAAGTAAATACGACTTGTTGTGCCTTCTTGCCGGTCAGTCAATACTAAGTTCATCGCAGACATAATACTATAAAAGGTAATCATGGTAAACATTGAAATAGCATAGTAATCTGCTGAGGACATGCCCTTACTGGTTTGAACTGAGCTAGAATCGATAAAATCTATTTGTCGTTTCTTAATTTTAGCCAGGGCTTCCGGATAGAGCTTGGCGATTGAATCATATGTTTTAGCATTATCAACATAACTATTTACTAACATATTCACTAAATCAGCATTTTGTTGATTTATTTTATTAGTTGTTACCTTAATACTTTGGTTAGCCTTAACTTCCAAAGTAGCTGTCAAGGCTCCCTCGCTGACCTTTTTTTGATCTTTTCCAAGGTTCTTTGTTGGTTTAGCTTCTAAATCAAGTTCTTTATTTAAAACCTCTAAAAATGCAATAAAATTTTTCTGATAATCTGTTTTTTCACCTTCTAATTGGTAACGAACAGTTAGCTTTGGAACATTAGTTGTGGTATTAAAACTAGATTTAAAAGCAAAGCTTAAAATTAAAATCATAAAGATAGGAAAAACAACCATCATCAGTAAAGCTGTCCTATTTCTAAAAATCTGTAAGCTCTCTTTTTTGATTAAATGTAATAAGACCATAATAACCTCTAATCTCTCAACTTCTTGCCAGTCAAGTGTAAGAAGATTTCTTCTAAGTTCAAATGATTATGTCTAATTTCACTAAAACCAATCTTGTTACTTGTTAAATAATCTACTACTTGATCTATAGGTTCATTTTCAATAAGTAAAACTTTCTCATAGTTATTATCTAGCAACTTCCAATTTGGCTTATGGGATAAATCAATCTGCTGTTTATCCGCTAAGGTAACTATAATTTCCTTACTGAGGTCTGCTTCATAACGTTTTTCAAGTGCAGCCTTATTACCTTCTTCAATGACCTTTCCGTGATCCATAATATAGATATAATCACATAAGGCTTCTACTTCTTCCATGTAATGGGTTGTATAGATAATAGTAGCCCCTTGTTTTTTTAATAAACGAATAGACTCTAAAATATGATTACGAGATTGAGGATCAATACCTACGGTTGGTTCATCAAAAATAATTAACTTAGGTGAGTGAACCAAGGCACAGGCAATATTTAAGCGACGCTTCATGCCACCAGAAAATTGACTAGGAAATTGCTTAGCCTGAGGTCTTAAACCTACAAAGTCTAAACTTTTTAGGACCTCTTCTTTCAAATGATTTCCTTTAAGTCCGTACAAGGAAGCAAAAAGTTCCACATTTTCATAAGCAGTCAAGTCTGTATAAATAGCAATATCTTGTGACACATAGCCAATTTTTGAACTCACTTTGCGAATAGCCTTACTTGGCTGATCCAAAATTTCAATTTCTCCAGAACTTAAGGGAATTAAACCTAAAATGAGATTAATCAAGGTTGATTTCCCAGCTCCATTTGGACCAAGAAGTCCGTAAATCTTTCCTTCTTCTATATCAAGTGAGACGTCATCAACAGCCTTCTTTTCTCCTGAATAGACCTTTGTAACATTTTTTAATTGTACAAAACTCATCTCTTATTCCTTCTTTCCATTATAAATCTTGCTCTTTAAAACTAATTACTAGGTAGGTTACAGCTAATAAGAAAGCTCCCGCTAGCCATCCATATAAAAATGTAGCTGTTAAACACCACATCCCAATGAAGGAAAAAAGACCTAAAGCTAATAAATTAGTTAACCAGTCCTTATAGCGACAAGCCTTAATCAAAGCATAAGTCATTACAAGGAGGATAAGAGTTGTAAGTGATAGCTTAGAGATAGTAGGCAATATTGCCAGATACAAAACAGCATCTTCTAATACTGCTAAACTTAATATAAGAAAACTCCCTGCAGCCTTTTCTTTTCTAAAAGCTAGCCAGTTCATCTGTTTAAACAATTGTCGGCTATTTTTTTTAAGTATTAACTCAACAAAACCTATTAAGATTAACATTGTTATTTCTACTAGTGCTAACAAGTACAAGACTACAAATAAAGCAAAGTGCCAATCCCAATGTATCTCTTTTATAACTGACAAAAACTTAGCGTAACTACTATTTGGACCAAAAAAGACCAAAATAGAGATAACTATAAACTCTACTAGCACTAAAATTAGATCAATAAGCTGTTGATAAGTAAGATATTGAACATGTGTCAAATGCCATCTTTTTAAGGGTCGCATACTATTTCTTGTTAGGAAAAAGGTTACTAGACCTAAAAAAGATAGCAGAGCAAATAGTATTATCATAATCATGCTACCTTCTTTTTAAGTGTTTGTATACGACTGAGACTCTCTACTAAAAGATTACCCCCAATATGCACAATAAATACCAGCCATATATTTGCAGTAACATAATAAATGCAACCATAAAGTAAACCTGTTAATAGTTTAGCATAAAAAATATGTTTTCCTATTAAAAGGTGATTCCAGGCATAAGAAATACTGGTAATTAATAAAACCCAACCAATTGGCAAATTCCAGCCCTCTAAGAGAATAGCAAACCACAATAGACGGTAAGTTAGCTCTTCAAAGAAAGCCAATAGCAAGGTTAGTATAATACTTTTAGAAGTCCTAGTTGTCCCAACAAAAGACAAATGTAAGGCTAGCCATTTCTTGGCCTTAAGACAACGAAGAACATGTGAAAAAATGACTTCTAAGGTAAAAACTCCCACCATTAACATGACACCAAGTAGGAAAAGTTTTCCAGTAAGATGACCCTTAAATGTAAATAAATGAGGGGATAGCAAGACAATTCCTACTAGCATAATCAGGTAATAAAGATTAACAGCTTTTAAAAACTTTAAAAGATTGAAACCATGACCACTGTCATTTTGGCCAAAAATAGCCTGCATGGTAATAGCAGGATTTAAACTAACCAGTAAAAAACAAAAATTAAGGCATTGGGTGTACAAATTCATTTTTGACACCTCCAAATTGTTTCATGCGTGGATGATTAGCAAAAGGAAAGGCTGGAATACACATCTCTAAAAGTTCTGGTGTTAAAACCCGTGTCACATACCAACCCTTATCTGCAGCTTCTGGAGGTGTAATATCCAAGAATACAGCATTAGGACTAACTTTTTTTGTATAATCCAATAATAGTTTAAGGTCCTCTTTTTTAGACTTACCACTATGATTAGGTAAATCACTTAATAATACCTTGCCTGAAATTAAGGGCTTAAAAGCCTGCCATTTCTCTTCTGTATCTTTAGGATGAGCATAGTAGAAAACATTACTATCCAGATCAAGAAATTGGGGAGAGTCACTTTCAATATTAGCTAAGGAATCTGGATTGTATAACAAGTTATAGTAATAACTGTAGCTGATAGCTGATGCTTCCATGATTCCTCTTAATAAGGTATGTTTTGGATCCAGACCTGCTTGAACTCCAAATAACAAATACGGACCTTCTTGATACTTGTTTTTCATAATAATACCAAAGGTATATAGAGGGTTATCATCACCAACTGTCATATCGATAGGTATGATTTCATAAAGACTATTTTTACCTAAGTTAGCCTCTTCTAAAATAGCCAAGATTTCAGGATCATCAATCTCAATTCTTGGACAAGCCTTGAGGGTATGCCAGCTTAGCATCATAGAATCGATTTGAAGATATTCAATTATGCTATTGCACAGAGCAGCTTCAAGGGTCTTATGAGAGGCAGTTCCCGTTGAAAATCCTGGGATAATATGCTGCTCACCAATCTCCTGATTTGGCTTATACCCTACACAAAGCATTTGGACTGGTACATACATTTCCTTGTCTTCAAAAAACATAGGACATTTAACCCAGCCTAAAATATCATCTTCTGTCAACATTTTTTGACACATGGTCATATGGAGGTCACAGCTACGATCTATTTGTTCTTGGGTAAAGACCTGTAAATATTCTAGAGGTATAACAGGATCTGTCTGGCTTAATTCTTTATAGGAAGCATATACGATACGTTCAGATAATAAATCACCAGCAATAATAGTGGCATAGCGTTCAATACTTTCACCTAAATATTTAATCAGGGCTTCCTCGTAATGACTACCATAACCAATAATATGATAACTGACCTGACTTAATTCTCCAATAAACTGTTTGTGGTAATCAGGCATCTGTCCTGTAACACTTTTTAAATAAACATCATGAGGATGGTTGCAGACAGGTACTTGGGATTGATTGAGAATCCCTGTTCTATTGCCACTTAAAGACTTTAATTCTGAAAATATATGATTAAATGAAGGATAATGACTTAGCATATGTACTCCTCCCTACTCTTCTTTGAGGAGTTCTTTAACCATCTCCCGTGTTGAAATCTGCTGATCCTCATATCTTAATTTAGCAAGAGCACCTTGGGATTGTGAATTAGACATTTTCAGGATATCTTGAACTTGAATCTCAAGACTTGGCATATAGATACTCAATAAGCGGCCTTCAAATTTGGAACTACCTGTTTGAGAAATAATAAAGGCCTCACTAACTACCAAGTTCATTAAGATATTAAGAAGAGGAAGGTAGGCACGGCTCACATTCTGTCTTGGAGGCAAGATTTGACTGGCATAGTGTTGATACAGAGTATGATCTTGTAAACGAGCCAGAACCCTTCTTTCTAAGCTATCAAAGTCAGCTGTGTGAGGGGGATTTAGAGTACATGCATGGATAAAAGGACCGTCCACAAAACCTAAAACCAGCTGTTTCTTTAAGGCAACACTAATCTCATTAAGGTGACGTAGCATTGTAATATTAAGCCGCTCTTGACAGATAAGGATACTTTGATAATCTTTCAGTTTCTCAGATAAGGAATTCATATTGCGATGGTGTTCCAAGGCATCTAAGCGTGAGGTCACATCTGTCTGTTGAATAGTCATTTTTAGCTCATCACTAGCAATATGCATAGTAAGTCCTAATTGCTCTGCTAGCAAGGCAGCTGAATCATCAACATATTGTGAATCACTGATAAATAAAATGGGTGCCTTATCTTCACTTTGACCTGCTTCTGCGATGAAATGAAAATTTCCTGTTAAGACCTTCATTACATTTTCTTGCAGAGCATAGTCATCTTCATACATGAGAATATCACTATAATATAAGGCAGTTATAACTTCTATCAATTTTGTATAGAGTTCTGAATCCAACTCTTTTTCATAGATATCTGTATCAATGACTAGTCCCTTGAAAAGATCTGAGATGATACGATAGTAAATTTCTTTTAAGGCTTGTGGCTCATTTGTTAAATCAAGCACAGCTTCATTGAAGTCCCATAAGCCTTTTCTAAAACAAAAAGTATCGTTAAATTGTACAATACGAACATTACTATTTAATTGATATTTCATAGAGACTCCTTATTTCCAATAATAGTCATATGAATAACATGGTGATTCAAACCATCTAAACTTAATTTTTCTTGAAGGTATTCTTTATTATATCCTCCAATATCTACACTACCATAAACTAAAGCCGTCGCTACTAATTGAATATTTTGGGAAATTTCCCCGGCTTCAATAAAGGCGTAAGCTGTAGCCTGATTACCATACTTACGTGTATTTCTTATATAGTTATAGGAATAAATTACAACTACATTACAATCTTCAGCATTTATAATACCAAATTCAGCAAAAGCTCTAATATCTTCTTCACTAAGATGATGACACCTTAGAGCGTGTTGGTAAGGAAGGTACTCATAAAATCCGTCTTCAAGTGTCTCTATATTTCTAACATAAAAGAATAGAGTAATAGGATATAGTCCTCCACCTGAGGCATTATTTCTAAGCTTGACTTTTTTAGCAATATCTTCTTTAACAGCAACCTCTGAGCTTACACCACAAGCATAATAAAGTAAATCAGCTAAATCCTGAAGGGGCATTGTTTGATCAATAAACTCCCTTTGGCTTCTTCTGCTGGTAATACAGGTTGAAAGGGCAACATTAATTTTCTTTGCCTTTGGTAAGGCAATTATATTATTTTTATCCTCAAAGTAGCTACTATTAGTAAATGTTGTGACTGCTGAATCTGTAAAGAAATCAGCCACACTAGCTTTAAACCCTAGATAATTATTATTAGCCTTATAATTCATCAAAAAATGCTGACTAAGATTATCTGTTTCATTGGGCATTAGGTGTTGAGCTACTAACTGTTTTGATGTTTTTAATACTGTTTGATGATGATAATCTGAAAAAGAAAGATGGTTGGTATTAAACTCAAATAATTGTCTTGCTTCATCTCTTGTCAAATTATTTTTTTGATGTGATTCTGCATTTATTTTTGAAAAAAATGACATACTTATCTTTTCTTTCTATTTTTCTGAAATGTGGTCATCAGCAGGCATCATTCAAAATGATACCTGCTCATTCCCACTAGACTGTTTTAGAACAGTTCAAAAAGTTTTTGATACTATTCTAGTACTTATAAAAATGTTATGGCTTGATAGTTGTTGCGCCGCCAGTTGCATTTCCATTTACTGCTACAGAGAAGCAGCATGTGCAACTACAACAGCAACAGCAGCCACCAGGAGCAACTTGTGTTGTTTCTGCTACGCTAGTAGCCATGACATTAGCATTTAATTTAAGCATAACGTCTCCTCCTTCTATTTTCACCTCTACAAATACAGTCCACCACATTATCAAGCTCATAAAACCTAAAGAATATGTCATGAGTTAATCACTAGTAGCTAGCAACTAGTAATCTTCCCCTGCTATTCTTTAGTTAGAATAAGCCCAGTAATTAAGATGCTGGAACTGCTGGTTGAGTTGTTGCACCGCCAGTTGCATTACCTCCTACAGCAACAGAGAAGCAACATGTACAGCAACAGCAACAGCAGCCACCAGGAGCAACTTGTGTTGTTTCTGCTACGCTAGTAGCGAGAACATTTGAAGTAAATTTTAACATAATTCTTACCTCCTATACTTAAAATGGTAAAGACATAAACAGTTGATAAAAGCTAAGCTAGATTATTTTCCTAAGACAAGACCACTTATTTCATTAATTCGAAAATAATGAGAAATGCTAGCTTTTTTGTATTATCGTAGGAAGACAATCATTCAACTCTTATCACTTGCATTATATAACAAAACCTTAATATTGTAAAATGTTAGTAATGACTTTATTGTCCCTCAATGAGAATTGTCATCTAATTGTAAATATTTAAATTCTAAAAAACTTCCGATAAAAACCTTTATTTAAGTGGTTTTTCGAGGTTCACAATTCTTTATATACATTTTTAAGCAATTATTTTTAATGTTTTTTCTATCATTTTATAAAATGATAGAAAATTTATATTTTCATAAAAAAATAGTAAACTCTTAATTTGAGTTTACTATTTTTTAATAAACGTGAAAGCGATATTTATTTTTTAAAATTTATTTATAGAAAATGATTTTTAAAAATTAAAAACATCGTTTAAGTTTTCAGACATGGTCGGATGGGTGAAAACTTGATTTTTCAAATAAGTATATGGGATATGATTATCCATTGCCATTTTTATAATATTAATGACTTCTTGTGAATCTTGAGCAAAGAGACTTGCACCCAAGATTTCACTTGAGTTTTTATCAACAATAACCTTGTAGATACCACGAAGATTATTGTCAACATGAGCGCGTGGCATATTGGCTACTAGGAGTTCATTGGCTTTATAATCCAAACCTTTTTCCTTAGCCTCTTTTTCTGTCATGCCAACCTGTGATAAGGCTGGTTGAATAAAGGTTGTGTTAGGAACATTACGACGCTCTGCCAAGTTATAGTCAGAACTGCCTGTCAAACGACCAAACACAATACGGAAGTCATCTAGGGAAGTATAGGTAAATTGCAAGCCACCATTAACATCTCCCACAGCATAGATATTTTCTACACTTGTTTCTAAATAGTCATTGACTAAAATAGCACCACGGTCGGTTAATTTGATATCTGTATTTTCAAGTCCTAGATCTTCAGTTGCAGGTTTACGCCCCATAGCATACATAACCGCATCAAATTCATAATCCTTACCATCAGCTGTGATGATAACTTTTTCCCCATTATTACGTAACCCTTCAACTTTGGAAGAAAGAACAAAGCTTACACCATCTTCTTCAAGATATTCTTTAGCCATTTTAGCAACAACTTCTTCCGCTCTTGCCAGAATAGCTGGCGCAGCATCAAAGACTGTCACTTCTGACCCTAGTTTAGCATAGAGACTAGCAAATTCAAGGCCAATATTCCCCCCACCAATAAGTCCCAAACGTTGAGGTCTTTGCTGTAAGTGTTGAATACCAGTACTATCAAAAACATTTTGAGTTTCTAGTAAACCTGGGATGGGAAATCTGTTTGACACTGCCCCAGTATTAATAACAATTGTCTCTGCACTTATTATTTCCTTTTCAGCACCTCCACTTAATTCGACCTTTTTGTTATCAAGAAAACGGGCCCTGGCATTATACAAATCTGCTCCTGAATTCCTTAAAACAGTTTCATTTTTCTTGTTGAGACGAGTCGTAACAGTATCTTTTAGGGTCATAGCTTCTGAGAAACTTAAGTTTTCTTGGGCAGCATGGATTAACGTTTTAGTTGGGATACAGCCAATATTAATACAAGTTCCCCCATACATAGAAGTATCTTCTTCGACTAGAGCAACTTTTTTTCCTAAACTTGCCATTTTCCCAGCTAAAGTCTTTCCAGCTTTACCAAATCCAATAACTAATAAATCATATGAAATCATATTCTTCTCCTTTTTATTTTATTTCAAAGAAATAATAGCACATATCAGACCTCTTGTCAGAATTTTGCTACAGGATAAAACATGTCTATATGAGTATTTAAAAAGAGAAAATCAAATGACTTTCCCTTGTTAGCTATTCTCTTAGTTGACAGAACTTTTAGCTTCTTTTAATACACCTTTTCTTTGTCTTGTTAAGTAAGCATTAATTCCCCAAATTGATAGTAAGATTAAAATAATTATCAGGCCAATAATCGGAGCTATATAAGACGGTTCAATTTGGATAGCATCAGCCACTACTAATGCTTTTCCGTTTTTATTTGCTACTCTATGACCTCTGACAAGCAGGCGATGAGTATTAACACCGTAAGGTGTGCACGTCAAGAGAGTTTGATAGTCTTTTCCTTTTTCGATTTGAATGTTACTTAAATCTTTTGGAAGGACTGTTCTAATTTGATCAACTTCATAGGTATAGGTTTCATTTAAAATATTAAGGGTCCACCTGTCACCTATTTTTAGCTTATCTAAATCAGTAAAGAGTCGAGAAGAAGGTAATCCTCTGTGACCTGATAAAACAGAATGGGTTGACTCCCCACCTACTGGTAAACTTGTTCCTTCTAAGTGTCCAATAGAATTATTAAGAACTGACTTATTGGTTCCATGATAGATTGGTAATTGAAGATTAATTTTCGGTATATTCAATTGCCCCATAATGCCGCTTTGGTCAATTTTCAATTGGGAATTATAGTCTTCTCGCTCCTTATCAGTCATTTGCCACTTAATACCGGAAGACAAGAATTGCTTATTATAATCCTTAGCATTTGAAATAATCTTTTCATATGACTTAGTATCTAGTTTTGTAACTTGTTTTTGATACTCTAAAATCGCCTGAGTTTGATGAAAAGAATTCCAATAATTGGATAAGGAAGGATAGCTAACAAGGCCTATCCCAATTAGGATTAAGCTTATCAGTACTATCGATACTCTATTTTTTTTTATAACTTGCATCCTGCTTTTCCTTTTTGATGTATTACCTTTTTTAGCTATCTCTATTCAGCTGCACGACGTCTGGCTACTACAACTACGCCAGCGCCAATAATTAAGCTTGAACCGACTAAATACATTACCTTAGTTCCAAATGATCCTGTTGAAGGAAGTTCTTCACCTTTTTTGTTTTCAATAGTTGAAGTTGCTAAAAGTCCATCATTTGTGTCATTAGCTGCAGTATTGTTTGTTTTTTTAAGACTAATTGTTGTTGAATCCTTTAGGAGATTATAACCTTCTGGTGCTTTGGTCTCATGTAATTGGTAGTCTCCTTCAGCAAGTCCTGAAATAACTACTGACCCATTGGCATCTGTTGTATACTTAGTTGCTTGTGCAAGGTCTGAAACCCATTCTACTTTTTCTGAATCTTTTTCAAATTTTAGGTATTTATTGTCCTTGTTAATAAGAACAAATTCTGCTCCTTTTAATTTTTCTTTAGTGTCTCCATCAATTTTAGTGATAGTAATTTGACCATCATGGACAAAGGCATCTTTTCCTGGATCGCTATTTAAAGGTACTAAATTTGGCATGATACGAGCAGTATTTTTATTGGTCGTTGCATTTACAGATCCTTCTTCAGCACCACTTTTTAAGACCCCAGTATAAGTAACTGTTATTTTATTAATACCATGATAATAAAAGTCATCAGCTCCTCCAAGATTGCTATCAGCATTTTGTGTTTTTGTTGCTGCCCATGGAATTGTTAAATTAAAATTATTCCCATTTTCAGTGACTTGATAAGTTTTAGTGGCTGCAGCATCTGCCTTTGTTAATACCGTTTCAACACCATTTGAATCAGTCACTGTTACTTTATAGTCTTTATTGAGTTGCACAGCTGAAGCGTCTGGCATATCATCACTTAAAACATATTGATAGACTTTCTCAGAACCATTATAGTTCACAGCATTATCATAGGTGATAGTATATGTTATTGTATCTCCTACATTATAGGATGTCTTATCTGTTTTTTTGCCACCGTTGCCCCACCCAGAACTCGTATTTTTTTCATGGATAGTTGCATCAGGTGAAGCAGAGGTTAACATAACTGTGGAACCACTATTAACATCACTAGCAATATAATAGTAGCCATAATCTACTGGCAAAGTTTCCTTACCATCTGTTCCTGTTTCTTTCTGTGTCACTGATGCACTTAATTTAGCACTGGCTTTTTTAGCCCAGTCAGCAATTTCAGCATCAGTTGCACCTGCTTTTCGGGTCACATAAGTGACTGTTCCATTTTTTGATAAGTCAAACACAGTGCTAATACCAGTATCAGTATAATCTATCCCATTTGGAATAGTATAAGATACTCCGCCATTATTTGATGAGGCATCTGCTACTGTAGCATCAAAGAGTTTGTAAGCCTTATATGTTGCATTGGCTTGCGTTCCTAAAATAGTAATTGAACCAGTAGTAGCTGCATGAACAGCTGATATAGCTGCTGTTAGTGGAGCAAACAATAAGCTAGCACTTAATATCCCTGTTAAAATTTGTTTTTTCATAATATTTTTCCCTCGTATTGTTTACAATACATTTTTCCTTCTCTTATACAATATGGTTGCTGACGGAATAATCAAGGCAAGTCCAATAAGGATAAAGACTTCTTTGCCAATTCCACCTGTACTTGGTAGTTCTGTTCCTCGAGAATTAGTGATTTTAAAGTTAAAAACAACATCTTGATCAGCTGTAAGCTGCCTATCAAGTGGACTGGCATTATTATCTTGGCTAAGGGTAACACCAGAACTTGTAACTAACATTATCATGTCATTTGGAGCTAACTGATAGCCATCTGGAGCTTTCGTTTCAGTAATGAAGTATTTACCAAGGGGTAATTGGAATTCATTTAACTGGTCAAGTCTCAAATAACCATTATCACCTGCAACTACATTTGAATAGAGTGGAGTTGGCTTTTTAGCACCATTAGCATCTGCTTGTGAAATGTCAAAGCTAGCTCCCATCAAAGGCTTAGAAAGATCTTCGATAGACACTTTTTGCAGTCTTACATTTTGAGCTTTACGAGTATTAGTAAAAGTGATAGCCACATTACCTTCAACTGTGAAATTTGTCCTATTATCAGCAGCAAATGTTTTGTCTGGGCTACCGTCTGCCAAATTTGTCTCTTTAACTTCTTCTTTAGAGTCAAATTCTTTATACTCTTGCTCATCTACCTTAACACTAGCACCATAAGGAACCTTCGTAAAGGTCTTTGTTTCTCCGTCTTTTAGACCAAAATTTTCCTGTTGAAGTGTATCACTTGGACTAAATACAAAATCTTTTGTTTTATCTTCATCTAGGCCAACAACCTTTTTTGTTATTGTAACGGTATATTCTTTAGGTTTCCAAACTGCATATAAAGTGTTTGCGACATCAGGTTGATTATCAATCCCAATAGTCTGACCTGGTGTAAACTCAACTTCACCTTCATTAGCGAGATCCTTACTATGGTTCCAACCAATAAGCTCATAACCCACACGTATAAATTTATCTGCAGATAGAGCATTAACAGTGCTGTTGAGGAGTAGGTGGTCTAAGACAGTTGTGTCTTTACCATCTAGGGTTTTTCCACCATTAGCATCAAAGGTAAGATGAGTATCTTCTAAGGCAATGGAGCTAATCGGAATTAAAGCAGGATAAACGGTAATTGACTTATTAGCATCTGCTAAATTGGCAAGTACAGTAATGGCATCATAGGGATTGTAAAGTTGGCCATTATAATACCAACCTCTGTAGCGATAACCATTAGGAATGGTTGGTCGGTGTAGGATAGAAGAACTTGATTGATCATCATAGCTATTTGGATCAGTTGGAGCATTGCTTGTTTGTACCCTACTTCCATCCTCTGCTTTTAATTCTTTTCCATCTGTCGTAACCGCATCATTACTGTAGGTAATATGGTATTCCCCAACCTTACGCCAAACAGCTCTTAAATTAATATCTTTTGTAACTGCTCCTGAGAAGGTATAGGGTCTTATAGAACCATCATCATTAACATAGTACCAACCCACCAACTGATAAGTATTATCTTCACGTTTGTAACGCTTTGATTTGTCAATATTGGGCTCTGTTGAATCAGTTGTATAGTGAGCATTTCTTTGATCTGTAGCTGCTGTAGCACTGCTTCTTGTATCGTATCTGTAGTAATAGGTTCCGCTTGGATCTTCTACATAATTACGAGTAATATCAGAATACTCTGGAATTTTTTCTCCATAACCTAGTTCAAAATATGTTTTTTCTGAATCATTTAATTGTCCCATTCCTGGGTCAATTGTAATCTTGTATAGAATTTTTTTCCATCCTGCATAAACTTTAAGGTCATGTGCTGGCATAGTACCTGTCCAGCTAACTTCTTCTGTCTGAGCCTTATCTTTGTACCATTTACCATCCCATTCATATCCTGGTTTATTTGGTATTGGTTGCTCACTTTGAGTATTTGGTTTATAAAGTGCTATGGCCGCCTCATATTTAACACTTACAGTTGGGAAGTTTGGTAGTTCTGATTCGTCAAATGGATCTAGATAATGGATTTGATAACTTTTACGTTCAAAGCGAACGTCTAAACCAAGATAGCCTGTTCTGTAATATCCCGTATTATCATAATAGTTGTAGTTTAACCCGACTTTATTACCATCTGATACATTCGTATATTGTTCATAGGCTGTAGTATCATAATAAAGTCTACGATAAAGAGCTACTGAAAACCCTGTATACTTTTCTGTAAAGGTGAAGAGACTAGCATTATAGCCAATACCAACATCTGTTGGAGTTAGATTATAAGAACCATCTAAGTTTTGCTTGTAAAATCTATAAGTTTGAGTCTTTGTTCCATTTGGGTATAGTCTTATAATAGTGCCATCTTCATAGCCAGTTACAGCTGTCGCAACAGTTGATGGAAGAATGAAATCACCCAAGAAACTCATCCCTCCTGAACCACCTCCACTAGCATAATAAGTCCAAGCATAGTTCCCATTTGGCCAATTATAATTATTTGCCTGAAGAGAGGTTCCATATAAACCTGAAATGGTTTTAACATATGTAGGGTTAGACCAAATTGAATTATTTAGTGCCGGTATTCCATAATAATTTATATAAGACGAATCTGATAAAAATTGCATTGTAATCAGCTTTCGATCAAAGTAGACATTTAACACTGTTGAACCATCATCTTTAACGGTATCACTTATCTGTGTTCTTATCGTATTTAATTTAAATCCTTGTTTTGGCGTCTTATCACTTGTTGTTAAAGCTACAGAGCTAAGAGCTAGTCCATACCTAGTTTCCTGACCAGTATATTCGTAAGTTTTTTGGTCATCTGTTGCTGCTTTGTTATCAGTAGCAGATTGTTGCCAAAAAACAACTGTATATTTAGTTGAAGCAGGTGTCCAATGAGCATATAAGGTTAAATCTGTATTAACCGGGCTATCAAAATTATAGGCATTTCCACCAGTTGCTGCTGTATACCAACCAGCAAACTTATAGTTGGGACGTGTTGGATCTGGTGGTTTAATACTTGCTGCCGTATCACCAACTAGAACTAATTTAGGAGCAATGTAAGTAGAACCATTCTTCAAATCACCTGTGTTAAATTCAACCTTCTTAGATTCCTTAAAAATCGGATAAAGTTTAACATCTTGGGTAACCTTATAATTTTTAGCCTCATCTCCTCTTATAGGAGTTCCTTTAATTGAAGTTGACCAACCAGCAAACTTTTCAGTAGCTTTTGGAGGCACAACTGAAAATTCTGTCAAATCAATGGTTCCTACCCCACTTTGATTTAAGACAACTTGTTGCTTTTGAAGGATTATTTTCCCTTCTTCATCATCAAATAAAGTTACGTGGGCAATCGCACCAAAACTTGGTCTAACATAAATATCTTCTGTCTTAGTAACAGGTATTGGTGTTTCAAAATAGACCTGCTCTCCGTAAGTATTAGTTGTTTTGTCATATGTAAACCAACCATTAAAATGTTGATTTCCCTGAACAATTGGAATTCCCACGGCCTTGATCGTATCTTGATCGCGTAAAAGCTGTTCATGAGCTTTTTGTCCAGAAGAAGTTAAAAAGGTATAGTCACTACCATCTGTATTTTCAAAATGATAGGTAGCTATGGGAACTTGTGCTCCATCTTCTTGAATAATGGCATAAACAGAAAATGAGTCTGTTTTGAAGGCAACATCACTTGAAGTTGTCTTAGTTTCATCTGTTATTTTAGAACCTAGAACCTCTGTTTGCCCATCATCTTTAAAATGGACGACCTTCACTTTTTCTTGTTCAGTTTTTAAAGGTTTATCATAAGAAACTTCAACCTTTACAGGTGCACTTGGTTCAATCTCACCAGACTTATCTAAGAGACGAATATCATAAAGATGAATCCTTTTTATATCTGACTCTTGCTTGTCAACCTTATTAATAGCTGTATCTTTATAGGATTGATAAGCCACATCTGCTTGAGTGATTTCTGCTACATCCAAAGTTGCATCCTTAGAAATCTTTGCATCAGGACTAATTGTCACAGTCATGGTGAAATCCTTGCCACGATAAGTTAAGGGGCCCTCCAAGAATTCCGGCTTTTGAGGTGCCTGCTGGTCTACACTTGCTTGAGTGCTTGGAGCTTGATTAGCTAGTGACCCTTCTTGATTACTTACTTGAGACGACTCGGTTTTTATAGGAGCTTTAGTTTCTTTTGACTGCTTACCTTCTTCTAAACTTATCCCAGCATCTGAAGCATGACTGTCTTCAATAGTAATAGCTGGTAAAATGAGTAAATAAGTAGCTAAAAATGCTGTCAACAGGACTAAGGCCCACTTTATCGTTCTAGCTTTCTTAGTAAATATAAAATCTAGAACCTTTTTTAGGTTAACTTTGCTTGATTTTTTCAAATCTCTCCCTCCCCTTTTTCTTTATTGACTAATTGGACCTAACTTTTGTAAGGGCCAGACTTTAAAGAATATTCTCCCGATAATTTGTTCTTGCGAAACAGTGCCGACTGCAGTATTTCGAGAATCAATTGAGGTTTTCCTATTATCTCCCATAACAAAAATTTGTTGGTCTGGTACTTGGTAAGGATATTTTATGTTACTTTCACCAAGTGCTTTATGCTGCAAATATGGTTCCTTTAATTTTTTCTGATTAACATAGACATCTCCTTGTGAATCAACAGTGACCCAATCCCCTGACTTAGCAATAACACGCTTGACCAAAACCTTATTATTATAATAGAAAGCTAGTATATCTCCTTTCTTTACAGAAGCCCCTTTTTGTGTAAGGACAATATCGTCCTCAGTTAAGGTTTTATTCATAGAACTACCATAAATGCGTAAAACAGGTAACCAAATAACGGCAATCAAGATTGCCAAACCCGCCACTGCAAAGAGCACATACAAGGTGTTACGCAGTGCAATCCAAAAGCGTCGTCGGTACTTGATGCGTTGCAATTCATCTGCTAGCTCATCACTTGAAAAAGATAACTTAGACATCTTTTTTATCCTCCTGTGCTTCTTGATTACTTTTAATATTCAAAAGATATTGGTCGGCCGCAGCTTGAGCTTTTTCAAAAATATCATTCAAGGCCAAGGCTGCTTCTGCAATTGAACCTGATTTATCTATTTTTAAGTTTTTTTCTGCTAAAGAGTGCTCCAGTTCC
Organism: Streptococcus didelphis DSM 15616; assembly: GCF_000380005.1. GTDB lineage: Bacteria > Bacillota > Bacilli > Lactobacillales > Streptococcaceae > Streptococcus > Streptococcus didelphis. The sequence continues at coordinate 122,607 of NZ_KB904197.1, forward strand.
TCAATTTTTCTCGCTTGCTCTTCTATGGTCTTTTGCTGCTGGAGCATAATTTCTAATAATTCTTCTGTTTTCAACTTTTTAAATTTCTTTTTATCCATTTTTAATTTTCTCAATATTCTTTTTGTCAGAATTTTACACCACAATTGTAACACAAAAAAACACTTTATATACTTTTAAACACTCGCTTTTTTATTTTTAATGTCAAAAACTTTAATTAATCAAATTATTTGAACTTAAGAATTATATAATTTACTGACCTTTTTAATAATAAAGAAAGAGTTGTTTTTTATATAAATCTGATAATTTAATTTAATGCTCCTTGTCTAGAAAATTTAAAAAGTCCCTTATAAAAAGGACTCCGATTACTATAAAAAAAGAATGTCACACTAAGTGCTAAACATTCTCTTTTTCAGCTTTTCTAAGAAGCATTACCAAAATAGGCAAGACTGAGATAAAAATAATTGCCAACATAATCATTTCAAAATGGGTCTGGACAAAAGCAATACTTCCAAAAAAGAAACCAGCTAAAATTCCTATAAGAACCCAAGACAAACCACCTAAGCAATTAAAGATCAAAAATTGCTTACGCTCCATTTTCCCAATCCCTGCAATAAAAGGGATAAAGGTTCGAACAATGGGGACAAAGCGACCAAAGGTGATTGCTAAATTTCCATAGCGCCTAAAAAAATTCTCAGTTTCTGCAATATGACTATCTTTAATAAACTTTCCGAGAACAGGAATATGTCGTAAGCTTAACCCGTACCTTCTTCCTAAAGAATAGTTGATATAGTCTCCCAAAATCGCAGCCAGTGCTAAAAACAAAATAAAACCTAATGGATTGGAATGTCCCTTAGCAATAAAAGCACCGGTCATAAACAAAAGTGAATCTCCTGGTAGAAAGGGGAAAAATACCAAACCCGTCTCAATAAAGATAATAGTAAATATCAAGAGAAAAGCATAAAAACCATACTGGTTTAAAATCATATTAATAAAGTGTGTAAACATTGTCTTCCTATCATTTATATTTTCTATGTGACTAAGCATAGCAAAACAAGGCATTATTTACCACTCTAAAGCTGCAAACAGATTTGTTTTTAAGTTTTCTTTAAGTTTTAAATTAGTCTAAATAAGATTAACATGCTACTGCATTTTGAAAGAAGTTACCTTCTTTTTGAACTAGAAAAAATTGAAACACCAAAGATATGACTATAGCGTTTGCCCATAAAAATCATCAAGCCAGCAGAAGCAAAGCCACAGAGTGATACAAAAAGCATAATTAAATCAACCCTATTAAGAGCTATTAATTTCGAAGCAAGTAATGGGACAAGATAAGAACCTATTGCCATCACAAAGTAATAAATGCTTGTGTTGCGCCCCTTGTTTTTATCAAAAAATTGATTTAAAACAGCATTGCCGATCTGTAATAATCCCCCTCCTGCAAAGAAACCAATAATAATACCTGCAAAGGTTAATGTAATAGCCCCTGGCATAAAATAAACCAATAGAGCTGCTAAAGCTGCAAAGATAGGACTAAACACCAAGAGGACAATATCACGAATACCACGCGCCATTAAAACTGAAAAAACAAGTGTCGCTAAGAGCCCACCTAGTTGATAATATGCTGTTACAGAAGCGGCAGCTGTCTCAGACATATGGATAACCTGTTGCGCATAAAGTTTAGAAGCTTGTTGGAACAAGTAGAAAGTGGAATAAATAGTAAAAGCAAAGGCAGAAAAAGCTAGACCATCAATAGCGAATTTTGCCTTATCCTGGTAGCCAAGTTTCTCGCTATTAGCTTCCTTCTGCTGAATACTCTGATTGACTTCCAAAACTTGAATAGCTTCTCTTGCAGAAATCTTCTTATTCTTACGGATATCATTATCAGGAAAAGGTGACACTAGGACCCCTATTAGTACTAAAGAAGTCAAGACAAAAGGAACCATAATTCCAATCTCACTAGGCATATTGTGACTAACAAGAAAAGCTACTAAGAGAGGATAGAGCATTGAGGAAATTGAAATAAAGGTCTTACTAAGAAGTGATGCTGTTGCCTTATCTTTGGGGTATATTTCAAATAAGGCTGGATTAATGGAACCATCATACAAAGAAGTCATAGCACCACCAATGAAAGCTAGTATATTAGCTGTCCAAATATCTCTAGCTATTAAGAAAGTCCCAAACATAAGCACATAGCCCAGTAAACCTAGCAAAACGATAGGTTTACGACCAAATTTGTCTGAAAGCAAGCCTGCAAAGCTTAAAAATAGAATTTTCCCTAATCCCGTCCAAGCAATGACTGCAAAAACAGTAGCAGCTTCAACTCCCCATTTACCTGCAAAAAAACTGGCATTCTGAGAAATAATAATAGCCTGCATACCATGACAAAAATAAGTCATCCAAAGCAAAACTGCTGTAATATTATATTTATTATTCTTAAACATATATCTCCTTTTCCAAAGTAAGGTGTTAAACTCTTAATTATTTAAGTTAAGGCTGTTTAGTAAAGGCATAGGATTAAGCCAAATCAGCTTAACCAGCAACTCCTTACAAACTCTTTTAAAGCTATCCAAATTTTCAACTATTATATTATATCTCATTTACTAAGTTTTTTGATAGCTTTATGAGAAAAAATACCACTTCTCAATCAAGAAATTGGGAAGTGGTAGATTCTAAAATATGAGCAAGCAATTTTAAGATTAAATAAAGAAATTACTTTTTAATGTTTACAAGCTTTCCTAATAATCCAAATAAAGCAAGACTTAAAAAGAATGTCGCAAGGAAGATATTTTGTCTGCTATCGCCTGTTTTAGGAAGAGTATTTTTTGATGATTTGAAAATAAAGGGTGTGCTATTAGTCTGTTTTTTCTCTGCTTTAGCTACCTGAACTTCTTTAACTTCTTCTTTTTCTTCTTCAAATGGCCACTTATTGTCAAAATGGTAAGATTTCTTAACAAGTGTGTCTTCAACTTCTACATCATCACCAGATGATCCTGACATTTCTAAGGAACTATCTTCTGTAATTTCTATTAAATCGCTAGAACCAATTGTAACAATAGGAGCTACAAGGCTGTCTTCAATTTCTATGTCATCACCAGAGGAACCTGACTCTTCCAAGGAACTATCTTCTGTAATTTCTATTAAGTCACTAGAACCACTTAGAATAATAGGATCTACAAGACTGTCCTCAATCTCTATATCATCACCAGAGAAACCTGATAATTCTAATTGGCTATTTTCAGTTAATTCTATCAGAAAACTTTGTTCACTTATTTCAACTTGGGAAGTATCATAGCTTTCTTCAAAGATAGGGTCCCTATTTTCTTGAGTAGAAATAGTCTGATTGTGGGATCCAGCTACTAAATCGGTACTACTATCTTCAAAAATATCAAAAACAGGACCACTTCCTACAATAATTTCCATTTCTTCTTGCATGACAGGAGGAGGTGTAACACTTGGTATTGCCGGTTGTAAAGGAAGCATTGGCTCTAGCAATTCTTCTGCCTTAGGTGGAATTGCTTGAATTATTAGAGGAATATCAACTAAGGGTTTAAAATTGATCACAAATTGCTTAAGCTTAAGTTTAGGCTTGGCAATTGAAAAGACTTCAGGTTTAATGGGAATTTTTGGTTCTGTTACTATTTTCTCAACAGGTTCCTTAGGCTTTACTACTTCATTTAATTTTACTGAGTCCCCAAAAAGTGAGAAGAGAATGCCAGCTACGCGTTTATCATTATTTATAAGGTCAGACTTTTGTTTATCAAATTCAGTTTCAGAAAGCTTTTTCCCTGTAGCTGTATTTGACATATTATAATAACTATCCTCTGTAATATGGGTATAGTTCATTTCTTTACCAACCCCAATAGCTAACATGGTACCTAGAGGTGTCATATTGAAATTTTCTACATTGAAGGAGTCTTCAGAGCTATACTTATCATCAACGTTTGTAATCTTTGATTTTTCTGGAATTGAAAAAAGTTTTTTGCCATCCTTACCAAAGTCAAAGGAAATCTTCTGACCAAGGTCAATATCACCAATAGCTTGAGTTAATAAAATTTTTGTTTCTTTATTAGCTACTAAAAATTCAAACTTAAAGGACATGTCTCGGTGGTTCCGATAGATAAATTCGATAGCACCAGCATCCTCAGCCTTTTTCTCATATTCTTTTCCTACATAGAGAGCTTGTTCAACCTTGAATTTTTCAGTTTCATCTTTACTACCATAACCGTCACCAATTTTGGTAATGGTTACCTTTAAATCCAGTTTGTCACCTGTTTCAATTTCACCAACATTTCTTAGGATAAAAGCATCATTTTCCTTATAGCCTGTTAATTTAGTAGCATGATGAATTCTATTTGTTTCACTCTTTAAAGCATCGCCACTTGAAATTTGATAAGAATCTCCTATTTTTTCAAATACAGTCTCCTTATTCCAAGTCAAAGATCCCTTTAAAGAATGAGCTTCTAGCTTTTTTAAATCAGCCTTAACCTTTAACTGTTGATAAAAGGCAACACTATTTGTTTTAGTTTGGTCCAATTCTCCATAAAGCTTGAGGTCATCAGTATTTTTATTCTCAGGACTTTTTTTATCTTCAGCTGTAAACTGATAGTCATTGCCTAAACTTTTTATATCTTCTTCATATTTCTTAGAAGCTTCCTCATAAAGCTTTTTTTGTGTAGCATTTTCAGTTTCAATTTTAACTTTATTTGCTAGGTCCTTTTCATACTGTGCTTGTTCTTCTTGATACTTAGCTAATTTTGTATTATATTCATTTTCTTGAGCTTGATAGGCAGCTACTTCTTTTTCTAATTGAGCTTTCTGCTCATCATAAGTTTTATTAATTTCAGCAACAAGTTCTGGAGCCTGATGGGCACCTGAGTAATCCAGTGTACTTTCTTCAAGACTAACTTCAAAGCCTTGTTCTTGATAGGTTTTAGCCATTTCTGTTACTTCATCTTTTCGATTAATAGCTGTTAAGAGGTTTGCTGCCGGGTCTTCTGCTATCTGACTGCTAGTCATCAAGTCACTAGAAGCTTCCACTTGGTCTGCTGAGACAGTAGAATAGGTCCCTAAAATCATGTATATAGCTAGCACCACTGGTACTAAACCAAACTTTGATTTCCTTAAAGCGTATTTTCTTTTCTTCGTTTCAGTATCTTTTTTCATTTCTATCTCCAATTTCTTTACTTTCAATTGTTTTTATTCCTAAATTCTCCTATCTATAACCTATAACTTAGGAAGATTTTTAATTTTTTAAACAATTTTATATTTCATCAACGTACTACATAGTAACAATTAAGTGACCATAAATCTATAATATACAGTCAGATATTTTCTCAAAATAAGGGTTGATTTAAAGTTGAAATGAGAAAAATCGCTTTCTTTCTGATAACAGAGGAAGTTTGATTTATAATGTGGAATAAGTTATAATATCTGTATTTATCATTTTAAAGGGATTAAGATGGTAAGGAGAGTGGGAAAAATTGTTAGAAAAATACTTAGAACAGTCAATAAGCGATAAAAAATTGTTAATTTCCTTTTTTTTAGATAAAAAAACAGTATCTGTTTCTGACACCATCTTTAAGAGTAAATTGTCTTATAGTCGTATTAGGCAATATTGTCAGGAACTAAATGATTCCTTTCCTAATAGATTGAATATTTATATTCAAAACCAAACCATAAGTTGTAGTTATGTTGAATCCTTTAAAGAAGATTATTTGGTGGAATTATATTCAGAATCAAAGGTACTAAGCTTATTACGCTTTTTAATTTTAAATGAAAAAAGTCAAAAGCCACTAACTTACTTTGCCCAAAAAGAATTCCTTTCTAATGCTTCTGCCTATCGAATGAGAGAAGCTATCATTCCTTACCTAAAAGAAGTAAGGCTAGGATTACATAAAAACGTTATTGTTGGTGAAGAATATCGTATCCGATTTTTAATTGCTCTTCTTCAGTCAGAATATGGCCTTGAAGTTTACCAATTTGACGAAAAGGACTCTGCTATTGTCAACTATTTTATAGAAAACAGTGCTTCCAATCTTAAATTAACTTCTTTATTAAAAAAATCTTTTTCCTTTTATGATGCCCTCCTAACTCTAACTTGGAAGAGACATCATTATGGTGTTACGCTTCCTCAATCAGATCTTTTTAATAAGCTTAAGCAAGAACTTTTTATTTACCGGAAATTATCACTTAGGATAAAAGATACTATTCCTCAATTCTCCCTTCCAGAATTCGACTCCTCTGAATTAGATTATCTTTTTTTAATCTATATTCTTGCCAATAATTCTTTTGCCAGCAAGGAATGGTCCCTAGAAGAAATTGATTCCTACTCAACTATTTTTGAAACAAACACACACTTTCAAGGACTCTTTAATCCCATAAAGACCCTCTTTGCAATCCCCGATAGTAGAGATAAAGAACTAGCTAAAATCATCATATCTTTTGCTAAAAATTTTATCTTTGATTTACAAGCCTTCATTCCGGAAAAGAATTATTTTCTCTCTGATCAATTTAATGGAGACTCCTTATTAAAGGAGTCTATCCAAAAAATAGTTATCAAGTGGAAAACAAATCTTGGACAAGATGTTCTTGTTAACTACCACCATCTTAACTTATTTTGTAATCACCTGGAATTTTTCTTAAAAAGCAATCAACCTCCTCTTAAGCTGGTCCTATTATCTACTGATTTTATTACTGCTAAATTATTTACTCAATTTATGGATAATCATTTTTCTAAAAAATATATTGAATTTTATCCTTTTTACATCCTAACAGATGATTTTTATGATATAAGGAGACTCAATCCTGACTTAATTGTCACCAACCATCATCTGGTTCCTTTTGTCAAAAAAGAAGTTATCTCTACAGTCCCTATTATTGATCTCTCCTATAATATTATAGAAGATAATACCAAACACTTATTAGAGTATATTTCTTACCTTAATAAGCTAAAATTTCATGATTTTTTAGCTAAGCAAGTGGAGTTATATCCTGGAGACTAACCTTCTAAAGCTAAGCTTTCTTTATGTCAAAAAGAGGTATCTGATTGTACTGTCAGATACCTTTTTAGAACAAAAAAATAGCCAAGGTTATACCCAAGCTATCTCTTCATTATATATATTTCTCTTGAGCTATAAGAAAACTGAGAGGACGGCCTAAAAAGCTAAGCTTTATCTTGCTAACTATTGGTAACTGTGAATAAGGACTAAGCTTTCACAGATTCCTTCTTTTGTAGTTTCACCACAGCTTCGGTCCTTGCAGTATGGGGAAACATATCAACAGATTGGATATATTCAAGCTGATAGACCTTGGCTAAGCTAACTAAATCTCTAGCAAGGCTTGACGTATTACAGGAAACATAAACCATCTTTGGTGGTTGATAGTCTAAGATAGTTTTTAATAACTTGTCATCTAAACCAGTCCTTGGAGGATCAACAATGATGGCATCAGCACGGTAGCCTTGCGCATACCATTTAGGAATAATATCTTCTGCCTTACCTGTTTCATAGTAACAGTTATCAAATCCCATAGCAGACGCATTTTGCTTAGCATCCGCAATTGCTTCTGGTATAATATCCATGCCTCGTACCGATTTGACTTTGTCTGCAAAGGCAAAACCAATGGAGCCAACTCCACAATAAGCATCAATAATATGATCATTTGCTCCAACTTCTAAGGCCTGAACCACTTGAGCATACAAGGTTTCTGTTTGCTTGGGATTCAACTGATAAAAAGCCCGCGGTGACAAGGTAAAGCTATAATCCAAAACGTCTTCTTGAATACTACCTTGTCCCCAAAGAATTTCAGTATCTTTCCCATAAATCTCACTAGACTTTGAAGGATTGATATTGAGGGCAATTGTTTTGATTTGTGGAAAGCTTACTCGCAATTCTCCAATCAAAGCAGTCAAAGTTACTTCTTTACTACTAACAAAAATAAGCTGTACTTGCCCACTAGCATGCGCTTTACGAACCATTACTGTACGAATCCCTGCTATCTGACGTTCATTATAAATAGGTAATTTATATTTATCTAATAAATAGGTCACCTTATTAATAATCGCTTGGGTATCCTTGTCCTGTACTAAACAATTACTAACACTAACTAACTGATGACTCCTTTCCGCAAATAAGCCTGCTTTAACAGAACCACCAAATGAGCGGGTTTGAAATTGTAGTTTTGCCCTATAATGCCATGGTTCTTCCATACCTAATGTTGACCTTAACTGATAATGCTCATAGTCAAGAGGCTTGAATTTTTTGAGGGCTTGTTTAATCAAATCATCTTTAAATTCCAGTTGCTTAGGGTAAGCTAGGTGCATAATTTGACAACCTCCACACTCCTCGTAGATAGGACACTGGGGTTGAACACGGTGTTTTGATTTTTTATTAATTGCAATCAGCTCTGCTTGGACAAAGTTTTTTCTGACAGAGGTAATCTGGCAAAGGACTTCTTCTCCTTTTAGAGCACCGCGCACAAAAACTAATGTTTTCTTATAAAACCCGATACCTTCGCCATTAATCCCCATTCTCTTTATTTTTAAAGGTATCCTTTGTTTTTCTTTTAAATAAACCATCACTTTCACAATTCCCCAATATTTTATGTCAATTTCTCTTTTAAAAAGGTTCTCAATCTCTATTTTACCATTAATTTGATATAATATTGACTATGAAAATAAGTAAAATCGAAAAGAAAAAAAGACTCTATCTTATAGAATTTGATAATGAAGAAAAACTCTATGTTACGGAAGATACCATTGTTCGCTTTATGTTAAGTAAAGAGATGGACATTTCTGCTGAAACTTTAAAGGAAATCAAAGCCTTTACTCAGTTTTCACATGGTAAAAATTTAGCCCTTTATTTCATCTCCTTTCAAACTAGAACTGATAAAGAAGTGAGGGATTATTTATTAAAAAATGACATTGATGGGGCTATTATAGATAAGATTATTAGTAATTTAACGCATGAAAAATGGATTGATGATCACAAATACCTTGATGCTTATCTGAATCAAAATGATTTAAATGGTGATAAAGGTCCTCTTGTTATTAAGCAAAAGCTTATCCAAAAAGGTTTGTCCACCAGTCTGATAGATAGCGCTCTAGCCCAGAAAAATTACGACCAATTAGCTGAAAAAGTTGCTAATAAGGTCCTGAAAAAATATCAAAATAAATTACCCCACAGAGCCCTGAAGGATAAGTTAATACAAAGTCTTATAAATAAGGGATTTTATTATGAGCTAGCTAAAAGTATTGTCGCTGACTTGGAATTTGAAGATGATGAAGATGATAATACTGCTCTACTTGAAAAGGAGGCTGAAAAACAGTTTCGAAAATTAAGTAAAAAACATGATAATTATGACCTTAAGCAAAGACTTTTTCAAGCTCTTTATCGTAAGGGATTTGAAAGCGATGCTATTAACAAGATTCTTCAAGACTATCTATAAAGTCGCTCTTATTGAGTGATTTTATTTACCAAATATGGTAAAATCTATCTGATAAGTTTAATTGTAGAAAGTTGGAAGGGCATGAAATTACCTAAAGAAGGTGACTTTATTACAATTCAAAGTTATAAGCATGATGGTAGTTTACACCGAACTTGGCGTGATACTATGGTACTAAAAATAACTGAAAATGCTCTTATTGGAGTCAATGACCATACCCTGGTAACTGAAAACGATGGAAGGCGTTGGGTAACAAGAGAACCTGCCATTGTTTATTTTCATAAGAAATATTGGTTTAATATTATTGCTATGATTAGAGATAATGGTGTCTCTTATTATTGTAACCTTGCGAGNCCCTATACAATGGATGGCGAGGCCCTAAAATACATTGATTATGACTTGGATGTTAAAGTATTTGCGGATGGGGAAAAAAAGTTGCTTGATGTTGATGAATATGAAATTCACAAAATTAAAATGCAATACCCATCAGAAATTGACTTCATTTTAAAAGAAAATGTAAAAATATTAGTTGATTGGATTAATAATCAAAAGGGTCCTTTTTCAAAAGCATATATTAATATTTGGTACAAACGTTATCTTGAACTTAAGAATCGTTAATAGTCATCTGGCACTCCAATTGGAGTGTTTTACTTATACAGAAAAGGAGTCATTATGGCATTTCAAAATACAAAAGAAAGATATGCTAGTTTTGGAGTGGCTACCACAATAGCTCCAGAAATTATAGACAGTTTTTGGCGAATAATAGATCAAAATCTTAAGGGTGTCTTTTCCTTAGATAGTATTCTCATCTTTCATTTAAAGAAAAACAAGCAAAGAAAGTTAGTTATTGATTTCTTTGATAAAAAAACAGGAATCGGACTAGCTGTTGACTCTCCTTATTTATATGATCCCTTTCTTCCTCATACAGTTTATGTGGTCGATAATGCTGGAATTGAGACGATCTTACTTGGACATGAAGTGAATTGAATTAAAGAGATATTTTTACTACAAAAAAGGCTACTGGACCGTTTGCAATCTAGTAGGTTTTTCATATCTTCTTTTAATATAGCAGGATAGAGTAAGTTAGTGGTTTGAAAATATGCCTTGTCGCAAATCTTATTAGCAAGAAAAATTTTCTAGACTAAGAACTAGCTAGAATGGTATTCTTTTTGGAAAGTTTTAGATGAAATAACTCTCTGGTTAGTACGGTCTATATAATCACCATGATAACCCAAAACGTACATACCATAACCTGCAAAACCACCACCGATACTACCGACTGCACCGAGTTCTAGTCCTTTTTCAGTGATGGTTTCAAAGCAGGTAGCAAGATGCGTAAATGATCATCTAACCAGTAAAGAGAATTTTTTCAAATGCTTCATTAACCCAATCAGGCGATTATTGGAATTCCCAATTTGCCAAACTTCAGCTGGTTTTCCTTTGTAAAAAACGTGCATAGTAATCTCCTATTCTAAACCTTTCGCCAGAGCAAAGTTGTACAGTTGTAAAGCTACCAATAAAAAACTCATCCTTTATTAAGAATAATATATATGATTAATTTTTACAAGTTATATATTAAAAACTTTTTTAATAATAAAAGCCATCAGAAAACAAAATTTTACTCATTTTATTGTATTAAGCTTAGAAACGCATCTAAGGCTATCTGAATAGTCATTATCTTTCTAGTTACTATAAGTGCACAATAAAGGCTCTATAATTTCTGTAGTGGGTAAATCCACTAAAGAGATTATAGGGCTTTTTCTACACAAATCCTTCACACAAAAAATCCCATATGACTTATAATGAAAAGCGACGAAATTCACATTAGAAAGGTATCATATGGAACAATTCAATTTTATCACAAACATTCTAGGTATTAAAGACCCTAATATCACTATTTCAGACTACT
>NZ_KB904198.1 GCF_000380005.1 Streptococcus didelphis DSM 15616
TGCCTCTGGAATGTGGTTTGAAGGTGGCTTTCTGATAAACAGAAACCAAATTGAGTCGCTTCATAATGCGTCGAATCCGACGACGTGAAAGTGTAATACCTTCGTTATTCAAGCATATTTTGATTTTTCTGGATCCGTATCTGGCCTTACTTTCGAGAAAAATAGCTTTGATATTTTCTTCAAGTTTCGCTTCAGATACTGGCTCTACAGCTTTGTAATAATAGCTAGAACGAGGAATGTTCAACCAACGACACATGGCTGAAATGCTATATTTATCCTTGTTTGCAGTGATTACTTGTCTTTTCGTGCCATAATCACTGCCGCTTGCTTTAGGATGTCTAATTGCATTTCGAGTTCTTTATTGCGTTTTCTGAGTTGAATCAGTTCCCGTTGTTCATCTGTCATATTATCAACAGACTTGAAGGAACCCGTTAGTTTGGCTTGTCTAACCCACTTATCGAAGGTTGAGGGCGTTAACTCATATTCTTTGATAAGCTCACTTCGTTTCATTCCAGCATTGTGGAGGTCAACAATTTGTTGCTTAAAATCATCGGTGAAGTGGCGACGTATTTTTCTAGACATATCTGTTCTCCTGTTTTCTTTAGTGTAGAACACTTTATAAATTCTGTCTAGTTTAGTGTAACCGATTCATTAATAACAATTTTGTCTTTACCAATTCTTATATTTTTCTACAAAAAGAAATCCCTCACTTGGCTGACAAGCTAAGCATCCACCTCTACAATCAACAACTCTTAATTAGTAAAATTCACAACGGAACCTTTCTTTTTCCTTTTAATGTTACCCACAACAGCAATCTTTTAGAGTCAAAAAAGTTTCGTTTTATCACAAAACAAGAAAGTTACCTACCCCTTGATACTAAGAGTATTATTTCTTTTTTAGAAAGTTATTTATACTACATTGATAAAGCCCAAGATGAACTACTCCTTGATCATCTTATGTTTATTATCCTTTCGGTTTGGGAGGATTTGCTCTTTCAAGCTTCCTTGAAAATAAGCATTTCAATTGGAGTTATCAGCACCCTCGGCTATTTCCACAGCAAGATGTTAGCTGATTACTTGAAACTCTTCTTTAATTCTAACCAGATCAAAATTAGAGATGTCAAAAACAGAAGCGATTTGGCTGGAAATTTTAATATTGTTATTTCTAACTGTTCTATCCCAGAAAATGCCCTAAATGCTAACCAGGTTAGCCTTGTTATTAATAATTTCCCAAGTAAACAAGACATTAAACAACTACAAAGTATCATCTTAGATCTTTTGTAAGTCTTGCAAATATAGATGAGACAGGTCCCTTAGGCCTGTCCTTCTTTTTATAGCTTTCTAATCAGTATGGTATAATAAGTCTAAAAGGAGGTTCTTTATGAAGAGTAACTTACCATTACAAGAGGTGGCCTATCAGCTTTTAAAAGAGCGTGGTATTGGCTTAGCTGACATGGCTGATTTGGTCATGTTTTTACAAAATAAATATATTCCTCATTTAACCATTGAAGAATGTCAGGATAATATCTTAGCTGTCTTAAAAAAACGTGAAGTCCAAAATGCCATCATCACAGGTGTTGAATTAGACAAATTAGCTGAAAAAAATCAACTATCACAACCTCTCCTCGACATCTTAAAGACAGACCAAGGCTTATATGGTATTGATGAAATCCTAGCCCTTTCAATTGTCAATCTGTATGGCTCTATTGGTTTCACCAATTATGGCTATCTAGATAAGGTAAAGCCAGGCATTATTGCACAATTAAACCTAAAAGATGGCAAAGCCTGCCACACCTTTTTAGATGATATCATCTGTGCCATAGCAGCGGCAGCAGCCAGCCGACTTGCCCATAACGACCCCGATAAAAGTGCCATCACCAATAAAAAATAAGCAGCTTTTTATACTGCTTAGACTGAAGAAATCTTTTATTTAGAGCTAGACCTCAACAATTAGGTAGAGAACAACTAATTGTCGAGGTCTTTTTTATGAAATTATCTGACAATATCACTCCAGCCCCTAGTTTTTATGTTTTTAGGTTGGGAAGATAGATGGCAAAGCTAGTACCTTGATTAAGTTGGCTGTCAACTTTTATTTGACCACCAAGTAAGTCTACTATCTTTTTAACAATAGCAAGTCCTAGGCCATTGCCTTCTTGTAAATGGGAGTGATCACTTTGATAGAATTGTTCAAAGATTCTTCTTTGAGCTTGTTCTGAGATACCATATCCCTTATCTTTAATAGTGACTAGGGCTCCATCTTTTCTGTCTTCCAAGCTTATTTTCAAGCTGACTTGTTGAGGGGAATACTTGATGGCATTATCTAAGATATTCAGCCAGACCCGCATGGTCAAGTCAGCCTCAGTTAATAGGGTCAGACTTTGACTATTATAGTCTAAGCTAATAGCCTTATCCTTCCATTTCTCAGTCAGTAAAATAACTGCTTGTCGCAGCTGCTCATCAATCCTAACAGGACTTGGACTGATGTTTTCTTGCTTATCCAGACGAGATAAGTTCAAAATATCATCACAGAGCCTGCTTAGGCGCATAGTTTCAGCCTGCATAATGTCCAGCAAGTCAGCTTCTTCTTCATTGCTTAATTGGTCTTCTAATAAGAGTTCACTAATTCCTGCCAGAGAAGCAACTGGTGTTTTTAATTCATGGGAAACATTGGAAATAAAGTCTTGGCGTAGTTGAGCAATAGTTTGCAGATCTTCTGCCATTTGATTGAAATTTTGTGACAATTCATCAATTTCATTATGATAGAGACCCTGATCTTTGGGATAGGCTTTTCTACTTATTTTAACTGAAAAATCTCCTGAAGAGACCCGCTTAACAGCCTCATTTAGGTCACTGATAGGCTTGGTTAGGTGAATAGATCCCTGCCACATCATCAGGCCCCCCATACACATAATAAAAAAAGTATAAAGAGCAATCCAAAAAACAAGGCCAGCCTTTATCCCTACTAGTTCTTTTAAGAAAGCAAGGAGTAAAAGCCCTAGCAAACACGTCACAGCTAAAATGCCAATAAACAAGACCACAAAATAAGAACGAAGGGAATAGTGTAGCTGTCTAGTCTTCTTCATTTTCTATTCTTCCTTTATAACCTAGGCCCCTAACAGTAACGATGTCAAAGTCTTTATTATCCTTAAACTTATGCCTAATTCTTTTAATGCAGGCATCCACCAGTCGCTCATCACGCTCATCTTCCATCCCCCAAATCTCATCTAATAAATCAAGACGGGTATAAATTTTTTCCGGATGGTTTAAGAGCTTATAGAGGACGTAAAATTCTTTTGGGGGTACCTGGGTGACCTCTTGGGTCTCCAAATTGGTCAAGGTCAAGGCTTGGTAATCAAGCTTGCTTGTCTTTAAAAACAAGATGTGGTCTGCTTCAAGCTGAGCCCTCCTTAAAAGAGCCTGAACCCGCAGAAGAAGTTCTGATAGACGCAGAGGCTTAACCAAATAATCATCAACACCTAGCTTAAAAGCCTGCTCCAGTGACTCCATTTGTGACCTTGCCGTGATCATTAAAACAGGCAATTGATAACCCGCTGCTCGTAGATCAGACAAGGTTTCATAACCATCCTTACCAGGCATCATAATATCGGTAATCAACAAGTCAATATGCTGCTCAGCCATTAAATCTAAGGCTTCTTGACCATCAAAAACAGAAAAAACCTGATAATGAGCCTGCTTTAACTTGGTGGATATGATTTTATTCAAAGACTTATCATCTTCTGCGACCATTACTTTAAACATAATAACTCCTTTTGCCCTATTATATCACAGCTAAAGACACTAGACTCAAAGTTTAAGCAAGGCCCCATCCTTTAATTCATAAACAGTATCAACAAATTCTAAAATATTGCGGTCATGCGTCACCATGAGGGCGGCCTTTTCTTTACTCTTGACTTCTTTTTGAATAAGCTGCGCAATAACTTTACCTTTTGCAGGGTCCAAGCTAGCTGTCGGCTCATCAGCGAGAATCAACTGAGGGTCCCCGATAAATGCACGCGCAATAGCTGCCCTTTGTTTTTGCCCTCCTGACATATGATTAGGATGCTTATCCTGACAATTACTAATGCCTAACTCTGACAAGAGCCTGTCAATTTCCTTATCCATTACTGCCTTAGACATACCTTTCATCTTAGCAACCATTTGTAATTGCTCTTTGATTGTCATAAAGGGTAAGAGTTGATGGTCTTGAAAAATAAAGCCTAATAATTCCCGACGTTTCTTGGTCCACTCCTGTTGCTTCAAGTGCGACAAGTCCTGATTAGCAATCTTAAGCTGTCCACTATCAGCTGAAAGGAGTAAACCGGCAATAGATAAAAGAGTAGACTTACCTGAGCCAGATGGTCCTAAGATTGCCACGAATTCATTTTGCTCAAGACTTAGGTTTAGATTATTTAGTACCTCTTGATAGTCTTGACCATCTTGAAATTTTTTTGTAATACCTTGTAATTCTAAAATTGCCATCTTACTCTCCATTTCCACCAATTACTTCTATCGGATCAACCTTGCGAACTTTCACTAGTGACAAAGCGCCACACACTACTGCAATGACTAAAAAGCTGATAAGAACCAAGATAATCTTATCCAGACTTAAAAAGAAGGGCATGCTGGCTGGTAGAATACTAGTTAAAAGAGTAGTTATTGCCAGTGCAAGCACTGCACCTAAAATAGCCAAAATAGAAATTTGTGACAACTGAATAGCTGCTATCTTTGTCATGGACATACCAATAGCCTTTAAGAGCCCAAATTGTCTTAATTTTTGAAGGGTTAAGATATAGAAGAAAACTCCCAAAATAGCTGAAGAAACAATCAATAAGACCCAAGTTATCATTGATAAGGTCATGTGTTCTGCCTGATAGCCCGGAATTTTCTCAATGATTTGCTTTTGATTATAGGCTTTTAGTGAATCTTTCAGGTGACTTTTTGCCAGCTTATCATCTTCTGTTACATAGGCTTGGGGACGCCATTTGTAGCTAGGCATATTGACTTGACGGATGGCTTCAAAGGTCTTAGGGCTAATAAAGCCTACAGAACTGTGACCATATTTAGCATCTGGGGCAAAGCCTACTACTTTTAATACTTTTTCTGACCCATTATCCCTAATGCTATCTCCTTTTTTAATGCCCTTATCTTTAAAGGAAGCGTCAAGAATAATCTCAGCCTTGTTGCCAGACAAGTCAGTTCCTTCTACTAATTTTGGCTTTAATAGTGAACTGTCTTCAATGGCAAAGTAGGTAATATCTTTGCTTTCTGCGTCAGCATTTTCCTTGATAGCTGATCTTTGAATGCTGAGGCCTGCCTTGTTTTTTAAGTCTAAGGACTTTACCTCTTTTAAGGATTGATCTGTAAGGTTGGAAAAGCTAATCACTCCTTCTGCATCATCTGATAAGAGATAAGTGACCTTGCCATAGTTTTCAATCTGAGCACTCACTGCCCGACCCAAACCATTGGTTAGGCCTGTTAAAAAAATGACCATAACCATCATCAAGATAATCAATAATTCAACCAAGAAAAATTTTTTTGGTTGGAACCTTATTTCACTCCATGCAATTTTCATCTGTTTCACTCCTTTTTTATTCTTGACCAGTATACAGCTCAATTGTGACCTCAATGTGACCTCAAGAAGAAAAGGTGACAATCTGCTAAGTTTTTGTCACTAAAAAGTAGCACAGCCTTGGTTTAAGCTCACCAAATAGCTTAAGCATAGACAAAATAATGAAAAGGTTTTACAATACTGTGTGATAGGGTAAGGCTTATCAGCTTTGCTTTTTATAACTAATAATAAAAAAGAATAAGGAGAGATTCTATGGCGCTTGTAAGGACAAGTCAGCTCTGTTCAAAGGGCAGGCTAGAAACCTATAGTCTTAGTAATGATTCTGGTCTGCAAGTGGAGATAATCAATCTTGGAGCTAGTATTAGGCGCTTTTTGGTGCCTGATAAAAATGGCGACTTAAGAGATATCGTTTTGGGCTATGAGCAGGCCCAGGATTATTTTCAAAATACAGAGACCTTTTTTGGAAGTACGGTGGGACGAAGTGCTGGGCGTTTGGCTGGGGGCCGTTTTTCCCTGCATGGTAAAACCTATCAGCTAAGGCAAAATCAAGGGGAAAACAATCTCCACAGTGGACCTAATGGCTATCAAATAAGGCTCTTTCAATTAGTCCCTGAAGAAACAAGTGAGACCCAGTTGACCTTGTCTCTAGAGAGTCCTGATGGAGACCAAGGCTATCCTGGCAATCTGACATTTTCAGTAAGCTTTGAACTTAATCAGACGAATGAATTGACCATTACATATAAAGCTATCAGTGACCAGGACACCCTCTTTAATGTTACCAATCATAGTTACTTTAATCTTAATGGTCATGAAAGTGGCTCTATTGAGGCCCATTCTTTGCAGCTTAAGGCTAAAACCTTTACCCCGCTTGAGAATGAGGCTGCTATTCCTAGTGGAGAGATTAGAGAGGTTACAGGAAGTGCCTTTGATTTCCAAGAGGCTAAGCCTATTGGCCGTGATATTAATGCTAAGGAGCAACAAATCCTCTATGCTGGGGGCTATGACCACAATTGGATTCTGACAGAACCTTCCTTACTTAAACCCTTTGCTAGAGCTATAGGAGACCAGACTGGAATCCAATTAGAAGTCTTTACTGACTTGCCAGGAGTACAAGTCTATACAGGTAATTTCATTGACAATGAAAAAGGAAAAGACGGGACTATTTATGGAAAAAGAGCTGGCTTTTGTCTGGAAACTCAGTTTTATCCAAATGCTGTCAATTTCCCTCACTTTCCCTCTCCGATCATCAAGGCTAATCAGGAAGTAAGACATAAAACCAAGTATCGGCTAAGTTTAAGAGAGTTATAAAAAGATATCAATCAAAAGTGATAATGTCCTAGCTAGGTTGAAAGCAAGCCTGCATGATATAATGATAAATGCTGAAGCTAGCCCGACACTGAAAAAAAGCCCCTAGGGAAGTAGGCTTCCTTAGGGGCTTCAGTGTGCTTGTGCACTATATTTTCGTAAGTTCATTCTATCATGCGAGATATTGAATGTCAATTTTATGAGTAAGTGCGAGAAAAATCTAACACCTGAGACGTCTTTTCTTTTACTTTTTTAAATATTTGCCCAAACGCTTTCTAAGATGTTTGTTTGTTCTCTTCCTGGTCCTACTGAGAAGGTTGAGATACGAACACCAACGAGTTCACCAACACGGCGGACATAGTTACGGGCATTTTCAGGAAGGTTTTCTAGGCTACGGACACCTGTAATATCTTCTTGCCAACCTGGTAATTCTTCATAGATTGGTTTACAACGGTTTAAGGTTTCTAGACTTGCTGGGTAGTAATCAATACGCTCACCATCAAGGTCATAGGCCACACAAATCTTAACGGTATCAAGGCCTGAAAGAACATCAATCGAGTTGAGAGATAGGTTGGTGATTCCTGATACACGGCGGCTATGGCGCATAACAACTGAGTCAAACCAACCAACACGGCGTGGACGGCCTGTGGTTGTGCCATATTCATGACCAACTTCACGAATACGCTCACCAACTTCATCAAAAAGTTCAGTCGGAAATGGTCCATCACCAACACGGCTAGTATAGGCCTTACATACACCAACAACCTTGTTAATCTTGCTTGGACCAACACCAGAACCGATAGTAACACCACCAGCAACTGGGTTAGATGAGGTTACAAATGGGTAAGTTCCTTGGTCAATATCTAGCATAACCCCTTGGGCGCCTTCAAAAAGCACACGTTTTCCACCATCAAGGGCGTCATTTAGGATAACAGAAGTGTCTGTGACATATTTTTTAATCTCTTGACCATAAGCATAGTACTCTTCAAAAATGCTGTCAAAATCAAGAGCTGTGCTATCATACATTTTTTCAAAAAGACGGTTTTTTTCAGCTAGGTTAATTCTAAGACGTTCAGCAAAAATATCCTTGTCTAACAGATCAGCAATCCGAATACCAACACGCGCAGCCTTGTCCATATAAGCTGGACCAATCCCTTTGATGGTAGTTCCAATCTTATTGTCACCTTTAGAATCTTCCTGCAACTGGTCTAGTTTGATATGGTAAGGCAAGATAACATGGGCACGGTCAGAAATTCTAAGATTATCTGTTGTAACCCCTTCTTCATGCAAATAAGCCAATTCCTTCACCAAGGATTTAGGGTTAACCACCACACCATTACCAATAACTGAAATCTTCTCTGGGAAGAAAATCCCTGATGGGATCAAATGCAATTTAAACTTCTTACCATCAATAACGATAGTATGGCCAGCATTATCACCACCTTGATAACGTGTAATCACCTCTGCATCTGCAGATAAAAAATCAGTGATCTTACCTTTACCTTCATCACCCCACTGGGTACCAACAACTACTACTGATGTCATAATAATTTACGATAGGACTCGCCTTTCAAAGACTGAAAGCTGGTCCTCACCTTTCTTGAAAAACATGGCAGGAATCTCACCTACGAGTTTGTCTTACAACTTATTATAGCAAAAAATGATAATTCTTTCCATATTTAGACCAAATATTAAGAAAAGAATCAGGCTCTTATTTTATTTTTAGTCAAAAAAATACAAAAACCGAACAATCAGGCTAGCAAGTTTAGAAAACCATAATTTCTGAAAACAGGCCCAAACAAGCTAGCTGAAAATCAAGATAAACCCTTTAAGAATCAGCAATTTTAAGGTAAAATAAGAGTAGATAAAAGACCAAAACCCACCCAAGACTAGCTATAGAAAGAGAAACGATGTCATCAAAATTTGATACTATTATTCAGCACCTTCCAAAACTCCCCCCTTGGACCAGCCTATGGACCTTCTTCCTTGCTTTGATTTTCTTTCAATCCTTCCTATCGGAAGAAATAGCCCTGCTCTTAGCAATTGCCCTAGGCATAGGAGGGCGTCGAGTGAAAAAAAGACAGCTAGAACTTTACAGCCAAGAAAGAGCTAAGCGCATCCAGAATTTAAAAGATACTGTCCACCTAGCAGACAAACAAAGCCAGTTGCTGAGCAAGTACCTGCTTGAACAAGATATCCAGAATTTCCAGCTACTTGCCCAACAGCTTTTACCCAAAATCCAGTTTATCAAGGAAGAATCCTACCAACTAAAACCCTACATTCCTCAAGATGTTTATAAACGTATCAACCAAAAAGCTGATAACGTTAGGGTTGATACCGTCTTGCAACTAGAACAAGCTCAAATAGACAGCAAGATGAGCCAAGAATTGGTCCTTGATAAACTTGTCAGTCAAGATGCCCCAGAAGTAACCAAAATCTATAAAAGTGTCCTCAAGGATAGCGAGGCCATCATTGAAAAAATTAAGCTTGCCGACAATAGTGCTGAACTAGCAGCTATCCATGAAAGCAGCATGCAGCATTTTTATGACATCCTAAATGGTTACCTGAAAATCAAGGCCTCTCCTAAAGACTATTACAATGCCCAAGAAAGGCTAGACCAAGCTCTTGAAGCTCTGAAAGAATTTGATTTAGACCTTGATGAAACCTTGAGAAAATTAAACGAAAGTGACCTCAAAGATTTTGACATCAGCCTACGCATAATACAAAAACAGTCACAAAATCCTGACACAGACCTAGAGTAGTAGAATAAAGGAGTTTCCCATGTCTGATTTTAATTTTGATATTGACCAAATAGCTGATAGTACCATCAGTAAAAGCGACAAGACCACTGAAATCCTAAAAAATGAGGCTGATCCCTCAGGCAAACCTATTTCCTTTTTTGCCAAGTTAAGCCCTGAGCAACAAGCTAAGATTAGCTCTAAAGTGCCAGCCTTAGTGGACTCTTTCATGACAGATCAAAACAAACTGCTTGATTTTGGCCAATCAGCCGTAGAAGAAGTTAACAGCACTGTCAACCATATCCTCAAGGAGCAAAAGAAAATCCAAATCCCCCAAGTAGATGAGCTCCTGAAAAAAACCAATCAAGAACTCAAAGGCTTTGTGGCCAAGTACAAGGATGTGGGCCCTGCTGATTTGCAAAAGAAACCCAACCTCCTACAAAAACTCTTCAAGCAAGGGAAAAATACCCTTGAGGAATTCTATTTTGATGCCCAAAGCATTGAACAAAAGATGGACGCAATGGCTGCTGCTGTTGTTAAGCAAGAAGATACACTAGCCCGTAATATTGTTTCAGCAGAACTCCTTATTGAAGACAATAGCAAGTCTATTGAAAAATTGGTGGGGGTTATTGCCTTTATTGAAGCTAGCCAGAATGAGGCTTCTCAGCGAGCCCAGCTTTTACAAAAAGAATTGGCTAGGCTAGACTCAACTACACCAGATTATCAAACAAAGAGCAACCAGCTAGCTAGAACCACTGAAGTGGTCAATACCCTTGAGCAGCAGCACACAGAGTATGTCAGTCGTCTTTATGTCGCTTGGACAACAAGTCCTCAGATGCGCAACCTCGTCAAGGTTTCTTCTGACATGCGTCAAAAACTGGGAATGTTACGTCGCAACACCATTCCAACAATGAAATTATCCATTGCCCAGCTTGGTATTCTGCAACAATCTGTCCAGTCGGGTCTGACAGCTGACGCTATTGTAGGAGCTAATAATGCTGCCCTAGAGATGCTTGCTGAAACTAGTAAAGAAGCTATACCTGTTATTGAAAGATCAGCCCAAAATCCAACCCTATCTATCCAGTCAGTAACAGCCCTCGCAGAAAGCTTGGTCCAACAAAATAATGGCATTATTGAGGCCATTGATGCTGGCCGAAACAAACGAGCACAATTAGAAAACACCATTATCCAATCAGCCCAAACCATTAACGACTCTGTCAAACTAAGAGACAAAAAAATAGTCCAGGCACTCCTAGACCAAGGTCTTGAGACACAGGAGGAAATGGAGAGGTAGCCACAAAAAAAGATAGCTTCTAAATTAATGGGAAGCTATCTTTTTTATGGTCGATTGATTATCAGTAATAGTGACTCAGTTGATCTTGGTTTTCTTTAAAAAATTCTTCTAGCCACCTTATACCATAGGCATAACTAAAACCTTCTAGAAGGACAGAAAAATCAATATTTTCAAAACCCTGCTTTTTTAAACTATCAAAAGTATTAAAAGGGGAATGGAGATGCTTATACTTAATAATAGCAGCAATATCTTTTAAATCTTGTTCTCTACTACTTACCATTTTCATTCCCAAAACATATTCAATTGGAGCTATTAAAACAATTAGGTTCTCAAAGTAATATACGGTTTCACATAACTCAATTGGTGGCTGTCTATTCATATTAGCCACATTATTATTTAGCCACAGTTCTTCATGAGTATTGAGGCTAAATTGTTGTCCTACCTTAGCTATAATCTCATTAATTTTTTGATTCTCTTCATAAAAAGCATCTACATCTTGGGTGGCTCGTAAACCATGATATTCTAAGACATAACCACCCACACAGATAATTGTTAAGTTCAAATTAGCTGCTATCAATTCCTTGTTTAAGGCTTCAAAAACAGGTTTCATTTTATCCATGCTTATATTTCTCCATCATTTTTTGGACATTGCTTAATTTTGCAGGCTTGTTTAAAGAAACTACGTAGGCATGTGTAGGGGTATGCTCTTGAACAGCATATTTCAAACTGACTTTTTGAAAGTCTGTTAATTCTTCCGAAGCTAATAGACGTCTGACATCATCATCCGTTAAATAAGAAGAGTCTTCAAAAATAACTTTTCTCAAGTAACGAAACCAATGACTGGCATTGAAACGTGATTGTTCAGAAGCATTTATCATATAATCATACCAATCCATTTGTCCCTTCCTCCTTAAAGATTTATATACCTTACTATTAATAGTCATCTCTTTTTCCCTTCATTATAACCTAACCATTCACTAGTGTAAAGCTAGACCAAGGTCTTGAGACACAGGAGGAAATGGAGAGGTAGCCATCTTAATTGAAATCACTTCCAATACAAGTGATTTTTCTTTTTTTGCGTGTTTTAAAATTGTATTTTTAGGGCTGAAACTGTAAACTGGAACAAAAGAAAGACAGTTAAGGAGACTAGTAATGGTCC
This sequence comes from Streptococcus didelphis DSM 15616, assembly GCF_000380005.1. Taxonomy (GTDB): domain Bacteria; phylum Bacillota; class Bacilli; order Lactobacillales; family Streptococcaceae; genus Streptococcus; species Streptococcus didelphis. The sequence goes on from NZ_KB904198.1 coordinate 12,065, forward strand.
TAGATTTTTTACTACAAAAATTATCACGAACAACTAATATCTTAGATGCAAGCTTTGGTCTTGAAAGAGAAGGCCTTAGGATCACAAGCAGAGGGAAAATTGCCTCAAGTGACCATCCCCAAGTGCTGGGTTCTCGTTCCTTCCATCCTTATATTCAGACTGATTTTAGTGAGCAACAAATGGAATGCATCACCCCTGTTTCTCAGTCTACCACAGAAGCAAGGCGCCGCCTCATGGCTATTTTTGATGTGGCACAGAGTTCCCTAGACAAGGACCAGTATATCTGGCCCCTTTCCATGCCACCCCATGCTAAGGAAGAGGATTTTCAGATTGCCAAGCTAGAAGATCCCGCTGCCCTTAGCTATCGAAAGAAAATCAGCCGCTCATATGGCGTCTTGCGTCAAGCTATTTCAGGCATTCATTATAATTTCGGGCTAGGTGATGACCTCATCCAAAAACTTTTTGAATTAAGTGATGAAGAAGATAAAATAAACTTCATTAACCTTCTTTATATGAAACTAGCCCGCCAATACCTCCGTTATCAGTGGCTATTAACCTACCTTTTTTCTGCCAGCCCCTTGGCTGAAAAAGGATTTTATGAAAACGGTCCCCAGAAAATCGTGCGTGGTTTGCGTTCTAGCCAAGCTTATGGCTACATCAATAAAAAGTCCGTCCAGGTCTCCTATGACTCCTTAGAGGCTTATATAGACAGCTTAGAAAAGGCCATAGCAAGTAAAGAGCTCTCACGGGAACGTGAATTTTATTCAGCTGTCAGATTGCGTGGCAGTCAGCACAGTCGTGACTATTTAACAAAGGGAATTACCTATTTAGAACTTCGCAATTTTGACATTGACCCCTTTGATGATCTGGGGATTTCCCAAAAAACCCTTGATAGTGTTCATTTAATCCTACTGGCCCTACTCTGGTTAGATGATAGTAAAAGTGATCACCAGTACCTTGAGGACGCAAAAACTTTAAATGAGGAAGTTGCTCTTTCTGACCCTCTTGAAAAGCTGCCCCACCCTGCTAAGGCAGCTGAGCTTATGGAGGCTATGACAGCACTTATTGAGCATTTCCAATTGCCTGACTACTATCGTGAGCTCATACAAGCTATGGCGGAGGCTATTTCTGACCCCAAACTAACCATTGCTGGCAAACTATCCACCCAGATCACTGATCATTCTTTGGCCGCCTTTGGCCTTTCAAGAGCCCAAAAAATCCACTTGCAAAGCACCTCAGCTCCCTATGCCCTAGCTGGCTATGAAAGCATGGAACTATCCACCCAGATGATCATGTTTGATGCCATCCAAAAAGGGATTAATCTGGAAATTTTAGATGAAAATGACCAGTTTCTAAAGCTCTGGCATAAAAAACACCTGGAGTACCTCAAAAATGGCAACATGAGCTCCAAGGACAGCTATATCGTCCCCCTAGCCATGGCCAATAAAACCGTCACCAAAAAAATCCTCCATCAAGCTGGCTTTCCAACTCCTAAGGGACAGGAATTTGCCAAGAAACAAGAAGCCCTCAACTACTACCCCCAACTAACCGACAGCCCCATGGTGGTCAAACCCAAATCCACTAACTTCGGCCTAGGCATTTCTATCTTCCCCAAACCAAGTAGCCAAAGCGACTATGAAAAAGCTCTCGATATCGCCTTTGCGGAAGATTCCCATGTCTTAGTTGAAGAATATATAAGTGGCACCGAGTACCGTTTCTTTATCCTAGATGGCAAATGTGAAGCCGTCCTGCTGCGCCTAGCAGCCAATGTCGTTGGTGATGGTATCCACACTATCAAAGAATTAGTCGAGATCAAAAACCAAAACCCTCTCCGAGGCAGAGATCACAGATCACCCCTTGAAAAAATCCAACTAGGAAAGATTGAAAAACTCATGTTGGCCCAAGAAGGCTACACTGAAAATAGCTTGCTGGAAAAGGGCAAACAAGTTTTCCTTCGTCAAAATTCTAATATCTCAACAGGAGGAGATTCTGTCGATGTCACCGACCAGATGGATCCTTCTTACAAAAAGCTAGCCGCTCAGATGGCCGAAACCATGGGAGCCTGGGTCTGCGGTGTGGACCTGATTATCCCTAATATTCAGCAAAAAGCTAGCCTTAAAGAGCCAAACTGCCATTGTATCGAAGTTAACTTTAACCCCTCCATGTACATGCACACCTACTGCCAAGAAGGCCCCGGACAAGTCATTACTCCAAAAATCCTCCAAGCCCTCTTCCCTGAAGTCCCAATCTATAAAGAGGATTAAAAAAGACAAACACAAGTGATAAGTTTATTACTTGTGTTTTTTATCTCCACTTAAATCAGGAAATTACTCTAGTAGGCTCTGTTTTCACTTAGTCTGGATATTTTTAGTCTTGTACATTTTTTGTTAAAAGCTAAAAAACTATCCAGATTTAACTGGGCAGAATTAGGGTTAATAATGTTGTATGGCACGAATCAAATCATAATTGTAATAGGGTACATTTCTTTTCACTGAATTGTCTTTATCCAGAAGTCCTTTTCCAACTAAAAAGTCCAAGGCTTTTTTTACCGTTGCTGGATGGAAATTAGTTGCCTCTGCTAATTGTTTGGCAGTTGACACAGGCAAGCTAAAGGTACTAAGCCAAACTGTTTTTTGTGTTTGCGTAAGACAAATAGAAAGCCCCTTTTTGGCATGTTCATCTGCACTTTGAATTTTTGTAAGAATATTATTAGCCATTTGTTCACTAGCATTCAAAAAGAGATTAAGCCATAGGTTCCAATCTGGATTTTTTCCTCTGGTAGCATTAAGTGCATTATAGTATCGAATCCTCTCCTTCTCTAGTTCTTCACTAACGAAAAAGATTGGATGCTTTAGAAGTCCTTCTTTAACAGACATTAAGGCAATAAGAATACGCCCAAGGCGACCATTCCCATCTAAAAAAGGATGTATTGACTCAAATTGTGCATGCGCAACTGCAATTCTTAATAAAGTATCGCTATCAAAGGTAATCACTTCTTGATTGTCTTCACATGCTAAGCTGGAATGATACTCACCATTGATAAAAAATTCAAGATTAGTCATAAAGGCGCCAATTTCATTTGCTGAGACTGGGATATAAGAAGCATTTTCGATATTCTTATCTGGTCCAATAACATTTTGAATCTTCCTGAATTCTCCTCCGTTAGAAGTTGTTCCCCTAGCCTCATCAGACATCAAAAGGTGGTGCAATTCTTTTATTAAACGTGTCGATATGACCTCACCTTCCTTAATTTTATGAAAACCAAAGTCAATGGCTCTTTTATAATTAAAAACTTCTCTTTGTTGCCAATTTTTGGCACCTAGCTTAGCAGTTTCCATGATTTCATGAAAAGTGACTTGAATTCCTTCTATTCTTGTCGATTGCACTGATTCATTATAAGAAAGTAAACTAAGAATAGACGAGTTAATAATAGATGACTCCAAGACAGCATCTAATTTCCCTAAAACCTTATTTACTCTTGCCAGTCGCTTATAGAGACTCAAGGCTTGCTTATCTTCCAGCAAGACTGGTAATTTTTGAAGACCCTGTAATGCCATAGCTCTACTCCTTATACTATTTTTTAGACTTTTCTATATTATAAAGATTTTTATTTCAAAAAACAAGGAAAATTATAATATAATATCCCTAATTAGATTTTTATCTTACTTTTTAGAGTAGATACATATGACCTGTCCTATTTTATATTGTGTCACTATATTTTTTACTATATAATAGCATTGTAGGGTGGCTTCCTCTGACAGAATAAGAAAGCATGTAAGTAGTCACAAAAATAACTCTAGAATTATCAGAAATGATATTAGAATTTCTAAGGAGAAATAATATGCTAGAAAAAGTTGAACGATTAATTTCAGAAATTAATAGAATCCACCTTGCTTATTCACAAGACTATTTTGAAACTGGTAAGGTTGAAAAAATTAACCTAAAACATACTTTTTCAAAAGTGCCTGTTCAAGCTATTTTAGACTATCGCTTAAACTTACATGAATCGATCAACGACTATTTGATGAAAGCAGATATTAAAGACATACCATATGTCTATCGTGTTAAGACTTCAGAAAGTATCCTAGCTAAAATTGAGCGTTTTTCAAAAAGACAAGATGGTTATCCCGTGAATTCTATTCTCAATGACATTTTTGGAGCCCGTATCATTCTATCATCAGAAGATATCGCAAAAGTGATGGAAGAACTTGACAATTGGAAAGAGACCTTTGACCTCAAAAACTGGTATTTACGAGATAAAGACAACTACACAGGAATACATATTTATTTCAAGAACAAGAGTAATCACTACTATCCTTGGGAACTACAAATCTGGGATGAGAAAGATCTTGACCACAACATTGAAAGTCATAAATTATTTAAACGTAACTTTGTCTAAAAAGCCTCTATTTCATCCCTCTAGAAAATTCCTATAAATATATCCTAAAATACATAACCCCCTTAATCAAATGACCTGTCAATCCCATTAAAGGAACAGTTCAAAAGATTAGGGGGTTAATTGTTTTTAATCTTATTCTTCTACTTTAGTAGCTTGTTTTATCATCATATTATAGTTAATCTTTAGTTCTGAATACTTATGATAGTCTACTAGCTTTTCTTTTTGTAATCTGCCAAGGACGATACTAGCATGAATCTTTATTTCTTGTGCAAATGTTTCAATAGCATGCTTGCTGAAGTCTCCTTTTTCTACAAACTCCCTATAGGAATCGACAGGAATCAATAGGTTCTGAGCAAAAATATCTGCTTTGTCTTCCTTAGCTCTGTAGGCTTCCTTATCTTCAATATCTGAATGGAAATCACCATGGATAATATGTCCTAGTTCATGAAAGAGGGAAAACCAAAAAATATCTGAGCGTTTATTTCTATCTGTTAGTAACAATAAGATACTCCCGTTTTTAAAACGTCTTGTAGCACCATTTAAGCTGGCATTCTTTAAAGCGGGTAAGCCAACAAGTATAATACCACAAGCTAAGAGTTTCTCTTGTAATTCCTTATAAAAATAACTATCCTTACTTTGGGTCATAGCTCTTAAGTCAGGTAATATGTTTAAGAGTTTTGCCTCGTCATATTTTTTTCAGTCTTATTCTTGGCATAGTTAGCTGCAAGCTGTAGCATAATATTAGAATTAATAATAGCTGTTTCTGAAAAACCTTGCGTATTCCGATAACTTACAGAGTTCTTAAATGTTAACAAATAGGTTAAGCTAGAAACTTTTAGAAGCTTTCTTAATTCTTGAATTTTCTCTTTCATCCTATATGTCTTATTAACTACAAAGCCATTGTCCTTAAAATATTTAAAATGGATCTGCTTACAAATAGCTTCTTCATCATCTTGATCTTGATTTCCCATTTCAATAACTTTTAAGTCATAGGCTTTTTGAAGATTTATCCAAGTTGAAACAGATACCCCCGTAAGTTTAGAAAGCTTATTTGCAGTTTCATTACTAATTGATTCTTTTCCATTAACAAGTTTACTAATAGTCTTAGGTGAAACCCCTAATCTCTCAGCAAACTCTTTTTGCGTTATATTCAGATCTTCAATAATGTCTTCAATATAAGATCCTGGATGAAAGGCAATTAGGTCTTTATAGATAAGATTATTACTCATAATGTTTACTGACCTCCTCAATTCCTATTACATTTACAGATGTGGATTGTGAAAAAATAAGCTCAGAATCTTCATCACGAAACTCAACAATTAACCTGTAAGAACCTTTTCTTCCATCTATATCTAGGGAATACTGTCCCCCTTCTTTTACCTTTTAGAGCATGAAAATGATAGAATTTAAGTGCCGTAAGGTCCGATAAACTCTCTGCACATTCAATAAAATTTATCAATTTATGTAACTTTTTGGCAACTTTGTCAGAAAAATCTTTTTTTTGCTCTTTTAAAATCTGTACATTGCTTTTTAACAGTAGTATTACCAAACTTTATTAACACCAAGACCTCCAACAAATTACCTTTTTGGTAATTTTATGATAGAGATACATTTGCTTTTTGTCAACTTTTAAAAGCCTCAATATAAAGACATCAAGCTAAGGTAAGACTGATGTAACTTACCACCCACCAAAAAAACAAGTAGTGCTTGGCTACTTGTTTTTGTTTTTTAGGCAACTCTTCGTCTTGCTTGTTTGAGCCACTCATCTACGGGGCTTTTACGGTAGGTTGAGGTGTTGCTTGTGTTTCGGTTTACACCTTGTCTTCTTGCTGCTGGTGCTTGGTAGCTTTCATAGTTTACTGGCACTGGGCGAGAAGCTGTGCTTGGTGCTCGTCTTGTGTAAGGAACCGTGCTTGGTCGGCTGTAGCTAGCTGGACGTGAATAGCCTGGATAATCCACATCAGAAATCTCATAGTCAGCTTTCCAACGGTGAGTCTTGTGCATAAAGTTATTCCCACGTAGGGTATAGGTGCGGTTCTTACTTGTTGCGTCAATGGTATCGTTCCAGGTTAGGTCGATATGGTAGAACTTACCACCCACTTTAACAATATTCCAAGCGTGCAGACTGTTGCTGCCCATATAAGGGTCGCCAAAGCCTTGGATATAGTAAACATCTAGACCTGCCTGATGTCCCATGTCCTTAAACATCTGAGCATAGGCCTGACAGACAGCCTCACTATCCTTCAAGAAGGCATAAGGGGTCTGAACGGAAATACCTTGCTTAGTATAACCACCAACACCTGCTGTACGGGCATAGTGATAGTTGGTCATGATATAATCTTGAATCTTTTCAACTTTTTCAAGGTCTGTATCCGTTGAATAGATATTTTCACGTGTCCACTTTTGAATATGCTGTAAATATTCTGTATACTGGTCACCTGTCATGTAATATTTAGGAGTCAAGGTAACTGTTACTTCATCTTCTCCTTTAAACCCTTGCATACTCCACGAGAAAGCTTGAGAGACGCCACGGGCGTTAGGGGTTTCTGTCACATTGAGGTTGATAAAGCGGGTGATACCAGCTGAAATATCCTCACCCATTTCTGAGAGCTTAACCGTAAAGAGGATCTGCTTAGCTCTGAGACGATAAGCCTCATCTGTACGCTTTAATAGCTCCTCTTTATCACTAATACCCGTCAGATTAACGGAATCTTCATAATAACCAGTGAGGTTTGTAAACTTGTAGTTCTTACTCTCAGAGTTATAGCCACTGTTTTTAAACTCCTCTAAAGTTGGGCCTTGGCGGCTTGATCTTGGTTGAGGCAGGTGGCGTTTAACCCTTTTTGCCTCCTCACGTCTGCGAAGATCTTCCTGAACGATTTCCAGGTTTTTCCTAATATTTTGCTCAGAGTCTACCAATATCTGAACATTGTTATTGTTGGTGTAGGCGTTTTGGTTAAGGTGTTTTACCAAGTCCGAGTTTAAGCGCTGAATACCATCTGTTAAGCTTTCTAGAGTAGTGTTAATCCATCTATAATCTCTTGAATAGCTGTTTTGGAGCTGGCTTTTACGCTCCTTATCTAGCCTATCTAAGTCCTGAAAAGTGTAATAATGTTTAACTTTAAAGTCTTCTGGTATATCAATCTTACTGAGGTTTTCCTGATAGGTAGAAAACTGTTCTTTAAGCTTAGCAGAATTTCCATGATAATCTTCTGTATACTGACTTGTAGCTTGGTTAACTTGCTCTCCTAAGTCAGCAGCCTCTGATTTAAGCTTTTCTAACTGTTGACTTGACTCTGGGGTCAGTTGGCGTTCCTCATTGATGGTTTTGAGGCGTTTGTACTCTGTGATGAGGGCTTTGCGGTTAGCTTCTAGTTGCTGATAACGTGCAAGCTCTTGGCTATTATAATTTTCTCTATAAGGAGAGCTACTATAATAATCCCTATTAGAACTTCTATAGCTATCTTCATATGAAGGGGTTTCTCTATAGTTTCTTCTACTATAAGTATAAGCTGAGTCATCGTTACTATAGCTATCTTGAGGGGTTGTGGGAGTGTTGCGTAGGCCATAATAGCTCGTGTAGTTAGTGGTATCAGAGGTATTGTAATCGTAATCGGCCTTGATGTCCCTTACTGAGAGGGTGAAAATAGCCGTGGCTAGGGCTAGGAGGCCTGCCTTTATCCTAAAATTTTTCTTCATCTCTCTTGTCCTTAATGGTCTAATCTCTCCTTTTATCCCTGGCTTAATAGCCCCCAGGTAAAAATACCTAGCCTGGGAGGACTAGGTATTTTTTTGTCTTAAAGGGGTAGGATAAAATGTAAGATTAGTTTTCTTTACGTTTACGTCCTGCTACTAGGGCACCTGCGCCTACCAATACTGTCATAGCTGCTGCTGTGAAGAATGGGTTAGCTGCTGAATCACCAGTTGATGGTAATTCTTGCTTGTTAGGGTTAGCCTGACCATTGTGGTTAGCATCCTTGTTCATGTTAGCGTTAGGAGCAGTTGATCCGTTGTTATTACCTTTTGAACCACTGTTTAAGTTTTTCATTGCAGCTTCAAGATCTGCTTTCAGACGGCTGATTTCTTCTTGAAGTTTAGCTTTGTCCTTATCAGAAAGTTCTTTTTGGTTAGCCAAGTCTTTTTCAAGTTTAGCAATCATCTCATCTTTAGCCTTAATAAGGGCTTCTAGTTCTGCTTTTGCTTTGGCATGCTCTTCTTCCATCTTAGCGATAGTTGTCTTAAGCTCTTCAATCTCTTTATTAGCAACAGCAAGTTTTCCTTCAAGATCAGCATTTTGAGCCTCTAAGTCTGCAACTTCTGCATCAAGTGTTGCTTTTTCTTCTGTTAGTGTTGCGACTTGATCCTTGAGTTCTTTCACTTGTGCTTCAAAACCAGCAAGCTCTACATTTGCTTCTTTAAGGTCTTTTTTAAGGCCATTAATTTCTTGATCTTTTTCCTTGATTGTTTCATTTGCTGCTTCAGCTTCATCATGGACTTCTTTAACCATATGCTCAGTCATTTGAAGGCGTGACATTACATCTGTTAATTTTTGGCTTGCTTCTTCAAGTTCTTTTGTTTTTGATTCTGCTTTATAGCTAGCTTCTTTAAGCTGTTCTTCAACTTTCTTATGAGCAGCTTTCGCCTCTTGAGCTAAACCTTTCATTTGCTCTAATTCAGCAGTTGTCTTCAGCATATCACCCTTCAATTTAGCTTCATTAGCAACTCTACTTTGAACTTCTTGAACTAGCAAAGAGACGAAAGTAATAGCTTCTTGTTTCCAATCACTACCTTCATATCTAAAAGAACCTACCAACTGATTAAAAGTATTTAAATCGTTATATGGATACCCTAGACGTCCTTGATCTAAACCTAACAATAATTCTTGGAGTTCTTGTGTTGATAGCTCTTTTAATAACGTTTTAAGCTTCTTTAATATTTCTTCATCACCATTTCTTCCATTGTATGTATTGATATTTCTTTCTGCTACAATTTCAACTAATTTTTCTGACATCTCATTAGCGTTTACTACTCCTCCAAATGCTGAGAAGGCTGTTCCTGCAAGTACTGCAGCTGTGACTGCTTTTCTGAGGGCGTGTTTACGGGCTTTAATTTTTTTAGCCATTTTCTAATGTCTCCTTAAGTTTCCTCTATTTATAGTAAATTAGCTTTATTCGGCTTGTTTTCGCCCCTAAAGCAGGAGGATACAGAGCAAATCTAAAGCTTTGAATTAATTATATATGAGTAATTGCTTAGAATAAAGACCATATTTTAAATATTTTATATAATAAATGACTCATTAATTTACAATTAATATTGTTTTTTATCTAATTTATTTTTCTTCCTATTATATGGGTTCTATATTTGTATCTATGAAAAAGTTACTAACTTCATTTGAAGAATGGCATGAGATGGGAGGAGAAGCTCCCTTACTTGACATTGCTATAAGTTTAGACTATTTTTAATGAGGAGGTTTATCAACTTATTTGTAATATAGTAAATAAGTTGAATACCAGTTCTGAAAGTCTCAGGTACCGCTACTGGGTCTTTCATATAAAGGAGAGAGACGGACATGCCATTTAGTAAGGCACTTTTTACCAACCAACAAGCTCGTGAGCTACATTTGGTGGACCTTTTAAAAGAGCAGAAGTTTTGTGATTACAAATCGATTTGTAATCAACTAGACTGCTCATTTTTAACCCTGCAATCAGAAATTTCTAATCTTGAAAACTTTACTGAAGTTAAGGATGTTACCTATGTGTCATCACATTTAGATATTTCTTATCATGATCCCTATGGACCAAAGAAGTTTTATCAGAGCATCCTTTTGGAAGCTCCCTCATTAAAATTATTAGAGCTACTTCTTTTTTCAGCTTATGATTCCATGGAGGAACTAGCCGAAGAACTCTTCATTAGTCTATCAACATTAAAGCGACTCTTAAAAAAAACAGGCCAATATCTTAAAGAACACTTTAATCTTTTTATTGATCTACGCACTCTAGATTTTAAAGGGGATGAGAAAAATATTCGCCTGCTATTTCTAAAATACTTCTCAGAAGCCTACGACTATCATCATTGGCCTTTTGAGGGTTATTTAGATGAGGAGTGGGTTAATAATCTTATTAATACCATCACTTTAAAAGGTAACGTTGAAATTGATTTTTCCTTATTTAGTCACCTCAAATTACTAGTAGGAATTAATCTGCTGCGCTATTCTAAAGGAAATAAGGTTGGTACTATCTACTCTAACAGTAAGAAGCTAGCAAAGCTCTTAAGTAGAGATAAAGAAGGTCAGAGGTTAAATCAAGAATTTGAAAATCATTATTCTTTAAGTTTAGATAGTCTAACTCTGTCTGAACTCTTTTCAAACTATTTGAAAGAGGGATTGATTTTTAGGCAAAATCACCAATATGAGCTCTTACTATTAAGAGCAAAAACTAGGAAGCTAACCCTTAGACACTGGGAGAGGAATTTTCGTCAACTAGAAAGTAAGACTAATATCCCACTTACTAAGAAGCCAGATGTTGCTTGTAAGCTTCATAATGCAATTATCTTACAGGAAGAAGACTACCATCTTAACTTCTTAGTCTATGATTACCGTCAGGACTTTTTAGGCTATTTTAAAAAGGATTTTCCCCTCTTTTACAAGGATGTAACTGAAACCATCCAAGACCTACTCCCGAGGGATGTAGAACAGTCTGACCGGCTTATTGAAAATCTGACTTATATTCTCTTAATTACCTGGGATAATCTCTTTACCCATCTAAGCACTATTATTGCTAAGCAGAGAGTCTTGGTAGTGGAAAAAGGTTCTTGTAATGTAGGGCAGTTTCTAGAAGCCTTTGCTAGTAAGTTCTATGATATTACAGTCTTTAAAGAAGCTGATCTTAAGGCTGTGGATATAGCTCAAAACTTCGATATTGTACTTACAGACACAACCTTAGAAGTGGTTGATGGGGTAGCTATCTACTTCTTTGATCATCTCGTTCCCACCTTGGCACTGAATCGTCTGCACCAACATCTAAAGGAAAGTTTGCAAAAACAAATCATTGAAAATGCCTCAGTTTAAGGGTGATTATAGGAGTCAGAAACTGGTCTTTGTGCTATAATATGAGTTATGGATAAAATTATTAAATCACTATCAGTATCTGGTTCTTTTCGTGCCTTTATCCTTGATAGTACAGAAACAGTTAAGAAAGCTCAAGCCTTACACGGGACCTTATCGTCGTCTACAGTTGCTCTTGGTCGGACCCTGATTGCCAACCAGATTTTGGCAGGCAATCAAAAGGGTGATAGCAAGATTACCGTCAAGGTGATTGGGGACTCCTCCTTTGGTCACATTATTTCTGTGGCCGATACCAAGGGACATGTCAAGGGCTACATCCAAAATAGAGGGGTAGATATCAAAAAAACAGCAAGCGGCGAAGTCTTGGTAGGTCCTTTTATGGGCAATGGCCACTTTGTTACGATCACTGACTATGGCACAGGCAAGCCCTATACGTCTACCACTCCCCTTATTTCAGGAGAGATTGGCGAAGACTTTGCCTACTACCTAACTGAGTCGGAACAGATCCCTTCAGCTGTGGGCCTCAATGTCCTTCTAGATGAGAATGATAAGGTCAAGGTGGCTGGTGGTTTTATGGTCCAGGCCCTACCTGGAGCTTCAGAGGAAGAAATTGCCCGCTATGAGGAACGTCTACAAGCTATGCCTGCTATTTCAAGCTTGCTAGCTAGTGACAACCCTAGTCAGGCCCTTTTAGATGCCATCTATGGAGATGAAGCTTATAAATGTCTTTCTGAGGACAGCCTAAGCTTTAGCTGTGACTGCTCTAAGGAACGTTTCAGATCAGCCCTAGTAAGCCTACCTGTAAGTGACCTAGAAGACATGATAACAGAAGATCAGGGAGCAGAGATTGTCTGTCAGTTTTGTCAGATAGCCTACCAGTTCTCAGTAGAAGATTTGGAGGAGATTATCAATGACAAAGCTTAATTCATCTTTTATGATTGGAAGTGTTGAGATTCCCCACCGGACGGTGCTTGCTCCCATGGCTGGAGTTACCAACTCGGCCTTTCGGACCATTGCCAAGGAATTTGGGGCTGGCTTGGTTGTGATGGAGATGATTTCTGAAAAGGGACTCCTTTACAACAACGAGAAAACCCTGCACATGCTCCATATTGACGAGACAGAACATCCTATGTCTATCCAGCTTTTTGGGGGAGATGCCGAAGGCTTGAAACGAGCTGCCGACTTCATCCAGACCCATACCAAGGCCGATATTGTTGATATTAACATGGGGTGCCCGGTAAATAAGGTTGTCAAAAATGAAGCCGGGGCTAAGTGGCTAAAAAATCCTGACAAAATCTATCACATCGTTTCAGAGGTGACCTCTGTTTTGGATATTCCTTTGACGGTTAAGATGCGGACTGGCTGGGCTGATAGCTCACTGGCTGTGGAAAATGCTCTGGCTGCTGAGTCTGCTGGGGTGTCTGCTCTTGCCATGCATGGGAGGACCCGTGAGCAGATGTATACGGGTACTTGTGACCACAAGGCCCTGGCTCTTGTTTCTAAGGCTATCACTAAGATTCCTTTTATTGGGAATGGGGATATCCGCAGTGTGCAAGATGCTAAGTTCATGATTGAGGAAATTGGTGTGGATGCGGTGATGATTGGTCGCGCAGCTATGAATAATCCTTATCTGTTTACCCAGATTAATCATTTCTTTGAGACGGGGCAGGAGTTGCCAGATCTTCCATTTTCCAAAAAATTGGATATTGCCGAGGATCATTTGCAACGTTTGATCACACTCAAGGGTGAAATGATTGCTGTCAGGGAATTTCGTGGTTTGGCGCCCCATTATTTGCGGGGAACTGCTGGGGCTGCTAAGGTTCGTGGAGCGGTATCTCGTGCTGAGACTTTGGCTGAGGTCAAGGCCATTTTTGCACAGGTGCGCTAGGGTTTTTAAGGAGAAACATGTTGATTGTACTAGCCGGAACGATTGGGGCAAGTAAGAGCTCGCTGGCTGCTGCCCTAGGAGAACATTTGGGAACTGAGGTTTTTTATGAAGCTGTGGATAATAATCCTGTGCTTGATTTGTACTACCAAGATCCCAAGAAATATGCCTTTTTATTGCAAATTTTCTTTTTGAATAAACGTTTTAGATCCATTAAGGAAGCTTATCGGGCTGATAATAATGTTTTAGACCGTTCTATTTTTGAAGATGAGCTTTTCTTGACCCTTAATTATAAGAATGGCAATGTGACCAAGGCTGAACTGGAGATTTATCAGGACTTGCTGGCTAATATGCTGGAAGAACTTGAAGGCATGCCCAAGAAAAGACCTGACCTATTGGTCTATATTGATATTTCCTTTGAGAAGATGCTAGAACGCATTGCAAAACGCGGCCGAAGCTTTGAACAAATCAAGGATAATCCCGACTTGGAGGCCTACTACCTACAGGTCCATGATGAATATCCCACTTGGTATGAGAACTATAACGCCTCACCCAAGATAAAAATTGACGGTGACTCCTTGGACTTCATCCAAAACCCAGCTGATCTTGATGTTATCCTTGAAATGATCGACCAAAAACTCAAAGAACTGAATTTGATCTAAGAAGAAGAGAACCCGACTAGGGGCTCTGAATAGTAAGAGGAAAAAAACCTAGATGAGTTCTGGAATCTGAGTTGAGAAAAAAGTCTCGACTAAGGACTCTGTACTGGACTATGAAAAACGGGGCTCTAAACGAGATTCTGTGTCCTGAGTTGAGAAAAACAGAACTTAACTGATATTTTGACTTAACATAAAACTTTAACCCCTCTTTACAGGATAAAACTTGCAAAGAGGGGTTTTTGATGTGGGAGATTTTGACTTTATAAGCTTACAAAAAAGAGGACACTTAAGGTCCTCTTTTTGTCTTCTTGTAACTCTATCCTAAAAATACTTTAGATTTTCTAAGATAATGATAGACTGTTAGCTATTTTGTTAGCTTAGTCTTTTTTACGTTTGCCTGCTACTGTTGCTAGGCCAGCACTTGCCATAATTGATAGGGCTGCTACTGTGAAGAATGGGTTCGTTTGGTCACCAGTTGCTGGAAGTTGAGCCACTTCTTTTTTAGCTTCTTGCTTGTCAGCAGCTTTAGAAGCCATAGCTTCTTCTGCTTTTACACTTGTTTTAGGTGCTGGTGTTTCAGTTTTTTCTACTTTGTCAGTAGTTTCTGATTTTTCTGTTGGTTGAGCCGGTGTTAATGGCATCATTGGAACTGTGTCTTCATCTTCTTCAACTGGCTCAGCTGGAGTTAATGGTGTCATTGGTACTGAATCTTCTTCAGGTTCTTCGTCTTCAGATTTTACAAGTGCTGCTAAAACATCAGCCTTAAGTGATTCTACACCTTCTACTGTATTAGCTTTGCTAATTAAGTTTTTGAAGAAATCACTTGCACCAGCTTCATCTAACTCTTTAAGAGCTGCCTCTTTAGCTTTTTCAAGTTGGGCTGCCTTAGCAGCAGCTTCCCAAGCATCAACAGCTTCTTCTTCAGCAGTGATAGCTGAATCTTTTTCAGCTTCTGCAGCAGCCGCTAAATCATCAGCAGCTTTCTTTTCAGTTCTGAAGTTAGGTAGAGCCTTAACAGCTTCTTCGTAAGCTTTCGTTTTAGCTTCAGCTTCAGCTTTTTTAGCATCATAACCAATTGTCATCTTAGTTTCATTGTACAAAAATGATCCTGGAACCATATCTTCTAACATAGCTGCCGCTTCATTAAAAGCATTAATAGCAGCAACTTTCTCTGCATATGCTTTATCTGTTACTGAATCAGCACTTACATTAGTTGCCATAGTACTTGCCATAAGAGCTGCTGCTGATACGGAAGCAAGTCCGATAACTGATTTTGTCAAATATGACTTGATGTGTTTGTTTTTCATCTGTTTCCCCTTTAATTATGAAAAAATATTATGAACCTTTTAATGTTCATAATGCTATCCTACTCTTTTAATTATAATTTCTCATCCTTTTAATGTCAAGCCTTAAGGTTAAATTAAAATATTATTTTTTCTTAATGCCTTTTTTAAATTCAACAATAGAGAAAAAACCTTGAAAATAGCTATTATCAAGGTTTTTTACTTTATTTAGTGATGCTAATAACTAATAATTATTAAAATTTTTTTCTTTCCTCTAAATATTAGCAAGATAATTAAAAGATTTACTCTTCTCATTTACAGATTGCCATGAGAAAGATTATTAATATTTTTTTAAAATAAGAATCTCCTAACTTAGACTTAATTTCTTATTTTTGAACTTTTACTAACTAAAAGTTCCCTAATATTGCTTTTTGGGGGCTTTTTAAGAACTTTATGAGCTTATATTTAGGTTTAAATTGTCTAAAAGTGAACTTTTTATTATTTTTCAGTAACTATTATTAGACTAAAATTCAATTTTTTAGTAGAATATATAAAAAATGAATAAGGAGGGCCATGATATGCCTAGAAATTTTAAAAAATTCCACTTTTCTTCTCTTTTGATGACTCTCGTTAGTCTATGCTTGGGTATCGGTTCATTAACCACACCTGATATAGTACACGCTCAAGATCCAAGCCCTGTATGGACAATAGGGCAATACCCCAACTATTACCGTGTTGAAGGTTCAGCCAACATCAACCCTGCAGAATTTCCTAAAATCTATACAACTACTGAAAAAGTTTATAACAACAGTGGTAGAAGCACCAAACGGGTCACAGTTTCAGATATTCAGTACAGTGTCTTAGATGGTTATGGCAGATCTGGCCAAGCCTTTGGTGTCATCACTAAGGACATGATCGATATGGCAGCCGGCTATCGTAAAAAATGGGAAAGTAATCCTGAACCAAGTGGTTGGTATTCTTATTCCTTTAAAGATACCGGTGCACCAGCTCGTGAAGCTGATTATAAACATAGTCCAAGAAAAGTTAAACGTCTCCCTAATAATCTAACTGGAAGCATCTTCCTAAGCAATGGCAGAGTCCACAATGGTTACCTTTTTGACCGCAGCCACTTAATCGCTGACAGCTTAGGTGGACGTGCCTTTAGAAATAACCTTATCACAGGTACCCGCACACAAAACGTCGGCAACAACGATCGCAGAGGTGGCATGCAGTACCTAGAAGCTAAGGTTTATGATTACATTAATAGAAACCCTTCCGTTTTTGTTTACTACAGAGCCCGCCCAGTCTACCTTGGCAATGAGCTCCTACCACGCTATGTTCTAGTTTCTGCCCTTTCATCTGACGGAGCCATTAACGAAACTGCTAGAGTCTTTAATAGCGCCAATGGCTTTAACATCAACTATCAAACTGGCGGCCTCTTAAATGTGCCGGGCTTGAAAGCTAACGACTCTGTTGACGACTCCGTCCAGTACCAAGCAGTTGATGTCGAACTAAGAGCAGCAGCCTAAGATATTAAAAGAACTAAACCCAAGCTAAGATCAAGCAGAATCCTTGCAAGATAAAATCCTTCACCCTCAAACTTTTACCAGTGGAAGTTAGTAAAGGCTTGAAGATGACTTAAAGCTAATAATCTATTGATGAGCTTCTCTTTTTAAAAGGGAAGCTCATCTTCTTCTAGCAATAAATCAGCTAAATCATTAGCCAGATTGTTTTCTCGCATGGCGCGTTGCGCTCGGCTCTCTAATAGTTGAAAAGACTGGCAGAGCACTTCTGTCACAAAAGTGGTATGACCTTCTTTTTCATACTTTCTGGTTCTAAGTTCACCATCTAGAGAGAGCAAACTTCCCTTGCTAGCATAAGAGACTAAGGTCTCAGCTAGCTTTCCCCAGAGAACTAGATTGATAAAATCTACCTGCTTCTCACCATCAGCATTTTTATAACGCCTATTAACAGCCAAAGAAACTCGACAAACTGACTTATCCTTTGGGGTTTTAATTAACTCTGGATCGGCAACCATTCTACCAATCATAATAACTTTATTGTACATTTTTATCCTCCTACTTATATATCCGAGAAAAAATTTCAGTTTACAGATTTTAAGTAAAAAAATAACAAGAATTTGGAAAAAAGTCTGACACTACACATAAAAAGCCAACAAGTATAGCATTCTGACTAAGAGAAAACTATCCTTGTTGGCTTTTCTATAGGCTGATTAATTTCATAGAGCTAAATGGTAATGTATTTCTAAAATGACATCTTTTTGTTCCTGATCAGTTTATACACTAAAAGAATAAATGGCTAATCATAGAAATCACTGTTAATAAAATTAGTATACCAAAGAAAAAACTATGCCGAGAAAATATATGTTTGACATTAGAGCAAGCATTACTTACACATCCTTCACTAGGACATCTTCCGAAATCTTTACCCGTTATACTTGCAAGCCAAAGAAGCAAAGAATACATAAGTATTAGCATCCCAATCATCATGAGACTAGCTATGGTAATCATCCTTGATAAATCCATGGTTTGTAAATCATTACCAATATCAAATATAGCTCTTGCTATATTAATACCAGCAAACATCACAAAAACAAAGGTTGAAAAAACACCAAGAATAGCTATAAAATCGGTGTATATTTCAGACTTAGTAGTTTTAAAGCTATCTATTTCCTTTGCTACCTTATAGGTATTAGCTTCTATTTCTTTTGTTTGCCGCTCTAAATTAAGTGCGGTACGCTTAAACTTTTCTAGGGAATTATGTGCTTTTTTTGTATTATCTATAATAAATTCTTTCTGAATTTGAGAAAGGGTATAATTATTTTTAATTTTATCAAGATTTTTTTCTAAAACTTTTTTGTCTTCTGAATTACCTTGAAATCTAGAAATAATAGCATTAATTTTCAAATTCAGTATTTCATTATTTTCGTTACTTTTTTCATTTTGGTAGACATATTCTGCAATTTTATCATATGGAATAGTCAGATCTCTATCAATTAAGTATAAATAATAAGTATTTAATATTTTTTTCTCAATAGGATTATAGTAATCTTCGATAATATCATCTAATAATAAATCAATAATCTTTAAGGGGATAGAGCCCATAGTTGCTCCTCTGGATGATTTTTAAAATAATCCATAATTTCTTCAATAGTATACGTGATTCCTTTTATCCCCCTCTTGATACTAGCTTCATCTTTTTGCCAAGGTTCATGTGTGTGAGTTATATCAACAAGTTCAAGTGAGCCAAAGCTAGAAAAGGCATCAATAGTAGACTTAATTAACTCTTTATTGTCTACTTTTTCAGAATCATATTCAGTAATCTCTAAATTAAAGGGCTTTGAAGTAAATTCTATATACTCTCTAATCATCTTATCAGTTGTTATAGAAAAAGCACCAAATCGCTTATACTCATGGTAAACGTTTGGGACAACTGGTCCGTATTGCCATTTTTCCATACTTTCTTCAAATAAAGGACGACCATTTTCAAGAATATTTCTGACATTGACGAAGTATAACAACTTTTGCAATTTTAAATTATTAATGTCATAACCTTTTTTATTTGAATATTCAATGATATAGTTTGCAACAAATAATGCATGCATTATAAGAACACCCCCTTTTTTCTTAATTAATTATATCATATCTATCTCATCTAAATTTTCTTGCCTTTATTTTTTTATCATGTAAAAGCTTATTTTCCCTAGCTGTTTATTCCTTTTTACCCTCCTACTTATATATTCGACATACAAACTCAAAATTAGAGGTTTTGAGTAAAAATTTTTAAAAAAACGTTTGGGACTTGAATGTCTCAAACGTTTTGGTTTTCTAAAGTGGTTTTAGGCTTACCAGTGTTTTTCAGGATCAAAAGCTTCTCCTACTTGTGCTGAATCGGCTAGTTCAATAATGCCTCGTTTTTGAGGGGCATTTGCTAGGGCTAATTCTCGAGGGGAGCACATCATGCCATAACTGTCTTGGCCACGAAGTTTACCTGGGAAAATAAGGTTTCCACTTGGCATCATTGCGCCTGGTAGGGCTACTATTGTTTTCAGACCCAGCGCAGTATTGGGCGCGCCAGCGACGATTTGGATGGGCTTTTCTTGACCTATGGCAACTTGGCAGATGTTGAGGTGGTCGCTGTCTGGATGGGCTTTCATGTCTACAATTTGGCCAACTAGAAAGACGGGTTCTTTTGTAGTACTTAGTTCTTCTTGGAAGCCTTCTTTGGCAAGTTCTTGGTTTAGGACTTGGATGTCGGCTGGGCTAGGGAAGACTTGGCCTTTTCCTTGGAGTGAGATGAGAGTAGAGGCTTCAAAAATATTCCAAGCTAGGGTTTTTCCACTTTCTTGGTCATAGACACGCGCTACTTTTCCTTTTCTCTCAACAGTTTTTTTGACTTCTTTCTTATCTGTCAAAATGACCATTAAGACATCTCCGACTTGTTCCTTATTATATGCAAAAATCATCTTATTTCCTTTTCTGTAATTACTTATAAGCAGCTAAAAATTGGTTGATTTCAGCCTTTGTTTTTCTTAATTTGTTGACTAAACGCCCTACTTCTTGGCCTTTTTCAAGGACTAAAAAACTTGGAATCCCAAAAATATCCCATTTTTGAGCTAAATCCATAAAGTCATCTCTGTCTACTTTGACAAAGGTCAAGTCAGGGTTTTCTGCTTCTATTTCGGGCATGACGGGATAGATAGACTGACAGTCTGGGCACCAATCAGCCGTAAAAAAGAGAAGGACTTTCTGCTCCTTGTCAATCACTTCTGCCAATTCTTCATATGACTTTGGAATAATCATTTTGTCTCCTCCTGATAGGTAAGGTCCCCTTTTTGATAGCTAAAGCTAAATTCTCTATCATCAGCCATGACAATCCCACCTCTGACACAGGAGGCATCTGATTGCGCTTCGTTAATATAGAGCACAGAAATAGCTCCTATTTCTGAAAAAAATTGCCTAATTTCAGCTATCATCTTAGTTTTTTGATAATCTTGATATTTCTCCTTAAACACCAGAGCTGTCACCATAAAAGCAGACAGACCAAGCAACTTTGAAAGGCTCTTATACTTGTTTTTATTCATACCTCTCATTTTATCATAAAGTAGGGGAAATAAGCTAGCGCTAGAAAGGATAGTTTTTTACTGCAAGCTAGATAGCTAGATTACCCAAGCAAAATAGCCAGAAGGCTCTAAAAATGATAAAATAGAAATGATAGAGGGCTTGGAACTGTTAGAATTCAAAAGCCTGTAGGCCATAAGAATGCCTATTAAAGTGCTATTCTTAGGCAAGTTTAGCAAGATTCATGATTGGAGAAGTTTAATGACAGACTTGTTTGCAAAAATTAAAGAAGTAACCGAATTAGATGCCATAGCTGGCTATGAACATCCTGTGCGAGATTTTCTACGCCACAAAATAACACCCCTAGTCGACCGAGTGGAAACAGATGGTCTGGGAGGGATTTTTGGCATTAAAGAAAGTAAGACTGAAAATGCACCCCGCATTCTTGTAGCAGCCCATATGGATGAAGTTGGTTTTATGGTCAGCCACATTAATGCTAATGGCAGCCTGGGTGTTGTTGGAATTGGTGGCTGGAATTCCCTTGTTGTGAGCTCACAACGCTTCACCCTGTACACCAGACAAGGTCAGGCTATCCCTCTTATTTCAGGTTCAGTACCCCCTCATTTTTTACGGTCTGGCAATGGTGCATCTCAACTGCCTTCTGTTGACGATATTATCTTTGATGCTGGTTTTTCAGATAAGGCTGAAGCTGAGAGCTTTGGGGTGACTCCTGGTGATATTATTGTTCCTCAAACAGAAACCATCCTTACAGCTAATAAAAAGAATGTGATTTCCAAGGCCTGGGATAACCGTTATGGGATTCTTATGGTGACTGAATTATTAGAAAACCTAAAAGATCATACCCTAGACAACACCCTAATTGCTGGGGCTAATGTTCAAGAAGAGGTTGGTCTACGGGGTGCTCATGCTTCTGCTGGAACATTTGACCCTGAACTCTTTTTTGCAGTTGACTGTTCACCTGCTGGCGATATTAATGGTAATCAGGGAGCTATTGGTGATGGAACCCTGATTCGCTTCTACGATCCAGGCCATATCATGTTAAAAGATATGCGTGATTTCCTTCTTACAACTGCTGAAGAAGCTGGGGTTAAGTACCAGTATTACTGTGGCAAGGGCGGAACTGATGCTGGTGCTGCGCACCTTCAAAATGGTGGGATTCCCTCTACAACTATTGGGGTCTGCGCTCGCTATATTCACTCACATCAAAGCCTCTATGCCATGGACGATTTTCTACAAGCACAGGCCTTCTTACAAGCTATTGTGAAAAAACTAGACCGATCAACAGTTGATCTCATCAAAAATTACTAAAGATTTTAGGAGTAAACTATGAAAATAGGATTTATTGGCGTCGGGAAAATGGCTAGCGCTATTATCCAAGGCTTAAAAGAAACATCACATGAGCTTATCATTTCCGGCTCATCACTGGAACGCTCTAAAGAAATAGCCGAGCAATTGGGATTAGCCTATGCTGAGTCGCACCAAGCATTGATTGACCAAACCGACTTTATTATCTTGGGCATTAAGCCACAGATGTTTGAGTCCGTCTTGCAGGATTTGCAATTTCATCAACCCCTTATGTCGATAGCTGCTGGCATTAGCTTAGCAAGACTTGAAGAATTAGTTGGTCAGAATTTGCCCCTTTTTAGGATTATGCCTAATATGAATGCACAGATTTTAAAAAGTACGACTGGTCTTTGTTACAATGGCTTGGTTGACCATGCCTTATTATTGTCTGTCAAGGAAATGACTGATAGTTTCGGGAAAACGTTTGAGATTGCTGAGAAAGATTTTGACACCTTCACTGCTTTGGCTGGGTCAAGTCCTGCTTACATTTACCTCTTTATAGAAGCAATGGCTATGGCTGGCCTTAAAAATGGTCTACCAAAGGATAAGGCTTTAGAGATTATTAGCCAGACTGTCCAAGCCAGTGCCCAACAACTGTTAGCAGGTCAGGAAAAGCCCAATGATTTAATTGATAAGATTTGTAGCCCTGGCGGGACAACTATTACTGGTCTGATGGAGCTTGAAGCTCAGGGTCTAAGCCATGCTATCAGCTCTGCTATTGACAAAACCATCGAAAAAGCAAAACAATTGTAAAAAGTCAATAAGACTTAAAAACTCTGAAAGCATTGCGCTGTGCCAAAAAATTAGATAAAGATCTAGGGCTTGGGTGGCAGTTCAAAACTTTCAGAGTTTTTTATTTGAGAAGGGTTGAGGCTATCATGAAGAGAGCAGCAAGGCTGTTGCTAAGGCAATGGATACCCATGGTGTAACTTAATTTATTGGTTTTATAGTAGACAAAGCCAAGCAGAAGGCCAGTACCTCCGTAGATGACCCAAGAACCTATGTCTGTTGGACTGTGCAGGAGACCAAAGAGGAAACTGCTGATAATGAGGCCTGGGATAGAACGGTGATTAAAAACCTTTCCCATCAAAAGTCCTCTAAAAACTGTCTCTTCGACAATGGGTGCCACAATGCTAAGCAAAACAATCAGTAAAACAGGGTTAAGCAATATTCCATTCAAGGTGTCTTGATTGAGTGTTTTTCCATTGCCATTTTGTAGGACAAGAATAATTCCACCCAGTATTTTAACAAGGGTCACGCCTAGAAGACCCATACCAATCCAAAAAGGGGCACTGTGTTTTTGATCATCTTCTTTCTTATAAAGAAGTCCTACTTTTTTAGCAATGAGCCATGTTCCCAAGCTGATAGCAAGCATAAGGAGGATAACCAGACTTAATTTTCCTACAGATTGGGAGCCTTTTAGAAGTAACAAGGCTGATTGTTCAACTACTACGATGGCAAAAACTAGTAAAATCCACTTTACTTTATTTAATATTTTATTCATTTTATTCTCCTAGATGCGTTTGTTATAGTCAAGATTGTCTTGTTCACTTTGTAAGAAAGGTTTTACTTTTAATAATATTTGTGTTACATCAGATTTATTGTTACAAAATACACAATTTTTATTAGGAAGGTCTCCTTATGAAACTTAAAAAAGAGTCATTTTTACTAAAAGTAGTTGGTTATATCTTTATTATG
This sequence comes from Streptococcus didelphis DSM 15616, assembly GCF_000380005.1. Classification (GTDB taxonomy): domain Bacteria; phylum Bacillota; class Bacilli; order Lactobacillales; family Streptococcaceae; genus Streptococcus; species Streptococcus didelphis. Next base: position 35,498 of record NZ_KB904198.1, read on the forward strand.
GCTATTGCTAATGCAGCTATTCTACATATTTTTCACTATCGCTACCAAGACATTGGTTTTGGTCATCTCCTCTTTTTCTTTGAGGTGATTTTGAGCTTTTATGCACTTTGGGTCTATAAGAAAGAAACACCTATTGTTCGCTTAAAAGATTTTCGCATCACACCTTGGTTTATCCCGTCACTACTAGTTATGGGTGCAATCCTTATCATTCATCTACTTGCTAATCCCTTCGCTAAAGATGCTATGACAATTCTCAAGTTAATGATGACCACAATCTTAGTTGGTTTTTCAGAAGAAGTCCTCTTTAGGGGATTTATGCTAAATAATCTGATAAAGCGATATTCAGCTATCAAAGCTATTTTGATTAGTTCAGTAGCATTTTCACTACTTCATGCTGTTAACATACTGGGGGGTGAGCCATTCTATGCTGTATCAGGGCAATTGGTAAATACCTTTATTGCAGGACTATTTTTTGCTGCTATTTACCTCCAAGGTAGATCACTCATTCCTTTAATTATCTATCATTTTTTATATGATTACCTACTTCTTGTGAATAGTCTGGTTAATGCCCCAATTATGAAATTAGTTGAGGTGGAATTTATTCTAAGATTAGTCATGATGCTACCACTCTTATGGTTTACACATCAAGCCTTTAAAAAACCAGATAGTCAAGGAAATAAGTATTTTAGCTCAGAAAATAAGTACTGACTCTTTTTCTAAGCTAGTCGCTAAAAATGAGACTTCTTAGGCTGAGCTGAGGATATTCCTATGCTCACTTACTCTGCTAGCAAAACAGCTCTTTGTTAATTTAAATGGTTAACAAAGAGCTGTTTTTTAGTCTACCTCGGTAAATTACAAAGGAAAAACACAAGCATGCTAGACATTTGCTTTACTTATGCTTTTATCCTAGGAGCTTACTTAGGTCAGTTTAATTTTTATGTCTTAGACGTTCTACGTCACGTGCAATACACAATTCTTCATCAGTTGAAATAACGAGTACTTTTACTTTTGAATCTGGTGTTGAAATGTCTCCACGGTAGCCGAAAACGTTTTTCTCTGGGTCAATTTCAATACCAAACCACGATAGGCCAGCAATAACATCTTGACGCATTAAGGGTGCATTTTCACCCATACCAGCTGTAAAGACTAAAGCATCTGCTCCATTTAGGACAGCAAAGTACTGACCGATGAATTTTTTAATACGGTCAACAAAGATTTCATAGGCTAAAATAGCATCTTGATTACCAGCTTCTAGGCCAGCTTCAATATCTCTCATATCACTTGAGATACCTGATACACCACCAAGACCAGATTTTTTGTTAAGCATATTAACAACATCTGCAGCATCTTTCATTTCAGGATCATTAGCAATGATATAAGGAATGATAGCTGGATCGATATCACCTGAACGGGTTCCCATCATAGGACCTGCAAGTGGTGTGAATCCCATAGAAGTGTCAACAGATTTACCATAACGGTTAGCTGTAATAGAGACACCATTGCCTATATGGGCTGTGATTAATTTTAATTCTTCTAAAGGACGATTTAGCATTTTTGCAGCTTCTTGGGCTACATACTTATGGCTTGTTCCATGTGCTCCATATTTACGAATCTTGTAATCAGTGTAGTATTTTTGTGGAATTGGATATAGGTAAGTATGTTTTTCCATAGTTGTATGGAAAGATGTGTCAAAGACGCAAACACTAGTAATATCTGGAAGTAAATTGCGAAAAGCGCGAATTCCAGCTACTGCACCTGGATTATGTAATGGAGCTAAGGCAGATAATTCTTCAACTTGCTCAACAACTTGGTCATTAACCAAGACAGATTCCTTGAAATATTCACCACCAGCAACGATACGGTGACCTACACCTGTAATTTCATCATAAGAAGAAATAATATTAAAATGAATTAAATCGTTTAATAAAATCTTTACTGCTTCTGTATGATTAGGAATATCAGAAATTTCTTCTTCTTTATTACCATCAAATTTTACAGTTGAAATAGAATCTTTTAATCCAATACGTTCAATAATACCTTGTGCAAGAACTTTTTCTTCAGGCATTTGATAAAGTTGCCATTTAAGACTTGAACTACCAGCATTAATTGCAATTGTTTTCGACATGTTTTACCTCTCTTGGAATCGTTTTCTGTAATACTACCTTATTATATCAAAAATGTTATGAAAAAACATTATCTTGTTTCCATTTTTTGAACTCCTCCATGAAATGACGAATATTGTCAGGAGATTGTAAGTCTTTGATGGGGTAAACGAATGTTTCACTTCTTTTTTCTGAATGTTTTTGTAAAATAATGATTGATTTTGCATTAGATGGATGACCAAAAAGGGTCTCCGGTAGGGTAATAACAGCCCTCACCTGCGCATAGTCTTTTAGCCAGCCTTTTAGTAAGTCGCTTTGTGAAGTCTCAAAAAGATTTCTAGGAGCAAGGAAAATAGCAAAACCACCTTCTTTTAAATACTTTAAAGACTGCTCCATTAGTAAATGATGTGCAAAGGTATGCTCTTTTTCAGAAAAAACATGATAACGTTTAGCAATTTTATCCTCAGGATAAAATCCCACTGGTAGGTCACTAATAATTAGCTGACTTTCTTTTAAGAGCTGTGGTCTAACGGCATCTCCTTGTACAAAATGAGCAGATGATTCCATTATTTCAGCGATACTTGCTGATAAGTCAATCAAAAGGTCGTCCACTTCGATACCTAAATAATCAAGGTCTCGACAAGTATTATTAAGGATTGTCTGAGCAAGATTTCCTGTACCACTACCAATCTCAAGTAGCTGTAAAGACTCTGAAGAATCCAGGGTCTCAATCAAGAACAAGATCAGAAATCCTAGGCTATCTGGCGTAAATTGATGATTGGCCTGTAACTTCTGTGTTTGGGCTATCTTGATAAAAACAAATTGGAAGGCTCTGCGCCATTCTTCTTTAGTCAGATTCAATAACCGTAAGTTTTTATTATTTTCTTCAATTGTTTGATTGGGACCTTTTGCTCCCAAATAATAAGCATTCTGCTCTATTAAGGAATCATAAATGTGAGTTTTTAAGTCTGTTTCAATCTTTTGACTATTTTCTAATATAAGCTCGTAGGCTTTTTCAATTTTTTCAAAATCCATGCACCTATCATAACAAAATAAAGTCTAAAAAGAAAGAATCTCTTCTATTTGTAATTTTTGTCCTTTTGAGAATCACTTGCTGGCATCTTAGCTTCTTTTTGAGCCTCTTTTTGAGCTTCTTTGGGGTATGGGTATTGAAACTGATATTGATAGTGGTCACCTATTGCAACTGATACCTCTAGGACTTGTTCTTTTCTCTGATAACTTGATTGTCCTCCATTAAAATCTACCTGTCCTTCCTGCTTTAGCTCTTTTTTCCTTAAGATTTCTGCTAGCAAATGGGCCTTGCTATAAGCTAGATGAGCCTTGTATTCTTTTTTAAAATCATTAAGATGAGTCAGATAGCTCTGAAGCATTAAGGTAAAGACAGCAGCCATTAAGATTGCATAGAGCAAGACCCCTGCCCTTACTCTTTTACTTAAAATCATAGATAAAATACCTCACTAAGCCACTTTTCCAGCTTATTTTTATAGTCACTTTTTCTTCTTGGGCACTGATAGAAGCATCCGCTAAGTCTAGTAACATGGGATTATAGCCATAACCCTTGGCAGAGCTTTTCCTAAAATCCTTCTTTTTGCTTAAACCAAAGGCTATTTCCTTGCCATTTTTTAAGAGGTAAATTTTATTGTGCTTAACTTTTTCTAGCTGAGCTCCCATGAATTCTGCTCGTAATTGATGGGAAAATAAGAGCCACCTGTCCTGGTCACTTGGTTTCAAATAGGCTATATTACTAAATACTGCATGGCTTAGGCCCTGATAAACCAATAATACTCCTGAAATAAGCACTAAGGCTATTAAACACTCTAACAGGGTAAAAGCCTTAAGGCTGACTAATTTCAACTGTAAATATTTCTTTGCCATTTTCGATAATCCTAATATCATCTTGACTCCTAATCACCTGAATCTGACAGCCATTTATAGTCAGTGATTCTTGGTTTGTTTGGACAGCCATTAAGGCAGCTGTTAGGACTTCCTCCTTATGTCTAGCATGGTTTATGAAGGCCTGATTTTCCTTAAAAGCTGCTAGTAAGACACTTACAATGAAGATTAAAATTGCTAAAGCAAACAAACTTTCTAGTAAGATATAGGCCTTAACTCCTTGTTTTTTGATATGTTCCACTCCCTAAATGTAATTGATAGGTAACAATTTCTTTAGCTGTTTGAAATTGAATTTTTGCCAATGAATGATTACCTCCTATTTTATTTAATTTAATCTTATTTCTGTAGACTACTTTTATATGTTTTGGAACTCTTAACTGTCGCTTGCCAAAACGAATACTCTGATCATCAAATTCTAGATAGCCTTCCTCTTGCTGTAAGACGCTTAATTTTTGACTAGTCCGATAAAACTGTTCAAAATCAATAAAAAATAAGCTGGCTTCAATCTTAGGGTAAATAGTTGTCAGAGGGCTTGATAAAAGGATAATCATTGAAGTGACGATAAAAAGGCAGATAAGACTTTCCACAAGGGTAAAGGCTTTAATCTTGTACCTGACGAGTCTGTTTTTTATTTTTAGCATAATAGTCTTGATAGGCCTTTACTTGTTTGTCATTTAAGCTCCCATTCTGGACAAGTTGAGTTAAAGTGGGGCGACTGCCTTGGTTTAATTCGTAGATGTCGGCTTGGCTCTCAACAATTTTAACAACAGCAGCATTGCCAGCCTCTGCCACCTTGGCCTTTTGTTTGCTTAAATTAGGGATAAACAAGAGCATGAGCACACTAATGATGAGAATCACCATTAACATTTCTAGTAAAGTGAATCCAGAGACTAGACTCTTTTTGCTTTTGATAAGATAAGTTTTCATTTACATATTTCCTCCGATTATTTGATACATGGGTAAAAGCATAGCAGCATAAATCATGACAATAATGACTGCTACGAATAAGAAGATAAGGGGTTGAATGAACTGGGTTGCCTGCAAGAGTTTCCGAAAAAACCTCTCCCAACTGACCTGAGCATAGATTTCAAGTTCCTGACCTAGTTTAGATTTTATTTCCCCATATTCAATCATCAGGCTTAACTCCTTTTTAAAAAAGGGATAGCTAGCAATCGTCTTTGAAAAGGATGTTCCTGCCATGAGGGATTGCTGCAAGTCCTTGCACATTTCTTGCATTAAATATGATTTTTCCTTTAGCATGACCTGCAAGATGGTTGCTAAATCTAATCCTTGACCAATGAGGTTGCCCCATTCTCTGGCATAATAGGCTGTCATATAAAGGCTGATATAAGTCCCTATCAGGGGCAATCTGCTGTACTGCTTGATTTGCTTCATACGAGGATACTTCTGCCACCTCAGATAAAAAGTAAGGCCTATTAGAAGCAAGAAAAGTATAAAAATAAAGCAAAAGCTTGGAAAATAAGTCAAGAAAAATGTTAAGCCATTGTTTTGCTCCATTTGGGGAAGTAAATAGTGGCGCAAGCCTAGCATGATAACCATTAAAAAAGAAAGCAAGATGAGGGGATAGGTGATTATTTCAAGTGTTTTTTTCCTGAGATAGGAGAGGTTTTCCAGATAATTTTCAATTTTTTTTAGGCAAGTTTCAGTATTTCCATGACTATCAGCCAGGCTAAGCTGGGTGACAATTGCATCTGAATAGCCTAAACGGCTAATCATTTGAGCCAGACTATAACCGTTTAATAAATCACTTGTCATTCTTTCTAGGTAGATTTTTTCTAAAAGGTTACTTTTTTCTAGAAAGGCTACCATTTCTGCTAAATTAAAGCCACTTGCTATGAGGTTATGAAAAAGTTGGATTAATTGATATTGTTTTTTAAAGGGTAATTTTTTCAAACTCCGCTTGGGTCTCAGTGAGATGTCCTTCTTTAAGAAGGCTATCAATTTTTTGGTTCCACTCTTGATGGGTGTGGTTTTGGAAGTCCTTGCTTGCAAAATCTATGAGTCCTCCTTGGGCAATAAGTCTTTGGTACGTTACTAGGGTTAGTGTATTTTTGATTTCCTCTTTTTGGATGCCTAACTCTAGCAATCTGGCATAAACTCCAGGGATGCTTTTGGCATGGATGGTAGAAAAGACCATCGCTCCCGTTAAGCTGGCTCTGATAACTGCCTTGGCAGTTTTGCTATCTCGGATTTCTCCAATAATAAGGAGGTCAGGTCGATGCCGCAAAGAGAGTTTTATAAGCTGATCGTAGGTCATCCCGATACTTTCATTGACCTGCAATTGAAGGAGCTGGTCATTTTTTATCTCCACAGGATCCTCAATGGTAATAACTTGCTTTTCTCTTGTTTGTTGAGCAATTAGCTGGTGCATAAGGCTGGTTTTTCCAGAGCCAACTGGTCCTGAAAAGAGGTAAAGTCCTCGTCCTCCAAGTTGCTGAGCTAGTTTTTCATCATCCTTAAACCAGTAATTTAAGTCTTTTTGACTGCTATATAAAAGACGAATAACTAGACTTTCAAGACCTCGATAGTCACCAACACTTGATAATCTTAAGGATATTTTTTGCTTGTCATCAAGTGGATAATCACAGGCCCCCAACTGACTACGTCTTTTTTCACCGACATTCATACCAGCTACAAATTTAAAGTGGCTAATCAGGTTGGCTGCCTTTTCTTTGTCAAAGATATCACTGGTTTGACTTTGGTCTCCAGATCGTAGTATTACGTGATATTCTAAGCCATGAGGTAAAATATAAATATCTTGGACCTGCAAAGAATTGGCTTTACTGATAATATATTTTCCTAATTCTGGTATCATTTCAACCTCCTTACTTTTTTATTCGAAAAAAGAGCTAAGTTTTTTCAACTTAACTCTTTTTCTTTATTTTTTTGTTTAAGGTTAGAATTTTAATTTACATGTATAAGGAGGGGTTATGGTGTCGTTTCTTTGTTCATAGCTTAGGATATACTTTTCTTTTGGAACGATATCTTTGTCTTCGAGTAAGAGGATGGAATGGAATTGTTGCAGTTCATCATCGCAATCTTCACACCATCTGGCTTCCGACTTTGTCCAGAAGGTAGCTAGGAAATTTTTCTGGCTATGGTAACTAGGGTATTCGTCTTGTAAGCTCTGCCATTCTTTTTGGTAAAAATCCAAGGCTTCCTGCCAGTCTTCAAACTCTTCTTCTAAGACGATATCTTCTTGCCAGCCTTCAATAAACCACCAGGGTTCCCAATCTCCATACATTTTTATTACTTGATACATGTTAGTTCTTACCTCTTCTTTAAGCCTATTATATACAAATAGAAACCTTTTTTAAAAACATCTGCTCATAAGACACAAAAAAGAGCCCGAAGGCTCTTTTGGGGAGGAAGTTTTGTAACTTATACTTCTTCTGTGAGGCTTGGTGCCTCGATAATTTCCACTTCATTAATGGCTTGTGGTTCAATGTTGCGGTAGCGTGCCATACCAGTACCTGCTGGGATGATTTTACCGATAATAACATTTTCTTTAAGCCCAAGAAGATGGTCTTTCTTACCACGGATTGCAGCATCTGTAAGGACACGTGTTGTTTCCTGGAAGGATGCAGCTGATAAGAAGGAATTGGTTTCAAGGGAAGCCTTGGTAATTCCCATAAGTACTGGACGAGATGTTGCTGGAATACCACCTGAGATAACAATGTCTCTGTTAGCTTCTGTGAAGTCAGCAATATCAAGTAAGGTACCTGGAAGTAGTTCTGTGTCACCTGGATCCATGACACGTACTTTACGAAGCATTTGGCGAACCATAACTTCAACGTGCTTGTCACCGATTTCTACCCCTTGGCTACGGTAAACTTTTTGAACCTCAGCTAATAGGTAAGTTTCTACAGAAAGTGTATCTCTAACTTCTAACAAGCGTTTTGGTTGGATAGAACCTTCTGTAAGAGAAGCTCCACGGTTTACCTCATCTCCAACTTCAACCTTCATACGTGCTGTAAATGGTACCACGTATTCGCCTTTACCAGTTTGACCTTCAACATAAACTTTCTTAGTACGTGTTGAAGCATCTTCTTCAATATCAACAACTCTACCTTTGACCTCAGTGATAACAGCTTCCCCTTTAGGGTTACGTGCTTCAAAGATTTCTTGGATACGTGGAAGACCTTGAGTGATGTCGGTATTTGAAGCAACACCACCGGTATGGAAGGTACGCATTGTAAGCTGGGTACCAGGTTCACCGATAGATTGTGCGGCAATTGTTCCGACTGCTTCACCAACTTCAACAGCATCACCTGTTGCTAGGTTGATACCATAACAGTGACGGCAGACACCATGGCGTGTTGCACAGGTAAATACAGAACGAATAGTAACTTCTTCAACGCCAGCTTCAACAATTTTGCGAGCCTTGTCTTCAGAAATTAATTGGTCAGCACCAATGATAATTTCACCAGTTTCAGGGTGTTTAACTGATTTACGTGTGTAACGACCTTGTAAGCGTTCTTCAAGTGTTTCAGTAACTTCTTTACCATCAGTGATGGCTTTGACAAGTAGACCACGATCAGTTCCACAGTCATCTTCACGGATGATAACGTCTTGGGCAACATCAACCAGACGACGAGTAAGGTAACCTGAGTCGGCCGTTTTAAGGGCTGTATCAGTCATACCTTTACGGGCACCATGGGTTGAGAAGAACATTTCCAAAACAGTCAAACCTTCACGGAAGTTTGAAAGGATTGGTAATTCCATGATGCGTCCATTAGGCGCAGCCATCAGACCACGCATACCAGCAAGCTGTGAGAAGTTTGAGATATTACCACGAGCTCCTGAGTCCATCATCATAACAATTGGGTTCTTAGGATCTTGTGTTTCAATCAGACGTTTTTCAAGGGCTTCTTTAGCTTCACGCCAAGTTGTTGTAACAGCAATGTAGCGATCATCTTCAGTCATCAGACCACGACGGAAGGCCTTGTTAATTTCTTCAACACGATGGTGGGCTGCTTCAATAATTTCAGCCTTGTTATCAATAACTGGAATATCAGCTATACCAACGGTTAAACCTGCCAGTGTTGAATGGTAGTAACCTAAGTCTTTCAAACGGTCAAGAAAGGCTGAGGTTTCTGTTGTACGGAAACGTTTAAAGGTTTCTGCGATAATATTACCAAGATTTTTCTTCTTGAATGGGACATTGGTTTCAAGACTATTTATTAAGTTTTGAATTTCTTGACCAGGTTCAAGGAAGTATTTATCTGGAGTTCCTTCAGTTAAGTTAGCATTATTTGGTTCTTGCAAGTAAGGAAGATCTTCTGGCATGATGTCATTAAAGAGGATCTTACCAACTGTGGTAACCATAATTTTATGTCTTTGGCTGTCTTTCCAAGGCTTATTAGGCATGCTATCAACAGCTATACCAACACGGCTGTGCAAGTGAACTAGACCATTTTGATAAGCCATAACAGCTTCGTCCTTGTCCTTGAAGATCATGCCTTCGCCTTCGCGTCCGGCATCTTCCATTGTTAGGTAATAGTTTCCTAAAACCATGTCCTGTGAAGGCGTAACAACAGGTTTTCCATCTTTAGGGTTAAGGATATGTTCCGCGGCAAGCATTAGCAAACGTGCTTCAGCTTGTGCTTCTTCTGAAAGAGGAACGTGGATGGCCATTTGGTCCCCATCAAAGTCGGCATTGTAAGCTTCACAGACAAGTGGGTGAAGACGTAATGCTTTACCGTCAATAAGAACAGGTTCAAAGGCCTGAATACCTAGTCTGTGTAGGGTAGGTGCGCGGTTAAGTAGTACTGGGTGTTCTTTGATAACATCTTCTAAAATGTCCCAGATGCGTTCGTCACCACGTTCAACCATCCGTTTTGCTGCTTTAACGTTACCAGCAAATTCACGGGCAACAATTTCACGCATAACAAAGGGTTTGAAGAGCTCGATAGCCATCTCACGTGGAACCCCACATTGATACATTTTAAGGGTTGGACCAACAGCAATAACGGAACGGCCTGAGAAGTCTACACGTTTACCAAGTAAGTTTTGACGGAAACGACCTTGTTTACCCTTAAGCATGTGACTTAAGGATTTTAGCGGACGACTACCTGGTCCTGTGATTGGACGACCTCGGCGACCATTGTCAATTAGGGCATCTACTGCTTCTTGAAGCATCCGTTTTTCATTCTGAACAATGATTCCTGGAGCATTCAATTCCAACAAACGTGCTAGACGGTTATTACGGTTAATAACGCGGCGATAAAGATCATTCAAGTCAGAGGCTGCAAAACGACCACCATCCAATTGGACCATAGGACGTAAATCCGGTGGAATAACTGGCAAGATGTTAAGTACCATCCATTCAGGTTTATTGCCTGATTTATGGAAAGCATCTAAGACGTCTAAGCGGCGAACTGCTTTGATACGTTTTTGTCCTGATGCAGACTTAAGTTCTTCTTTTAATTCAGCAATTTCAGCTGGTAAGTCTACACGTTTCAAGAGGTCTTGAATAGCCTCGGCACCCATTTTAGCAACAAATGAGCCATAGCCATATTCTTGAACTTTTTCACGGTATTCACGTTCTGTTAGGAGTGATTTTGGTTCAAGAGGAGTATCCATTGGGTCAATGACAACATAGGCCGCAAAATAGATGACTTCTTCCAGAGCACGTGGGCTCATATCAAGAGTTAAGCCCATACGAGATGGAATTCCCTTGAAGTACCAGATATGTGAGACTGGAGCTTTTAATTCAATATGTCCCATGCGTTCACGACGCACTTTAGCACGGGTTACTTCTACACCACAACGGTCACAGACGATTCCTTTATATCTGATACGTTTATATTTTCCACACGCACATTCCCAGTCTTTTGTTGGGCCAAAAATGACTTCATCAAATAGGCCTTCACGTTCAGGTTTCAATGTACGGTAGTTGATTGTTTCAGGTTTTTTAACTTCACCATAAGACCATGAACGGACTTTGCTTGGTGAGGCTAATGTGATTTGCATACTTTTAAAACGATTTACGTCAACCACTAGTTTTACCTTTCTTCGATTTAACAACATACCAGCAACTAGAGCTAAAAAGCTCTAGACTAGTAAATTAGCTTGTTTCCTAAGATTTTATAAATTATCTTCAGTTACTTGAGTGACTATACTTGGTTTTTCAACATGTTTTTCGCGCGCTTTTTCTAAATCATCAACGTGCATAACATCGTCATCTTCACCTTCGTCAAGGTCGCGAAGTTCTACTTCATTATCATCTTCATCAAGAACACGCATGTCAAGACCAAGTGATTGTAATTCTTTGACAAGAACTCGGAATGATTCTGGCACACCTGGTTTTGGAATTGGTTTACCTTTTGTGATGGCTTCATAGGCTTTCAAACGGCCATTGACATCATCAGATTTGTAGGTCAAGATTTCTTGAAGAACATTAGAAGCACCATAAGCTTCAAGGGCCCAAACCTCCATCTCACCAAAACGTTGTCCACCAAATTGTGCTTTACCACCAAGGGGTTGTTGGGTAACAAGTGAGTAAGGTCCTACTGAGCGGGCATGAAGTTTATCATCAACCATGTGGTGAAGTTTAATCATGTACATGACACCAACTGAGACACGGTTATCAAAAGGTTCTCCGGTACGGCCATCATACAGAACTGTTTTAGCATCTGAGTCCATACCAGCTTCTGTAACTGTTTCCCAAAGGTCTTCAGCTGTAGCACCATCAAAGACAGGCGTTGCAATATGAATACCAAGGTTACGTGCAGCCATACCTAAGTGAAGTTCCATAACTTGTCCGATGTTCATACGAGATGGCACCCCAAGTGGGTTCAACATGATATCAACGGGTGTTCCGTCTGGTAGGTAAGGCATATCTTCAACAGGAACAATGCGGGATACGACACCCTTGTTTCCGTGACGACCGGCCATTTTATCACCGACCTTGATTTTACGTTTTTGGGCAATGTAGACACGCACTAGCATGTTAACGCCAGATTGTAATTCATCACCATTAGCACGGGTAAAGATTTTCACGTCACGAACAATACCGTCACCACCGTGAGGAACACGTAGAGAGGTATCACGTACTTCGCGTGATTTATCACCAAAGATAGCATGTAATAGGCGTTCTTCAGCAGATAGGTCTTTTTCTCCTTTAGGAGTTACTTTACCAACTAGGATGTCGCCTTCTTTAACTTCGGCACCAATGCGGATAATACCCATTTCATCTAAATCTTTAAGGGCTTCTTCACCGACATTTGGTACTTCACGGGTAATTTCTTCAGGTCCAAGCTTTGTATCACGTGTTTCTGATTCAAATTCTTCTAAGTGAACTGAGGTATAAACGTCTTCTTTAACCAGACGTTCACTCATGATAACAGCATCCTCAAAGTTGTAACCTTCCCATGTCATGTAGGCAACAACTGGGTTTTGTCCAAGAGCCATTTCCCCGTTTTCCATAGATGGGCCATCAGCGATAAAGTCGCCTTTTTCGATGGTATCACCAACTTTAACCAGGGTACGTTGGTTGTAGGCTGTCCCTGAGTTTGAACGACGGAATTTTGTGATATGGTAAACATCAAGCGAACCATCTTCACGACGAACTTCAACCTTTTCAGCATCTGAGAAGACGACCTTACCATCATGCTGAGCGATAACAGCAGCTCCTGAATCGTGGGCTGCTTGATATTCCATACCAGTACCAACAAATGGTGACTTAGGATCAATCAATGGCACAGCCTGACGTTGCATGTTGGCACCCATGAGGGCACGGTTTGAGTCATCGTTTTCTAAGAAAGGAATACATGCTGTCGCAACGGCAACTACTTGTTTTGGTGATACGTCGACAAAGTCAACAGAGCTTGCTGCAAATTCTTGGTTATTACCTTGATGACGACCCATGACAATTTCTTCTGCGAAAGTGCCGTCTTCATTTAATTTAGAATTTGCCTGTGCAACTGTATATTCATCTTCTTCATCTGCAGTTAACCAGACAATCTCATTGGTTACAACACCATTTTGACGGTCAACCTTACGGTAAGGAGTTTGGATAAATCCATACTTATTCAAGTGACCAAATGAGGACAAGTTATTAATCAATCCAATGTTTGGTCCTTCTGGTGTTTCAATAGGACACATACGACCATAGTGAGTGTAATGCACGTCACGTACTTCATAACCAGCACGGTCACGAGTCAATCCACCAGGTCCTAGGGCTGATAAACGACGTTTATGTGATAATTCAGAAAGAGGGTTATGTTGGTCCATGAACTGTGATAGCTGTGAAGAACCAAAGAATTCTTTAACAGCAGCTGTAACAGGACGGATATTAATAATTTGTTGTGGCGTTAAGGCATCGTTATCTTGAACAGACATACGCTCACGCACGTTACGCTCCATCCGAGCTAGACCAATACGGAATTGGTTGGCAAGCAATTCACCCACAGCACGAATACGACGATTACCTAAGTGGTCAATGTCATCTACTTTTCCAATACCTTCAGAAAGGTTTAGGAAATAAGACATCTCAGCCAAGATATCTGCTGGAGTTAAAGCGCGAACCTTGTCATCTGGATTTGCATTTCCTACTAAGGTGACTACTTTATCAGGGTCAATCGGTGAAACTACCTTAAATTTTTGCAGAATAACAGGCTCAGTAACAACAGCATAGTCATTTGGTGTGTAGGCAAATTTATTAAGGTCACCGTCAAGATGTTCTTCAATAGATTCAATCACATCACGAGTCATTTCTGTTCCAGCTTCAACCAGAATTTCCCCTGTTTCACTGTCAACAAGGTTTTCAGCAATGATTTGGTTCAAAAGACGATTCTTAATGTTTAGTTTTTTATTGATTTTATAGCGACCAACAGCAGCCAAGTCATAACGACGCGCATCAAAGAAGCGCGCAATCAATAAGCTACGTGAGCTATCAGCTGTTTTAGGTTCACCTGGTCTTAAACGCTCGTAGATTTCTTTAAGGGCTTCATCAGTTCTTGAATCACTTGGATTTTTGTGGATATCTTTTTCGATAGTATTGCGAACGAGGTCACTTTCACCGAAAATATCCACAATTTCATCATCACCAGAAAATCCTAAGGCACGAACTAGCGTTGTAAAGGGAATCTTACGTGTACGGTCAATACGAGTGTAGGCAATGTCTTTGGCATCTGTTTCTAATTCTAACCAGGCACCACGGTTAGGAATAACTGTTGAACCATAGCCGATTTTTCCATTTTTATCTACTTTGTCATTAAAGTAAACACCTGGAGAGCGAACTAGCTGAGAAACGATAATCCGTTCACCACCATTGATGATGAAGGTACCCATCTCTGTCATAATTGGGAAATCACCAAAGAAGACTTCTTGGGTTTTAATTTCACCAGTTTCTTTGTTGATTAATCTGAAAGTCACAAAGATTGGTGCTGAGTAACTCGCATCATGAATACGAGCTTCTTCGAGTGTGTACTTTGGTTCCTTGAATTCATAACCAACAAACTCAAGTTCCATTGTGTCGGTAAAGTTAGAAATTGGAAGTACATCCTCAAAAACTTCCTTTAACCCAGCATCTAGAAAATCTTGGAATGAGTCAGTTTGAATTTCAATCAAATTTGGTAAATCAAGAACTTCTTTGATTCTTGAAAAGCTACGACGTGTACGGTGTTTTCCGTATCGAACTTCATGTCCTGCCAAGTTTTTAGCTCCTTTTTCTTTTTAGCATTTGCATTGTGCAAATAGGTCTATTATATAACTTGTCCTTGATGTGAATTTTTAGAATCTTTAAATTTATGTAACAACATCTTTTTAAAGCAAAAATAGGCACAAAAAGAGCAGCTAAATCTGACTGTATCAGTATGATTTAACTGCTGTTCTTCCTAGTTGGACAATATTTCAACTAGATTGGACGACAAATAATTGTTGCTATTGTACCTTATTTTTACTTAAAAAGCAAGCTTAATTTCGTATATTAAAACTTGACCAAGCTTTTTGATAATCGCTATCGGTTCCACCAATTCCAAATTTATAGGTCATTGAACCTGGACCATTTTTGGCCCAAAGGCTGGTTGTCATTTCCCCACCAATTGTCATTTTTGTACCGTTAACTGTAACAGTTCCTGGTTGTAAGCCAGTTGCCTTCAAGACATTAGCCTTAATTACCCCCTTATCAAGAGAGAAGCGCTGGTTGACACCAAAGGCATTAGGATCAGCTTGATTAATAGCATTGACCAGATGGGCCATATAATCTGAATTATTGTTATAGCCTGTCAAAGGCGCTAGAGAATTGTTATTATCATGACCTGCCCAGCCCCCCAAAGTCACTTTTGGAGTAGATAACATTAACCAAACGTCTGAATAATTCTCAGTAGTCCCTGTTTTCCCGATCCAATCAGCCTTGGCAAGGGAAGGATTGATAGCTGTAAGACGGTTTTTAAAGGTTGTTGTTGAGCCAGAGTCAATTGGTCCTCGTAGCAATTGCTGTAAAATAGTGGCTGTTGGAGCTGAAAAAACTCTAATCGGTTTATTGTCGTGCTTATAAACCACAGTGCCATCACTGGCTGTTATTTTCTCAACCAGATATTGCTTTTGGAGAAGCCCATTATTAGCCACCATTTGATAAGCACTGGTCTGAGTGGCTACTGAAACATCCACACCTGCTCCTAATGGTAAACTTTCAATAGAATAATCTGGAATGTGGTAGCCAATCTTAGAAAGATAGCCTTCTACATCAACATTTTTTTCCCTTAGAAGTTTTTGTGTCCAAAAGGCTGGAATATTCCAAGATGTATTAAGAGCTTCTTGAAGCGGCATCATGGCTGTACCTTCACTGTCTACGTGCATGATTTTTTGACCACTAGAATAGGTTGTTGGGTAGTTAGAAAGAACACTGGCACTTCCCATCAAACCTTGATCAATTGCTGGTCCATAGGCAATAATCGGCTTAATACTAGACCCGGGTGACCTGGTGGTATTAAAGGCATGGTTATTTTGATTGGTCTCATAATTTCTACCACCAATAAAGCCAAGTACTGCCCCACTTGTATTATCTGTTAGGACATTTCCTACTTGAACCGTTCCAGTCCCATCATCTAGGAGACCACCATATTTACTTGCGGCATCCTGCATGGCATTATAGATTGTTCTATTAATGGTTGATGTGACGGTGTAGCCACCCTCTTGTAATTCCTTTGTAGCCAAGCTTTCATAAGAAGCTCTTGTTTCATCATTTTTCAAATCATGATCTGTAATCTTATCACGTTTAACGAGATAATTAAACATAGCTTTTTTAGCATCAGCCATAACAGCATAGTAAAGGAAATCATGTTTGTTTACAGTAGCTGCTTCTGGCTTAATAAAGTCATTTTTTATAGGATAAGCCTTATAAGATTGGTAGTCCTTATCACTAATCATACCTGCCCTATACATATTATAAAGAACATTTTGCTGCCTTTTTATCCCATAAGCAAGCTCTTTTTCTGCCTTAATCTGACCTGTAGATGAATAAGGAGAATAGACAATGGGACTTTGTGGTAAACCTGCTAGAAATGCCGCCTGAGGAATGGTTAAATCTTTAGCCGCTACCCCAAAAATCCCACGCGCAGCCTCTTCAATCCCTGCTATATTTTGCCCCTTATTATTTCGACCAAATGGAGACACATTGAGATAGCTTGATAAGATGTCATCTTTGGAAATGTAACGTTCTAAAGCGAGAGCATAGATGATTTCTTTTGATTTTCTTTTAAAGGTAGGATCATCTCCTAAAACCTGTTGTTTAACCAGCTGCTGGGTAAGGGTAGAACCGCCACTTGACTCACCAAGCCCTAGAACAGAAGTTAAGGTTGCCCTAAAAACAGCCTTGGGGACAACCCCTTTATGCTCATTAAAATTCTCATCTTCTGTTGAAATAATAGCCTTTTTAACATTTTCTGAAATAGCATCATTAGCCACTGGAGTTCGCAATAAATCCGTATCAATACTTGAAATCACACTATTATCGGAATAATTTAGCTGTGAAATCATACTAATTGACTTGACCTGTTTGACAAGGCTAGTCTTACTTGGTACCTTGACCGAGTCTATCTGACTTGCCAGATAGCCAAAAGCCACCCCAACTCCTAGTATTCCAAAAAGCATGATAATGATATAGAAAAAATTGGAAACTAACTTTAGGGTGCGTAAGATAATAGACGCCAAATCTCGATAATCTAAATGGTGATGTGTAGTCTTTTTGTTATGATTTTTTGCTTTCACTATAAATACCTCATTTCTCATTATACCAAACTTTGATAAAGCTTGCATAGGACTAAGTATTTTTGCTATAATGATTCATAAAACTATAAAGAATTTGGAGAAAGCCTATGAACATTTTTGAAGAACTCAAAGCTCGTGGCTTGGTCTTTCAAACGACCGACGAAGAAGCCCTAGTCAAAGCATTAACAGAAGGGCAAGTATCCTATTACACAGGCTATGATCCAACAGCAGACAGCTTACACCTAGGCCATTTAGTTGCCATCTTAACCTCTCGCCGTTTACAAAGAGCAGGGCACAAACCTTATGCCCTAGTTGGGGGAGCTACCGGTTTAATCGGTGATCCATCCTTTAAAGACGCAGAGCGTAGTCTCCAAACAAAAGATACTGTGCTTGAGTGGAGTGATAGAATTAAAGGACAACTGTCAAACTTCCTTGATTTTGAAAATGGGGACAATAAAGCTGAGATGGTCAACAACTATGACTGGTTCTCAGAAATTAGCTTTATCGATTTCTTAAGAGATGTGGGTAAGTATTTCACCGTTAACTACATGATGAGTAAGGAATCGGTTAAAAAACGTATTGAAACAGGGATTTCTTACACAGAATTTGCCTATCAAATCATGCAGGGTTATGACTTTTATGAATTAAATGCTAAGCATAATGTTAGCTTACAAATTGGTGGCTCAGATCAATGGGGAAATATGACAGCTGGTACTGAATTACTCCGTAGAAAAGCTGATAAGACTGGTCACGTGATGACGGTTCCCTTGATTACTGATTCTACCGGTAAGAAATTTGGTAAATCTGAAGGCAATGCTATCTGGCTTGATGCCCAGAAAACATCACCATACGAAATGTATCAATTCTGGTTAAACGTCATGGATGACGATGCTGTGCGATTCCTTAAAATCTTCACCTTCTTATCCCTGGAAGAAATTGCAGATATCGAAAAAGCATTTGATGCTGCCCGTCACGAACGCTTAGCCCAAAAAACCTTGGCGCGTGAAGTGGTCACTTTAGTCCACGGTCAAGCTGCCTACCAAGAGGCATTAAACATTACGGAGCAACTTTTTGCTGGCAATATCAAAAACTTGTCTGCTAAAGAATTGAAACAAGGTTTAAGCAATGTTCCTAACTATGCTGTTCAAAAAGAGGAATCCTTAAATCTAGTTGATATCCTTGTTAGTGCAGGTATCTCACCTTCAAAACGTCAGGCGCGTGAAGATGTTACAAATGGCGCTATCTATATTAATGGCGACAGAGTCCAAGATTTGAACTACCAATTAAGTGATGATGATAAAATTGATGATCAATTAACTGTTATTCGTCGTGGTAAGAAAAAATACGCTGTTCTTACTTACTAAATTATTTTAAACCATAACAAAACCCACAGGTATGATGATCTGCGGGTTTTTATATTACTGTCTCTGTGAAGGCTAAGCTAATTTATGTCGAATAAAGGAAATAATATTAAGAATCAAGAAGATACTAATAAAAATTATGGTAATGGTTGCACTGGCCGGTGTTTCCCAGAAGTATGAAAGGAAAATCCCAGACAACATGCCAATAAAGCCAATAATGATTCCTATCACAATAACAGATGTAAAGTTTTTACCCAACTTCATGGCAATACTTGCAGGTAAAACCATAATGGTTGAGACTAAAAGAGCACCTGCTGCGGGAATGGTTAAGGCAATAGCAACTCCCGTTACGACATTAAATAGCACCGACATGAGACGCACTGGTAAGCCATCAACAAAAGCCGTATCCTCATCAAAGGTCAAAATATACATAGGCCTGATAAATAACAGGGTTAGAACCAATACGATAAGAGCTATGACAAAGAGGGCTATGACTTGTTGCATGCTGATGGTGACAATAGAACCAAAAAGATACTGTTCCAAGCTGACATTAGAAGAACTATGAGATTTACTCATCACAATTAAGGATACAGCAAGCCCCATTGACATTAAAATCGCCGTTGAAATTTCCATGTAGTGTTTATAGACAACCCTGAGATACTCTAAAACCACTGCTGCAATAACAACAACTAGAAGGGTTGTCCAAGTTGGATTAACACCTAAAACAACACCAAAAGCTACCCCAGCTAGGGAGACGTGGCTCAAGGTATCACTCATCAAGCTCTGCCGTCTTAAAATAAGAAAAATCCCCAAAATAGGAGCAAAAAGACTAATTGCAATAACAGCTAAGATTGCACGCTGCATAAAATCATAAGATAAAATATCAAGCATTAGTGACTCCCTTCATTTTCATTGTCATGAATGTTAAAACAACGCCAAGGGAGTTCTTGATTAAGGACCAAATGAATATTGCGGTCTGCATAGGCCTTAACTTCTTCTGGATCATGGGTAATCATCAAAACAGATTTACCATGTTTATGAGCACTGTGGTTCATTAAATCATAAAAGGTTTTAGTGGTACTGCTATCCATTCCTGTTGTTGGTTCATCAAGAATAAAAATATCAGGATCAGAGGCAAACATTCTAGCAATGACAACTCTCTGCTTTTGACCACCAGATAAACTACCGATTCGCTTGTGGCGATTTTCCCACATGCCAACGGATTCTAGACTGACTTTAATATGTTCTTCATCATGCTGATTAAGCTTTCTAAACCAACCACTTCTTGGGTAACGGCCTGATTTGACGAATTCATAGACGGTAGAAGGAAAGCCTGCATTAAAGCTTGCAACTTGTTGCGGTAAATAGGCTATTCGCAATTTCTTTCCTTCGCTATTTTTTTTAGCTATGGTCACACGACCAATTTTGGGCAACAAAATACCGAGAGTAGCTTTTATCAAGGTTGTTTTTGCAGCTCCATTTTCACCTGTTAGGGTGACGAATTCTCCACTATCCAAATGATAATTAATCCCTTCTAGGACAGGATCACTTTCATAATGGAAGGAGAGATTTTCTACTGTTAAGTATCTCAACTGCTTACCTTTCTAATTCTTTCGAAAATACCTGTAAGAATTTGTCAACTACCTCCATTTCTTCCTTGGAGAAATTTTCCAATAATCTGGTATAGACATTTAAGGTTTGGTCATGATGATGGGTGTGTTCTTCTGCAATAGGTCTTGCTGAAGGGGTCAACTCAAAATAAGTGACACGCGCATCTACTGTATCTCTTGAAGCAGCTAGCATATCTTGTTTTACTAAAGATTTAATGGCCTTAGTCACTGCTGCCTGACTAATATTTAGTTTTTTAGCCAGATCCGTATTTGTCAACTTAGCCTGTGACAAAAGCATGAGAATGTGTTCCTGAGTATTAGTGAGCTTGACATTGCTTTGGCAGTTCCCAAATAATAGTTCATGCTGATTTTCAGCCTTTAATAAAATTTGGTTAACCAAACCATCAATTTTCATTTCCAAAGTTTCCATTTTAAACCTCATTTTCTTAACCAGTTAATTATAGCAAAAAGACCACTAAGAAGCAACTGCTCAAAGTGTTCTTACTTTATAAACTTCCTTACAAAAACCCTTGACACTATTGACGACTCGATTGGCCTGCTTTTCGGTTTTACAAAGAGCAAAAACTGAAGGTCCACTACCTGTCATCATAGCAATATCTGCTCCAGATTGCATCATCTTATCCTTTATTTTTTGAATAAAGGGCTTTTTAGCAATGGAAATGTCTTCTAAGGAATTTCCCATCTTCCTAAGTAACTTTTGGTAATCATCTTCTTCAAGAGCTTTTACGATAGATTCAATATCAACGCGAGAAATCTCTTGGCAATCAATACTAGGAAAAACTGTCCGCGTTGAAATACCAAAATGTGGCTTAGCCAGCACAACCCATGAAGATAGGTGACCTACAATAGGTTGTACAATCTCTCCTTTACCCCTAATGTGTGCACAGCCCGCCTGAATACAATAGGGAACGTCACTACCTATTTCCATGCCAATTCTAATCATGTCCTGATAAGATAAATTGAGATTCCATAAGGTATTTAGGGCACGAATTGTTGCCGCAGCATCACTGGAACCTCCCCCCATACCAGCACAGACAGGGATTTTTTTCGTTAAATGAAGGAAGACCCCTCTTTGAATATTAAACTCTTTTTTTATTAACTGCGCTACCTTGTAGACATCATTATTCTGGATAGGCATCTTGGGGCAGTCTGACTCAAATTGGATTATATCCTCATCCAAATCCTCAGCAGTAATATAATCACACAAGTCCACACTCATCATCACCATAGACAGGTCATGATAGCCATCTGTGCGCTTGCCCATAACGTCTAACCCTAAATTAATTTTTGCTGGCGCTCTTTCAATAACTGTCACTCTTTCCCTCCTTACCTGTCCCACCATATCATTTAAAATATACACAAACTTAATGAAAAATTCAAATAAATTATATTTTAAGCAGAGCCATCCCTCAAAAGAAACATGCTAGCAAAAAGCCTAATCCTCCTTGACCCCAGAATGATTATTCTAGCATTCATCAGCTAATTAAGGTAAAATAGATAGGTAATAGCAAGCAAGGAGAAGCAAAATGTCAAGCTACTGGAGCAAGTTCCCGGAAATTCAAGCACAAATTAATCAGGTCTGCAACTTTATGGGCCAAAAGATTCAAGTCCCTAACCCTGAGATTGAAAAAGCTCTTATCCAATTAACTAGTTCTGGCGGAAAATACCTACGTCCTGCCTTTTTCTTTTTATTCTCCCGTTTTGGACAAGCTAAGGTAGATGAGCAAAAAATGGTTACCATAGCCGCTTCATTAGAGATTCTACATGTAGCAACTCTGGTTCATGATGATGTTATTGACGACTCCCCCCTTCGTAGAGGTCACACCAGCATTCAGTCTGCCTTTGGCAAAGATGTGGCGGTTTACACAGGAGACTACCTCTTCACCCTCTTCTTTGAATGCCTCTTAGAAACCATGGAAAATACCCCCTACCTAGCCATTAATGCTAACTCCATGAAAAAAATTCTCCTAGGCGAGCTTGGACAGATGAACCTCTATTTTAACCAAGAACAAAGCGTTTCTGACTACTTGGCCTCTATTTCAGGGAAAACAGCAGAGCTTTTTAAGTTAGCTAGTAAAGAAGGGGCTTATTTTGCAGGAGCAGATGATGCTATTGTAAGCTTAGCTGGTAGAATTGGTTACCATATTGGTATGACTTTTCAGATCCTAGATGATATTTTGGACTACACAGCCGACCCTAAAACCTTTAATAAGCCTATCTTAGAAGATCTGGCAAATGGGGTTTATAGCTTGCCTTTACTACTAGCTATGCAAGAAAAGCCTGACGCATTCAAAGCCATCTTAGACAAGAAAAACAAGGTAAGTAGTGAAGATATTCAAACCATCTCCCAATTAGTTGATAAACACAATGGCATTAAATTAGCTAAAGAAATGGCCAACCACTATACACAAGTAGCCATTGATGATATTAAGCAACTACCCCCAATAAAAGCCCAAAAACAACTCCTCCAACTCACCAATCACTTATTAAAAAGACAAATATAAAAAAGGATTTGCTCTAATTGAGTAAATCTTTTTTATATCTAACTGTTTTTTTCCTAAGAAGCAGGATTATTGCCCATCATCAATAGCTTTTAGGTCACGGTAACGTTGACTTTCTTGAGCTAATTCTTGAGGAGAGCCAGCTAAGGCTAGTTGACCTTCTTCAATAAAGATAATCCGATCCACTTTTTCAATTCCTTTTAAATGATGGGTAATCCAGATTAAGGTTTTGCCCTCTAAAACCTCTAAAAAGGTGTCCAGTAAAGCTTTTTCAGTAATGGGGTCTAAACCAACTGTAGGTTCATCTAAAATAATAATAGGTGTCTCTTGTAATAAAATCCTTGCTAAAGCAAGTCGGTGTCTCTCACCACCTGAAAAACGTAACCCAGCCTCGTCCACCATGGTTTCTAAGCCATTGGGTAGAGCTTCAACCATTTTTTTCAAACCAACTTGATCTAAAACCTGCCAAATCTCTTCTTCTGTCGCTGATTGTTTTCCTAAGCGAATATTGTTCAACAAACTTGTATTAAAGAGATAAGGAGACTGTTGGATAACGCCAATATAGTCTGAAATATGATTGGTTAAGCTGTCTACACTTAAACCACTAAGGGTAATCTGTCCTGAACTAGGCCGCAAATCCCCCCTAAGTAAGCTAGCAAAGGTTGACTTGCCTGAACCACTTCGACCAAGAATAGCGAGTTTTTGACCAGCTTCAATCCTTAAAGAGAAACCTTCTAAGACTTCCTTGCTATCAGGGCTGTAAGCAAATGTCAGATCTTTAACCTCTATGTCAAAAGGGGCCTTAGGTAAGGCTTTTGCCTCTCTTGATTGAAGAGGGTCTGGTAAGGCATTGAGGCGCTTTAGCGAGTCAGCGTAGGTATTGGTTTCTTGCGCTGCTGTTGACAGACCTAAAAACGCGTCCATGAGAGGAAAGACTGATAAAACAAAGGCTGCAATCCAGTTAGCTGCTCCGCCATTGTGCCCAGGAAATCGGGAACTTGACCAGCCTAAAACAAGGATAGCTAAGAGTCCGAAAGCAAGTTCAAAGAGCAGGGTGCGTCTGTTATTAAAAAGCTTCATCTTTGCCTGTAGTTGAGCAAGTTTTGCTTCGACTGCCTCATGGCGATTAACATACTCATGACCACGCTGGCTAAAAATCCAGTCTGAAATCCCTAAGATATTATCTGTTAAATCAGTATACAGTTCATTTTTTAAGATCTTTTCTCGTTTTTGTCTAGCACCATTAACCAGAATGGACCAGAGTGGAAAAAGAAAGACTAGGACTCCTAGATAAAAAGCTGCAAAAATAGCAAAGCTAAGGGAGAAAAAACCTAAGGCAATCAGAAGAAAGCTATATAAAAGCCAGGCAATAAGAGTTGGAAAGATGGTTCTTAAGTAAAGGTTCTGAACATGGTTAATGTCTTCAGCTAGAAGACCCATAATATCACCAAGCTTATAATTATTTTTCAAAAATATGGCATCTTCTTCCAAGGTCTGGTAGAGTTTTAACCTTAATTTGGAAGTCATCTTCAAGACCCAGTTGTGACTGGTTAGCCGTTCCAAATAACGAAAGACTGGGCGCCCTATCCCAAAGGCTCTTGTTAAAACAATTGGAATATAGACCAGCAAGATATTTGAAGGTAAAGAAGCTGATTTACTAATCAGGTAACCCGAGTTAAACATGAGAGCGCTGGCTGAAAAGAAGGTGCAAAAACCAAGAAATAAGGCTAAAATCAAGGTCTTTTTATACTGTTTAAAGAAAGGTTTTACCCACCTATCCTTGTCAAATTCTTTCAATAAGGGAATTTTAGTCATTTAGTCCTCCCATAGCATTTTTCAACTGATAGAAATAGGATTTATTTTCCATAAGTTGCTGATATGTTCCCACCTCAACAATCTTACCTTGTTCTAAAACAAGGATGGTATCCATTTGCTGTAGCCAATGAAGTCTATGAGTCGCAAAGAAGACCAGTCGATTTTCCATTAAAGGAAGCATCTTTTCTTTTAATTCCAACTCTGTTTCGATATCCAAATGAGCACTTGGTTCATCTAGCAAGATAATTTGCCGTTTTTTATCCAAAAAGGCACGCGCTAGGGCAATCCTTTGAGCCTGTCCCCCACTAAGAGGACGAGCTCCATTTCCGATAATCGTATCCAGTCCATCTGGCAAGTCTTCTACAAGCCTTTCTAAACCAACCATTTTAACAGCCTCTTTGATAGCTTCTATGGAGGCATCAGGAGTATAAAAACGAATATTATCCTTTAAGGACATGTTAAAAACATAAGGAGACTGAGGAATATAGATTAATTGCTTACGCCAATCATCTTGGTTCATATTGCTTAGTTCTTCTTGGTTTAGCTGAAAACTACCCGAGCTTGGTGCTAAAAAGCCACTCAAGAGGTTAATCAAACTTGACTTGCCTGAACCACTCATGCCAATAATACCAACCTTTTGAAAGCCCTTAATTGTCAAGTCTGGAATACTTAAGAAAGGCTTGTCATCATAGGCTAGTGCTATTTCCTTTAAAACCAGACTAGAAGTGTCGTCCCATTTTGGAATAGGGATTTGTGCTTGGCGAGAGTCTTCTTCTTGCAAAACATTTTGCAAAGCTTGAAAGGCATTCTTTCCATCAAGGGTTGCATGGTAATCACTAGAAAAATCACGGACTGGTAAAAAATAGTCTGGCGCTAAGATAAGCACTGTTAAGGCCGGAAAAAGTAGAATTTCCTGATTAATCAAACGCAGACCCAACATAACAGCCACTATGGCAATTGATAAGGTGGTGAAAAAATCCAAGGCAAAGGTAGAAAGAATCCCTATTTTTAAAGTGCTCATAGTAGCTCGACGAAAGGATTCACTACTGGAATAAATACTCTTTGCATAAGCCTTACTAAGTCCAAAAAAACGTAAGGTATCAATCCCTCTCAAAGAATCCAAGAAATGATTTGATAAAAGCTGGTAAGAGGCATATTGTTTATCCGCCTTAGCTTTTGCAGCAAGTCCCAGAATAATCATAAAAATAATAATCAAGGGAAAAACAAGTAATAAAATAAGACCTGAACGCCAATCCAAATAAAATATAAAAAGCAAAATAATCATTGGAATAAAGGTCATATTCATCATCTTGTTAAGAACCAGATGCAGATAGTTCTCAATTAAACTTACCCCATCTAAAGCTATGGTAATCATGTTACCAGAGCCCTTATCCTGAACAATCCTAGGACCTAGTTGGAAGAGCTTTGCTAGTAATTGATGACGTAACTCCTTAGCATGCCTTGCTGAAAACTTATCGAGTTGCTGATCCTTAAGGTAATTAATCAAATGCCTCCCCAGATAAGAAAGGGCAAAATAAACAAGAGCAGGTAACTGTGCTCCCAGGCTCTGCCCTTGCCACAAGCCACTAATAGCACTGCTTAAAAAATATGCTTGTCCTATAATAAAGATTGCCTGAAGAACATCAAGTCCTGCAAGCAATCCTAATAATGTATGAATACCGGACAAGCGCATAACTGCTTTATCGAGCATTATGATCCCCCGTTACAATAACTGGTAGTGAAATCCTTTTTCTAAAAATATAGTAGGCCCAGACAGTATAGGCTAGGACAAATGGTACTAATGTAATAGCCACAAGTGACATAATTTTTAGGGTGTAAGGTGATGAAGAAGCATCTTTTATCAATAAATCATACTTTGAACTAATAGAGCTAATCATAACACGTGGAAATAGACCCTGGAAAAGCAAGACAACTACAGCAACCAAGCTTAGACCACTGGAGATGAAGGCTGCCATTTCAGAAGCCTTAAAAACAGCAATGTGGGCAAAGATGGTAAGGACTACAATAATTCCCAAAAGAATCACAGTCACTAATAAATGACGACTAAAGAAATCCGTCTTAAAGAAAAGTAACAGTGCAAAGACTGCTAAGCCAAGATAAAGAATCCAATATAAGAATTGGGCAAAATTATTGGCACGTTGTCTAATTGGACCTTCGGTTTTTAGAGCAATATAATTCAAACCATGCAGATAGGCTAACAAAAGCATAGCCACACCACCAACGATAGAAAAAAGATTAAAATAATCACTAAAGTGGGCAGTCATATTAGCCTTAGCATCAATGGGCATTCCTTGAACCAGACTGACAAACATCAAGCCAAAAAAGAAGGGAACAAGAGCTGAACCTATGGTTAAGGTCCAATTCCAAATATTTTTTTGCTCCGGTACAACCTTATGTCTAAACTCAAAGGAAACACCACGAATGATTAAGCCAAATAAAATGGTTAATAAGATTAAATAATAACCACTAAATAAGGACGCATACCAATAAGGGAAGGAAGCAAACATGGCACCGCCAGCTGTTAAAAGCCAAACCTCATTACCATCCCATACGGGGCCAATTGTTGAAACAATTTGATCCTTTTCTTCTTCATTATGAGCAAGTGTTTGAACGGCCATACCCACACCAAAGTCAAAGCCTTCTAAGAAGAAAAATCCTGAAAAAAGAAGTCCAATTAAGAAAAACCAGAAAAATTGTAAACCACTCATTTAAAATGCCCCCTTTTCAAATGGATCTACTGATGAATGCTTCAGAGAAACTAGCTTTTCTTCTTCATACTCAGGTCCTTTTTTTAATTCACGAACAACCAAGGCCACCATCATGGCACCTAATCCACCAAATAATAGGAAATAAACACTATTTGATACTAATAAGGATGCAACAGAGACATTTGGTGAAACACTATCTGAAATGGTAAACAAGCCATAAACTGTCCAAGGATAACGTCCTTGTTCTGTAATAATCCAGCCAAAGGTATTTGCCAAGAAAGGGGCAAAGGTTGTCAAAGCAACAATCCAGAGCATCCACTTATGGTCAAATAAGATTGGTTTTTTCTTACGGGTTAAGAATAATCCTAGTGCAGATACTCCTAGCATGAGGGTTCCAAAGGCTGCCATTGTTCTAAAGCCATAGAATAACAAGTTAACCATAGGGAAATAATTCTTTTCCCCGTATTTAGCAACTAATTCTTTATTAACCGTGTTCATTCCCTTGACAGAGCCTGATGGCTTGCCATAAGATAAAATACTCAACATATAAGGAATTTTAATCCCAAATACTTGTTCCTTTTTGGCCTCATTAGCCCAGGCAACCACTGTCCAAGCAGCTGGATCCCCAGAATCCTCATAATCACCTTCCATAGCTGCAAATTTCATGGGTTGGTCATGTAAGAGAGCCTTCATTTGTAAATCACCAGCACCCAAAACAGAAATAGATCCTAGAAGGGCAACTAACAAGCCTAAACGAAGTGATTTTTTGTAGATCTTTTGAACAGAAAGGGTTAATGACTCTTTCTTTAGCAATTTAAAGGCTGCCATGCCGGCAATAACAATCCCACCCATAGTAATAGCGCCAGTAATAACATGGGCAAATTCATAATAGAATTGATGATTATTAACAAGGGCAAAGAAATCTGTCATCTGAGCTCTGCCATTTTTCAACTCATAACCCACAGGGTGTTGCATAAAGCTATTGGCAATTAGTATCCACATAGCAGACATAAGAGAACCAAAAACCACTAGCCAGATAAAGCTGGCATGCAATTTCTTGCCTATTTTAGGGTTATCCCAGGTAAACATCCATAAACCTAAGAAAGTTGATTCCATAAAGAAAGCCAATAAGGCTTCTATAGCAAGAGGAGCCCCAAAGATATCCCCAACAAAACGTGAATAATCTGACCAGTTCATCCCAAATTGAAACTCTTGGATTATCCCTGTGACTACCCCAACAGCAAAACTAAGGAGCATGATATTACCCCAAAATTTTGTCATTTTTTTATATTCTTCTTTTTTGGTCACCACATAACAGGTTTCCATAATAGCAACTACCAAACAGGTTCCGATAGTAAAAGGTACAAAGAAAAAGTGGAAAACTGTGGTCATTGCAAATTGAAAGCGAGCTAATGCTTCAATAGTCATAAAAATCCCTCCGATTTTTGTTAATTACACTTTAAGTAATATAGAAAAGTTACACTATTTATAGCTTTATTTTAATGATATAAATCGAAGCGACCTTTGGCTAAAAGCTCTTTTAAGCCACCAATGTCCACTAAGGACTTATTCATAATGCTCTTTTTAACAAATGAGGCTGGGTAACCCTTAATAGCATTTTTACCGACTAAGCCAAAAGCGCGGGTATTGCCAACTGAAGCAACTGTGCCTAATGATTTATAATTGAAGTCCTCAAGTGGCTCTCCTTTTAATTGGTGACCCAAATTTTTAGCAACGTGAGCACCCATACGTGTTGCAATCTGTGCTGTAGTTGGGTAAGGTCGATTAGTTTCCGGTTCAATTAAAGCTGAGACATCTCCAATAACATAGACATTATCATATTTTGGATCACGTAAGTCTTTTTTAACAACCACACGACCACGGTGCTCATCAAATCCTGACTGTGCCATAACCGGGCTACCGCTGACCCCTGTTGTCCAAATGATTGTTTCTGCAAAGATGGAATATCTTAGAGCATCAGCTTCACTACCTCTAGTATAGACCACTTCACCTGGCTTGATTTCTTTAATCATTGAACCAAGCATTAGATTAACACCTAGTTTTTTCAACAAATCTACTCCATGTTGAGCCAGAGCATCATTGAACATAGGTAAAATCCGAGTAGCTGCTTCTAAACAAATAATTTCAATCTGATCTGGGCTAACACCAGCAATCTCAGCATATTTCTTTTTCTCATCAACAAAGGCACCTGCTAGTTCAATACCTGTAAAACCTGCACCACAGATAACCAAACGAAGATAATTAGCATCCTTGGTTTCACGATATTTGGTCATCATTTTTAGGATATGTCTATGAACATTCTCTGCTGTTTCAACGTTGACCATTTCAAGAGCATTTTCTTTAGCTCCGCTTATACCAAAGGTTTCTGAACAAAAACCTAGGGAAATAACCACATAATCATATGATATTACCCCTGTATTTTTTAGCTCAGCAATTTTTGCTTCCGGAGTAACTTTAAGCACTTCGTCTTGAATAAAGGTAACCTTTTTAGGATTAATAACATCTGTGATTAAATAGGAAATTTTTTCCTTGGGTTGTGACCCTGAAGCAACCTCATGTAACTCAGTAGCCTCATAGTGGTAATTATTTTTATCAACCAAGGTAATATGAAAATCCCCTGCTTGCTTTTGCAAATTACGGACAGCTTTTAAACCTGCGTAACCTGCACCTAATACTAAAACTTCTTTCATTGTGTAAGCCTCTCTTGTTTTAAATCATTCTTTTTTAAAAAATCATACCAATTGCATAGGTCAGAACCTGTGTCAGAGACCCCAGGGCCAAGATTCTCACTGCGCAAATAAATGTTTCTTTCTTCACTTGCTTTTGCCACAATTGACGAGTTTGTTTATAAATAAAAGGTATTAAAAGCAAACTTAGTAAAATTGTTACAGGGGCAAGTCCTAACAGGAACTCTAAGATTATAGCTAATATTGCTAGGCTATTTGCAAGGGTAAATATCCACAAACCACTCCTCACCCCAGTATAATGAACCAGAGTATAACGGTGGTTACTCTCATCTTCTTCTTTATCGCATAAATTATTTGCTAACATGAGATTAGCAATCCATAAGGTATTAGGTAAGGAAATTAACCCTATCTTACCAAGAGTAGCTAAGTCCCATTGAAAACTTTGATAAGTATTCAAGTAAACACAAATAAGACTAATCAAAAAGCCCATGGTAAAGCCCGAAAAAACCTCTCCCAAAGGAAGACTTGATAGAGGTTTAGGGCCATATGAATAGAAAATTCCTACTGCAAAGCAAAATATTCCCATCACTAGCAAGGGCCAACCAACATATAGTGTTAATAATAAGCCCAAGGCAGCTGATAGGAAAAGGAAAGCTCCCATTATCTTTTGAAGATGAGCCAGAGATAAATGCTCTCTGCCAATAATATTTGTCTCTGTCTTATAATCCATGTCAACAGCATTTTTATAGTCATTGTAGTTATCCCACATGTCCACAAACATATTGAAAAACAACATAGCAATAAAAAATATAAAAACCAGGAAGGGATGAACAGAGCCATAGTAATAATAGCTAAAGCATAAACCAATTAAAAAGGGTAAAATACTTGCTGTCTTAGCTTTTATCTCAACGAGTTCCAAGAAGACTGAAATAGTCATCATTGAATCCTTCTCTCTAATATACTTTAACATTACTATTATAGAGCAAAAATATCTATTTGAACACTATTTGGCATCAAAATCACCCAAAAAAATGAAAATTTTGCAAAATATCACAAAACCTAGTTGAAGTTTATTAAGTGTATTTTTCAAGACTTTATTAAATAGGAAAATAGAGAAGCAATCCTAAACTAACTGCTCTAGGTGGGAAAAACGCTTTTTAGTAGGTAAAAATAAAGAATTGCCAGCTAAGTGACAACTCTTTATTATCTTTTTAGGCTTTATTTTGTTGAGCAAAGAGCTTTCCAAGTTTTTCTAAGTATTCTGGAGCATCCATTTTAGGAAGCATAAGCTCAATCCAGTACATTCGTGACACATCTGCTCTAGCTTTTTCAAGGATTTCTACTAGTTCTTCTTCAGTGCTTACCTTTCTAGCAAGAACCTGACTGTCATTTCCTCCAAAGCTTGCTGGAAGCTGACTATATTGCCATTGAGGGATATCATTGTAAACTTCTTCTGGTCCGTGGATTTTTCGTTCTACAGTATAACCATCATTGTTAATAACAAAGACAATAGTATTTAATTGCTCACGCAAAGCTAGACCAATATCTTGAACTGTCAGTTGTAAAGAACCGTCCCCAACAAATAAGATGTGACGACTATCTGGATTGGCTAGTTGACTTCCAAAAACTGCTGGGAAAGTATAGCCAATTGACCCCCAAAGAGGTTGGCCTTGATAAGCCACATTTTCTTTTAAGTTTAATTGAGAAGCTCCAAAGTAAGATGTCCCTTGTTCAGCAAAAATAGTATCTCCTGCTTGAACAAAGCTTTCCATTGCCTGCCAGAAACGTTTTTGTGAAAGTACTTGACCTTTTTCTGCTTCAAAGTCAGCAACTTTAGTTTTTGCAATATAAGAACCTGAGTAGGAAGGAATATCTAGATTCTCAATCTCCCTAATCACATCTGAAAAATGGTAACCTTGGTAGTTTTCTCCAAAGAGGCTAGCCTGATTTGCTGCAAGAGAAAGCACTTGCTTAGCATCAAAACCTTGACTAAAACCACCTGTTACAGAATCAGTCAGTTTGACCCCCAAAGTAAGAATAAAATCAGCTTGATCAACATAATCCTTAAGTGCTTGAGGAGATAAGGCACCACTGTAAATTCCTAAAAATGTTTCTGGACTTTCGTTTACAATACCTTTTCCCAGACTTAAGGAAGTCACAGGGTATTTTTTCTTTTTTATAAAGTTATTAATAGTAGCCTCTAAACCAAAGCTAGCTACTTCATGACCTACCATAATAAGAGGTTGTTTAGCTGTTTTTAATCCTTTTTCAATGGCCTGCAAGATGATTTTGTCTTGTTCAGAAATGACTTTCTCTACAAGTAAGGCTGACTCTGGTTTTTGAGCTGGCATTTGTGCAACATCTATTGGGAGATTAATATAAACAGGCTTTCTTTCCTTTAATAGGCTCAGAAGGACCTGGTCTATATCTGTTTGAGCATGCTCAGCACTTACTTTAACCTGAGCTACAGTGACAGATTTGTGCATCTCTTGAAAATGGTTAAAGTTGCCATCTCCAAGAGTATGGTGAACTAATTTGCCTGCTTCTTGCACTTTAGTCGTTGGGGATCCAACTATTTCAATAACAGGTACATTTTCTGCAAAACTTCCTGCAAGTCCATTAATAGCACTCAATTCACCAACCCCAAAAGTTGTGACAAAAGCAGCAGCTTTCTTGGTTCTTGCATAGCCATCTGACATATAAGAAGCATTTAATTCATTGGCATTCCCAACCCATTTCAAATCATCTCGAGCTGTAATTTGGTCTAAAAATTGCAGATTGTAGTCGCCAGGAACTCCAAAAATATGGTCAATCCCTATCTCTTTTAATCTGTCTAATAAATAATCACCTACAGTATACATGTTAATTCCTCCAATTTTAATAATAAAGGTCAATGATGTTGACTTAATTTTAGTTTAGCATCTTCTTTGAAAAAGTCAACCATATTGACCTATTTTGTTGATTAATGTTATAATAAAAGCCAAGGAGATTATTATGAACGAGATTGGTAAAAGCGCTTCTAATTCTTTCACAAAAGAGTTGGCCCTGTTTTTCTTTGCTTATCGAGCCTTTAGCCAACAAGAAGGCTTTTTAGCAGATAAATACGAGATTCGCAGGGTACATCGCCGCATTATTTTTTTTATTGGACGTAAGGTAGGAATGACCGTTAATGAATTATTACAGGTATTAGAGGTTTCAAAACAAGCCCTAAATACTCCTATGAAGGAATTATTGGCTAAGGGTTTGATTGAATTACACCAAAATGATAAAGATAAAAGAAGTAAATTAGTCTTTTTAACAGACAAGGGACGAGAATTAGACCAGGCACTCAATGACATTCAAATCCAAAAAATGAAAGATTATTTTACTAAGGCAGGGGATCCTGATGGTCTTTATTGGAATAAAGTAATGGAACTCTACGCTAAGGAAATAGACCTAGACTTTATCAATTCGATTTCTGAGACATTAGAGTAAAGCTTGGGAAGCTATAAAAAACTGTTTCTAAAAAATTTAGAAACAGTTTTTTATATTTAGTTTTGTAATAAGCTCATAATTTGCTTACACAGCTATCTCAATATGTTTGTAGATAAAGTGTTACCACTTATCTGCATAAAAAGCCCTAGCATTCTCATTTAAAATAGCCTTCTTTTCTTCTTCTGATAATTTAGAATCTCTGATATAGTCAAAAGCACGCTGATATTTCTTACCTTGAAAATAGGGAAAATCGCTACCTGCTAGAATGCGTTCATTTCCTAAAATCTGACTGCTATGGATAAGAGATTCCTCTAAAAAATTAGCCGAATCAAACCAAAAATGCTTTTTAAGGGTCTCTAATGGATGACTTGTAAAACTATTCCAATCTTCATAATTATCAATAATACGTTGCATCTGAAAGGATATTCCTCCCCCTAAATGAGCAATATGAAATCTCAAATTGGGAAATTTTTGTGGGAATTCCTCTTTTAGAAGTTGAAGTGTTACTACCATATCTTCAATTGGTGCCCCAACAACCCATTCTTGTTCATAATCATTAATCATAGGACTAAAGGCCCCACGTCCTGTTGGATGGATATAGATAGTTGTACCCAGTTGATTCATCGCTTCAAAGAAGGGCAAAAAAGAGGGATCTGTTACAGATAGGCCATCTGCCATAACTGTATTAAGAGCTATACCTAAAAATTTCAAGTCATTAATAAGGCGCCTTCCTTCCTGAATTGCCTCTTTCACATGTGGTAAGGGAACAACTCCATAAGCCCTAAAACGATCAGGATAAGCCTTAATTAAATCTTTATAGGCATCATTAATGAAACGAGCAGCTGAAAGTGCCTGCTGGGCATTCCCATACTGGGGAATCTGTGGTGTAGCTGACAATACTTGAGAACTAACTCCTGATTCCTCCATCATCGTAAAGCGTTTCTTTAAATCTTCCTCACTCCAACTAGCATGCATATCTTTAGCAATCTGAGTAGCCTCACTGCCTAGCTTTTCTAGCAATTCTAAATACTCATCAGGCCACAAATGAGCATGGGTATCAATAGCTTTTGTCATATTTTGCTCCAATCTGTCATTTTCGACACTTTATTTAGGGAAGTTCCTTTTTTAAGCTATTATAACAGATTTACAACAGAAGCTATTCTTTAGAAAACAGAAAATTAAATTAAAGTGGTTTGCTGCTTATGAGTGCCTATTGAATGACTATTTTTAAGGGCAAAAGAAGTCAAACAAGGCTAAGCCCTTTTTAAGATACTTGAATTTTCTAGATAAGAATTAGGATACTTGATTAGAAGCCGCCTTACTTCATTAATTATTTCTGACTGCTCCGCTGCGCCATTATGATAAGCGTCTAGTTTAGTTAAAAAGTTTTCTTTTTCAGGCTGACTAGCCTTCTTTTTAAAATAACCCCAGATGTGCTGAAAAGCCGTAAAAACATAATGCCGATTTTCTTCAAGGGCTTGAGCAGACCTTATCAATTGCTCTACTTCTACTAGGCTAACCAAATCATTTTTCAAATAATTACGAATCTTGTAATAGTTTTGGGGTGACTTACTTAACACCTCATACTTGTATTGTGCCCAGAGCTCCTGAGCCATCTTTTTTTGACTTTTTTCTTTCACTAATTTATCTCCACACCTAGATATCGTTTAATCTTTTATAGCTATATTATGAAAATACTCCAATTGCCATTTTTGTGTTGCCTGAGCCGTTTTATTTAAAGGTATAGACCAAGGCGGATAAAAGCGCATAGCCATTTTACCTTTGGAAACTTTTGTAGAGAGAATTTTTTTAGCGACAGCCACTTCTTTAGGTATAATAAACATTCCACAATGAGGCCGATCAAGTATTACAATAACAAGTTCATTCCCTAAATCTTCATCCGTAAATGGACTATTTGTATTGTTTTGATCCTTCTTCCAAAAAGTAGTAAAATAACCCTCTTTTTTGGGAGTCTTCTTTGCTAAACGACATCTTCTAAATACCCCTTCTTCCTTAGTCCTAATAAGCATTCCCTCATAATCATGATTCCATTTTTCATTTATTAGGTCAAAGTCTCCATAAATTTCTTCAAGAACATCTCTCATTTTCAATATAAACACCCCTTAACTAGTACAGAAACCACTTTACTTTATAAAATTCTCACTAGGCACTCCTTGGGGAATACTTTCCTCAAACTTGCGAAAGCAGCCCTGGCGGCCGATATTGAGGCGATAGATTTATGAGAACAATGGATTTTGAGTGCTATAAAGCACTTTTTAAAGTTAACAAAATTTGATTGAATAAGCTTTGAGTTTTGGAAATTAAGTGTAACTTGCAATTTTATATTAATTATCCTAACTCAATCCTCTCTTTAAAGCATCAATTGATAGTTTCATAGACCTTCTACTCACTTCTACATCTGGAACAATTTCTTCAAACTCGTGAAAACGTCCAGGAAAGAGATGAAACTCAACAGATGGAAAGGTAGCTTGATCTTTATACACTTCAATAATCTGACAATCAATATTACTTAGTAATCCCGGCTTTTCAAACGGAACATGCTGGATAATAACTGTATTCATAATAACTCACCTTTAAAGTTTTAATTACAATTATATCCTACAATTATTATATTATCTTAATTTAAGCTAAGAATTCGATATGCCTTTTTTTGATATTAGATAGCATTTATATTATTTATAAACCATTTCAAATTCTTCACAGACCACTTCCATATCTTCTTGAAAATTGAGATTTATTGTTTTCAACTCATTAGTAAAGAATGTTTGATGTACCTTTCTCCAGTATTCTAATGACCTGTCACCTTCACCTTCTTTATAAGCATGTTCACTACTGACTTGATTAAATGGAATAAGGCATACTTTAGTCGTTTTGGTGATACAAAGTGGATTATCCTGTGAGTCTAATATAATATTATAGCCTCCGACTTTCGGCAATTCTTCTTGCTCAATTTCATAAAAAATATGTGCACTTGCAGTAGCCGTTTTAATTCCATCACGTACTAAATTGCCCAAAAGATCTGCATCAAAACCAAATTGCCAAGCCTCATATTTTTTGTGTTCAATGTTATTTTCAGAGGTAAAACTTTTCCAATATTCTTCAATTTTGCTGTTTTTCATATCAAACTCCTATTATAAAATTAAATTAATTATGTTCTACTTAACATTATCTTTATTGACACTACGAATTCTTTGAAAACAAAAAAGTTTAGAGTTCGCTATACTTTTTACTACTTATTAATGTCTTTTTATGTGTAGATTTGTCCATACTTATCCCAATTTTTCTTATTTACTCTATCTAAATAAACGTGATATCGTAATTTATCATTCAAAAAATAAGGTGTTGGACTAACAATAAAGTTTAAAATATCATCCTCACCATATGGTAAAAATAATTCAAGCTTGTTATCACTATTCAAACGAGCACCAATTGCTGTACACTTTTCTGGAAACTTTGAAATAGCATCTTTTGAGCTAATATATTTTGGACTATTTGGAGAATGAACATTCATGTAGAATTCATTTTTGACCTCCCAATCATACTTAGGATATTTTAATTTTATTTCTTCCTCAATTTTTATTGTCTCCTCGTAGGATAAATTCTCATCGAAGAAAACGAGATCGATATCTGATGTTAAAGTCTCATTAATACCTGAGAGACTATTCCAGACAAAATTTCTTAATGTTCCTGCACATAGCCAGCTATCCTTCAAATTAAAAGATTGTATCAATGATAGAAGAGTCATAATTTCTGCGTTATTAGAAATCAGTTGATATATTTTTGTCATTCTAACTCCTATTAGTAATTACTCAGTCTTGATTTTTTATGATTGTTCTACTGGCTATAGTATTTATTAATGCAGTTATAAATACTTGATCATTATTTCGTTTATAACATTTTTTTCAACCAAAGTCTTTAGTAACAATTCAAAAAATTTGTTTATCACAAGGTTTAGTTTTTGGAAATTAACTTAAAAATCAATTATTCTGAGATTTTAGAGTCACTGCTAAAATGATTATCATTCCTCTACAATTCATTTAAGCTATTTTTTTGATTTTCTAGTGAGTCTTTTATTTTTGTTCCCAATTTTCCTTTGACAGCACCTTCCATTGAGCTAGTATTATTATTCATAAAATTTTGTGCTGTTTCAATAACTTATTCTTCTCGTTTTTTGATTTTTGCTTTGTTGTCATAACTAATAGCTAACAATTTCATCCCAAGCGCTTCAATCATTACCTTTTCCAACTCTTTGATTAGTTTTTCAACTTGTTTATCTAATAAGCCCATCCCCTTACTTCCTTTGACCTTCAGATAGATCCTGCATATCTTTTTTGTAATTCTTTTCTAATTCATCAAAGGCTTGTGAGAGTAATGCGTGTTCATGTGTAATAGTCTCTTCAAAATCTGCTGAAATCATGTGACCTTTTCTTAATGCATATGTTTTTGCTTCAATATCTGCTTCTGTGTTATCATAAAAGACATAATTTAGAATAAAAATCATCAATCATACTGCCTGCTCGTTGAGAAATGAAATGTAATTCATCTTCTTTTTGCTCTAATTTTATGCGTTCTCTTTGATAGTGAAAAATAATATCATCCTCTTTAGACATATAAACTCCCTTTAAGCAGATATTTCTTTTGCTAATGTTTGATTAGTTTCTACCATCTTGTTAATACTTGATTGAATGGATGATTGAAGTTCATCAAATTTATGTGTCATTTCATTTACCTTTGTCAGTTTTTCAGAAAACTTTTCTTTCTGGCTATTAACTACTGATTGCTCTGTAAAGCCAACACTTGATAATGCTTCTTTTATGTCATTCTCATTCAAATGTGCTCCGATTGTTCTGGCTTGACCAAGGGTTGTATTCCAAAGTTCCTCAGCCTCATTTATTCCATTTTTATAAATTTGACCTCAACTTCCTAATAAAGAATGAAATTCCGATGAAGCTGTCGTTATGATATTCAGTGCAAGAACATCATTCAAATATATCTTTTCATTTGAGGAAAGTCCTTCCCCAGATTTTTGAAACTTTTTTCGTAAATTATTAATTTCTTTATTTCTAGCTTCAAACTGATTTTGCTTTATTTTCTGTTCGTAAATTAATACAGCCTCTGCATTTTTCCCATTTTTAGGGATAATGATATTGCCATTTTCATCAAATTTCCATTGGGTAATGGCGTGATGTTTGAAATATTCTTGGACAACTTTACTAGCTTTACTATAATCGCCATCAATTCCCATATCAATTGAAATTCCCGTTTTCATTTGATTGCCATTGATAAATCCAATAATATCCTCACAGTTCCTAAAATTCTTAAACTTTTCCGAATTAGCAAGTATCCATTTTTTTGCTTGTGGGGAAAGATTATTCCATGCATCTGGTCCATTAAATCCTGTATTTGGCCAATGGTTTTCTGCAGAGATAATCATTGCAAGGTATTCGCCTAAAGAATGGCCAGTTGTAGAAATGGATGCATCTGGATATTTTTTCTTTATATCTTTTGCAAAATCTAATGCTGTTTCCACCTGTCCATCTGCAACCTCGTTACGAGGTTTTTGTAGCTTTCTTGCACCTGCGATTACAGATTGTATATCAGTATTAATATCATTTCTATCTTTATCGTTTGTTCCAGCATAAGCAATAACAATTCGACTCGTATCAGGTTTGCCATTTACTATTGGAGCAACAGCCATAGCTTGCATGCCGTTGTTGGTATTGTTTTCAGTTACTAGTACTTGATAAGACTTTTTAAGGATTTTATCTCCTTGTTCAAGAGGAATTTCTTTTTTTGTGTGAATCAACATTATAACCAACGGTTGCTATTCTATTATACTCTTTCTCAGTTGTCATTTTTCACTTCCTCACTATATATTATTTCAATTTTAGGATTGTTATCATTAGTGGTTTGTTTTTTCAATTGGAGCTCCTTACCATTACTTTTAGAAATATGCTCATCAATTTCAATATCTCCTTCCTCTCCAAACAAGTTAAAAGTAACCATATATAGATTATTTATTTTTGCATCGCTTAACCAAGTTCCAGTACTGGAATTTTTATCAAAATTCATGAACTCAATCTTTTTGATTCCTTTATAATGATTATTGACATATTCCGCCATCCTTTTTTCTTCTTTTTTTACATTGATCTCACTTGTCTGTTTATTTTTGCTTTCTATCATTTCTTGCCCATTAAAAATACTTTTCATTGCAAATCCTCCTCCAATTAATAAAATCATGATTACGATACAACTCAATATTTTCTTTTTCATTCTAACCACTCCTTAAATATAAAATCAAATAATATATAAATAACCATATTATATACCTTATTTCATTCTACTTTTTACATTGAATTTACTATAGCTTATATAAACTAAATTCGAAATATTACGAAATCTTTTCTCTGGGTTCTTTTACCATCTTAATCTCACTATATCAAGATCTAAATTAAAATATATTCATTTGTATTACAATTATCATTCTAGAACTTTAATAGGAAATTGATAAAAATAGGAAGACTTACTTCCTCCTAAGTTCAACTTATGGTTTCAAATACGCCATTTAGTGATTAATTTACGACATACTTTATCTCTTTGTATAATGACATTATATACTTTATTAAATTAAACCGCTATCACTTCATTAAGGATTCAATCAAAAAAGGGCTCTATAATTTCTGTAGTGGGTAAAATCCACTAAAGAGATTATAGGGCTTTTTCTACACAAATCCTTCACACAAAAAATCCCATATGACTTATAATGAAAAGCGACGAAATTCACATTAGAAAGGTATCATATGGAACAATTCAATTTTATCACAAACATTCTAGGTATTAAAGACCCTAATATCACTATTTCAGACTACTCAGATTGTGGAACTCATAAAGAGATTATCGCTAAACTTGATTATAATGCACCTAAATGTCNTCACTGTAAGTCTGAAATGTCTAAATATGACTTTCAAAAAGAATCTAAAATACCCTACTTAGAATGTGCGGGATTTAAAACTCTTACTCGTTAGAAAGAGACGCTTTCGTTGTAATAACTATGGGAAAATGACTGTCGCCCTAACTTCCTTAGTCAAGAAGAACCATCAAATCTCAACTCCTGTTTAGCATAAAATTTCTCAAAAATTAATGAAAAAAGAATCAATGACCTCTATTGCTAAAAGTTTGGCCATTTCTACTTCAACAGTTATCAGAAAGCTAAAAGAATTCACTTTTAAAACAGATTTAAACAAACTTCCAACTCATATGTCTTGGGATGAATATAGCTTTAAAAAAGGGAAAACGAGCTTCATTGCTCAAGTTTTTGACTCCCGTAGTATCGTTACTATTCTTGACGGGCGTTCACAAGCTACTATTCGAAATAAGGTCAAAGTGATTACGATGGATATGTTTAGTCCTTATTATGATATTGCTAAAAAGTTATTTCCAAAGGCTAAAATTGTACTTGATCGTTTTCATATCATGCAAAACTTAAGTCGTGCTATGAATCGTTTACGCATTCAGATTATGAACCGGTTTGATCGAAAAACTATTGAATATAGATCTTTAAAACGTTACTGGAAACTAATTCTACTGGACAGCAGAAAATTAAATGACAAACGCAAATATCATGCTGCTTTTCAAATGCACTTAACCAATCAAGAAATTCTTAAAAGATTACTGTCTTATTCTGAGGAACTTAAGGAGCATTATCAACTTTTACTCTTCCATTTTCAAGAGAAACAAGAGAAGCATTTCTTTGATTTGATTACTGAACGCATGAGTCATCTTAACCCAATCTTTATATCAGTCTTTAGGACTTTCTTAAAAGACAAAGATAAGATAATTAATGCTCTAGAGCTTCCTTATTCGAATGCTAAACTTGAGGCAACTAACAACCTTATTAAAGTCTTTAAGCGTAATGCTTTCGGGTTTCGGAACTTTGACAACTTCAAAAAACGAATTTTGATTGCTTTGAACATCAAAAAAGAGAAGACCTGTTTGGTCTTCTCCAGGTGTGAGGATCTCTACCCACTACAGTTGACAAAGAGCCATAATATATTTCAATTAGAAAAACAAAAAAGACAAGATCTAGAAACCTTGTCTTTTAAAGTATACCGGCGGCCGGGGTCGAACCGGCACGTCCGTGAGGACACTGGATTTTGAGTCCAGCGCGTCTGCCAATTCCGCCACGCCGGCATTTCAAATTTTCATTTAAAACTGGGGTAGCTGGATTCGAACCAACGCATGAGGGAGTCAAAGTCCCTTGCCTTACCGCTTGGCTATACCCCAATAAAATAGGCGAGTGATGGGAATCGAACCCACGAATGTCAGAGCCACAATCTGATGTGTTAACCACTTCACCACACCCGCCATATTCCAAACACGGGCAGTAGGAATCGAACCCACACTGAAGGTTTTGGAGACCTTAGTTCTACCTTTAAACTATGCCCGTTATGATGGAAAGAGAGGGATTCGAACCCCCGAACCCGAAGGAGCGGATTTACAGTCCGCCGCGTTTAGCCTCTTCGCTATCTTTCCATATTATAAAATGTTAATGGCGCGAGACGGAATCGAACCGCCGACACATGGAGCTTCAATCCATTGCTCTACCAACTGAGCTACCGAGCCAACTTAATATCTTTATATTGCGGGAGCAGGATTTGAACCTACGACCTTCGGGTTATGAGCCCGACGAGCTACCTAGCTGCTCCATCCCGCGATAATTTAAAGGAGGATGTGGGATTCGAACCCACGCACGCTTTTACACGCCTGACGGTTTTCAAGACCGTTCCCTTCAGCCGGACTTGGGTAATCCTCCAAATATATAGTCCGTACGGGATTCGAACCCGTGTTACCGCCGTGAAAAGGCGGTGTCTTAACCCCTTGACCAACGGACCATATTTTAGTTTAATGGGCACG
>NZ_KB904199.1 GCF_000380005.1 Streptococcus didelphis DSM 15616
AAGTTTAGCGATAAATGAAGCGGACTAATACTAATAGCTCGAGGACTTATCCAAAAAAAGTATGGTAAGTTTATTGACAATAAGGTAGCTTTCTTGATAAGATAGAGATATTCAATTTTGAGTGGATTACAATGCCGTAAGCCATTGAAAAGTTAAGTGACGATAGCCTAGGAGATACACCTGTACCCATGCCGAACACAGCAGTTAAGCCCTAGCACGCCTGAAGTAGTTGGGGGTTGCCCCCTGTGAGATAGGGAAGTCGCTTAGCTTAGGTTTAATCCGCCATAGCTCAGTTGGTAGTAGCGCATGACTGTTAATCATGATGTCGTAGGTTCGAGTCCTACTGGCGGAGTAGTTAAGATAGGGGATCCTATCTTTTTTTTGTGGTGACAAGTGGAAAAAATAAAAAAAGTAGAAAAAATAGGGTGAACAGGACATTAATGTCATGTTCTTTTTTTAATGAATGGCTTATACTATAGAAAAATATTAAGGAAAGTGCAGACTTGACTTGATATATAAAGTTTTAACTGATAAAATAATATTCTCTTTTTGTATGGGGACAGAATATAGATAAATTATTTCTTCTTTCTAAAAAAATGATAAAATGATAGTATGACAAGATATAAAGCAATAATTTCTTATGATGGTAGTCAATTTTCAGGTTTCCAACGACAAACCAATGCTAGAACTATCCAAGAAGAAATTGAAAAAACATTAAGTAAATTATCCAATGGACAAGTTGTTACAATCCAAGGGGCTGGTAGGACAGATGCGGGTGTTCATGCCTATGGGCAAGTCATTCATTTTGACTTAAAAAAAAAACGTGATGTTGAAAAATTACGTTTTGCATTAGATACACAAAGTCCTGATGATATTGATTTTGTAAGCCTTGAGGAGGTTTCTGATCAATTTCATGCTCGTTATTGTAAACACCTAAAAACGTATGAATTTTTAGTCGATGTTGGTCGTCCAAAAAATCCAATGATGAGACACTACGCAACACACTATCCATTTCCTTTAAAGCTAGAGCCTATGGAAGAAGCTATTAAATATTTAATTGGAACACATGACTTTACAGGATTTACAGCTAGTGGAACTACTATTGAAAATAAAGTTCGGACCTTATTGAGAGCTGATATAACTTTTGATACAGATAGGAATTTTATTATCTTTACCTTTACTGGAAATGGTTTTTTATATAAACAAGTAAGAAATATGGTTGGGACCTTACTCAAAATTGGAAATGGAAGAATGCCTGTTGAGCAAGTAAAATTAATACTTAAAGAAAAGAATCGACAATTAGCAGGTCCAACTCTTGCGGGAAATGGACTTTATCTTAAGGAGATTATCTATGAAGACTAACTATTTATTAGCTATTTCTGGAAATGATATTTTTAGTGGAGGTGGTTTATATGCCGATTTGGCAACATTTCAACGCCATCACCTACATAGTTTTTTAGCCGTGACATGCTTGACAGCTATGTCGGATTCAGGATTTGAAATTTTCCCTACTAATGAAAATATTTTTAAAAAGCAACTAGATAGCCTTAGAAATGTCTCTTTTTCAGCTATTAAGTTAGGCTTATTACCTAATGTAGAAATTGCAGATCAAGCATTAAATTTTATTAAAAAATATAGCCATATCCCAATTATTTTAGATCCTGTTTTGGTTTGTAAGGAAAAGCATGATACTGAAGTTTCTGCCTTGAGAGAAGAATTGCTAAAATTTTTCCCATATGTAACCCTTATTACTCCAAATTTAGTAGAAGCTGAGCTATTATCCCAAAAGAAAATCCAAACTTTAGATGATATGAAAGAGGTAGCTTATAGCCTTTACCAACTAGG
This sequence comes from Streptococcus didelphis DSM 15616, assembly GCF_000380005.1. GTDB lineage: Bacteria > Bacillota > Bacilli > Lactobacillales > Streptococcaceae > Streptococcus > Streptococcus didelphis. The sequence goes on from NZ_KB904199.1 coordinate 1,846, forward strand.
AGCAAAAAATATTGTTATCAAAGGTGGTAATCGATTTGATAAAGAGTTTGCTATTGATCTTTTTTATGATGGCCGAAATTTTAAAACCTTAAAATCCCCTGTTCTAGACTCTAATAATATTGGAGCAGGTTGTACCTTTGCATCAAGCATAGCAAGTTATCTTAGTTTGAGGACTCCTATCATTGAGGCAGTCAGTCAATCAAAAGAATTCGTTTATCAGGCTATTCAAAATTCAGATGAATATGGAGTAAAACAAGCTTATGACTAATAAAAGCATTAAATTACTTACCTTGCTGTCTTTGCTGACAGCCTTGACTATTATCTTAGGGAAATTCATCAGTATTGGGACTCCAACAGGTTTTTTAACCTTACTAGATGCGGGAATTTATTTTACAGCATTTTATCTAGGAAAAAAAGAAGGGATGATTGTTGGAGCTCTTTCAGGCTTCTTAATTGATATACTTTCAGGCTATCCAAATTGGATGTTCTTTAGTTTAATTGCTCATGGTTCACAGGGGTATTTTGCAGCTTTTAAAGGGAAAAAACGTTGGCTTGGCTTGTCTTTAGCTTCACTTTGTATGGTTGGAGTATATTTTTTAGCAAGCATCCCTATGTATGGAATTGGAGCAGCCCTAGCAGGTATAATGGGTAATCTTGCTCAAAATTTTTTGGGTATGGTTATAGGATATCTGATTTTTGTAAGTGTCTCTAAAGCTTTAAAATAAGCTTAGAAAGAAGGAGAAGATTATGATTGATCTGAATCAAATAGAAAAGGAAACAAGTCTCATTATAGAAGATGTCTTAGAAAAAAGTCATTTAAAAAGAGGACAGGTTTTCGTGTTAGGCCTCTCATCTAGCGAAGTTAGAGGAGGACTTATTGGTAAAGACTCTAGTCTTGAAATTGGAGAAATCATTGTAAAAACTATTCTGGAAAAATTAAACCCAAAGGGGATTTATTTAGCTGTTCAAGGTTGTGAACATTTAAATAGAGCTTTGGTTGTAGAAGAGGCAGTTGCAGAGGAAAAAGGCTATGAAATTGTCAATGTTTTACCAAGCTTACATGCTGGTGGAAGTGGACAGTTAGCTGCCTTTAAATTTATGAAAAGTCCTGTGGAGGTTGAAGAAGTGCTTGCTCATGCAGGGTTGGATATTGGAGATACAGCTATTGCTATGCATGTTAAGAGGGTTCAGGTACCCATTGTTCCAATTCGAAGAGAACTTGGTGGAGCACATGTAACGGCCCTTGCTAGCCGGCCAAAGTTAATTGGTGGAGCTCGAGCCCATTATCACAAGGATGATATTCGTAAAAATTAAAAAAGCCCGAGGGCTTTTATTTTAAATTACTATGTAGCAAAGTATTGATTGTTGGTAAATTGATACCTTCTTTTAAGAGAGCTTCTTGATACTTTTGATAGAAAGTATGATAAATAGTATATTGTTCCCCACTCTTAGTAAATATGGCAATTTTAAATGAAAATTGTCCATTTGGTGTCACTTGCGGGCCAAGAATAGTGGGTTTATCAATAATTTGTGAATATTTAGGAGCTTCTTTCTGGTTAACCTCTTCAATAATTTTAGTGATTTGTTCAAGATTACTTGTTGAATAAAGAGGAATTTCTATTAAAGCACGCATATTTCCTCTGGATTTATTACTAACAATGATAATACTACGATTTGGAATAAAATGTAGAGTACCATCAAAACCACGAATCTGTGTGGTGCGAATACCGACACTAGATATGATTCCTTCAATCTCAGAAATAGCGACAGTATCACCTACTTCAAATTGATTTTCAAAAAGAATGAAAAAACCATTTACAACATCTGATAAGAAACCCTGGGCACCAAGTCCAATAGCTACTCCAGCAATGCCGGCTCCTGCTAATAAGCTTGACACTGGAATGCCTAGAAGGTTAAGAATCCAATAAATTAAGAGAAAGTAGAGAACATAATTAAGGATATTATTAATGAGTTTAGAGAGAGTCTTCTTTCTTGAATCAGTCTGCCTAGAATAAGAAAAGGACTTTGTAATTGCCTTTTCGAAAATATGGGTAATTATTTGCTTAAAAATAATAAAGAAAATAAGTAGTAAAATCAAAGAGGCAATCTTTGAAAAAACACTAAACATTAGTTCTTCAAAATGCAAATGGTTAAAATAGTTAATGATAAAATTCATACAATTTCCTTTCTTCTCTTGATAGTTTACCAAAAATTGGTCTAAAATCAAATCATCTGATAGATGGAACTAGTTGCAAGTATCGTAATATAAAGTTAGTTAAGTAAGGCTAATTAAGATATAGTGACTATAAAAAAGAGCCTTTCAAAGATACCACAAGACGATATCCATGAATAGGCTTAACTTAAAAAAATTCTAATTTAGTCTTTTAACTATTACCTACTTACTAGTAGATATTATTAATTTTTTAACTTTTATTTCAGCATATCCCCAAGCAATAAAAATCATTCCTGAAATAAGAGCTAGAACAAACCAAGCTACTGTATAGCTAGCAACAGTGGCTAAGCCTGCAGCAAGTAAGGAGCCAAATGTCATTCCTAATTGAATAGCGGATTGTATATAGGGATAAACTTTTGATAATTTTCTGGGGAGACAAGACTTGCTGTAATAAGAGGTTCTCCAATAGTTCCTATTCCATTTCCTAATCCAAACAGAATACCCATAAGAAGAGCTGAAGGATAATGATTTGCAAACATTGCTAAAATGTAAGCTAAGATACAAATTACTGAAGCAAAAAAGTTTCCGTTTAATGTTCCTAACTTATCAGAAATAGTTCCAATAATGATTTTTCCAAATATCCCTACTGCCGAATAGATAGAAATAATAGTTGCTGCGGCTACTGGTCCATGTAATTCTTGTAAAAAAGGAGGAAACTGCCCTAAATCACCATTATTTGAAAGACCAATGAAGACAGCACCAATCAATAAGGCATAGAAGAAACCTTGTTTTTTAATTGAGCAAAGGGCATTTTTAAGGTAGCTTTTTTATTCTTAGGAGTAGTAGTGGATGAAACAGTAACTTTTGTATTACTATCTTTTATTAAACCAACTTCTTCGGGATGTAATTTAATGATAAATAACATAATTGGGATAACAACAATAATCATAATGAGAGCATAGATAAAGTAGCTTTGACGTCATCCTAATGTAGCAATTATATGTGTTAATAAGTTAGAAAAAACTACCCCTCCAATACCTAGTTCTGAAAAAGCTAAACTCATAGCTAATCCCTTTTTTTCTTCAAACTAGTTTGTAATTAAAATTGAAGTTGGCAAAATTGTATTAACCAGACCATATGAAGCGTAAGCTGCAGCATATATAACCACTGATGTGATATAGAATTTTTTAAACAAACGATCTGTTAAATAATTAGAAATAATAGGTGGTAAGAAGATTCCCATTCCTAATATAATAGAATTATTCAAGGCAAAAGAGGATGGGAAAATATTAAAAGTTTTAATGACCGCAACCTGATAAATGTTAGCAACTGCTACAGAAGCTGGTCCTAATACTGCAAGAATTATAGCCATTCCAGCTACTATATACCAACCATAAAATAACTTAGATTTTTTGTGTGTCATATTTTACTCCTATCGTTTTAAACGCTCTAATACTAGTAATTTATTTAGCTAAGGGAGCGAAACCTTAGCTAGATAATATGTTTATATGATTGGTCATTATTTTCCAAGATAAGTTAATATAGCAACAATAGCTGCTTGGGTACCTATTTTTAGAGTTGGTTGAATAGCAGGAGCGAATTTGGGATTATGATTAGCATATATGTCTTGATCTTTGGTAAAACCACCAAATCCCCAATATAAATAAGGAATTCCTAGAGCACGTGGGATATATGAGAAGTCTTCTGAAGCGGTCATCTGACGGTAATCTTTTAAGACGCGTTCTTCACCTAAAAAATGCTTGAAAGAAGCAGTTACTTTTTTAGTGACTTCTGGGTCGTTATCAGTTAAGGGATAAGTATCATAGATTTCAATGTCAGGTTCTTGTGTGCACCCCCCTGCTAAACATTCAGCTTTGACAATACGTTTAATAGAAGTAATAAGCTGTTCTTGAACATTCTCATCATAAGTTCTAATATTTAACAATAAGCTTGCGGTATCGGGGATAATATTGGCTTTTAGACCTGCTTGAAAAGAACCTACAGAAACTACTGCAAATTTGAAGGGATCAACTTCCCTAGCAACAATAGTCTGTAATTTACTAACTATAGCAGAACCAATTACAATAGGGTCAATACTTAAATGAGGCATAGACCCATGAGCTCCTTTACCATGAATAGTAATTTTTAAGGAAGCTGCACTTGATAAAAAAGGCCCACCAAGTGCTCCAACTTGTCCTGCATAAGGGTCAGTCAAGACATGTTGAGCTAGGGCGATTTCTGGATGAGGGATTTTCTCAAGTAAACCATCATCAAGCATTGCTTTAGCACCAGCAGCAATTTCTTCTCCTGGTTGGAAAAAAGCAATGTAAGTTCCTTGCCACTCTGATTTGTTCTTGGCTAAGGCCCAAGCAGCCCCTAAACCAGCTACTATATGAATATCATGTCCACAAGCATGCATGACTGGAAGGAGATTTCCATCTAAATCTTTCATCATCACTTTGGAAGCATAGTCTAAGCCTGTCTCTTCCTTAACAGGTAAGGCATCCATATCAGCCCTAAATAGGATACATGGACCTTGTCCATTAGCTAAAACACCTACAACCCCACCACCAATTTTTTGGGCCTCATATCCATATGATTGTAAAGTATCATAGATAAACTGAGCTGTTTCCTTTTCTTGCATTGATAATTCTGGGTGACTATGGAGGTGCTTATAGGTTTCTTCTTGCCAACCTTTAATTGATTCGATTGATGTTAGTACTGTTTGAACAGACATAAATTAATTCTCCTCTAACTATTTTTTAGACTTATCACAATCTTTTTACGGAAAACGTGATAAAAATGAACTCTTTTTATGAGATAGATTTTTGGTAAGAGAGCTTTAAAAGATACCTTGCCAAGGATTTTCTACCTATCATCTATTTCTATTATATGCTTAATAGAAAAGAGAAACAAATACCTTTTTAATGCTTTATTGATAACTAGTTTATGGTATTTTAGCGACTAATTTCTTTATTTTTTCTAACAGTTTAGGTATTATTAAGAAGTGATACATAACTTTTTTTACCAATATGTATAGCTAAAAAGGGATATTATATAATGGAAACACCTAAAAAAATTAAATATTTAGAAATGATTGAAACTTATGCCAGTATTACAAAAGCAGCTAAAGCATTATTCATTGCTCAACCTTATCTTAGTAAACTTATTAAACAACTTGAAATGGAACTGGAGATAGACTTATACAAAACGCAGTCTCATAAAACACAATTAACCTATGCTGGAAAACGATATCTTTACTACCTGAAGCAGATGGATAGTTTAGAAAGGCAAATGAAAAAAAGAATTACAGTTAATTAGAATACATAAAAAAGGAGAAATAAGCTTAGGTATTAACCCAGGTTTATCTGCCAGTTTACTTGCTCCGATTCTTTCTAAGTTTAAGTCTTTATATCCTGATATCTCTATATGTTTATTAGAAAATAATCAAAATATCTCAGAACAACTTATTGAGTTGGGGGAATTAGAGTTGACAATTGGTATGGCTCCTCTCTGTCATGAAAACGTCTCTTCAACGACAATCTATAAAGAAGAACTCTATTTACTAGTTCCTAGAGAGAGTCATTTATTTAGTGAAAAAAATGTAGGATTTGTACACGACTTTCCTTATGATATTTCTCTTTTAGAAAATGAATCTCTGATATTAATTCCCTTGGAATATGACGTTGGTAAAACAGTAGCAACTTTCTATAAAGAACACCATATGACTTTAAATCAAATCATAACAACTAGTACTATTCCAACAGCTATTAACTTAGCATTGACAGGTTTAGGAGCAAGCTTTATTCCAGAAATGTTAGTGAAAACATATCTTCATAACGACTGTAATATATATCGATTAGATAAGAAAAAATTACAATTAGAATATATTTTAATTTACTCAAAGCGAGATGATTTATCAGGTATAGCTCTTCTTTTATATCAAACGATTTTAAGTTTAGATATTTTTCTTTCAGAGGCTAATAAACAATGAGAATTTCAGCTCTATAGGGAGCTTTCCTGATAAAAAACTTTAAAAAGGCTTTAAAATATGTTAGAATGAACTGTATCTAAATTATTTTAAGGAGAAATGACTTAATGTCTACATCATTTGAAAACAAAGCTACTAACCGTGGCGTGATTACATTTACAATTGGTCAAGAAAAAATTAAACCAGCCCTTGATCAAGCTTTTAACAAAATTAAAAAAGATTTAAATGCACCAGGTTTCCGTAAAGGCCACATGCCTCGTCCAGTATTTAACCAAAAATTTGGTGAGGAAGCACTTTATGAAGATGCCTTAAATATTGTTTTACCAGCAGCTTACGAAGCAGCAGTTTCTGAGCTCGAACTCGATGTAGTTGCACAACCAAAAATTGATGTTCTTTCTATGGAAAAAGGTAAAGACTGGGAAATTACTGCTGAAGTTGTTACAAAACCAGAAGTAAAACTTGGTGATTATAAGGATTTAAGTGTAGAAGTTGACTTATCAAAAGAAGTAAGTGATGAAGAAGTTGAGGCAAAAATTGAACGTGAACGCCAAAACTTAGCTGAACTTGTTGTTAAAGAAGAAGCAGCAGTTGAAGGTGACACTGTAGTTATTGACTTTTTAGGTTCAGTAGATGGCGTTGAATTTGATGGTGGTAAAGGTGATAACTTCTCACTTGAATTAGGATCAGGTCAATTTATTCCTGGCTTTGAGGAGCAATTGGTTGGTACTAAAGCTGGTGATAAAGTAGATGTTAATGTTACTTTCCCAGAAAACTACCAAGCAGAGGACCTTGCCGGTAAAGACGCTAAGTTTGAAACAACTATTCATGAAGTAAAATCAAAAGAAGTTCCAGAACTTGATGATGAACTAGCAAAAGATATTGATGAAGAAGTTGAATCACTTGAGGACTTAAAAGCTAAATACCGTAAAGAGCTTGAAGCAGCTAAAGAAATTGCCTATGATGAGGCAGTTGAAGGCGCAGCAATCGAGTTAGCAGTAGCTAATGCTGAAATTATTGAATTACCAGAAGAAATGGTTCATGATGAAGTTCACCGTTCAATGAATGAATTCATGGGTAATATGCAACGTCAAGGAATTTCACCAGAGATGTATTTCCAATTGACTGGAACTTCAGAAGAAGACCTTCATGAACAATATGCAGCAGAAGCTGATAAACGTGTTAAAACAAATCTTGTTATTGAAGCAATTGCTAAGTCAGAAGGTTTTGATGCTTCTGAAGAAGAAATTGAAAAAGAAATTCAGGACCTTGCTACAGAATACAACATGCCTGTGGAACAAGTTCGTTCACTACTTTCAGCAGATATGTTAAAACATGATATTGCAATGAAAAAAGCAGTAGAAGTTATCACAGAATCAGCTAAAGTAAAATAAAAGAATTAAAAATATAAAAAAGATTGAAGAAAAAGCCATTTTGGACAATTTTCTTCAATCTTTTTATTTGTCATCTTACTTGCAAATATTTATAGCTATCATAAAAAAGATTTTCACTGAAAATCTTTTTTTGGCTTTTATAGGTCGATTTGGGTTCCTATGCCTAGGCTAGTAGCTTTTTCAACAATTAATTGGGCTGTCAAAGTATCCAAAACAGCTGAACCTACTGTTTTAAAAACAGTAATTTCTTTAGAGTCTTGTCTACCTTTAATCTTGCCTAAGAGATAGTCTCCAAATTCACCAGTGTAATCATCTTCTTTTAGTAAGCCTTTTTTGATTGGTGCTTGAATATCTCCTGCTTCAGAAAGAACACCATCAGTAGTATCAAATATCACTAAGTCTGCATTAACTAAGAGTTCTGTTGGAAGTTCCAACATTTCTGGAGTATAGGCTCCAACACCGTTAATGTGGGCACCTGCTTTAAGATCACTAGCGTCAAAAGTTGGAACTTTAGAGGTGGTCACACTTGTAAGAATATCTGCATCTTTGACTGCTTCTTTAGCAGTTTCTACGGCAAGAACTTTTGTTGAGAAGGTACCTGAAATATCGTCATTAAGAGTTTGAGTAAATGCTTTTGCACGGTCAAAGTCAATGTCAAAGACTCTTAATTCTTCAAGAGGACGTACAGTCATCATAGCTATAGCTTGCTGATAAGCTTGGCCGCCAGTACCAATAAGACCAGCGATTTTAGCATCTGCTCTAGCAAATTCTTCGGTTGCGGCGCCCTGCAATGCTGCGGTACGCAGTTGGGTCAAATAAGTACCATCTAAGATAGCTGAAACAATACCTGTTTCTGGATCTAGGCTAACCATTGTGGCAGGGACAGAGGCTAGTCCTTTAGTGATATTATCTGGATAAACAGATACAATTTTTACGCCTAAAGAGGGGGGATCACCACTTGTGAGGGCTGGCATGTAGAGACTTTGGCCCTTAAAATCTTTAACATTAAGATTTGTTCTAAGAGGGACATCAGCTTGGCCATTGGAGTAGAGTTTTAAGGCTTCTTTAGCGGCCTTAATGGCCTCTTTCATTGTATAAGATTGTTCAATATCTGATTTTGTTAAAATAAGCATATTACATTTCTCCTTCTAATTAGTTTCTTTTTAACATACCATAGGCACTGTATAAAAGAATAAAGGCTACAAACCATTGTAAAAGGGCTGTATTTAAGCTAGTGACAAGGAAAACAGCACATAGAACTCCAAGAACTCCAAAGGTAGAGGTAAATAGAGTAATTTTTCGGCTATATTCTCCAAATTTGATAAATTGGACACTACCAACAGGGACAGAGAAGGTTGCAGCTCCCATCATAATTGGAAAGGCCACAGCAGGATTGAGCCCCAAAAGATAAACAGTAATCATAGTCAAGGCATATGAGCCAATACCGATGTTATTTAAGGCTCCGAAAATAGCTAGAGCAATAGCTGCAATGATTAATTTAGGGAAGGAAAGGGCAGTGGCGTTACCTCCACCAGGTAAAATACCAAATTTTCCACCAAAAATAATAAGTGCAGCCAGAATCATCCCAATACCAATAGATAAGCGTAATTTATTAGCTGGAAGTTTAACAGCAATTCTAGCTCCATAGTAAGAACCAATGACTTGGCTGATAATACATACTAGAAGTGTTACAAAGCTAACTTCAATTTTAGTAATGTAAGCAAGGGCCATAACTGCTAAAGGGATAGTACACTGGGTATTTAGGGTACCAGGTAACTTTTTAACACTTACCCAATTTAATTTTGGGTATAAACTTGTACTAATGGCAAAGTCGGAAATACCTATAGTAGACAAGAAAAAAATAAGGGCACTTGAAAAGGGTAGGGCAACTGTGCTTGCTTCTTCAGCTAGAATTTCTCTTTTATGGGTTATAAGATCTTTTATGAAAATAAAAGTAAAATAGGCGTTAATAAGAATAACTAAAAATAATAAAATATTTTTAAATGACATCAGGCTATCTCCATTAATAAATATGACGTATACCTTCAAAATCTTTACCATAGCTTTGGCTTAGGGTTTCTTGATGTTCTTGGATAATCTTTAAAGTATAGGCATCATGTTTGATGTATTCTTTGGCTAAAAGACGCATTGTTTCATTGTGACTCCAGATAACATCATGTTTACTATCAATAGAACCAAACAAGACAATATCATTGTCACAAACAAGATTAACCCATCTTCCACCCATATCTTCGACCTTGTGAATTTCAAATCCATGGGAGTAAAAACGCTTGAAAGGTAAGGTGTAGTGTCCACTGTTGCTAAAAAAAATACAGACAAATTTTTCAAGTCGCTGTTCAGCAGCTTGGAGGAGTTGGCATATTAAAGGGGTTAAATCTTCTTCCCAAATTTGAATATACAAACTCTCCTTGGCATGTTCTATGATATATGCCATTTTAAGATAAACAGCTTCTTTATTGTCTATTCTCCACAACAAGGAGTCATCTTTTTTCTCATTGATAGTTGATAATTCATTATCAAGGAATTGGATATCATTCAGAGTTGAATATTTAAGCATGCTAATAAATTCTTCTGATGATAAGGCGGAGTATAATTTAGGTTCACTTTTATTGACAAGTATGACTCCCTTTTTGACCAATTTCTCTAAGTGATTATAGACCTTTGAACGAGGAACACCAGACTGTTTACTGACTTCATAACCTGTCATAGGACCATTTTCGACTAAACTGAGATAGATATTGGTTTCAGATTCAGAAAAGCCAAATTGCTTCATTTTTTGAACCAGCATAAAGCCTCCAATTGTATTATTTATAGTAGTAGCTACCTACAGGTACTACTATAATATTGTAAAAGCCTTTTGTCAATAAAATTGTGAAAAAAATAACAACTTTTATAATTGCTATTTTTTCTTCTTATTTCAAGCTATTAACTAGCTTTCTGAAAAGTAGCCCTTAGGCCTGTAGTTGGCTTTGATAGAGCCTAATGGCTAGATGGACACTCATTACTTGGTCTGTATTTTTTAAACTAATAGAAAGTAAGCTTTCAATTTTTGAGAGGCGGGCTCGTAGGGTATTGACATGGATAAAAAGGATTTGACTACTTTCAGTATAGGAAAAATGATTATCAAAGAAGGTAACCAAGGTAGGATAAAGCTGGGTGTGATTTTTATCATCATATTTAAGAAGGGGACTGAGAAATTGGTCAAAAAGTTCATTGACAAATAACTGATTAATGGCACCTTGGTCATTAGTTAGCAATTTTAAGATACCAATATCTTGATAGTATTGTATCTGTTGGGATTTTAAGTTGGATTTAGCAAAGCCTATAGCCTGTCTAGCTTCATCTAAGGCAATACTCAACTTCCAGTAAGGTTTGATGCTACTAATACCTATATAAAAATGTTTATGACCTGTAAAGTCAATCACTATGTCTTTTACTAGGTCTAATTGCTTTAAGAGTGTGGAGTCTTTTCCTAAAACCAGCAAAATCTCTTGGTTTCTAGAAAAGAAATGAACATGTTGCAAGTTGATCTGAGAAGCTAATAAATGATTAGTCAATTGTAAAAAGACATTTTCAAAGGCTAAGATATCCTTACTTTGTAAAATATCTGAAATTAATAGGACTTGTAAGTCAGAATGAATTTCTTGGCCTAGGCTGAGACTATACTTTCTTAGAAGGTCTTCATTGGGTTCAGTGATCTTTAGCAAATCATCAAAGATAATATTCCTAAAATAATTATTATTTTTTTTAAATTCCTGCTCTAAAACCTGTTTTAAAAGAAAGATAGATTTGATATTTTCAATTTTGGATAAGATAGTAGCTTCAATTTCTTCCACTGTTGAATTTGTTTTCAAGATGATATAGTGGCTTAAAGATTGGTTTTGATAAATAGGAATGAAAAAGAGATGAATATCTAACTTATTTAAAAAGATACTACGATAGCAAAATCCATAAATGCTTGTCTGGTTAAGGTCGCAGCCAATAGGACTAAAGCGCCCAATATTTTGAAGGCTGAAACGATCTAAATATTCTTTCCAGGACCAATCTTCACTGTGGTCTAGTAATTCCAGCTTATTATTGGTCAGAGCAATTGATAAATTAGTGGTTTCATAAACAATTTGACAAAGTCTATTCAAACTATGATTATGTGAAAAATACTGAATAATCTGTTTTAAAAAATTTTCAGCTTCAATAAGAGAAAGGGTTTTTTGAGAAATTTCAGCTTCTTGAAAGGCGATAATGACATCTCTCCAAGCATAGTGATCATCAATTAAAATAAGTGGAATATTATAGTAACGTAGAAGGTCTATAGTGTCTTCACTGATATAATGACGAAACTTTTTTTTGGATAGGATAGCACTAATTTTTTGAGCCCTTAATTTATCAATAAATTCACGCGTAAAATATTTTTTCATAAAATTACCAATAATAAGGAGTTCATTGCCTGTTAGCCATTGTTCAATTTCTAGAAGGTCCATGATATTAATAGAGCTAATAGGATTGTCCAGGCCTTTTTCAGTGGTAAATAGCTCTGCATCTTTAAACAGACAAGTTTTGAGTAAGAGTTTTAAATTAATAGATGAATCCATGATGTCTCCTTTGTATAAAGATACTATTAGAATGCTTCACTTTTATAGGATAGCACAATTAACTTATTATTGAAAACGCTTTATAATGAGACTAACAAAAATAAAGGAGATTCTTATTATGAGAAATCGTTTTAAAGGTAAAGACTATTTGGCTTTCAAAGATATGACCCGTGAGGAAATTGAGTTTATTACAGACCTTAGTCTTGAGTTTAAGAAAAAATGGACTGCTAAAGAACCTCATGACTATTTAAAAGGACAAGTATGGGCTGCTTTATTTGAAAAAAATTCGACTAGAACTAGAAATGCTTTTGAAAGAGCAGCAGCCGACTTAGGCGTCAAGGTTGTTTATCTTCGTCCAGATGAAATGCAGATGACAAGAGGAGAACCTCTTAAGGATACTGCTCGTATTTTAGATCGGTATTTTGATGGCCTCTTTATTCGTACCTTTGGTCACGAGATTGTAGAAGAATGTTCTAAATGGATGCAAAATCCTGTTATAAATGGCCTTACTGCCCTAGAACATCCTACCCAAGGAATTGCAGACTTGATGACCATTAAAGAGAAAAAAGGAAGCTATCAAGGCTTGAAAATTTGCTATTCAGGAAACTTATACAATGTGGCTTATACAACCATGATTTTCTGTGCTACTTTGGGAATAAACCTTTCTATTGCTTGTCCAGAAGGAATTGAGCCAGATCCTGATATTCTAGCAGAGACAAAACGTCGTGCTGAGGTAACTGGTGCAACAATTGAATTAACACAAGATTTTGATGCGGCTTTGAAGGATGCTGATATTGTGTATGGTATGTCTCAATACAGTATGGGGCAAAGTGATGAAGAAATTGCCTTTCTTAAAGAAGCCTTTAAACCTTACCAAATTACGATGGATGCTATGAAAAAAGCTAAGCCAGATGCCATCTTTATGCACTGCTTACCTGCCCATCGTGGTGAAGAAGTCACTGATGAAGTCATGGAATGTGATCAATCTGTTATTTTTGATGAGGGTGAAAACCGTATGCACTCTATCAAAGCCATCCTTGCAGCAGTAGCAAACTAAGAAGATTTCACTCAGCATTTCAAATCAGTTTTAAGCTTGCTTGTTCACTAAACTATAAATAAATGAGGTTAATTCCTATGGAAGTAAAAGAAAAGAAGGCATTTAAGACTCCAAATACCTATGTTATTATTTTTTTCGTCTTACTTGTGGTAGCCTTTCTGACTTGGATTATCCCTGGTGGTAAATATTCCTATGACCAGTCTGGCCATGCTATAGCAAATTCCTACCAACAAATCAAGGCCAATCGCCAAGGACTTTGGGATGTTATCATGGCTCCTATAATTGGTATGGTAGGGAATAAAGAAGTATCAGGAGCAATAACCATATCTTTAAACGTTATGCTCTTTGGTAGTTTTTTAGAAATGATGGATGCTACTGGAGCTATCAATATAGCTCTTAAAAATGTAGCCAAGAAGTACCAAAGTAATTATTATGCTTTAATTACTGTCTTGACCTTTATGATGGGGATATTTGGTACTGTTCAAGGGGCATATGAAGAAGGGTTTGTATATCTTTTGATGTTTTTACCAATTATTTTATCCTTGGGGTTAGATACGATTGTGGCTTTAATGATTGTTATTTTTGGGACCCAAGCAGGCTGTGCAGCCTCAGTAGTAAATCCTTTTTCCACAGGAATTGCTTCTGGAATTGCAGGTATTAGTCCAGGAGCAGGCATTATTTTCAGAAGCTTTGTCTTTTTAGTGCTCATGTCAGCTTGTTCAGCTATGATTTGTTTATATGCTAAAAAGGTTAAGGAGCATCCCGAAAAGTCCCTTCAATTTTATAGAAGAAAAGAAGATATAGCTGAGTTTGCAGCAATAGAAGGCAATGAAGAAAAACTGGATAAAAAGCAAACAAAGGTTTTCACTATTTTTGTTCTCACCTTTATTATTATGATTCTGTCATTAATTCCTTGGACTTCTTTAAATAGTCATTGGACCTTCTTCAATGATATTACTAATTGGGCTAATCACAATGCCATTGTTAGTACAGTTTTAGGAAGTAGTTTAGTTCCCTTTGGGAGTTGGTATTTCAATGAGATTAATGGGCTTTTGATTATCATGACAATCTTATCTGGTTTTATTATGGGATATGACATTGATAAGATTATTCAGATTTTAATTAAAGGTGCAGCAGCCTTAGTGTCGACAGCTTTTATTGTCCCTCTAGCTAGAGGTATCCAAGTGTTGATGACTAATGGAAGTATCACAGCAACTGTTTTGAATGCGACAGAAAAGACTCTAGGTTCTTTACCTCCACTAGTATTTGTCTTGGTTTGCTTTTTAGTTTATCTCCTCCTAGCTACTTTTATTCCTAGTTCAACTGGCTTAGCAGCAGCTACCATTTCTATTATGGCGCCTTTAGGACTTTTTGCAGGAGTGTCAGAAGCTAATATGGTTATTATCTACAATTTTGCTCTTGGATTTGTTAAAATTCTGGCTCCGACTTCAATTATTGTGATGACGTGTACTCAAGCAGTCCATGTAGGTTATGGTTCTTGGATTAAAGCTATTTGGAAATATGCCTTTGCTTATTTTGCCCTCTTAGCTCTTTTATTACTTGTTTCAGTATTTCTTGTATCTTAAAAGGAGAAAAAAATGAATGAAAAAGTCTATGTTAGTAATGCAACTAATGAATTAAAAAAAGTAATTGTTTGTTCACCAAAATATTATAAATTCAATGCTATTAATGAAATTACCAAGGCTTGGATGGAAAAAGGTGAAACAGAGCAAAATGATTTAATGGTTAAAGAGTGGCAAACTCTCATTGATGCTTATAAAGATAATGGTGTTGAGGTGGTTGAAATGGAACCACAAAAGGAAATGGAGGTTCAAACCTTTGCGCGTGATTTCGGAGCAATGATTAAAGAAGGAGCTATTATTGGTAAATTCCGTCACCCAGCACGTCAGGTAGAAACACAGGCTTATGAGGCTAAATTAAAGGAGTTAGGGGTTCCAATAGTTGCCCGTTGTAATGCAGGCTGTTTTGAAGGTGGCGATTTTTGGATGATTGATGAACATACCATTGCTTTTGGTTTAGTTGATAGGACTGATAAAGCAGGGGTAGCTAATTTAAGGGAACAATTACAAAAATTTGGTTATACTGTTGTAGGTGTTCCAATTGCTCCAGAACATCTTCATTTAGATATGTGTTTCAATATTGTAGCACCAAAGGTCTGTCTAGCAGCTAAAAGTGTCTTACCATTCTGGTTCATTAGAATGCTGGAAAGACGCGATTTTACCATCATTGATGTGCCAGAAGAACTTATTGAAAAACATGGCTGTAATGTACAGGCACTTGGGAATAATAAGGTGCTAGGTATTAAAAATAATAAAACTGTAAATGAAGCTATGGAAAAAGCTGGTGTAGAAGTCATTAAATTACCTTTAGAACAAATTCTAAAAGCTGGAGGTGGGCCTCATTGTATGACTTATCCAGTAGAACGTAGTGTTTAAGTCTAAAAATCAAGTTAGGTTGTGATACTAATGAAAATAATAATTTCAGATTATCCTGATTCAATGATGCCAAGTCATGACTATGAAAAGGAAATACTCAGAAAAGGTCTAGGTGAAGAAACAGAAATCCTTGTATATGAGTATGATGACACTAAACGGCAAGAATTTTTTGAGGTAATTAAGGATGCAGATGCTATATTAACAGCCTTTACCCGCATTGATAGTGATGCCATGGATCATGCTCCTCACCTAAAAGTCATTTCAATGAATGCTACAGGTTATGATAATGTTGACTTAGAAGCAGCTAATCAGCGTCATATTGGGGTTTGTCCAGTTGGGGAGTATTGCACAAAAGATGTAGCCGAATTTACCATTACCATGATGATGGCTCTAGTTAAAAATATTAAATACTATAGCCATGATATTGATTTTAATAAGAACTGGCGTTATAATTATCCAGTTCCCAACTGTAGGCTATCTGATATGACCTTGGGGATTTGTGGTCTGGGTAAGATTGGTAAAACAGTTGCTAGGAAAGCTCTGGGGTTAGGAATGACAGTTATTGCCTGCGATCCTTTTATTACAAAACCAGATAATTTAGAGCTTGAACTAGTAACAAAAGAAGAACTTTTTGCAAGAGCTGATATTATTACCAATAATATGAATCTTAATGAAACCAATTATTCTTTCTTTGATGCCAAGGCCTTTAATCAAATGGTAAAAAAACCCTATTTCATTAATATGGGACGAGGACCTTGTGTTGTTGAAGCTGATTTAATTGCTGCGCTTGATAAGAAGCTGTTAAAAGGAGCTGCTCTAGATGTCTTAAAAGATGAAACGCCAGATTTGGAGAATCATCCTCTAGTGGGACGCGAAAATGTTTTTATTACTCCTCATGCAGCTTTTTATTCTAAATCTTCCTTAAAAGATCTCCAAAGAATTTCAACAGAAAATATTGTTCACTATTTAACTGGAAAAAAAGAAAAGGTATTCAAGTTGGTTAGTGATTATTAAATCTCCCTTTTAAAAGACTAAAAAGATATTGTAAGGCTGTCAAAATGGGCAGCCTCCTTTTTTATGAGTAAGTTTATAAACCTTGCTAAAAGTCTGGCTCTTTAGGTGGAAATAATAAAAGTTTTGACGAATAGGTAAAATTAGCGTAAAATAGATAGGAATGATAAAATAAGGAGAATTGCCTTGAAATTAGACATATTTGCGGGACAAGAAAAAAGCGAACTTTCCATGATTGAAGTTGCTCGTGCTATTTTGGAAGAGCGAGGACGCGATAATGAAATGTATTTTAGCGACTTAGTTAATGATATTCAGTCATTTTTAGGAAAAACTGATGCGGAAATCCGTCATGCTTTGCCATTTTTTTATACTGATTTAAATACTGACGGAAGTTTTATTCCCTTAGGTGATAATAAATGGGGTCTTCGCTCATGGTATGCTATTGATGAGATCGATGAAGAAATTATCACACTTGAAGAGGAAGAAGATGGTTCACCAAAACGTAAGAGAAAACGTGTTAATGCCTTTATGGATGGTGATGAAGATGCTATTGACTATAATGATGATGATCCAGAAGATGTTAGTTTTGAAGAAGAAACTACTGAAGTAGAATATGATGAAGAAGATCCAGATGATGAAAAATCTGAAGTTGAATCTTATGATTCAGAATTAAATGAAATCATTCCTGAAGATGATATTGAAGAAGTAGAAATCAACGAAGAAGATGAAGACGATGAGGAAGATGAAGAATAAATTTTCGCTTACTTTTTAGATAAAGATTTTTAAAAAATCTCACAATCTATTTGACAAAAATCATGATATAGTTTATATTATTACTCGGGCACCTCTTTATGAGGTCAATCAGGGCTCCCTATTAAGTAGGGAGCTATTTTTATTTTTTCAAGCAATAGTAACTGTGTGCTTTGCTAAAAGTGGTTGGGAAGTAAAGCTTCTTATCGCATACAAGCTGTAATCCCATTTTATAAAATAGCAGACAATAGGTTCTGAGAAAAAGGAGTTTTTTAATGACAAAATATATTTTTGTAACTGGAGGAGTTGTTTCTTCAATTGGTAAAGGTATTGTAGCAGCAAGTCTTGGTCGTCTGCTAAAAAATCGTGGTCTTAAAGTTACTATTCAAAAATTTGACCCTTATATTAATATCGATCCAGGGACTATGAGCCCTTACCAACACGGAGAAGTCTATGTTACGGATGATGGAGCAGAAACGGACTTAGACCTAGGTCATTATGAACGTTTTATTGATATTAATCTTAATAAATATTCAAATGTTACAACAGGTAAAATTTATAGTGAAGTCCTTCGTAAAGAGCGTAAAGGGGAATATCTAGGAGCTACAGTTCAGGTTATTCCACATATTACAGATGCCTTGAAAGAAAAAATCAAACGTGCTGCTACCACAACTGATTCTGATGTTATCATTACAGAAGTTGGTGGTACAGTTGGTGATATTGAAAGCTTGCCATTTTTAGAAGCTCTTCGCCAAATGAAGGCTGATGTCGGATCTGATAATGTTATGTATATTCACACAACCTTGTTACCTTACCTTAAAGCAGCTGGGGAAATGAAAACAAAGCCTACCCAACATTCTGTTAAAGAGCTACGTGGTTTAGGAATTCAACCTAATATGTTGGTGATTCGTACAGAAGAAGATGTTGAACAGGGCATTAAGAATAAATTAGCACAATTTTGTGATGTCCAACCAGAAGCTGTTATTGAGTCTCGTGATGTTGAACATCTCTATCAAATCCCACTTAACTTACAAGCCCAAGGAATGGACCAAATTGTTTGTGACCACCTTAAATTAGATGTTCCTAAAGCTGATATGACAGAATGGTCTCAGATGGTTGACAAGGTGATGAACCTTCAAAAAACAACAAAAATTGCCTTGGTTGGTAAGTATGTTGAATTGCCAGATGCTTATTTGTCAGTTGTAGAAGCTTTGAAACACTCAGGTTATGTAAATGATACAGCCATTGACCTTAAGTGGGTGAATGCTAATGATGTGACAGAAGAAAATGTTGCACAATTACTAGCTGATAGTGATGGGATTATTGTTCCTGGTGGCTTTGGTCAACGTGGTACAGAAGGTAAAATTCAAGCCATTCGTTATGCGCGTGAGCAAGATATTCCTATGTTGGGGATTTGCCTAGGTATGCAGTTAACCTGTGTTGAATTTGCTCGCCATGTCCTAAATCTTGAAGGGGCAAACTCAGCTGAACTTGATTCTGAAACCAAGTATCCTATTATCGATATTATGCGTGATCAAATTGACATTGAAGATATGGGAGGAACACTACGTTTAGGACTTTACCCATGTAAACTTAAGGTAGGGTCAAGAGCTGCTGCTGCTTATAATAATCAAGAAGTCGTACAACGTCGCCATAGACATCGTTATGAATTTAATACGGCTTTCCGTCAGCAGTTTGAGCAGGCTGGATTTGTCTTTTCAGGAGTTTCACCAGATAATCGTCTAATGGAAATTGTTGAATTACCAGATAAAAAATTCTTTGTAGCTGCACAATACCATCCAGAATTACAAAGCAGACCAAACCATGCAGAAGAGTTGTACACAGCTTTTGTCACTGCAGCAGTTAAGAATGTCTAAAAACAAGTTCTGCTAAGGGCAATTAGTGCTCTTAGCAGCTCTCTTTTAATGCCATATGCTCTTATATAAGAGGTTTTGATATGTTTTCTTTATTTTTGCCGCTTCTTGAAAGAGTGGGCTTGATTATCTTATTGGCTAATCTTCTAATGATTAGCCCTTTTTATAAAAAGATGATGTACCACCGTAAGTCCTTACGCGTGCGATGGGTGCTGATTCTAACCTTTAGTATTTTTGCTATTATTAGTAATTTTACTGGTATTTTGGTATCTCCCTCATCACATCTTGACCATGGTGGTTTGGTTAATCTTTCTGGGCATACTTCAATTGCCAATACACGAACACTTACGATTGGGATGTCAGGTTTAATTGGTGGGCCTTTTGTCGGCTTCTTTGTAGCCTTGATTTCAGGATCAGTACGCTGGCTGCAAGGGGGAATAGCACCACATACCTATTTTATTTCGTCTGTTTTAATTGGCCTTTTGTCTGGCTTTCTAGGGAAAATTAGTCTAGAAAAAAATCGTTATCCTGCTGTTTGGCAAGGAAGTCTTTGTGGTGCCTTGATGGAGGTCATCCAGATGCTTTGTATCTTTATCTTCCATCCAAATAAGGGGCAGGCCCTTGATTTGATTTTTACGATTGCTATTCCCATGGCCTTTGTCAATGCTTTAGGAACAGGTATCTTTTTATCCATTATTTTAGGTACCCTACGTCAAGAAGAAAGTATGAAGGCTATTCAGACCCATGATGTTTTGGAATTAGCTCATAAAACCTTGCCTTATTTTCGTCAGGGTTTAACCCAGGAATCAGCTGAAAAAGCTGCTAATGAAATAAAGAAATTCATGCGGGTTTCGGCAGTAAGTGTCACTAATAAGCATTCTATATTAGCTCATGTTGGAGCAGCTAGTGATCATCATATTCCCACAAAGGAAATTATTACTGATTTATCTAAGGAAGTTATCAATAGCGGGGACATCCATGTTGCCAATAAAAAAACGGATATTGGTTGTACAAATCCAAATTGTCCTTTAGCTGCCGCGATTGTTGTTCCCTTGTTTGTGAAAAAAGAAGTTGTTGGAACCTTTAAGCTTTATTTTACCAACCCTGATAGTCTGACTCATGTAGAAGTTCAGCTGGCAAAAGGTTTAGGTGATATTTTTTCATCTCAACTTGAATTAGGACAAATTGATTTAGAACGTGGGCTTTTAAAGGATGCTGAAATTAAGTCCTTACAGGCCCAGGTTAACCCGCACTTTTTGTTTAATGCTATTAACACGATTTCATCCCTTATAAGAATTGATAAGGAAAAGGCCCGGGAGCTCTTATTGCAATTAGGTCATTATTTCCGTGCTAACATAAATAGTACTAGACAAAATGTCATTTCTGTTGAAGAAGAACTAAGGCATTTACAGGCTTATTTAACCATTGAACAAGCTCGATTTCCAGATCGATATGACCTTTCTATTACAGTTCCTACAGAGCTTAAAAAAGTAGCTATCCCACCATTTGTTATTCAAATTTTAGTTGAAAATGCTCTTAAACATGCCTTTTTGGGACGTAAAAAAGGCAATCGAGTGACTGTTCAGGTAGAAGCACTGCCTTCTAAGCGGCTACATATTAGTGTTCGAGATAATGGTTTTGGCATTGCCCCATCTCTCAAAGATAAGTTAGGTAAGGAGACGGTACCTTCAAAACGAGGTACAGGATCAGCTCTGGAAAATCTTAATCGTAGATTAATCAGTCTCTATGGAGATAATGCCAAACTAAGTATTGATTCTGATAATAAGGGGACTTCTTTTGAGATTTTTATTCCCCTTCAGCTAATTGAGGAGAAAACGGATGAAAGTAGCAATTATTGATGACGAACCATTAGCAAGGATGGAGCTTCGCTATTTATTACAAGAAACCAATGAAGTAACAGCTATTTATGAAGGTGACTCGATAGAAGATGCCTTTCAAATTATACTTGCAGATCAGCCGGACCTTCTTTTTCTAGATATTCATTTAACAGAAGAAAGCGGGCTAGACTTAGCCAAAAGATTGGCAAGAATTCCTCATTCTCCCTTAATTATTTTTGCCACTGCCTATGATAATTATGCCTTAGATGCTTTTGAGGTAAATGCCATAGACTATGTTTTAAAGCCTTTTGAACAAGAGCGTATTGAAAAATCAATTCAAAAAGCTAAAAGGGTCTTAGATGCTAAATCAAAAGAGAAAAGCTTACAGTCTAAGGAAAAAAATAGTAATCGCCTCACTATTGAGACAAATGAACGGATTTATCTCTTAGACTTTGCAGATATTATTTATTGTGAGGTACAGGGTAAGGAGACTACCGTCTACACTAAGGCAGGTAATTATACTAGTCAGACAAGCTTAGCAGCAATTGAAAAATACTTAAATTCACAGCTTTTTATTAAAGTCCATCGTTCTTATATTATTAACCATAAAGAAATTAAGGAAATTCAACCCTGGTTTAATCAAACCTATCAGGTCACTATGTCAAATGGGGGTAAGGTACCTGTGTCTAGATCTTATATTAAAGAATTTAAAGATGAAGTAGGCTTATAAAATAGTATTTTAAGTTGCATTTTAAGCATCTCATACTTATATGAAAACGTTTTAGACCAAAAAGAGCTTTTTAGGCTCTTTTTTATTTATAATAAAACCATCAAAAGCAATGCAAAAGGAGTTATTGAGATGAAAAAAATGTATTCCACTATATATCAAAGTGTGGTTATTGGGATTATTGTTCTGATATCAAAAGTTATTGAAGCTGTTTTACCTTTTACTATGCCAGCTTCTGTTATTGGCTTGGTTCTCTTATTCTTAGCTCTTTGCCTTCATATTATTAAATTGGAGCAGGTTGAGAAGGTTGGAGATGCTTTGGTTGATAATATTGGTCTCTTCTTTGTACCTGCTGGAATCTCAGTTATTAATTCCCTAGATTTATTAAAGGCACATTTTGTTCTTAATATCTTATTAATATTTGTTTCAACGATTTTATTATTGGTAGGAACAGGTTATATGACACAGGCTCTACTCAGCTTCAATCCTAAAAAGATTACTCTTGCTAAAAAAGAAGCTTCTGAGCAAAAAAAATTAGCAGCAAACAAAGGCATTTCAACACAGCATTCATTTGCTAAATAAAGGAGGAACCTATGGCAACATTATTATCTATTTTAAAAGTGTCACCTATCTTTGGGGTACTCTTATCTATTGGGACTTTCTTTATTGGACAAATTTTATTTAAAAAAACAAGGGGATTCTTCCTCTTTGCTCCCTTATTTATGGCAATGGTACTTGGTATTTTATGTTTAAAATTAACAGGGATTTCCTTTAATGAATACAATAAGGGAGGTCAAGTTATCAGTTTCTTTTTAGAACCTGCAACCATCTGCTTTGCTATTCCCCTTTATAAAAGACGTGATGTTTTGAAAAAATACTGGCTTCAAATAATTGGTGGTATTACACTTGGTAGTGTTCTTGCTGTTTATGGAATTTTCCTTATCTCAACAGTCCTAGGTTTGGGTAAAATTGTTACGGCTTCTATGATGCCTCAAGTAGCAACAACAGCTATTGCTATGCCAACTTCAGTAGCCTTGGGAGGTTCTGCTGAGTTAACCTCTTTGGCTTGTATTTTAAACGCTGTAATTATTTATGCCCTTGCTAAACCTTTAGTTAAGCTATTTAAGATTAAGAATCCTATTGCACGAGGCTTAGCCTTAGGAACTTCAGGTCATTCACTAGGTGTTTCTGCAGCTAAGGATATGGGTGAAGTTGAAGCCTCTATGGCCTCTATTGCATTGGTTATTGTAGGTGTTATTGTAACAGTAGTGGTGCCTATTATGGCTAGTATTCTATTTTAAAAACCTAAAAAAAGAAAGTATAGGGGCTTTCTTTTTTTAGGTTTTTAGGGTAAACTTATCTTATGAAAATAGTTCGAATATCAAAGTACCTTCTTATCTTGTTAGTTGTTTCTTTTATTGCCAGTGTTGGCGCTAGCTTTTATTTTTTCCATGTAGCTCAGGTCAGAGAAGAAAAAAGCTTTATCAAGAATGGCCCACGTTCAAAAGAGGATCCTTTATATGCGTCTGACCAAGCATTTGATCACTTAAAGGTGGAAAAACATCACATTACTAATCGTGGTTATAAACAAGTTGCCTGGTATTTACCAGCAAAGACAAAAACCAATAAAACAGCTATTGTAGTCCACGGCTTTGCCAATTCTAAAGAAAATATGAAATCCTATGCTATGATTTTTTATGATTTAGGATACAATGTCCTCATGCCAGATAATGAAGCCCATGGAGAAAGTCAAGGCAATCTTATTGGCTATGGATGGAATGACCGATTGAACCTTATTGCTTGGAGCAAGTGGTTGGTAAAAAATAATGCCCAATCAGAAATTTCCTTATTTGGTTTATCAATGGGGGCTGCAACGGTTATGATGGCAAGTGGTGAAAAACTACCAGAACAGGTTAAGACAATTATTGAAGATTGTGGTTATAATAGTGTCTGGGATGAATTAAAATATAAAGCTAAAGAGATGTACCATCTTCCAGCCTTTCCTCTCTTATACGAAGTTTCTGCGATTTCAAAGCTAAGAGCTGGTTATAGTTATGGGGAAGCAAGTTCAGTTAAACAACTTGAAAAAAATAAGTTACCAGTCTTATTTATCCATGGGGATAAAGATGATTTTGTGCCTACAGAAATGGTTTATCACAATTATAAGGCTACTGCTGGAGAAAAAGAATTATTCATCGTAAAAGGGGCTAAGCATGCAGAGTCTCTTGCAACAGACCCAGTAACATATAAAGAAAAAATAGCATCATTTTTAGAAAAATATGCTAAGTAGCTATTGACAGAAAAAAAGGAAATTGCTATAATTATTAATGTTGCTGATGAGTTGCGGGGATGGCGGAATTGGCAGACGCGCAGGACTAAGGATCCTGTGACCGCTTTAGGTCGTGAGGGTTCAAGTCCCTCTCTCCGCATAGATTATAAATGGACTTAGGTCCATTTTTTCTTTGCTAGATTCAAAAAGAGGGCTTTGCCCTTTTTTTGTATCTTTTTAGGCTTTTATTAAGCTACTGCTTGGTAAAAATAACACTAAAAACCTAGCTTCTTAAATAATTATGGAGCTAGATTTTTAGTTTAAGAGCTTATCTTTTTTCTATTTTTACGCCACTGGCTAGGTGAAATACCATATTGCCGTTTAAAAGCAGCGGAGAAATTAAATTGGTTGGAATAGCCTGCCTGCTCAGCAATATCATTGAGATGAAGACTACTATTTTTTAACAGATCACAGGCCTTACTCAGACGGTATTGAATTAAAAATTGTTGGGGAGAACTGTTGGTTTGTTCTCTAAAGAGACGGCAGAAGTAGTGCCTATTAAGGTTGCAAGACTTGGCAATTTCTTCTACTGTAATATGAGACTGAAAATTACGTTCAATAAAATTAATGGCCTCGCGAATATAGAAATCTTTTGTTTCACTATGAGAAATCACTTTATGATTAAGAGATTGGCTAATCAAGGCATCCATAAAAAGATAAAGGTGAGCAATGGTTTTAGGACTTGACTGGTTATGACTCTTTAAAACATTCATAGCTTCTATATAGACGGAACTGTCAGTAGCAAATTTTTTCTGGGAAAAAATTAAATTATCACGATCTAGCCCAGCTTCTTTTAAGAAATAGTCACTCTTGAGTCCATCAAATTCAATCCAAATATAAGTCCAGGGCTTATGCTCATTTGCTTCATAGCTACATACTAAGTGGGGCGGAATGAGGAATCCTTGTCCTGCTTCTAGATGATAAGCCTGTTCTTCTTCAGTGTTATAAAAAGTACCTTGCCCAGAAACGATGTAGTGGAAGAGGTAGTGCTCTTTTAAGGAGGGTCCAAAAGAATGAAGGGGTGTGCAGGCTTCCTTACCAAATTGGATAGGATATAAATCAACATAAGATAAATTATTGAATAAATAGAGTTCTTTGTGATTCATAAAATCCTTTCTAAGTTTTGCATATTAATTAAAGCGCTTACTCATATATATTATAGCATTTTTATATGAAAATGTGACTTTTTATATGGGGAGGTGCTAATATAAGCCAAAAATCATATAAATAAAGTCAAATATTGGTATTCAAATGTATGCGCTTACTTGTTAAAATGAATCTGTTTCAATGAGTTAGATAAGCTTATTTTTTCTGACTCTTATATTAAAGAAATAGGGGTAAATCTATGAAAAAAGTTGGCTATTATGTGGGCTTAGTAGCAAGTTCTCTTGCTTTATTAGCTGGTTGTGCTAATACGAGTACAAAAGACAGTAAAGCTTCTGAGAGTAAATCTGGCAAAACAGAGATTTCCTATGCCATTTGGGATTCTGCTCAGGAACCAGGAATTCGAAAAATAGCAGATAAGTTTGAAGAAAAAAATCCCAAAATAAAGGTTAATATCCAAGTTGTTTCTTGGGATGCTTATTGGACAATGCTAGAAGCAGGCGCAACTGGGGGCTCTTTACCAGATACTTTCTGGATGCACTCAAATGAAATTTATCGCTACGGCTCAAATAAAATGCTTTTACCACTAGATGATTATATTAAAAAAAGTAAGGATGTTAAGCTCAGCAATTATCCTAAAGGCCTAAGCAAAATCTATAATGTTAAAGGCAGTCAATATGCAGTGCCAAAAGATTACGATACCATTGGCCTTTGGTACAATAAAAAAATGTTTGATCAAGCAGGAATCTCTTATCCAGATGAGACATGGACCTGGGATACTTTGAAAGAAAATGCTAAAAAATTAACCAAGCCTGATGGCAGTCAATATGGCTTTTTAGCACCTCTTCATAATCAAGAAGGTTATTATAACTTTGTTTATCAAAATGGTGGCACCATTATTACAAAAGATAAAAAATCAGGTTATGATAATCCTAAAACTGTAGAGGCCTTAAAATACTACTTAAGTTTTGTTAAAGAAAAATTATCTCCAGAAGTAACAGAAGATAAAAAACGTGCTGAAGTCATGCAAAATGGTCAAGTAGCTATGGGTTATTTTGGTTCATGGAACCTTAGTGCTTTTGCTTTAAATGATTATATGAAAGAAAATTTTGATGTAGCAGTGCTACCAAAGGCAAATGATGGCAAACAGTCTACCATCTTTAATGGGCTAGGAAATGCAATCTCTGCTAAGACAAAACATAAAGAAGCCTCATGGAAATGGGTTGAATATCTAGGATCAAAAGAAGGTCAAGATATGCAAGCAGAATTAGGTGTAGCTATTTCTGCCTACAAAGGTTCAGATAAGGTTTGGGTAAATTCTAACAAGACCTTTGCGATAAAACATTTTGTTGATATGGTTGACTATGCTCAAATCCGCCCTTATTCCAATGCTACAAGTAAGTGGGAAGATAAGGCCTATGAAGAATTAAAACCTGCTTATCTAGGCAAGGAATCTTTGGAGACAGCTAGTAAAAAAATTACTAAGACAATGAACAAGGCCCTAGAACAAGAAAAATAAGAAATTACTGAAAGTCAGGAGATGGGATTTTAAGGAAAATATTTCCAATCTCATCTCCCTTTTTAGTTAATGAGGTAGAAAAATGACAAATAAGAAAAAGTGGAATGAGTATTTGTGGGGGTGGGCCCTGGTTGCTCCCACAATTATTGGTTTAATGGTTTTAAATATTATTCCTATTTTTCAAACATTAAAGATGAGCTTTTTTAAAAGTGGGGACTTTGGTCAAAATGATATTTTTATAGGATTTGATAATTATAAAAGGCTAATCCAAGACCAACAAGTCTGGCAAGCAACTTGGAATACCTTAAAATATACCCTATTAGTTGTTCCCTTAACCCTTGTTTTGGCCCTTGTTTTAGCAACTCTGCTAAATTCAAGGATTAAAGGAAAACATATCTATCGAACTATTTTTTTCCTCCCTATGGTTGCAGCTCCTGCAGCAGTCACTATGGTTTGGAAGTGGCTTTACAATACAGATTTTGGCTTGATAAATTTTCTTTTACATAAGATAGGTTTGCCAGGGATAAACTGGATTGAAAACCCTGCTATTGCTCTTTATTCAATTGCTGTAATTGGTATCTGGAGTACTGTGGGTTATAGTATGATTCTTATTTTAGCTGGTTTGCAGGAAATACCTAAGGATTTTTATGAATCAGCTACCATTGATGGTGCTAGTGCGACCAAACAGTTTTTCTCTATTACTCTACCTTTAATTTCCCCCACCTTATTTTTTGTGGTGGTAACCAGTATTATTCAGGCTATGCAGGTATTTGATGCTATTTATCTAATGGAGTCTATCACTAGTCCAGCCTATAATAAAACAGTTTCTTTGGTTTACCTTTTTTATAATAATTCTTTTAAATATGCTGATCAAGGTTATGGTTCAACTATTGTGATGTTACTCTTGTTTATTATTTTAATTATTACCCTAATTCAAATGAAGGTCCAAAAGAAATGGGTACACTACAACTAGAAAGGCAATTGAGATGTTAAAAACTAAAAAGAAATTTCCCTATTTATGGGCCCATATATTTTTGATATTTGTAGCTTTAGGAATGATTATTCCCTTTGTTTGGATGCTACTAACTTCTTTTAAAACCATAACAGAGTCAACCCAGTTGAAGCCTTTCCACTTTTTCCCAAGTCAATGGCAAATTTCCAATTATACAGAGGTTATCAGAACAAATAATTTTCCTATTCTTTATTTTAATACCATTATGATGATGTTATGGCGTATTATTAGCTCTGTTTTATTTAGTGCTATGGCAGCTTACGCCTTTGCTCGATTAAAATTTCCAGGTAGAAATGTCTTATTTGGCTTAGTTTTATTCCAGATGATGGTGCCACCACAATTATTTGTTATCCCTCAATATTTAATGGTTAATCAACTCAATATGCGCAATACTATTTTTGCTCTTGTTTTCCCAGGTTTAGTCAGTGCTTTTGGAACCTTTTTGCTTCGTCAATTCTTTATTGGTTTACCAGATGAGCTAGAAGAAGCTGCTAAACTAGACGGATGT
This sequence comes from Streptococcus didelphis DSM 15616, assembly GCF_000380005.1. GTDB lineage: Bacteria > Bacillota > Bacilli > Lactobacillales > Streptococcaceae > Streptococcus > Streptococcus didelphis. The sequence goes on from NZ_KB904199.1 coordinate 30,196, forward strand.
AATATTGGGCAAACCTTCTTTAAAATTATGCTTCCTTTAGCTAAACCTGGTTTGATTGCCCTAGGGATTTTTACATCCTTATTTGCTTTTAAAGATCTTTTGTGGCCTTTAATCATTAATTCTGAACCGGATGCAGCAACTCTTTCTAGTGCTCTGTCAAAAATACAGGGAGCTTATGCTGTTAATTATCCACAGCTAATGGCAGCAAGTGTTCTTGCTATTTGGCCAATGCTTGTTATTTATATTATCTTCCAGAAACAGTTTATTCAAGGAATTGCAACTTCTGGTGGGAAGTTATAGGAGAAGGCTATGCCAATAAAATATTGTAAAAAGGAAAAAGAGTTTCATCTTTATAATGATGAACTGAGCTATGTCATCTGTCTTTTACCTAATGGTCATGTTGGGAACCTTTACTATGGCAAAAGACTATCAGAAAAAATGTCCTATAGTTACTTGTTAGAAAAAAGACAGCGTCCCTTAACAGCCTGTGTCTATGAAGATGATGATGAATTTTCACTAGAGCATACGCGTCAGGAATATGCTGCTTATGGAAATGGAGACATGGCTTTGCCTGCTTTTGAAATAAAGAGTGATGACGGCAGTCGCCTCTCTCATTTTGTTTTCTATGATTATGCTATCTTTAAAGGAAAGCCTAAATTGTCTGGTTTACCCCATACCTATGCGGAGTCTGATCAAGAAGCTACTAGTTTGGAACTTTATCTAAGGGATTCTGTTAGTGAAACTGAGCTCTGCTTGACTTATACTATTTATGAAAATAGAGCTGTTATTACAAGAAATGCTAGATTCACTCAAAGGGGTGAAAAGCCAATTTGCTTAAAAAGAGCCCTTAGTCTTTGTCTTGATTTGCCTGATAAGGATTATGACTGGCTACATTTAGATGGTGCTTGGGGGCGTGAGCGTCATATTGAGTGCTCAAAACTACATCAGGGCTGCCAATCTATCTATAGTTTAAAAGGGGCAAGTAGTGCAGAACATAATCCTTTTCTTGCTCTAAAACGCCCTCAGGCAACTGAAGATGAAGGAGAGGTTCTGGGCTTTTCCCTTATCTATAGTGGGAATTTTTTAGCGCAGCTTGATGTTACTCCCTATGATCAGACCAGAATTAGCATGGGTATTCATCCTCTAGGGTTTGAATGGTATTTAAAAAAAGGAGAGAGTTTTCAAACTCCTGAAGTGGTTATGGTTTATAGCCATTTAGGGTTAAATGGTATGAGTCAGGTTTACCATCAACTTTATAGGCAACGCTTGGCTAGAGGAATTTGGCGTGATAAGGAGCGACCTATTCTTCTTAATAACTGGGAAGCTTTAACCTTTGATTTTAATGAAACGACTATTTTTAGTTTAGCAGAAAAAGCTGCTGACCTTGGCATAGAACTGTTTGTAATGGATGATGGCTGGTTTGGGCAAAGAAATCACGATCGGGCTGGACTTGGGGACTGGACAGTTAATTATGATAAGCTACCTCATGGTTTGATAGGTATCAGCCAAAAAGTACATGAGCTTGGCATGCTATTTGGTTTATGGATTGAACCAGAGATGGTAAATAAGGATAGTCAGCTCTATAGGGAGCACCCAGATTGGATTTTTCACCATCCTGCTCATTCTCAAACTCAGGGACGTCATCAATACACCTTAGATTTATCTCGTGAAGATGTTTATCAAAATATTTACCGGCAATTACACACCCTCCTAACCAATCACGACATTGACTATATTAAGTGGGATATGAATCGCTATATGACAGAGGTTTATAGTTCCTATGCTGGTAAAGAAAGGCAGGGAGAATTGTTCCATCGCTATATTCTTAATCTTTACCGTTTATATGAGCAGTTAACAAGTGAATTTCCCCATATTCTTTTTGAATCCTGTTCTAGTGGAGGAGCACGGTTTGATCCGGGAATGCTTTATTATGCTCCCCAAGCTTGGACAAGTGATGATACAGATGCTTATGAACGATTGAAGATTCAGTATGGAACAAGCTTGATTTACCCTCTCATTAGCATGGGTAACCATGTTTCAGAAGTACCTAACCAACAACTTGCTCGTGTAACTCCCTTATCTACTAGAACTCAGGTAGCTTATTTTGGTAGCTTTGGTTATGAACTAGACTTAAGGAAGCTTGATAAGGGAGAATTGGACCTTATTAAAAAAGAAATTGCCTTTTATAAAAACTATCGCAGGGTCTTTCAATTTGGAGCTTTTACACGTCTCATAAGTCCTTTTGAAACCTCTGATACAGCTTGGCAGGTGATTTCAGAAGATGCTTGCCAAGTCTTTGTCGGGCTTTATAGAGGGCTTTTGAAAATCAATGGTCCTTCTTATGAACGGCTCCGCTTAAAAGGTTTAGAAGCAGAAGCATCTTATCGCTTAAATAATCACATTTATTTAGGCAGCGCTTTAATGAATGCTGGCCTCGTCATAAAAGAAGAAGATTATGCAGGAGCTTACAGGGATTTTACATCAGTTTTATACCATCTAGAAAAAATATAAAAAAAGAAATACTTGTCTTTATTATTTGCCTTATTTTACGAATATAAATTATAGGAGAATCAGAATGAAAAACATTTTTAACTTTTTAGCAGATCCCAAAAAACGTTACTGCATTCGGAAATTAAGTGTTGGTGTGTGTTCAATCCTTATTGGGATGAGCCTGTTTGGAGCTCAAGAGGTAGAGGCAAGACAAAAACCCTCGTCAACAGAAATAGAAGCAACAAGCTTAGTCAGTCAAAGAGAAAATAAGGAACCCTTAGGAGAGTCTTTAGCCAATCAAGGACAAAATAGTCAGTCTGTGTCACATGAGGCAAGTCCTTCAAGTGAGCTTAAGGCTAATTTAGTAGCTAATGACCAAGCTAAGTCTGTTACTGATGGAGATGAGGAGGCAGAAACAGTAGTTAAAAATATTCTCAAAGGAAAAAGACCAACCACAAACAGTGATAGTCTGATTGAATCAAATTCCTCAACCGGCCCTGATTTAGCCATTCAAAATCCTAGTAAGGCTACAGATGGTGTAAAAGAAACTGGTATAGATGATAAAACTAACACTAAAATCATAGCAGGAAAGGAGACTGGAGGGGAAGATAATGGTTATGCAAGCTGGAAACCAGTTTATCTTCAATATGATTTTGGTAAGGAAGTTGAGGTAAATAGCCTTAATATTTATAGAAATAGTTATAAGAATGCTTTATCAACTTTTAAAAAAGTTAAGATAGAACTTTCAACAGACAAAGAGTTTAAGCCAGAAGCTGCAAAACTTATTTTTCCAGAAGCAGATATTGAAGAAAAAAGTGATACTAAGGGAAAGCCTCAAATCATAGAGTTAGAACAAGCTATAAAAGCTCAATATATAAGAATCTGGGGACAAGGCCACTATATTCAAAATACGAATAGTAACTGGAAGGGCTACAGTAATGGACTCTTATTCAACGAGATAGAGGTCATGGCAAGACTTCCTAAGGGAAAAACTGACCAAGATCCTGAAAAATTAGTTAATCTTGCCCAGTTAAAAGCTCCTTATGTTTATGGGCAAATTCCTAGCCATTTAAACTACATTAATGATGGGAAGTTTGATGACAATTATGCAATCAATAAGAGTCTTGGAAAGGATAGTTTTATCCAATATGAATTTAAAAATGCCTACACCTTGAAATCTATACGTTTGAAAGTCAAACCAGGTAGCTACAGTCAATTCCGAGTAGATGTGGATGATGATGCAGATCCCAAAAAATCCTCAAAGACTCTCTATAATAAGCACAATCTTAAGGTTAATCAAGATGAGATAATCACCATTCCTCTTGAAGAAGGCATTGAAACACAATATGTACGATTTACAGCAGTAAGGGCTGATGGAGCTCCGACTGCCTACTCTGAAATTGAAATTCTTGGCTATGGTGACAGTTATGATGAAGCAGGTCCCACTTATTCTGACAGATCAAGCAAGTACAATACTCTTGTTTGGTCAGATGAGTTCAATGGAGAGCAAGTTGATCAGTCTAAATGGAATATCATTGATGGCATGGTTAACCATGCAGCTATTTACAACAAAAAAGCCGTCTCTATTAAGAAAGAAGGAGATGAGAGTTACCTTGCTATTAATAGTAAGAATTATGGAAGTAGTCAAGCCTTAGTTGATGCTGTCGGGCGTGATGCTTATTCTAATGATAAGCTAGATAAGAAGGTGACATGGTCATCTGGTCGTATTGAGGCAAAGGACAAGTATTCTTTCCAAAATGGTCGCGTTCTTGTTCGGGCCAAGGTTAATGACTCTCAAGGAATCTGGCCAGCCATATGGATGCTTGCTCAAGATGAGACAGGTCATGATGAAATTGATATTATGGAGTATCTTGGTCAAAATCCTTGGGACATTTGGACAACAAACCATTATGGAATCTTAGATAAAAATAAGGCTTCGCATGGTCAAGCTAATAAAAATTATGAGGCTTGGAGTCAGGCCTTCCACATTTTTGAAGTAGAATGGTCACCTGAAAAGATTACGTGGTTTATTGATGGTAAGCAGGTCTTTGAAACTAATCGTGGTAAAGATACACTTGATGCTATGCATAATCGACCAATGTTTCCTATTTTAGAAACCCAGGTTGGTGATGGTTGGGTAGGACCTGTTGATTATAGTAAAAATGTAACGAAACAAGACAGTGACTATCTGGTTGACTGGATAAGAATTTACCAGGAAGAGAACCATAAAAAGGTATCCTTTGATAACCTAGATCATACAGCAGATGATGGCTACCACCTAAATCCTATTAAGCAAGTTGGCAAGTTGACTTTTGTCTCAGATGGTAAAGAAGCCTACCAAGATAAGAATAACTTTTACTATGGTGGCCAACCTCGCTATGAAAAGAGTAGACTCTATAGTAGTGATAATAGTCAAGAAAATGCATTGATTTATAAGATTGATCAGCCACAAAGTATCCATCTTACGACTTATTATAAAACCTTAGAAGACGCTAAGAGCTACTCAAATGCAGCAGCAGCCTATAAAGGGCAATCGATTCGTGCTCACCTTGTAGGACAAGCAATTGATTTTGAAGTTTATAGTTCTGTAGATGGGGAAAACTGGCGTAAAGAAAATGTAAAAGTTCTTGATAATTTTGTTGAAGCAAGTCCAGCTTATGCAAGAACTAGTTTTGATGTTAATCAATTGAGTCATGATAGCCGTTATGTTAAAGTAGTCTTTCCTAATCTTAAGGATAAAACTTACAAAAATCTCAAAGGCCAAATAAAACCTATTGACAATTGGGATGTTCAGTTAGCTAAGGTAACTTTTACCCGTTAAATATTAGGATTTGTAAGACTTTGGTCAACTCTAGAAGAAAAATCTGGGTAGTCATAAGTAATTTTAAAGGCAACGGTCAATAAAAATAATCATTTTTAGAAAACGCTTTATCCTGACCAAGCACTAGAATTATTTATTAAATTGTGCTAAAATGAACAATGTAAAGAGGGATTAACCCTGAAAAATTAGAGGAGGCCTAACAAATGGCAATCGTTTCAGCAGAAAAATTTGTACAAGCAGCTCGTGAAAATGGATATGCAGTTGGTGGATTTAACACTAACAACTTAGAATGGACACAAGCAATTTTGCGTGCAGCAGAAGCTAAGAAAGCTCCAGTTCTAATCCAAACATCAATGGGTGCTGCAAAATACATGGGTGGTTATAAAGTATGTCAATCACTAATTTCTAACCTTGTAGAATCAATGGGTATTACAGTTCCTGTAGCTATTCACCTTGACCACGGTCATTATGAAGATGCTTTAGAATGTATCGAAGTTGGCTATACTTCAATCATGTTTGATGGATCACACTTACCAGTTGAAGAAAACCTTGCAAAAACAGCTGAAGTTGTTAAATTAGCTCATGCTAAGGGTGTTTCTGTTGAAGCTGAAGTTGGTACAATCGGTGGTGAAGAAGATGGTATCGTTGGTAAAGGTGAACTTGCACCAATCGAAGATGCGAAAGCAATGGTTGCTACTGGAATTGATTTCTTAGCAGCTGGTATCGGTAACATCCACGGTCCATACCCAGCAAACTGGGAAGGGCTTGACCTTGCTCACTTAGAAAAATTAGCTGAAGCTGTACCAGGATTCCCAATCGTGTTGCACGGTGGATCAGGTATTCCTGATGATCAAATTCAAGCAGCTATCAAACTTGGTGTTGCTAAAGTTAATGTTAACACTGAAAGCCAAATTGCCTTCTCTAATGCAACTCGTGAATTTGCACGTAACTATGATGCAAATGAAGCTGAATACGATGGTAAAAAATTATTTGACCCACGTAAGTTTTTAGCTCCAGGTATCAAAGCTGTTCAAGGTGCTGTTGAAGAACGTATCGACGTCTTCGGATCAGCGCATAAAGCATAATAAACAAAATTTATTTACTAGATTCGCCCTGGGCGGATCTTTTTTTGCTTTCTAAACTTTTCAAATAAATTATAAGTCTCTGCGAAACAATCTGTGATTATTAAGGGGATTTTCCCATCAAATGCTCAATATCTTCGAGTATGAGTAAATGAATGTCTTCGTTACTTTATTTGGGACTTATAATTTCATCTGGTTCGAAGGATTTATTACTAATAAGTATTACTTTTAAGGATCAAACCAATAAATTATTTATTTACAAAATAATGGATGTATAATATTAATGAAAACATACTAATTAGTATAAAAATACATTTTATTAACTTGCTAATCGCAGCGAAGGCTTTTATAGCTTGCTTTTTTATTCTTTTAAAGGGGTAAAATGGTAATATCAGAAAATACCTCTACTTAGTAATAGTTCTTTTATTCTAATTTATATAAACAGCTATTTAATAAGGTTTCTGTTCCTTTTTAGATATCACATCCTAATATTAATCTCATTTAATTTCTTTTGGATTTCTTTAAATACACTTATTGACTTTTTATTATTCATAAGTTAATATAAATATTCACGTGAGCAATAATATTTTTAAGGCGGTATATTTATGAATAAAAAATGGTATTTTTCCTTGCTTTTTTGTTTTTTTGCAAGTTTCTGTTTCTTAAATGGGCACACAGTATCGGCTATAGTGATGGGCCCAGAAGAAAATAATGAAACCATTAATATGTTTTCTGAAGAGCCAAGTGGTCGATATGCAATTATTAACGTGAAAGCGAATATCATAGATACAAATCAAACTTTTGAAGTTCCATTTAGTCACTTTAGTCTGCATAAGGATACTTTTAGGAAATCAGAGATAGTGGATACTCTCCAAAATAAATTAGATGAAACTTGTAATGGAGAAAATGAAAAACTTATTGTAACTAATGTAGATGGCTTAGTATTAGCTAATAGGGACCACACTAAGGCTTTTTCTTTAAAAGATTATTCTAGAGATCAGGAAATATCTATCGGTCAGGATTTTAGTCAGGATAAGCTTACGGAACCTGATAGAGTATATACTGTAACAGGTACTATTAGTGTCAACCAAGAAAAATATGAGATTACTGATCCTGCCAATTATGTAAATGTCATCTATTCAGCTGAGATTGATTACCAAGATGCTTCAGGGAATTCTGAGGCAATTACAAATAGCCAAGGAAGTAATCGTCGTTTTGTAAAAACTTTTGCAATTAACGACACCATAACTTCAGACACCTTATTTGCTTTAGCCAATACAACTTTAAATGAGGCTGGGAAACAAGATAATAGTTATGATCCATGGGTGCTTGTTAAGAGAATGCAAACTAAGGTAACTAGAGATGCTTTTAATACTTCCAGAACAACAAAAGATATTCTTTTTTTGGCAGAAGAAAATGATTCGAAAACCTTTAATCATGTAATCAGTCCAAGACAGAAAGCTAAAGCTCAATATGATTATTCTATTAAAGAAGAGGTTGAAAGACCTAATACGGACGAAATTCATGAAAAATATGTTGCAGTTCGCCAGAGTAATTATAAAAAATGGCTGTCTAGTCAACATGATCTATATAATACACGAGCTACTAATATGACAATCTATTATTATGATGGGGATAAGTTAGTAGCTGTAAATAAATTTGATAAGAATAAAGGATTAGGTAGTATAGTTGAAGCTAAGGATGGTAGTACTTATCAAGTGATATCTTCCATTGTTATAGCAGATAAAATTCATGCCAATGTTATCTCAAAAGATAAGTACGACACTATGACTAAAAATCAAATTGAGAAATTAGAATCTACAGCAATTATGCAAAATTAAAGGTATCATTATATGATAAAAACAACTTTTTCGTTAGAAAAAGTTGTTTTTGTATTGACTTATTACGATTGCTTATCAGAAATCGCAAGGCTTCTTAAAAAGCATAGTGTAACTTATAGCACTATAAGAAAGAAGAAGTTTACTCTTATCATAGAAAGCGCTATCATGTTTTAGAAAGGAAGGATAGACAGATGAAAATTAGTGAATTAAATTTTACTGAACTTGTTTCAACTTATGGGGATAATTTCCCAATGTATCAAATTCTAGATGAAGAAGGTCAGGTTGTTGACCAAGCTGCTATTTCCGAATTAAGTGATGAGGAGTTAGTCGAATTAATGGAGGTAATTACTTGGGGAAGAGCAATTGATGAGCGAGTTATCTTGCTTAACCGTCAAGGCGCCTTGAGTAACTATGCTCCCGGAGGTGGTCAAGAAGCCAGTCAATATGGTTCAGTGCTAGCACTTGACAAAAAGGATGTTTTTGCACCAACTTATCGGGATGTTTTTGCTGGAGTAAAATTTGGCATGAAATTATCACAGGCGTTTTTATGGTACAAAGGACATTATATTGCTAATCAGTATGGTGATGACTTAAGTATGTATTCTCCAAACGTTATTGTGGGAGGAACCACCATCCAAGCTTTAGGGAATGGCATAGCTAAACGCATGAAGGGTGAGAAACAGGTAGCCTTGTCCTTGTGTGGAGATTCAGCAACTTCTCAGGGTGATTTTTATGAGGCCTTGAATTTTGCGGGGGTCTTTAAGGCTAATTTGATTGCAGTTGTCCAAAATAATGGTTACGGTATCTCTGTGCCAACTGCTCGTCAAACAAAAGCTAGCACCCTAGCACAAAAAGCCGTTGCTGCGGGAATTCCTGCTGTCCGTATTGATGGTATGGATCCTGTTGCTGTCTACTACACTGTTAAAAAAGCTCGCGAATATGCAATTGAAAATGGTCCAGTACTTATTGAAAATATGACCTATCGTTTTGGTCCCCATACCATGTCAGATGATCCAAAACGTTATCGTGATGATGAAGAAGTAGATATCTGGCGTAAAAAAGATCCCCTTCTTCGACTTGGTAAATACTTAAGCGAAAAAGGTTTATGGGATCAAGAAAAGGCAGATGCCATTTATGAAGAAGTAAAAACACAGGCTAAGGAAGCTTTGGCAGAAATGGCAAAAGCAGAGCCACAAAAGGTTTCTGAATTCTTGAACTTTATGTTTAAAGATCAGCCTCAAAATATTAGGGAACAGACTGTTTATTACAATGAAAAGGAGGAAAACTAATATGCCAGTTCTTACATTAGCTCAAGCTGTTTCAGATGGCTTGAATGAAGCCATGAGAAAACATAACAATGCTTTGATATTTGGTGAAGATGTTGGTAAAAATGGAGGAGTTTTCCGTATCACAGCAGGTATGCAAGAAGAGTTTGGTGACAATCGCGTTTTTGATACTCCTCTAGCAGAATCAGGGATTCTCCAAATGTCCGTTGGTTTAGCCCAAGAAGGTTTTCTGCCAATTCCAGAAATTCAATTTTCAGGTTTTATTGTGGAAGCAATGGATGCTTTAATCGTCCAAATTCCTCGTCAACGCTATCGTTCAGGTGGGACTCGGAATGCTCAAATTACTATTCGTGCTCCTTATGGTGGGGGTGTTCACACACCGGAACTGCATTCTGACAGTTTGGAAGGCATGTTTGCCCAAATCCCTGGTTTAAGGGTAGTTATTCCTTCATCTGCCTACGATGCAAAAGGCTTGATGATTTCTGCCATTGAATCAGAAGACCCTGTCTTTTTCTTAGAACATCTTCGCCTTTATCGTACGGTTAAGGATGAGGTTCCAGAAGGCTACTATACAGTTCCTCTTGATAAGGCAAATATTGTTCGTGAAGGTACTGATGTGACTGTGATAGGTTATGGTTTGATGGTTCAATTGGCCTTGCAAGCAGCAGATATCTTAGAAAAAGAAGGAATCAGTGCAGAAGTTGTTGATTTGCGCACTATTTCACCAGTTGATTATGAAACGATTGAAGCCTCTGTAGCCAAAACACATAGAGCCCTTGTTTTACAAGAAGCTCAACGTCAAGCAGGTACAGCAGGACAAATCATGTCAGAAATTGCTGAGCGTAATTTTATGGACCTAGATGCCCCTCTTATGCGCGTGACAGCACCAGATACCATTTTCCCATTTGGAATGGCCGAAGAGGCCTGGATGCCAAGTGTTGATGATATTGTTGCAAAAGCAAAAGAAGCTGTAGAATTTTAGAGAGGAGACAGAATGTATCAATATATCTTACCTGATTCCGGCGAAGGAACCCATGAAAGTGTCATCATGTCGTGGGCAGCCAATGTTGGTGAAAAAGTTCTTGAAGATGAAACTCTTTTAGAAATTGAAAGTGATAAGGCAGTTGTTGAACTTCCTAGTCCAATAACAGGTTATCTAGCTAAAATTTATGTGGAAGCAGGTGACACTGGAATTGTTGGAGAACCCATTGCTGATATTGTGGAAACACAAGAAGAGTTACAGGCTTACCAATCTGGCAATAGCCCTCAAGCATCATCTCTTGCTGACTCAGAAAAACAAGCAGAAAGTAAGGATGAACCTAAAGATGAAAATAAAGAAGAGCCCTCACAGGCAATAGCAAGCTCTGGTCAAGCAATCCATGATCAATCTGTAGATGTACGCCAGTTAGCAGTACCACGTGTACGGCGCTATGCACGCTCAAAAGAAGTTGACCTGCACTTGGTCCAAGGAAGTGGAAATCATGGCAAAATTACAATAGAAGACATTGATGCCTTCCTCAAAAATGGCGGAGCTACTAAGCTAACAATTGAAGAACCAATGGATGCGACAGTAGCCCAAAGCAAAGAAAGCATACCAGAACAAGCTGAAGCTTCTTCAAACCAAGAAAAAGCTAAACCAGCAGTTGCTAGTTCAGAAGAATTCTCAGAAGTCATTGAAAAAATTCCAGCAATTAGACGAACCATTGCAGACGCCATGGCTAAAAGTAGCAGTGAAGTGGCCCAAGTTACTGTCTTTGACCAGGCAGAAGTAGATGCCTTGGTTGATCACCGGAACAAGATGAAAGTGATTGCTGCTGAAAGAGATATCAAGTTAACCTTCACACCCTATTTGGTTAAGGCTCTTGTAGCTGTTTTGAAACGTTTCCCAGAATTAAATGTTTCCCTTGATATGGCTAAAAATGAAATCAGCCATCACCAATATTATAATATTGGGGTTGCAACAGACACACCAAGAGGCTTGATGGTTCCTATGATTCGAAATGCTGAACGTAAGAGTCTATTTGATATCGCCAAAGAAATTTCAGAAATAGCAGAAAAAGCGCGTGATGGTAAAATAGCCGCTTCTGATATGGGTAAAGGATCTATTTCAGTAACTAATGTTGGAGCGGCAGCAACAGCTGGAGTATGGTCAACACCAATTATTAACTTACCAGAAATTGCCATCCTAAACGTTGGTCGTATTGATAAAGTATTTGTACCTGATCAAGAAGGTAACCCAGTATTGAAAAATATGATGAAGATTTCCTTTGCCTTTGATCACAGAGCCATTGATGGGGTCTATGTTCAAAAAGCAATCAACCTTCTTAAGGCCTATCTCAGTGATCCAGATTTATTATTAGCAGAGGGGTGATATAGATGGTTGTTGGTGGATTTACAAATAAAGTTGATACTATTGTAGTAGGTTCAGGTCCTGGTGGCTATGTAGCTGCTATACGAGCTGCTCAATTAGGACAAAAAGTCGTAATTATTGAAAAAGGTCCAATTGGAGGTGTGTGTTTAAATGTAGGATGCATTCCTTCAAAAGCACTGATCCACATTGGACATGAATATGCAAAGACTAAAATAAGTTCTGCCTTTGGCTTGACTTTTGGTGATAGTCAGCTAGATTTCACCCAAGCACAAGCCTGGAAAGAAAAAGAAGTTGTCTCAAAACTAACCACAGGCATTGAAGCCCTGCTTAAGAAAAATAAGGTTACCATTGTCAAAGGAGAAGCCCACTTTGTATCATCAGATACCCTTTATGTAACACCTGAGGATGGTTTGGGGGAAGGCTACCGCTTTAAAAATGCTATTTTAGCTATTGGAAGTCGCCCTATTGAATTAAAAGCTTTTGCCTTCAATGAAGACATTCTTGATTCTACAGGACTTTTAAACCTTAAAGAAGTCCCCAAAGAATTAGCTATCATTGGAGGTGGCTATATTGGTATGGAACTAGCCATGGCTTATGCCAACTTAGGTAGCCATGTCACCATTTTAGAAGGAATGGATCGTGTCCTAAGTGGCTTTGAAAAGGACTTGGTTAAACCAGTTTTAGCTGAAGCTGATAAGCTAAAGATGACAATCCTTACAAATGCTAGAGCCTCTCATTATGAAAAAGCAGAAGATGGCCTTCATCTCTTCTATCAAAATGGTGATAAGGAAGAAGAAATTGTAGCTGATAAAATTGCAGTTTTGGTTGGCCGTCGTCCAAACACAGACAATATCTCAATTGAACTTTCTGGAATTGATACAGATGACAAAGGCTTGATTCCTGTCAACGAAAAAATGCAGACCAAGCAAAAACATATTTATGCTATTGGTGATATTACAAAAGGTCCAGCTCTAGCTCATAAGGCCTCTTATGAAGCAAAGGTTGCTGCGGAAGCTATTTCTCAAGTTGAAGGAGTAGCAGCTGATTACTTAGTTATTCCCACAGTTGCCTATACTCAACCTGAGATTGCAACAGTTGGTTTAACAAAAGAAGCTGCCAAAGAAAAAGGTATTGATAGCAAGATTGCTAGCTTCAGGTTTGCAAGTAATGGACGAGCCCTTTCTATGGATAGTCCAGAAGGCTTCGTGCGTCTAGTTGCAGATAAAAAAGATAATCGTCTTATCGGAGCTCAACTTGTTGGCCCTGGTGCTAGTGAGTTAATAGCAGAAATCACTTTAGCCATTGAAAATGTCATGACAGCAGAGGATATCACTTTGACAATCCACAATCACCCAAGCCTTTCAGAGACAATTATGGATGCAAGTGAAATATTACTAGGACAAGGAATTCATCAATAGAGGTTGAAATATGGAAAATAAAATGACAGCAAAAGCATTTGCAATGAATGTTTTAAATGGGATTGCCACAGGAGCTGTAGTTGTGCTAATCCCCGGAGCTCTGCTTTCTGAATTGGTAAAAACCTTAGTCCCTAGCATGCCCTTTTTAGCTCCCTTAGTCTGGGGGTTAGGAATGTCCAACTCTGTAATGGGCTTGGTCTGTGGCTTTATGGTTGGTTTGAATTTTAAATTTAATCCGATTCAGGCAGCCTCACTTGGTTTAGCTACCCTCTTTGGCTCAGGAGCAATTTCTGCAAAGGGAGGTGCCATTATAATGGCTGGAACTGGTGACATCATTAATATGATGCTCACAGCTGCCATTGGAGCTTTAATTATATTATGGGTAGGGAATGGTCTAAAGGCCTATACCATTTTAGTTATTCCACCTTTAATGATGTTAGTAACAGGATTAATTGGACGTTTTACCTTACCTTATGTCTCAATGATTACTAAGGTTATTGGCGTTGGAGTTGCTCAGTTATTGTATTTACAACCTATCATTATGTGTATCTTACTTGCAGTGGTATTTGGTATCTTAATTGTCTCTCCTATTACCACAGTAGGAATTGCTCTGGCTATTTCCCTTTCAGGTGTAGGTTCAGGAGCTGCTAACCTAGGTATTTGTGCAACAGGATTTGGCTTTGCAATTCTAGGCTGGTCTGTTAACTCCCATGGTACTGCACTGGCTCATTTTATAGGATCACCAAAGATATCAATGCCAGTCGTGGTAAAAAATCCTAAAACCCTCCTACCCTTAATATCATCAGCTGCTCTTTGTGGAATCCTAGCTGAAATCTTTCATATTCAAGGAACTCCAATGAGTGCAGGCTTTGGTTTTAGTGGACTGGTAGGACCTATTAACCACCTCAATCTTGTTAGTGGAGGATGGAGCATTGGTAATATCTTAGTAACCCTCTTAATATTTGTACTTGCTCCAGTAGCCTTTGGCTTTTTATTCAAACATGTCTTTATGAATATTCTTCATGTAGTCACACCTGAAGATTATAAATTAGATATTTAAGTAAGTGTCTTGGGGTGCTCACTTCTTTTACGATAGGTATAAGATGACACCTCTCTTTTTAATTAGGAGAAAAAATGTCAGTATTAATCGATAAATTATTAGCAGTTAAACCAGAAATAAAATCCCTAAAACAAGCAATGAAGCTAGTTGTTATTAAAGCAGCAGATGAGGAAGTTCTGACCTGTGTTGAAAAAGCAGTTGCAGAGCAGGGACTTTTTGCTTATTTAATTGATGATAGGTCAAAATTAGAAGAAAAATTAAAACATTTTACTATTGATACTAACTCTTATCACATTATAGACATAAAAGATGATCAAGAAGCAGCTTTTAAGGCTGTTGAATTAGTACGCCAGCAAAAAGGAGATGCCATTTTAAAAGGGCATATTTCCACTGGCAAAGTCTTAAAGGAAGTTGTCAATAAAGAAACAGGTATTCCTAAAGCTAAGACCCTGTCACATGTTGCTTTATTAACAATGCCAAGCTTAGATAAACTTATAGCTATTACAGATGGTGGTTTAGTATTGCAACCAGATAAAGACACAGCAAAGGTAGTCATTGAAAATGCTGTGGAGGTTATGAAGGCAGTAAAGATAGAAAAACCTAAGGTTTCCCTCCTATCTGCGGCAGAAAACCTCATTCCAAAACTCCCTTCATCAGTAATGGAAGCAGACTTGGTGACAGACTATAAAGATCAAGATGATTTTGTTGTGGAAGGTCCCTTGTCTATAGACCTGTCTTTATCACCTGAAAGTGCCCGAGAAAAAGAATATTCAGGCCGTATCCAAGGAGATGCAGATATTCTTTTTGCCCCTGACATTGTAACTGGGAATGTCGCTTCAAAATCCTTGACCTTATTTGGGGGTTCTGAAATGGCTGGGCTGATTATGGGAGCAAGTGTGCCTGTAATTATCACATCAAGAAGTTCCAGCTTTGAAGAAAAGTATGCTTCTATACTTCTTTCTCAGATAATTATGACAAAAAAAGCTAACTAAAAAGGAGATAGAATGACTACTATTATCGTTGTTAATCCAGGAGCTACATCAACAAAAGTAGCTCAATATCAAGATGACAAAATGGTTTGGAAGGAAGAAATTACCTACACTCCAGAACAATTAGCTCCATTTACAAAAGTTTTCGACCAGTTTGATCTACGCCTTCAAGATATTCAAGATCTTCTAAAGAAACATGAAGTTGAAAAAATCGATCTTGCAGTTGGTCGCGGAGGTCTAATTGGACCTGTTAAGCCGGGAGCTATTTTGGTAAATGATGCCTTAATAAAACATCTGCAAGACCACCCCATTCTTGAACACCCTTCAAATCTGGGAGCTAAATTAGCCAAGGCATTAATGGATAAATTTGGTCAAGGTCAAGCCGCCTACATTTATGACCCTGTAACAGTTGATTCTATGAAACCAGTGTCTCGCTTAACAGGAATTAAAGGGATTGAAAGAACCTCAACAGGTCATCATCTTAATATGCGTGCTGTTGCTCGAAAGGCTGCTCAGGATCTGGGAAAAGCCTATGAAGATATTAACTTAGTTATTGTCCATGTTGGTGGTGGATCTACTGCTAGTGCCCATGAACATGGCCAAGTAATAGACTTTGTCTCTGATGATGAGATTATGTTTTCAGCTGAGAGATCAGGGGGTATGCCTGTAAAATCAATGCTTAAGGTCATTAAAGAAATAGGAGTCGATAACTTTAATCAATTGGCACGCAAAAAAGCTGGCCTACAATCACATTGTCAGACAGCTGATCTACGAGATGTTGAAAAAAGAATTAGCCAAGGAGACCAAGAAGCAGCTCTGGTTTTTGATGCTCTAGCCCTTGGGATTGCCAAAACCATAGCTACCTTAGCAGTTAGCATTGACGGACCAGTTGATTTGGTCTGTCTAACAGGTGGTATGGCTTACTCTGAAAAACTTTGTCAGGCAGTCGCAGCAAGAACCAGCTTTATTGGACCTTTTAAAGCCTATCCAGGAGAATTTGAACTAGAAGCCTTGGCCCTTGGAGGCTTGCGAGTTATAAAAGGTCAAGAAAGTTATCAAGAACTTGATTTTCCAATGGACATTAATTCTTAATAGCCTCAATAAATTGATTAACTACAAGAGAATTACGTGCCATATTTTTTCGATAAGCTAAGCCTTGTTTATATAAATTATTGAGATCATGTAAGGGGACCCAAGTTAAATTAGTAACAGGACTCACTTCCTCAAGCTCCCTTGGCAAGATAGTAAGAGCATCTAACTTTTCCAAACTGTGCAGTAAGATTTCAAAATCATTATGGGTTAGAATAACCTGATTGGACATTCCTAGCTCTCGGCAACGTTTTTTGGTAAATTCTCCCAAGGCAAAATGATCACTGAGACTTGCTATGTTATAGCCTTTCAAGTCTTTAAAGGTCACACTTTCTTTTACTGCTAAGGGATGATTTTTAGGTACCACTAGGCAGGCCGAATAAGAAGAGTGATTAATAGCAACTGGATCAATAATAATATCGTGCTCTACTTGAGGAAAAGATAAAATGCCAATGTCAATCTTTTCTTGCACCAAAAGATGTTGTAGCTGCATAGACCCCTCTTGAATAATTCGTAACTCAACTTTAGGATATTTTCTAATAAATCGAGAAATTTGATCCATATACTGTAACATAGTCAGAAAAGTTACACCTATTGTAATGGTTTGTTTAAGTTCTTCATTTTGATTTTGAAGATCAAAAACAAGTTGGTTGAAGGCTTTGACAATTGGTTCCCCTCTTTCAAGCAAGGTTTGACCACTTTGGGTCAAATGAAGTCTATGGTTGCTATAGATAAAGAGCTGGCAGTTTAGCTCCTCTTCCATTTTTGAGATGGACTGTTTAAGTGCTGGTTGAGAAACAAAGAGGCTCTTTGAAGCATGGGAATAATTTTGGGTTTTTGCTATGGTTAAAAAATATGATAATTGTCTAATATCCATAATAAACGTCTTTCTAGAGCTATTTAAAGCCAAAAATAAAATCCATAGAGCTAGATAGTCAGTGGATACAGGAATGAAGGGAGTCTGAGATGAACAAGGAAAAATTATCTCAACTATTTACCAGTTTTATTGCTAAAAATCAGTTGCCACGAGCTATTGTTACTATACAAAGTGGAGACAAAGAAGAAAATCTTCAGTTACAGCATGGCGAGATAGACAGCCAAAGCCCTTTTCTGCTTGCCAGTGTCACCAAGCTTTGGACAACGACGCTTATTTTTCAGCTAATTGATCAGAGGAAACTAAGTTATAATGATATTGTAACCGATTTCATCGAAAAAGAAAAGGTCCTAGGACTCCATCATATTTCTGGTCAAGATCAAACAGCCTTTATTACAGTAAAAGATTTACTCTTTCAAAGAAGCGGCTTACCCAATGTCTTTTATGAAGAGCCAGTTGCTCTTAGAAAAAGAATTGCACAAGAAGACTTTGCCTATGATCTTGAAGAAATGCTTGCATGGGTTAAAAAAATTGATGCACACTTTGTTCCAGGAAGTGATCAAGCCTATTATGCAGACATTAACTTTATTCTCTTAGGATTAATTATTGAAAAAATATATAGGCAATCATTTGATGATTGTGTCGATAGATACATCATGGAACCTTTAAAACTTAATCATAGCTTTGTTCCAGGAAGTGAGTTTGCCTTGATTCCACCCTTATACACAGGAAAATCCTACCTTCAACGTCCCAAACTTATTGCCAGTGGCCAGGCAGCAGGAGGTGGTGTATCAACAGCTGCTGATTTAATGGTTTTTATTAGGGCATTTATTGAAGGCAAACTCTTTAATTCAGTTCATTGGCAAGAGATGAAAGACTACAGACCATTGCAAGGTGACTACGCCCCAGTTGAATATGGGGGAGGACACATGAAAATAGCAATGGGACAATTTGAGGAGTCTGAACGCTTGAGTTTCATTGGACACTCAGGTATATCAGGAGCTTTTGCTTTTTACTGTCCCCAATTGGATATCTATTTAACAGGTACTACAGATAATGCTGGAAAATCAGAGCTCTGTATTCAGTTAATCTATCTTTTGCTTTTTGAATTGGAAAAAGAATATAAACAGAGAAACTAGATGGGAGTAAGACATGACTGAAAAAGAATTCCAAGATTTGCAAGATCTATTCTTTGAAGCTGGTTACTTAGTGGGCAAAACAAACCAAAGAGATATTATGTTTAAATATACTGTTCCTATTGATGTACAAAGAGTCATGTCATTTACTGTGATGAATCCTCAGAGTGAGCAAAATAAAGTAGGAATTGTTAATCCAAGTGGTGTAGCCTATACTTATGAATTTAGAAATAGCATCGAAGACTGTATTCAAGAAGTTTTATATGATGGAAGTCTAAAAGACCTATTTAGGGCATTAAAAGAGAACTTATAGGTAACTTTTCTAAAATGTTATGAATCTATTCAAAGAATTGAAAAATAAAATAAATATAAAAAGTCTTGCGCAACAATTAGGATTATGATAGAATATTTTAGTATGTGGTGCTAGCACATCAGTAAACATATTCTACCTAGGAGGAAGACAAAAAATGTCAAAAGTATGTTATTTTACAGGTCGTAAAACCGTATCTGGTAATAACCGTTCACATGCAATGAACCAAACTAAACGTACAGTTAAACCAAATCTTCAAAAAGTTACTATCTTAGTTGATGGAAAACCTAAAAAAGTTTGGGCATCTGCTCGTGCGCTTAAATCTGGTAAAGTAGAACGCGTATAATTAAAAAAAGCCCTAGGGCTTTTTTTCTTGCTTTTATAGGATTACTATTTTTTCAAAAAGTGCTTTTTTATCAAAGTCTAATCCCTTATAATTAAAACGACATAATGATTTATTGAAAGAAGAAAAGACTAGTAAACCCTAGATAAAACTAGGAGATTTAAGAATTATTGAGATATGGATTTTCCAGTGTTTAGCAAGAATACGTGACAAAAGATAGTGTAAATAGTATAATAAACTGATAAAAACTTTTTGAGGTAGTAAATATGACTGTAAAAATGAATACAAATGATGGTCTAATCGAACTATCTGACGACGTGATTGCAACTGTTGTCGGTGGTTCCGCAACGGAAATATTTGGCGTTGTTGGTATGGCTAGTAAGAGTGCTTTAAAGGACAATTTTCAATCACTACTTCGCAAGGAGAACTATTCTAAAGGCGTAGTTGTTCGATCAACAGATATGGGTATTTCTGTTGACGTTTATACTGTAATGAGTTATGGTGTAAAAATCAGTGAAGTTTCTAAAAATATCCAAGAACGTGTCAAATTTAACTTAGAAAGTCAGCTAGGAATTACAGCAGATATGGTTAACGTCTACGTACAAAATATTAAGGTTGTGGGAGAAAACTAGTGTCAAATATTACAACAAGCTTATTACAAGAAATGGTCCAAGCAGCAGCGACTCGACTTGGTAAACAAGCAGAATATGTCAATTCTTTAAATGTCTTTCCTGTTCCAGATGGAGATACAGGGACAAACATGGGAATGACAATGGATAATGGTGCCAAAGAAGTTGCTGACAAGCCAGCAAAAACAGTAGGTGAAGTTGGACAAATTTTATCTAAAGGTCTTTTGATGGGAGCACGTGGTAACTCTGGTGTCATTACATCGCAGATTTTCCGTGGTTTTGGTCAAAGTATTAAGGACAAAGTTGAGCTTGATGGAAAAGATTTGGCTCAAGCCTTCCAATCTGGTGTTGAAGTAGCCTATAAAGCAGTAATGAAACCCGTTGAAGGGACTATTCTAACAGTTTCTCGTGGAGCTGCTAGTGCAGCTTTGAAAAAAGCTGAATCAAGTAATGATGCCATAGAAGTTATGGAAGCAGCTTTGAAAGGTGCTAAAAAAGCTTTAGCTAAGACCCCAGACTTATTACCTGTTCTAAAAGAAGTTGGCGTAGTTGACTCTGGTGGTCAAGGTCTAGTCTTTATTTATGAAGGTTTCTTATCAGCTTTAAATGGTGATTATGTAGCTTCTGAGGACTTTAAAGCAACTCCTGCTAATATGTCTGAAATGATTAATGCAGAGCACCACAAGGCGGTTGTAGGCCATGTAGCTACTGAAGATATTACCTATGGTTACTGTACAGAAATCATGGTAGCACTAAGACAAGGTCCAACCTATGTAAAAGAATTCAACTATGAAGAGTTCCAGGGTTACCTAAGTAACTTAGGGGATTCCTTACTTGTAGTTAATGATGATGAAATTGTTAAAGTGCATGTTCATACAGAAGATCCTGGTTTAGTCATGCAAGAAGGCCTTAAATACGGTTCTTTAATTAAGATTAAAGTAGATAATATGCGTAATCAGCATGATGCACAGGTTGAAAGAACAAATCACCAAACTACTCCTAGAGCTGAAGCTAAAGACTTTGGTTTAATTGCTGTGGTTGCTGGAGAAGGCCTAGCTGATATCTTTAAAACCCAGGGTGTAGACTACATTATCTCTGGTGGACAAACAATGAATCCATCAACAGAAGATATTGTTAAAGCTATTCACGCTGTTAATGCTAAAAATGTTATTATTTTACCAAACAATAAAAATATTTTTATGGCTGCCCAAACAGCAGCAGAGGTTGTTGATATTCCAGCAGCTGTAGTAGAAACACGTACAGTTCCTCAAGGCTTCACCAGCTTATTATCATTTGATTCTTCTAAGAGTCTGGAAGATAATGTAGCTGCTATGACTGGTAGTTTATCAGATGTTACTAGCGGTAGTTTAACTCTAGCTGTTCGCGATACCACAATTGATGGACTTGAAATTCATGAAAATGACTACCTAGGAATGGTTGATGGCAAAATCCTAGTTTCAGATTCAAATGTTGAAGCAGCCTTAAAAGCTACTTTTGAACATATGATTGATGAAGATAAGGAAATTGTAAGTATTTTTGTAGGCCAAGATGGAAAACAAGAACTTGCTCAAGAGATGGTAGACTATTTAGAAGAAAAATATGAAGACATTGAAGTTGAAGTTCACCAAGGTGATCAACCTGTCTACCCTTATCTCATGAGTGTTGAATAAATTATAAAAGTAATGCTTTAGATTGAAGAAAGGTAAAAACTTTCCTCAATCTTTTTTAATGAGTTAATTACTTAAAATCCTTACAATTATTTTTACTATAGCTTTGACTTAAAATTACCTTAGAAGAATTGACAAAAGTGGGGAAAAGATTATAATTGTATCATAACAATAAGTCAAGAAATTTTCTAAAACGTAAAGCTTGACTAGTAAGTTTTTCTTACTATAAAGGAGAAATAGTATATGGTTTCATTATTTATTTTTATCATTGGACTTGTCCTTATCTTAACTGTAATTGCTAGTAGCTTATATGTGGTTAAACAGCAAACAGTAGCTATTATAGAGCGATTTGGCCGCTATCAAAAGACAGCAACTAGCGGTATTCATATCCGTCTACCATTTGGTATTGATAAAATAGCTGCGCGTGTTCAACTTCGCTTACTACAAACAGAGATTGTGGTGGAAACAAAAACTAAGGACAATGTCTTTGTAACCTTAAATATTGCCACTCAATACCGGGTTAATGAACAAAATGTTACTGATGCTTACTACAAATTGATGAGACCAGAATCTCAGATAAAATCTTATATTGAAGATGCCTTAAGATCATCAGTTCCTAAGTTAACCCTGGACGAGCTCTTTGAGAAAAAAGATGAAATTGCCTTGGAAGTGCAACATCAAGTAGCTGAAGAGATGTCAACCTATGGTTATATCATTGTTAAGACACTGATTACAAAAGTTGAACCTGATGCGGAAGTTAAACAATCAATGAATGAAATTAACGCCGCTCAACGTAAAAGAGTAGCAGCACAGGAACTTGCAGAAGCTGATAAGATTAAAATTGTGACAGCTGCATCAGCTGAAGCTGAAAAAGATCGCTTACATGGTGTGGGTATCGCCCAACAACGTAAAGCGATTGTTGATGGTTTAGCAGAGTCTATTCAAGAGTTAAAAGAAGCAAATATTAGTTTAAATGAAGAACAGATTATGTCGATTTTACTTACTAACCAATATCTAGATACCCTCAATACCTTTGCCCTAAATGGTAACCAGACCCTCTTTTTACCTAATACACCAAGTGGTGTTGATGACATTAGAACACAAGTATTATCTGCTTTAAAAACAAAATAAAACAAAAAAACCTAAGACGGAGGGATTTGTCTTAGGTTTTTTGTCTGACTTATATAGGAAGATAATGGTTATTTTTTACCATTTCTTTTATGCTCATGAATAATTTTTAGAGCACGTTTTTTTGTTTTGATATTTGGACTTTTCAGTCTACGATAAGCTGACGCCAAATCTGTTTTTTCGGCCATTCAAACCTCCTATGTAGAATTATTAACGTTAACAAAGCTAGTATAACACAAAATACTTAACCAGTAAAGTATTTTCAACTAAAAAATAAAAGAACCTAGGATTCTTTTATTTTAGGAAACGTTGTAAAAATTCTTTAGTACGATCTTGTTGAGGGTTTTCAAATAGTTGTTCTGGAGGACCTTGTTCAGCTATGACGCCCTTATCCATAAAGATTACACGGTTAGAAACATCACGTGCAAAATCCATTTCGTGGGTAACAATAATCATAGTAAGTCCTGACTTGGCTAAATCCTGCATAGTTTTTAAAACCTCACCAACCATTTCTGGGTCAAGGGCTGAGGTTGGCTCATCAAAAAGCATAGCTTCAGGATTTACAGATAGAGCTCTAGCAATAGCCACCCTTTGTTTTTGACCACCAGAGAGCTGTTTTGGCTTAGCCTTCCAGTACTGCTCAGTCATACCAACAGTATTTAAGTTTTCTTTAGCAATTTTTTCTGCTTCAGAATGGCTTCGCTTTAAAACAGTAGTTTGTGCTATAATGGCATTTTCTAAGACGTTTAAATTCTCAAAGAGATTAAAGGATTGAAATACCATTCCTAATTTCTCACGATAGTGAGTAAGGTTATATTTTTCAGCTAAAACATTTTTTCCATGGAAAAGAATTTCACCAGCTGTAGGCTCTTCTAGTAAGTTAATAGACCTTAGTAGAGTAGACTTCCCAGATCCTGATGATCCAATAATTGAAATAACTTCCCCTTTGTTAACAGAAAGCGAAATGTCTTTTAAGACCTGGTTGTTACCATATGATTTTTTTAAATGTTTAATTTCAATAATAGGGCTAGGCATTAGTAACCTCCTCTAGGGCTGCCTGATTAGAGGCACTTGTATAGGCGTCATCATCTAAACGACGCTCTACATAACGTAAAATACGGGTTACAGTAAACGTAAGAATGAAGTAGATGACAGCAATAACTGAAAATGTTTGGAAATATTGGTAATTCTGTGTAGCAACAGTATTTCCAGAGAAATAAAGTTCCACAACAGAAATGACATTCAAGACAGATGTATCTTTGATATTAATCACAAATTCATTTCCTGTAGCAGGTAGGATATTACGAATAACTTGTGGCAGCACAATCTTACGCATGGTTTGTCCATGTGAAAAACCAAGTGCTGTTGCAGCTTCAAATTGTCCCTTATCAACAGCAAAGATACCTCCACGAACAATCTCTGTCATATATGCCCCTGTATTAATAGAAACAATAAGGATGGCTGCTAGTGTTCGATCTACAGAAATACCAAAGGCTTGGGCAGTTCCGTAATAGATAACCATTGATTGTACAATCATAGGCGTTCCACGGAAAATTTCAATATAGATATTCAGGAAGTAACCGAATAATTTTTGTAAAATAGCCAAGGTCTTATTTTTGGATTTAGGGGCTGTTCGATAGATACCAATCAAAAGCCCGATAATGAGACCAACAAAGGTACCAATTGTTGAAATCAAGAGGGTCAAGCCTGTTCCTCGTAAAAATTGTTTCCAGTTTACTTTCAAGATATGCCACATTTGTTCAACAAAGGAAGCTTTTTCAGACTTTGCATCCTTTTTTTCCTTGGGTTGCTGGTCAACAGCTCTCTTCATTAACTGTGTGCGATCATTTTCTGATAAAGTAGTTAAAACTTGGTTGACTTGGTCAATTCGAGAATCATTTTTTTTCATACCAACAGCAATTCCAGCATCAGCTTCAGAGAAGTCAAAGCCTTTTACTAGCTTTATCATTTTAAATGAAGGATTGGCATTTTCAGCAGTCATAGCCTCTGGTTTTTCAGAAATGTAACCATCAATGACTCCTGAAGAAAGAGCTTGGCGCATTTGAGAGAAGTCACCCATAGGTATTTGGGCCTTTACTCCCTTAATCTGACTTATTAAGTTAACATGCCAAACACCTTGTTGGGCTGTAATTTTCGCTCCAGAAAAGTCGACTAAGGATTTGGCGTTAGCGTATTTGCCTTGAGAGTCAACAACTATGACAGGTTCGCTAAGGTAATAGGGATCTGAGAAGGCAATTTCTTTTCGACGTTGGTCAGTTGGACTCATGCCAGCTGCAATCATATCAATTTTGCCAGAGGTTAGGGCTGGGATTAATCCAGTCCAAGATGTCTTAACAACTAGAAGTTCTTTTCCTAGCGATTTAGCAACTTTCTTAGCAACTTGAACATCATAGCCATTGGCATACTGTCTTGTTCCCTCAATAGGTACAGCACCTTTAGACTTGTCAGATTGTGTCCAGTTAAATGGTGCATAGGCAGC
This sequence comes from Streptococcus didelphis DSM 15616, assembly GCF_000380005.1. Lineage (GTDB taxonomy): Bacteria > Bacillota > Bacilli > Lactobacillales > Streptococcaceae > Streptococcus > Streptococcus didelphis. Next base: position 55,230 of record NZ_KB904199.1, read on the forward strand.
TTCCATTCCGACACGCAGATATTGGTCTGCTTGAGCACCGCTTACTCCTCCAAAGAGCAATAAGAGGGCAAAGAAACAGCTAATGATTAGCTTTTTCATAATAGATTCCTCACTCTAAAATATTGTTGGTCTCTATTCTACAGTAAATGCTACTCTATTTCAATTATTAATTACTAAAAAATTGGAAAATTATACAAAAAAATGAGTAAAAATAAACTTGACCTCTGGATTATATTTATTTAAGAATTAAATTATGGTAGAATATGAGCAGAAAATAGAGGTATATCATGAAAAAAATAATGATAACAGCATTTATATTTTTATGCCTAAGTAGTAAATCTATAAAAGCAAATAATTTAGAATGTGAGGTTCCTTTATATGTAGGTCACTTAAAAATAAATAGTGATAATACAGGATTTTTCAGACAAGAAATTAATTATATTTTCAAAAATGATTTTGATGGCCAATACTTAACCTTTAATAAGAACACATCTAAAAGTAAAGGATTTATAATTGAGCAAAACCCTAAAATATTAGCCTATAAAAATGGTAAGAAAGTAACAATCAGATCAACTATAAAAGACGCTAATAATCAATACATTTTAAAAATTTATAACAAGGGTCAGGTAAATGACAAGGTCAAGCTAATTGTCACTTGGAAAGTGCATAATATCCTGAGTCATTATCAAGATATTGCTGTTTTGGATTGGACACCTATTGCTTATTGGAATCAGGAAATAAAAAAGGTTAATTTTGAAATTAGTACAGAAAAAGAAAGTCATCTAAAGGATGTGATGATTCATAGAGGGCTCTTCCAAGAGTCTAATAAAATAAGTAAGGGAACAGTTTTTAAACTTACTTCCAAAGATGTTAACGGTACTTACCGCATTCGTGCTTATTGGGACAGTCATATTCTAGCAGGTAAAGCAGAAGCTAAGAAGTCCCTCACGGCTTTTAAGAAAGAAGAAGCAAAGCTAAGAGTGACAAAAAAATGGACCTATCTATTTGTTAATTATTTTAGCTATGGCATTATTATATGTACCATAGGGTTAGCCTTTTATTCCTGGCTCTTATTTAAGAAATCAGTTAAAAGCTATAGTTTAAAATCGATAAATTGTTTAGAAAGTTTACCCAAAGAGCTCTCACCCCTAGCTTTAGCTCATTCTATCTATAGGATTCAGCTAGAAGACCTAAACCCTGTGGCTACCAATTCTAATAAAGAGGGAATTGATTTTACCAGTATAATCTATTCTAGTCTCTTAGATCTCTTGGAGAGAAAGCAAATTAGGCTCTCAAGAGAAAAAGCAGAAGTATATCTCATTCGAAATGAAACTAATAATCTGGCTGATTTCGAGTTAGCTTTGTTAGAGATGATCTTCACTAATCAGAAAAAAATCTTACTGATACACGTTTTTTCAAGTTATATCTTTGATGATAATTTTATTGAAGAACTTAAAGAAACAGATCATGGTATTAGTTTACAAATTCAAATTAATGCAGAAGGATTAATTTGTCTTAAAAAACTAGAAAAGCACTTGAAAAAAATAAGTCGATTACTTACAAAATATCAAAAAGAGAACCAAAATAAACTCTTTCGTCCTCTTTCGAATCAAGAAAAGAAGTATTGGCTTTTTAATCGGATTTTTCTAATCATAGCAATTGGAGGTCTGATTTTCTTTGGTTTATTTTTAATGTCAAAAGGGAAAACAGATAGGGCAATGATTAATTTATCTCTGGCACTGATAACTTTTCTTCTTATTTTTATGAACAATAAGGAAGTTATGGAATACCAATTGTTAGGAGTATTAACAGAAGAAGGCAAGCTAGCTTGTGACCAGTGGCATGATTTTTGCTATCTGTTGAAGACATCAGAAGGATCTAAAAAAGCAAGTCTTACAGCAGATAGACGTTGGAGACGTCTCATAGTTTATGCTAGCCTTTTTGGCATGGAAGCAGAAGCCAAAAACTATCTATCTAAGAATCAGATAGATATAAAGAAATCAGAGTTTGGTCTTATTTACAGTGAATTTAGTCAATTACTCAACCAGCAAACACAAGCACTAAAGGACTCTCAGGTTAAAGCTTTTTGGGCAAGTCGTTATACAGTTGTAAAAGAATAAAATTACCCATAAATGTTATTAGGTTTTTAGACAATTAATATAAGAAAAACTCAGGATAATTTGATACAATGTATCTATCACTTAATGAGGAGAAAAGATGTTATTTTTTGAAATGTTGAAGGCTATCTTCTTTGGTATCATAGAAGGTGTAACGGAATGGCTACCCATCTCAAGTACTGGTCACTTAATTTTAGTACAAGAATTTATCAAATTAAATCAAACAAAATCCTTTATGGATATGTTTAATATTGTTATTCAACTAGGTGCTATCTTTGCTGTTATTATTATTTATTTTGAACGACTAAATCCTTTTCAGCCAAATAAGACAGCTAGAGAAATTCAATTAACTTGGCAACTTTGGTTAAAGGTTGTTATTGCCTGTGTTCCTTCAGCAATTTTTGGACTTTTGCTTGATAACTGGATGGAAGCTCACTTTTATAACTTTCTTGTAGTTGCCTTGATGTTAATTCTATATGGACTTGCTTTTATTTGGATTGAAAAACGAAATAGAGAACATAGTGCACAGGTTACTGATCTAGGGAAGATGTCTTATAAAACAGCTTTATTAATTGGATGCTTTCAAGTCTTGAGTATTGTCCCTGGTACTAGCCGCTCTGGTGCAACTATTTTAGGAGCTATTATTCTGGGAACCAGTAGACCTGTTGCAGCAGACTTTACCTTCTTTCTTGCTATTCCAACAATGTTTGGCTATAGTGGCTTAAAGGCAGTGAAATTCTTTTTAGATGGTAATCACTTGAATTTTTCACAAGTCTTAATTTTATTAATGGCAAGTTTAACTGCTTTTGTAGTTAGTATGTATGCCATACGCTTTTTAACGGATTATGTTAAAAAGCATGATTTTACTATTTTTGGTAAATACCGTATTATTCTAGGAACCCTTTTAATCTTGTATTTTATTGTGACCTTATTCATCTAACTTATCCAGCTCTTGTGGGCTGGATTTTGCCATTTAGATAATAAACACTTAGAAAATTGCGAAATCATAGCATTTCTTGTATAATAGAATGACTACGCGTATGAGGTAAAAACTATGGAAATGAAACAGATTAGTGAAACGACCCTGAAAATTACAATTAGCATGGACGACTTGGAAGAAAGAGGCATGGAACTCAAGGACTTTTTGATTCCTCAGGAAAAAACAGAAGAATTTTTCTATGCTGTTATGGATGAACTTGATTTACCAGATAATTTCAAAGATAGTGGAATGCTTAGCTTTAGGGTAACTCCAAGAAAAGATCGTCTAGACGTCTTTGTAACCAAGTCAGAATTGAGTAAAGATATTAATTTTGAGGAATTAGCTGATTTAGGCGATATTTCTCAAATGACTCCTGAAGATTTTTTCAAGAATATTGAAAAAACAATGATGGAAAAAGGGGATGTCGATGCTCATCAGAAACTTGAAAAGATAGAAGAAATGATTGAAGAAACTGTTGAAAACTCTATCAAGCAAGAAACACAAGAAACGGCTCAAGAAGAAGTCTATGTGGAGCCTTTAGATTATATTCACTTTGTATTAGATTTTCAAGATATTGAAGAAGCTATTGTTTTTTCTAAAATAATTGATTTTGACATTGAAGCTTCTGAATTATACAAGGAAAGTAACAATTACCACATGACTATCTTATTAGATATCCGAAATCAACCTTCTTATTTTGCTAATATCATGTATGCTAGATTAATTGAGCATGCAAGCCCAGGGACTAGAACCCGTGCGTATTTGCAAGAACATGCCTTACAATTAATTGATGAAGATGCAGTAGAGCAATTGAAGAAAATTGAAGTGGTGTCATAGACTATGTTTCCTTTTACGTTTGATTATGTTTTAGTCTTAATTGGTGCTTTATTAATTTCACTTTTTTTGACCCCTATCGTTAGATTTTTATCTTTTAGAGTAGGGGCAGTTGATAAGCCCAATGTGAGAAGAATTAATAAGGTCCCCATGCCTAGTGGTGGTGGCTTAGCCATCTTTATTTCCTTTTTTATAGCAACTCTTATTTTTATGCCGATGGTTTCATCGCATGTCGTTATTGAAGGTAAGGCTTATTTATCCTACATTCTACCAGTTGTATTGGGTGCTCTTGTAGTAGTTACAACTGGCTATATGGATGATATTTTTGAAATTAGTCCTAAACTAAAAATGCTAGGGATTTTCTTTGGGGCTTTTATTATCTGGGCTTTTACAAATTTTAAATTTGATAGTTTTAAGATACCGTTTGGGGGTCCTCTCTTATTTTTTGGCCCTATTGTCACTTTTTTTCTGACTATTTTATGGATTGTTTCCATTACAAATGCTATTAATTTAATAGATGGCTTAGATGGACTAGTCAGTGGTGTCTCTATTATTAGCCTAGTGACTATGGCTGTGGTATCTTTTTTCTTTCTGCCACAGAGTGATTTTTTCCTAACCTTAACCATTCTCATTCTAATTGCTTCAATTGTTGGGTTCTTTCCCTATAATTACCATCCTGCTATTATTTATTTGGGGGATACAGGAGCTTTATTTATCGGCTTTATGATTGGTGTTTTATCGCTTCAGGGCTTGAAAAATGCTACAGCTGTGGTAGTTTTGACGCCAGTAATTATTCTCGGTGTTCCTATTATGGATACAGTAGTTGCTATTATTCGAAGAAGCTTATCAGGACAAAAATTCTATGAGCCGGATAAAATGCATCTCCATCACCGTCTTCTTTCAATGGGATTTACTCATAGGGGAGCAGTCTTAGTTGTTTATGGAATAGCAATGCTGTTTTCTTTGATTTCCCTTTTGTTAAATGTTTCAAGCCGGATTGGGGGAACCTTATTAATCTTTGGTTTGCTTTTTGGTTTAGAAGTATTGATTGAAGGCTTAGAAATCTGGGGAGAAAAACGAACACCACTTTTTAAACTTTTAAAATTTATAGGAAATAGTGATTTTAGAAGAAGACAGTTAGAAAAATGGAAAGAAAAAAAGTGACTTTAAAACGCTAGAAAAGCCTTGACGGCTTTTTTTTGCTATAATTTAATTGTATAACAAAATGAAAATTCCCTGATCAAAACTAGCTAGCAAGGGATAGAAAAAATGAGGTAAGAGATGTCTGTATTAGAGATTAAAGATTTACATGTTGCCATAGAAGAAAAAGAAATTTTAAAAGGGGTTAATTTGACCTTACAGACAGGGCAAATTGCAGCTATCATGGGACCAAATGGGACAGGTAAATCTACCTTATCAGCAGCCATCATGGGTAATCCAAATTATCAAGTTACCCAAGGAGAAATCTTACTAGATGGTCTTAATATTTTGGAGTTAGAAGTTGATGAGCGTGCGCGATTAGGGCTTTTTCTTGCCATGCAATATCCTTCTGAAATTCCTGGTATTACCAATGCAGAGTTTATTCGTGCAGCCATGAATGCAGGAAAAGAAGATGCTGACAAAATTTCTGTTCGTCAATTTATTCAAAAGTTAGACCAAAAGATGGACTTACTTGGGATGAAAGAAGAAATGGCAGAGCGTTACCTTAATGAGGGTTTTTCTGGTGGTGAGAAAAAACGGAATGAAATCCTCCAATTATTAATGCTTGAACCTAAATTTGCCTTATTAGATGAAATTGATTCAGGACTTGATATTGATGCTCTTAAGGTAGTATCAAAAGGGGTTAACGAAATGCGTGGGAAAGATTTTGGAGCAATGATTATCACCCATTATCAACGTTTATTAAATTATATTACTCCTGATGTGGTTCATGTCATGATGGATGGACGTGTTGTTTTATCAGGTGATGCTTCTTTAGCTACAAGACTTGAAAAAGAAGGCTATGCCACAATTGCTGAGGACTTGGGCATTGATTATCAAGAAGAAATATAATGATGTCTTAAATTATGTGAGCTAGGAACTAAAAAACTTATATTTAAATCCTAGTTTGAATACAAAGCACTTCAAATAGACAGTTAGTAAAGGATACATCATTTATGACATTAGATAAGATATTAGAATTTTCCCAGGGTAAAGCAGAACCTATTTGGTTACAAGAACTACGAAGACAAGCTTTTGAACAGATTTCTGACTTGGAATTACCTAAAATTGAAAGAGTCAAATACCATCGTTGGAATTTAGGACAAGGTGAAATTGCAGAAAGCCCCTTGGAAGCAAATATTCCAGATTTTCTAGCAATTGGAGATAATCCTACCTTAGTTCAGCTTGGCAGTCAAACGGTGTTAGAACAGATTCCTGTGGAAGTTAGTCAACAAGGAGTTGTTTTTACCGATTTCTATAGTGCTCTAGAAGAAATTCCAGAGATTATTGAAGCTTACTTTGGTAGTGCCCTAGCTTTTGATCAAGATAAATTAAGTGCTTACCATACGGCTTATTTTAACAGCGCTGCAGTCTTGTATATTCCAGATTTTGTAGAAGTGGAACAGCCCTTTGAAGCTATCTTTTTACAAGATAGTGATAGTTCAGTTCCTTTTAATAAACATGTTCTTATTATTGCAGGAAAAGCAAGCAAGCTAACTTATCTGGAGCGGATAGAAAGTTTTGGTGAAAAGAGCCAAAAAATTAGTGCTAATATTTGTGTTGAGGTAATAGCTGAAGCAGGCAGTCAGGTTAATTTTTCGGCTATTGATCAATTGGGAGAAAATGTTACGGCATTTATTAGTCGACGTGGCCGTTTAGAAGATAATGCGACCATTAATTGGTCCTTAAGCCTTATGAATGAAGGAAATGTGATTGCTGATTTTGACAGTGATTTAATTGGTGACGGGAGTCATGCGGATTTGAAGGTTGTTGCTGCTTCTAGTGGACGTCAAATTCAAGGTATCGATACTCGGGTTACTAATTTTGGTAAAAATTCAGTTGGACATATCTTACAACATGGGGTTATCTTAGAAAGAGGAACGCTCACCTTCAATGGTATAGGACATATCATAAAAGGGGCTAAGGGGGCAGATGCCCAGCAAGAAAGTCGTGTACTCATGTTGTCTGACAAGGCACGTAGCGATGCTAATCCTATTCTTTTAATAGATGAAAATGAAGTAACAGCTGGTCACGCTGCTTCAATTGGGCAGGTTGACCCTGAAGATATGTACTATCTCATGAGCCGAGGACTAGATAGAGAGACAGCAGAGCGTCTTGTTATAAGAGGTTTTCTTGGAACAGTTATCTCTGAAATTCCAATTAAGGATGTAAGAGATAATATTATTGCTGTTTTAGATCAAAAACTTGCCTCAAGGCCATAATGAAGGAGTTTTGTGTGTTAGATACAGATCGCATCAAGAGTGATTTTCCCATTTTAAATCAAGTTGTTAATGACGAAGCATTAGTTTATTTAGATAATGCTGCTACTAGTCAAAAGCCAAATGCGGTAGTGGACAAGATAAGTTCCTTTTATCAAAAGGACAATGCTAATGTCCATAGAGGTGTCCATACTTTGGCTGAAAGAGCCACTCATGCTTATGAGACAAGCCGAAAACAGGTTGCACAGTTTATTAAAGCAAGCTCAACAAGAGAAATTCTGTTTACCAGAGGAACAACAAGTGCTTTAAACTGGGTTGCTCATTTTGCTAAAGGTATTTTAAAAGAAGGAGACCAGGTCCTTATTTCGATTATGGAACACCATTCAAATATCATTTCTTGGCAAGAAGCATGCAAACAAACAGGAGCAGAACTGGTTTATGTTTATCTCAAAGATGGAGAATTGGATTTAGAAGATTTAAAAGCCAAATTATCTTTCAAAACCAAATTTGTCAGCTTAACCCATATATCAAATGTTCTGGGCACTATTAATCCGATTAAAGAAATAGGAGAATTAGCTCATGCAGTAGGTGCTTATATGGTAGTGGATGCTGCGCAATCAGTCCCTCATATAGCTGTGGATGTAGAAGATTTAGATTGTGATTTTCTAGCTTTTTCTGGTCACAAGATGTTAGGGCCTACTGGCATAGGTGTTCTTTATGGCAAGGAAGATCTGCTTAATAAGATGGAACCAGTAGAATTTGGTGGCGAGATGATAGACTTTGTCTATGAGCAGGAAGCCTCTTGGAAAGAATTACCTTGGAAATTTGAAGCAGGGACACCTAATATTGCAGGTGCTATTGGCTTAGGTCAAGCAATATCTTACTTAGAAGAAGTGGGTATGGAGAAGATTCAGCAACATACCTCAGAATTGCTTTCATATGTCATGCCAAAACTTGAGGCTATTGAAGGGTTGACCATATATGGACCAAGTAATAAAGACTTACGATCAGCTCTTATTTCCTTTAATTTAGCTGGTTTGCATCCCCATGATGTAGCTACCGCCCTAGACTATGAAGGAATTGCTGTTCGTGCAGGCCATCACTGTGCCCAACCCTTGCTTAGATACCTAGGAGTTTCTTCAACAGTCAGAGCAAGTTTTTACTTTTATAACACTAAGGAGGATTGTGACCATCTAGTTGATGCACTTATTAAAACAAAGGAGTTCTTCAATGGCACTTTCTAAATTAAATAGTTTATATATGGCTCTTATTGCTGAGCATTCTAAAAATCCCCATCATAAAGGAACTATAGAGGGCGTGGAAGCTGTGCTTCTAAATAACCCTACCTGTGGAGATCTTATTTCATTGACGGTAAAATTCCAGGAAGACAGGATTGAAGATATTGCTTTTTCTGGGGATGGTTGTTCCATTTCTACAGCTTCTGCAAGTATGATGACAGATACTGTTATCGGAAAAACTAAGGAACAGGCATTGGAACTTATTACTATTTTTTCAGAAATGGTTCAGGGGCAAGAAAATGCTGCACAAGAAAAATTAGGAGAAGCAGAACTACTAGCTGGTGTTTCAAAATTTCCACAACGTATAAAATGCGCTACCTTGGCTTGGCATGCTTTAGAAAAAGCCATTGAGCGAAGTCAGCAAGCATAAGAGATAAAAAGAAAGAAAAGGGATAGAAGATGTCTGAAGTTAGTGACAAAGTAGAACCTAAACCCATTGATTTAGGAGATTATCAATTTGGCTTTCATGATGATGTAAAGCCACTTTATTCTACAGGAAAAGGGCTAAGTGAAGCTGTTGTCAGGGAATTATCTGCAGCAAAAAATGAACCAGAATGGATGCTGAATTTTAGGCTCAAATCTCTAGAGACCTTTAATAAAATGCCAATGCAGACTTGGGGAGCTGATCTGTCTGATATCAATTTTAATGATATTATTTATTATCAAAAAGCATCTGATAAGCCAGCAAGATCTTGGGATGATGTTCCTGATAAGATAAAAGAGACTTTTGAGAAGATTGGAATTCCCCAAGCAGAACGCGCCTATCTAGCTGGAGCATCTGCTCAATATGAGTCGGAAGTCGTTTACCATAACATGAAAGATGAGTTTGAAAAGCTGGGTATTATTTTTACAGATACTGATTCGGCCTTGAAAGAATATCCAGACTTATTTAAAGCTTACTTTGCAAAGTTAGTTCCTCCTACAGATAATAAATTAGCTGCCTTAAACTCAGCAGTTTGGTCTGGTGGAACCTTTATCTATGTGCCAAAGGGTGTTAAGGTAGATATTCCTTTGCAAACGTATTTCCGTATTAATAATGAAAATACAGGTCAATTTGAACGGACCTTGATCATTGTTGATGAAGGTGCTAGTGTCCATTATGTGGAAGGTTGTACAGCGCCAACCTATTCAAGTAATAGTTTGCATGCTGCGATTGTTGAAATTTTTGCTCTTGATGGGGCTTACATGCGTTACACTACAATCCAAAACTGGTCAGATAATGTTTATAATTTAGTGACAAAACGTGCAAGAGCTCTTAAAGATGCTACTGTTGAATGGATAGATGGGAATTTGGGGGCAAAAACAACCATGAAATACCCATCTGTTTATCTAGATGGGCCTGGGGCGCGTGGAACCATGTTATCCATTGCTTTTGCTAATGCTTCTCAGCATCAGGATACAGGTGCTAAGATGATTCATAACGCTCCGCATACCTCATCATCAATTGTTTCAAAATCCATTGCTAAAAGTGGTGGCAAGGTAGACTATCGTGGTCAGGTCACTTTTAACAAAGACTCTAAAAAATCAGTTTCTCATATTGAGTGTGACACCATTTTAATGGATGATATTTCAAAATCAGATACCATTCCCTTTAATGAAATTCACAATTCCCAAGTGTCACTTGAGCATGAGGCTAAGGTATCGAAAATTTCAGAAGAGCAACTTTATTATCTCATGAGTCGTGGCTTGTCAGAAAGTGAAGCAACTGAAATGATTGTTATGGGCTTTGTCGAGCCATTCACTAAGGAACTACCAATGGAATATGCAGTTGAATTAAACCGTCTTATTTCATATGAGATGGAAGGTTCGGTTGGTTAAAAATCATACTATGTCGTCAAAAATGACGACTTTTTTAGATGTCTTTTAAAGAAGCGATTGAGAAATAAATGAAAAGAAAAAAACCAGAGTAGGTCTCTGATTTTTAAGATACAATAGCAAAAATAGCTAATAATAAGACGATAAATATAAACAAGGCTAAGCACATAAATATGAGATGATGATGGTGGTTAACAAAATATTCAACTTTTGCTAAGAGCGACATCTGCTTGTTTTTTGTTGCGTGAGTCTTTGGTTTAGCAGACTGCAAGTCACTAGATTGTTTAGGGAAAAGATTATCTAGTTTCTGTTTTTTCTTTTTGGTTAAATCAAGAAAGCCTTTTTCAGTTAGGGCATTAATAAAAGGATGACGGTAAAATTCTCCATTTTGATCTGACCAATCTCCTATCCCCATGACAATAGTAATGAGACGTTTTCCATTACGTTGGGCAGTGACCATTGCATTAAAAGCAGCGCTAGGACTAGAACCTGTTTTGAAGCCATCGACACCTTCCATGCCATATTGTTCTCCCATAAGTGAATGATTATAAGAATGGAATTCTTCTTCATAAGGTGTTCCAACCATAGTTTTAATAACAGTTGGTTTGGTGTAAGTAAGTATATCTGGATACTCTTTTACAAAATGATACATTAAAACAGCGAGATCTCTGGAGGTTGTTTGGTTAGGTGCAGTAGGGTCATACTTGTCAGGTTTATAATAGCCATTAAAAGCGACAGCAGCAGCCCCACTTGCATTGTTAAAATGAGTTTTTGTCATTCCTAGACGTTTTGCAGTATCATTAATCCTTTTGATAAAAGCAGATGCGTCATTATTAGACAAATAATTAGCAAGCATGATAGTTGCTACATTTGATGATGGAATAGCAGTCATATAAATAAGATCACGAACAGGATAAGCTACACCAGGAGTAATTTTATTGTTGCTGATTTCATATATTTTACTAATAGCTTGATCTGTTTCAGTTGCAGTAATAGTAGTGTCTAAGTTTACTTTTCCTTTTGAAATATCTTCAAATAAGAGGAAAAGTGTGAACATTTTAGACATGCTAGCAGGATCTCTTAATAAGTTTATATTATCTTGCCAGAGAATATCACCATTTTCAGCATTTACAACAATTGATGACTTAGGCTTATTAATATCTTCAACAGTGTAACCAGCATTTCGCGTTATACTTAGAATATTATCCGTTTCTTGTGCCATAACCCTTGCAGAGCAAAAAAAGAAGAACAGAGATAGTATGGATAATAAAATTTTCTTTGCCAATGATAAGCTCCTTGTTAAAAAGTTAATTTATTATATCACTTCACTTATTTAAAACAAAGTCTTTTTACATAAAAAAAATTAAAAAAATCACATCACCACATGAAATGATATATTTGTTGGAAAAATTTTCTACCAGACTAGTTTGGGGGAAAGTAAGGTTTTTTGATATCTTGTTAGAGCTTTGTATTAACATAACTTACAAAATGATTCCACCATACCTTCAAAAAGAAGCTTCTAGCAATGGCTTTATGGGATCTGAGACTAACACTTGGACTAGCACCAAGGTAGCCCTCACCAATAGGATTAGGGTCCTTAAAAGTAGCATGGGCTAAAACCTTTTTCTGGCTAATCGGGGCGTAAAATTGCTTTTGACTGGCTATGATTTCTAGTTCGTTTTTATAAGAACTTCCCTTTTTTTGAATCATCGTTAGCTCTTTATCAGCAATTAAGCTTAATTGACTTATTGGACTATCAAAAACTGTTAGCTTATTGTCTATTACAACTTGATTTTTATTTAGAAGAACTACTTTTTCAAAGCTCTGAGAAATATAATTTAAGAGAGAATTAGTAGCAGTAAAGGCAAGTAATCCGTCTTCTTTATTCTTATCTACATTTAAAACAATGGTTACAAGGTGCATGTCATTTTCTTGGCTACTAGCAAGGAAAGAGCTTCCTCCTTTTTCGGAAGTTCCAACTAATAAGCCATTGATACCCTGACGAAAATGGGGCATACCCTCTAACATATAGTTGTAAGAGTAAATTGTCTGATTAGCGAAACTCGTTGAGGTTAAGCTTGTTATCTTTAAAATTTCTGGAAAATCTTTTAATAAATGACCTGTAATAATGGCTAAATCAAAAGCACTTAACATATTTTCAGCATCCTCACCAGAATTTGGATAGGTATGCTGCCCAAGGAGTTTGTTTGATAGTCCAGTAGCATTGACCAGCTTAGCATCACTGATCCCCCAATCCTTCAATTGTCTTTTCATTAAATCGACAAATAAGGGTTCTGTTCCGGAAATTTTTTCAGCCAGGGCAATAGCAGGGCTGTTTGCATTAGTAACAAGCATAGCATTTACAAGTTCTCTGACTGTATATTCTCTAGCGTCTAGGGGAATATTACTAATATTATAGTTGGTAGTTAATTCAAATGGGTAATTGGATATTTTGACAGGACTTTCCCAACTGAGTCGACCTTCTTGAATTTCTTTATAGACGAGGTAGATCGTCAAAACTTTTGATAAAGAAGCAACAGGTACCACTTCCTTAGCTTTTTTTTCATACAAAATTTTGCCACTATCAAGATCAAAAGCGATAGCATTTTCTGCAGGAATATCAAAAGCATCTGCATGAATAGTATCTAGGGAAAAGAAAAAAATAAAGAGAGATACTATTGTAATAATCTTTTTCATTGCTCATTGTCCTTGTATAAAGTTTTTTCTAATTATATCATAAATTGCTAGTAATTTTACCTTAATATTCCCTCTATTCAATGATAATATAAAACGCTATCATGAAAATAGGCAAGGGGATTAAATTTTAAAAAACTTTTAAAATATAGCTTTGAATCGCTTACAGTAAAAATGATAAAATAGATATAAAATATTCAGATAATTGTGCATCTAATATTCTTTTTCAAAAAAATTATGATATAATGGTTTCAATTAGCATATAAAAATATGTAAGTAGTAGAAAAATTTAGGAGTGACTTATATGAAAAAAGGGAAATGGTTAGCTGCTGCAGGAATAGCTGTTATTTCAATTTCTGCACTGACTGCGTGTGGTAATAGTTCAAGTAAAGATAGCAAAACTAAGACCTATAGCTATGTTTATTCAACTGACCCAGATACATTGGATTACCTGTTGACGTCACGTACGTCAACAAGCGAGGTAACTCAACAAGCTGTTGATGGGCTACTTGAGTATGACCAATATGGTAATTTAGTACCTTCCATAGCAAAAAAATGGACAGTGTCTGAAGATGGCTTGACCTATACTTATAAACTTCGTGATGATGCTAAGTGGTATACCTCAGATGGAGAAGAGTATTCTGATGTGGTTGCACAGGACTTTGTGGACGGCTTGAAACATGCAGCAGATAAAGAATCAGATTCCTTGTATTTGGTTCAAGACTCTATAAAAGGCCTAGCTGATTACAAAGGCGGGAAAATAAAAGACTTCAATCAAGTTGGGGTTAAAGCTATAGATAAACATACCCTTCAGTATACTCTTAACCAGCCTGAAAGCTTCTGGAATTCAAAACTTACTTATGGAGTTATGTCACCAGTAAATGGAGAATTCTTAAAATCTAAAGGTAAAGATTTTGGTAAATCAACGGATGCTTCATCTATTCTCTACAATGGTCCCTTCTTGATTTCAGCCTTAACAAGTAAATCATCAATTGAATTTACAAAGAATCCTAACTACTGGGATAAGAAAAATGTTCATATTGATAATGTTCAGTTGACTTATTATGATGGTCAAGATCAAGAATCCCTCTTTAGAAATTTTGATGATGGCGCCTATACAGTTGCGAGACTTTTCCCGACAACTCCTTCTTATAAAACAGCTAAGAAAAAATATGGGGAAAGCATTACTTATGGGCCTCAAGATTCAACCACTTATTATGCCACCTTTAATTTAAACCGTAAAGCATATAATCACACTTTAAAAACAGATGACAAGCAAAAAGAAGATACTCACAAAGCTATCTTAAATAAGGATTTCCGTCAGGCAATTGCTTTTGGTTTTAATAGAATGTCCTATCAGGCTCAAACAGCAGGTCAAGATGCAGCTAATAAAGCCCTTCGTAATATCCTAGTGCCACCAACCTTTGTACAGACTAAAAAAGAAGATTTTGGTAAGCTTGTTGAAAAAGATTTAGTAGCTTATGGAGATCAGTGGAAAGATATTAAACTAGATGATGCCCAAGATGGTCTTTTCAACAAAGAAAAAGCTAAGGCAAGTTTTGAAAAAGCTAAAGCTGACCTATCTGCTCAAGGGGTGCAATTTCCAATCCATATCGACTTCCCACAAGATCAAACAGCAACAGGTTTACTTCAACAAGCACAGTCTATGAAGCAATCTATTGAAGAATCATTAGGGAAAGAAAATGTTATAATTGATATCAACCAACTTCAAACAGATACTTATAACAATGTTACTTACCTAGCTGAATCAACAGATCAACAAGACTGGGATATGACCACTTCATCTGGATGGGGACCGGATTATCAAGACCCATCATCATACCTTGATATCTTCAATCCAACCCTTTCAAATTCTCAAACAAAATTTATTGGTTTAGCACCTAAAAAAGATGTTGCTATTGCAAATGAAGCTGGTCTTGAAGAGTTTACTAACTTAGTTCAAGAAGCAAGTAAAATTACTGATGATACTGATGCGCGTTATGTAGCCTATGCTAAAGCTCAAGCCGCTTTAGTTGATTCAGCGGTTTATATACCAACTGTTTCTTTAGGAGGAACTCCTCGTGTATCTAAGGTTGTTCCATTTACAAGCGCCTTTGGTTGGTCTGGTAACAAAAAAAATGAACTTTTCTATAAATATATGAAACTTCAAGATAAACCAGTCACTGCAAAAGAGTACGCTAAAGCCAAGAAAGAATGGATGAAAGAAAAAGAGAAGTCAAATAAAGAATATGCGGATTCACTTGAAAAGCATATTAAAAAATAAAGGCTTGTTCAATAAGAACTTTCTCGTAAAGTGAGGAAGTTCTTTTGAACTATAAGAGGATTGCAATGAAAAAGTATATAATTGAACGTATTTTCAGATCTTTGATTTCAATTGTGTTGGTGACCACTTTAACTTATGTTATTGTCTTTACATTGGTCCCAACAAGTTTGATTTTCAAGCAAGATCCCAATTACAATAAGATGGTGACGACCCAAGATAAAAAGGATAACTACCGTAATTCGATTTTTGAACGCATGGGCTATATTTCCTATTATAATAGTAGAGAATTAGAAAACAAAGCTGAAAAGATTGATAAGAATGTTACCACAGAACCGACAAAAGCAAATGAAAAAATATATCAAAAGTATATTGATTCACTTGGCAAAGGTTGGGAACTTAAACGCTTTGAAGAAAGCAAAGGGTTTTATGCTGTTCGAATTATCCCCATTTATGAACGTGTTTGGAACTTCTTTAGTCATTTGGTGGTTATTGATCATCCTTGGAAAATCCAAGATCCTAAAAATCCAAATCTCAAGCGCTATGTTCGCCCAGAAATAGATCCAGCAGTTGGCCCTGCCTTAGTCGGTTCTGGAACTACACACAAATACCTCGTTTACTTTAATGGGCAATTTCCATTTGTACACCAAAATATTGTAAGTTTTGATTTAGGAACATCTTACCCTACTTATGCTAATATTCCTGTTATTCAGGTAATTACACAAGGACAAGGACGTACTTTATCAAAAGAAGTTACCTTCCCTACAGGGGTGAAGAAATTCTCACCAGTAGATATTTATTCTAGGACCTATAAGACACCAAGTCAAATGGACAGTAGAGATCGGTTAAACTTTGGTAAAGATGATGCTTATACATCAACACAAAATAACCATGCAGAACCTTCAATGATTTCCAATTCCTTTAAAATAGGAATTATCGGAGTTCTATTATCCTATGTGTTTGGTTTACCAATTGGGATGATGATGGCATACTATAAAGATGGACTATTTGATCGTTTCTCAACGGCAGCTACCACCTTCATGCTTGCTCTACCAAGTATTGCCCTTATCTATATTGTTCGTTTTCTAGGTTCTAACCTTGGACTTCCAGATACTTTTCCTTTATTAGGAGCAAGTGATCCTAAGTCTTATGTGTTACCCGCTCTTATTTTAGGTATTTTAGGGACACCAAGTACAGTTATTTGGTTCAGACGTTACTTGGTTGACTTACAAGGTAGTGATTTTGTAAGATTTGCACGAGCAAAGGGTCTTACAGAAGCTGAAATTTCCAAAAAACACCTTTTCAAACATGCTATGGTTCCGATTGTTAATGGTATACCACAAGCTATTGTAGCAACTATTGCAGGTGCTACTTTGACAGAAACCGTCTTTGCATTCCCAGGTATGGGTAAAATGCTGATAGATGCTATAAAATCAGCAAATAATACAATGGTAGTTGGCCTTGTCTTTATCTTTGCTGTTTTGGCTATTTTAGCCTTACTAGCTGGAGATATTCTAATGACGATTTTAGACCCACGTATTAAACTATCAAATAATAAAGGAGGTAAGTAATGGCAACAATAGACAAAAGTAAATTTGAGTTTATCGAATTAGATAGCTATGCATCAGAAGTTATTGATGCCCCTGCTTACTCTTATTGGAAGTCGGTTTTTAGACAGTTTTTTGCTCGGAAATCAACTATTTTAATGTTGATTATCTTAATAGCTATCATTTTAATGAGTTTTATTTATCCGATATTTGCCAACTATGATTTTGGCGATGTCAGCAATATTAATGATTTTACCAAGAGATATATTTCACCTAATGCAGAATATTGGTTTGGAACTGATAAAAATGGGCAATCCTTATTTGACGGTGTTTGGTATGGGGCTAGAAATTCAATTCTTATTTCAGTTATTGCAACCCTTATCAATATGGTTTTAGGAGTCGTTATTGGTGGACTTTGGGGTGTTTCAAAAGCAGTTGATAAGGTGATGATTGAAGTATACAATGTGATTTCAAATCTTCCTCAAATGCTTATCATCATTGTCCTAACCTATTCTATGGGAGCTGGTTTTTGGAATTTGATTTTTGCATTTTGTATTACAGGTTGGATAAACATTGCCTACGCTGTTCGTGTCCAGGTCTTACGTTATAGGGATTTGGAATATAATCTTGCTAGTCAGACTCTAGGGACACCAACTCATAAAGTAGTGACTAAGAATTTATTACCTCAATTAGTATCAGTCATTGTTTCATTGGTATCTTTGTTGTTACCTGCTTATATTTCATCTGAAGCCTTCTTGTCTTTCTTTGGTTTAGGCTTACCTTTAACAGAGCCAAGTTTAGGACGCCTCATTTCAAATTATTCTTCCAATTTAACAACAAATGCCTACCTTTTCTGGATTCCATTGACCACTCTTATTTTAGTATCGCTTCCATTATATATAGTGGGACAAAATTTAGCAGATGCTAGTGATCCAAGAACACATAGATAGGAGTTGACATGTTGGAAAATAAAGAAATTATATTAAGTGCACGAAATGTTGTGGTAGAATTTGAAGTTCGTGACCGTGTCTTGACTGCTATTCGTGATATTTCTATCGATCTCCATCAAGGAGAGGTTTTAGCTGTTGTTGGAGAATCTGGTTCTGGTAAATCAGTTCTTACCAAAACCTTTACAGGAATGTTAGAATCAAACGGTCGTGTTGCTTCAGGTACCATTAACTATCGTGGTAAAGAATTAACAAAACTTAAAAATCACAAGGATTGGGAAGGGATTCGTGGAGCGAAAATTGCAACCATCTTCCAAGATCCAATGACAAGCTTGGATCCTATTCAAACAATAGGGAGCCAAATTACAGAAGTTATTATCAAGCATCAAAAAAAATCCAAGTCTGAGGCTAAAAAATTAGCTATTGATTATATGAATAAGGTCGGTATACCTGAACCTGAAAAGCGTTTTAATGAATACCCTTTTCAATATTCAGGAGGCATGAGACAGCGTATTGTTATTGCCATTTCTTTGGCTTGTCGTCCCGATATTCTTATCTGTGATGAGCCAACAACTGCCCTAGATGTTACTATCCAAGCGCAGATTATTGATCTTTTAAAATCTCTTCAGAAAGAATACCAATTTACGATTATATTTATCACCCATGACCTGGGAGTGGTAGCAAGTATTGCTAGCAATGTTGCTGTTATGTATGCAGGAGAAATCATTGAGTATGGTACAGTAGAGGATATTTTCTATGATCCAAGGCATCCTTATACTTGGAGTTTGCTATCAAGTTTACCTCAATTAGCAGATGATAAAGGAGTTCTCTTCTCTATTCCTGGAACACCTCCTTCTTTATATAAACCAATTGTGGGAGATGCTTTTGCTCCTAGGTCACGCTATGCTATGAAAATTGATTTTGAAGAAGAAGTTCCTAGATTTGATGTAAGCGAGACTCATTGGGCTAAGACCTGGCTATTACATCCAGATGCTCCTAAAGTAGAAAAACCAAGTGTTATTCAAGATATTCATGAAAAAATTTCAAGTAAACAAATCTATCGGGGGGAAGGAAATGTCTGAGAAGTTAGTCGAAGTTAAAGACTTGGAAATTTCCTTTGGCGAAGGAAAGAAAAAGTTTGTTGCCGTTAAAAATGCCAATTTCTTTATTAATAAAGGGGAAACCTTCTCTCTTGTTGGGGAATCTGGTTCAGGAAAAACAACTATTGGTCGCGCTATAATAGGGCTGAACAATACTAGTTCAGGTCAAATTCTTTATGATGGTAAAGTCATTAATGGTAAAAAATCTAAATCAGAAACCAATAAATTAATTCGAAAAATACAAATGATTTTTCAAGATCCTGCTGCTAGCTTGAATGAACGTGCTACAGTAGATTACATTATTTCTGAAGGTCTCTATAATTTTAAGCTTTTTAAATCTGAAGAAGAAAGAAAAACAAAGATTAAAAATATGATGACTGAAGTAGGCTTGCTAGCAGAGCATTTGACTCGTTACCCTCATGAATTTTCAGGAGGTCAAAGACAACGTATAGGTATTGCTAGAGCCCTTGTTATGGATCCTGAGTTTATTATTGCAGATGAGCCAATTTCAGCATTAGATGTTTCAGTACGTGCTCAAGTATTAAATCTGTTAAAGAAAATCCAAAAAGAAAAGGGTTTAACCTATCTTTTTATCGCCCATGATCTATCTGTTGTACGTTTTATTTCAGATCGCATAGCTGTTATTCATAAGGGAGTCATTGTAGAAGTTGCAGCGACTGAGGAATTATTTATTAATCCTATCCATCCTTATACGAAATCCCTACTTTCAGCAGTCCCTATTCCAGATCCCATTTTGGAAAGAGAAAAAAAACTACTTGTCTATGATGTAGATCAACATGATTACAGTGTAGATAAACCAGAAATGGTAGAAATCAAACCAGGTCACTTTGTTTGGGCAAACAAGGCTGAAGTGACTAAATATAAACAAGAAATTTAAATACCATATCATTTTGAAATTTTCAAAAAGAGGAACATTGAGTTTCTCTTTTTTTTGAAAAAAATCTGAAAAAACCCTCAAAAAAAGTATTGACAAAGGATCAAAAAGTCGCTATACTGATAAAGTTGTCGGAAAAGGAATTCCTCCTTTACAGATGATAAAGCAAAAAAA
>NZ_KB904200.1 GCF_000380005.1 Streptococcus didelphis DSM 15616
TGTTGACCAGGATGAATAGTATTATTTCTAATGTCATTCCACCTTATCAAATCATCCATGGTTATTCCATTTTCATGCGCAATCTTCCAAACTGAATCTCCTGACTGAACCTTATAAATCTTATCCTTTGTACGAGAGTTTGTTATATTAGTTGGTCTTATAAAGAGTTGTTGGCCGGGATGGATTAGATTGTTTTGAATTCCATTCCATGCAATAAGATCAGTCATGCTAATTCCGTACTGATTAGATATTGACCAAACAGATTCATTTGGTAAAACTTGGTGCTTCGTACCATCTTCAGAAATTGTATCAGGTCTTACGAGAAGTTGCTGACCGGGATGAATTAAATTATTTTGAATCCCATTCCATGCAATAAGATCAGTCATGCTAATTCCATACTGATTAGATATTGACCAAACAGATTCATTTGGTAAAACTTGATGTTTTGTACCAGTCAAATTATAAGAAGGAATTAATTGACTACCATAACTATAAAATAGATTAGCTGCTACTTGTCCAAGTCTATTATACGTATTACCGTAATAACTTCCGTTACTAGCTAATTGGCTAACAGCTGAGTGTCCAGCAGGAGTTTTGGAATAATTTCTTGCCTGTGTTTGAGCCTGTTGTCTCGCCCTAGAACGCTCTCTGGACCTTGAAGCATTTTGAGCTCTAGTATGTTGTCTTTGAACAGCATTGGACTTTGCTTGTGAATGACTTACTTTATAATGATTATAAGCCTGATGCGCTCCATAAGCCGCAACACCTACTGCTGCTGCTGCCGCAATTACTTTACCAGTTGCCACAGCCGCGGCGACAATTTGTGGACCATAAGCAATAACAGGAAACACCAAAGCAGGTGCAAATCGCTTTCTTCTTCTAGATGTACTTGACTGATTGGACAATTCTTGAGATTTTTTTATTGATAGAGATTCAATTGTCTCTGCCAAATCCTCTTCTGACTTTGCATTCAAAAGTTGATTGTACTCATCTTCAGTACTTAAAACTATTAATTCATCAATTAACTCCTGAAGATTTAGACTTTGTTGATAATCAAAATAAATCTTCTTAAGTTTTGATTCAAAAGCTTGAGTTGAGTCACCTTCGTAAAGGTCACGCAGTTCTTCATCTGTTAATTGTTTCTTTAAATCATCTAACTCCCCAAGAGCATATTGTTCGTCAATTTTCTTATTTAAAATTCTTTCTAGTAAAACACTTCTTTCTTCAAAACTTTTAGCATTTTTTAATGCGTTAACTTCATCAACAGTTAAACTCGATAAGTAATAATTGATAGAGTCTTCAAAATTAGGAATTAAAGGCTCCATAACATCTAGCGATCTCTTCATTCTCATTTTTGAGGAGGTGTTGCCTTCTAATGTATCAACAGAGTCATTCCCCGAACTTACTTTCTCTTTAGAATCATCACTTTGATTATATTTTTTAACTTCATTGACATCATCTTTAGAATTATGCTCTATTTTTACATCATCAATAGTATTTTCTACTTTAACATTTGAATCACCTTGTTTATCAACCACTTCTTTATTAACAATTTTCTCCGATAGTTCCACTTTATTTTTCAACTCTTCATAGCTGTCATTAATAAACTTATCATCTTCTTCATTGATTAACATTTCATTTAGTATAACATCAGCTTCCGTACCTAATACATAGCTATCTATTTCTTTTTTTATATTTATCTCTTCTGCTAAAATTGCACCACTTTGCAAAAATATAGTTGAAACCAGTAAAAAAGTACTTGCACTAATTACTAATTTAAATGATTTTTTCATAAAATAAATCTCCTTTTAAAACCAACAAGTTGTGAAAGCGTTTTACTCTTGTGACTACATTGTAATATTTTTGAAATGAATTTGCAACCATTATTTAAAATTCATTATTTCAAATTTATTTTATAATCAACAATAATTTAAATGTGGATAGTGTAAAATATCTTGTGTAAACACAAAAAGGAATAGATTTAGTAACTCCCTATCACAAAAATCATATAGTTGCTCTCTGCAAGCAGCTATATAGAGAGCTATGAATGAACTATTACAGACAGAATTGTCAGCTTTTTTAGACTGAAAATCTACGAAAAAAATCTCCATTATAACAAACATATTTTACACAATAATCGAATTAAATTAATTACTCTGTAAAATATACTAATTATACAATTAAACTTTTGTTCTAGATTTGTTCTAAAAAAAATAAATTATATTAATCAATATAAAAAATAAAATCGATAAATCCCTTGATATTACTAGATATTTTTGTTTATAAATTAACTTTAATTTGTTTTAATTACTTGTAGGGGGCATAGTGCGAAAACGAAAAGAAGCCTTTAAAATAAGGCTTTTTTGCTTGTCATTTTTAGGTTTGCCCGCCGGTTTGCCCGCCGATATTTTTTTCTTTCTCAAACCACTCATTTTTTGTTTCATCCAGTAAATGTATATATATACTTCTTAACATTGCAGTATCTTTATGACCAAACCATTTAGCAAGTACTTCTAACGGCACTCCTTCTTGAACTTTAACACTTCCATAAGTATGTCTTGCACCATAGGCTGTAATAACTGGTGTAATAGATAATTCTTTAATAATTTTTTTAACACGTTTATTGACAGTTGATTCGTCAGGTAATTCCCATTTTGAACCTGCTTGAAAAAAAACATAATCATTATCATTCTTAATTCCTAGTACTTTACATATCATAACCTGCTGTTTTTTTAATTTTTGTAATACTTCCTTTACTTCTTTATCAAATGGTACATATCTAACAGAAGGATTCGGTCTATTAATTCTTTTATAGTAATGATCATTCTTAGGAGGTACAATTTTGTGATGAACAGAATTCCATCTACTATTTGTGAAAATTTCTTGATTCTCAAAATCAACATTTTTCCAAGTTAAAGCGATACATTCTGCTGGTCTAAAACCAACCTTAAACAATATGAAAATAATAAAATCTACTACTGTTTTCCTATAATCTAAAAACATTAATAAATAATCTAAAACTTTATCATAATCAGATTTACTTTTTAAAAATTTTAATTCATCCTCTTTAGGTAATTTTTGTGAATTTAATTTTATATTCAACAAAAATCTATCATCTATCATTAGTCTATCAGCTTTTGCAAATTCAACCGCCTTACTTATATTAGCATTCATTCTGCCAAGTTCATTGATTTCATAAGATTCACCATACCAATTAATAAAAGACTGATATTTTGACCTTACAATATCTGAAGCCTTCATATCTCCAAAAAATTCCTCTATTTTTCGTTTACGTTTTTCATACTTCTTTTTTGTCTGACTTTGGATATTTTGTGAAAATATTTCAACATCTAACCAAGACTGAAATAATTCAACCAAACTCATTTCAGGTTGTAACCTATAGTCTAATTTACTATCCAATTGAACTTCTATTTCTTTGGCTACCTTATCTGCTTCTCTCTTTGTTTTAAAGCCACTGTCATGAGCTACAACTTTTCCAGCCCTTTTTATTTCATAAGAATAAGTTTTACCACGCTTTCTAACTCTAGCCATTCTCTATTTTTCTCCCTAAAATTTTAAATATATATTCTTGTGGTATTTCCACATTTCTTTGGTTCTCATAAATAACAAAACCGTCTTCTACTAGTTTTTCTTTAGCAAGTTTAATAACTTGACTAGCTTTATATGAACTCATTTCTTTTAATAAATCACCTTTATTTACTGTATCTCTCATAACTTTATTCCTTTCTATCTCCAATTATTCTTTACTTTTATATATAATAGTCCCCAATAAAAACAAAAAAAGCCATGAAATTAATCATGGCTAAATTTATACTTACTTTTATTTTTTCTTAAAAAGAGTCAGAAACTTTTTGATATTATCTTTAAAGCCTATCCAAATAGCACCTAAGATTGCAATTCCACCTAAAATTGTTAAAAGGGTCTTGGTAGTTTCTCCTGTTGAAGGTAATACTTCTAATTTACCTTCTGAAGTCTTTATAGCTACAGTACCGTCTTTTTGTTTAACAGCACCTACTTCATCCGCAGATTTTAAAACAGTCCCTGTTTCTGTTTGCACAAAAACTGCTCCATCTTGTGTACCAACAACTGTATGACCTGTATTTGTAACAATAGGAACCTCTACTATAGGAATTGTTATTGGCTTAGGAGTTTCTGTTGTACTTGCACCTGTATTTGTTTCAGCCTTTTTAATATCTTCTGATTTAGGAACCTCTGGAACTTCTTTATTAGTTTCTGTTGGTACTTCTGGTTTTTTACTAGAATCAGGTTGCTTAGGATCCGTTGTGTTATCTATAGGATCTGTACTTGGTGTTGGTACTGGAATACTTGGCGTATCAGGTTCTGACTCTGGTTTTGGTTTTGGCGTTGGTACTGGAACACTTGGTTCGGTTGTATCAGATATTGGATCTGTACTTGGTGTTGGTACTGGATTTTTCGGAGTATCTACTACAGGATCTGTCACATTTACTATAGTACCATTCGTATCTGATACAGTATCTGATACATCATTCGCAAATACTGTACCTCCTAACAAAACCATTCCTGAAACTGTGATTAAACTTACAATTTTTTCTTTTTTCATTTCTTTTCTCCTCGTAAAACTTTTTAAAACATGACATTTACTGGAGTCCCATGCAGACTCACAAACTCAAATTGATTAGTACCTATAGCATAATTACCTACAAGACTTAATTTATCATTATAATCTGTCACTAAATTAATAGTAAACTGATAAACATTAGTTGCGTCACTTTCATATACTTTTAAAGTATCTATTTTAAAATGGTATCCTGCTAAAAGCATTGTCTTAATAGATTCTGCTACAACTTGACTAGTAATAGACAACCTATTATCATAAGTTACTTTAATGTCGGCTTGACTTTTAACATTAACCAAATAGTTTATAGGTATTTGGATTTGTTCCTTAACTTTCTCATAATTATCTTGAGACACCTTTTTATTACTTTCTAAAGTATCTCGTGCCTCATCTTCTATATTATTTTGTTTCTTAACTGTTTTCTGCCTTTTATTAATTCGTTTAACAATTTCACTATTATCATTAGTTCCTTTTGTGACTTTATGATGGTGATGATAATAGTTATAAAATAAAACAGAAACTAATATAATTACTAGTATTGCAACTATTTTTCTTACTCTCATTATTATCCTACCGTTCCGATTGTTTTTGATAATTGATAACCAACTTTTGATGGATTATAAAAAGTATAATTTTCTTTAGCCAACTCTATTGTTGTTACATATCTATAATTCCAGGAATATTGGCCAAAACCACCATTATCTCCAGAATAGGTTGAAAAATTCTGTTCAACAATTAATATATCGCCATTTTCAAATACGTGACTGACAACTCCTGTGTGACCATACTCACTACTTCCTTTACTTGAAAAAACAGCACCTGAGGAAGGCACCCTATCAGCAGAACCTCCAAAAACTTTAACCCAGTTAGAGACAACCATATTCCCATTACCCATACGTTGACTAGGGTGTACACCTCCTTTTAACCATAGGCCATACATAAGACTTGCTGAAAGATCTGTACATTGTCCACCCGTAGAAGCTATAGCATTCCACCCTTTAGAATTACGATATGATAAACCTATGGATTTAGGGTCAATCGCATATGGTTTTAAATCTGCAGGTAAATTATCTGGTCTCCAAGCATTGTAAGCTCTATAATTAACTCGACCTGTTCTATCTTTGCCAAATAAACCTTGGACTGCATTACTAGCTGAATCACAAAGTGATAAAACAGTAGAATCAGAAGTTATATCATTCTTACTAGATGAAGTTGTTTTTGAACTACTATCAAAACTCTTCAAAAACTTTTCGGCATCAAATTGATGTTTTGAACCATTAAACATGTCATAAGCTTTTTGAGCATCTGATTGTTTTTGAGCTTGATTGATATGAGCAACACTGCCTCTTTCATAAGCCTGCCAAACTAAAGTAGCTTGTTTAGGATCAGTCATTTGAGCCATTTGCTGAAAAGTATGATTACCACCTGTTAGATCCATTAAAGCATTCCAATCACCATCCTTTATGGCTTTCATTACAAATGCATTCATAGCATCTGCATCTTCCCACTTCGAATCATTTAAGGGAGCATATTTTGTATAGGGTGTAAACTGATAAATACCCCCACCCGCTTCTGTTTTATAATAAGCTAGGCCAGTTGGTACTACACCATAAGCTATTGAGTTAGTCTTTAGATCACTTCCATAATGGCCTTCAGCACGGCCTATCATGGCGAAACCACCTTCCGAATTAACCCAACCAACTATTCCTGAAGCAGAAGCACCAGACAAACCTTTACTAACCCACGCTTTAAAGACCTTTTCAGCTGTCTTATTAGCTACAGATCCCTTATATGTCCAGTCACTGTTCGAGGCATTCTCACTTGTTGTTTCAACTTGAGAAGATACATCTGGTGTAACTTGACAATCCCCTTGACCACCACTAAAAACAACAATAATTATTATTACAATAAAAAAAGGAATGCTCATAAGCACTCCTAAACAACCTAATTTTTTCTTAATAACTCTCCCTCCTTTAACTAGTCAGCAATAAGCCTGATATGTTATAATGATAGAGCAGAAAAGTTAAGACGGTGGCTACTTATTCTGAAAGGTGGTGAGGCCTATGGGCAATTCATCAAACTCTGACAGAAAGGAGGTAGCCTAATATTGACAGCTTTTAAAGTTGTACAAACCCTTTTAGGCTTTAGTACCTTTACTATCGCACTTATTGGCTTGTGCTATAAAATCTTCAAAAATGACAATAAAAAATAACCGTCTATAACTTTGGTCGAGTTAACGGTTATTTTTTTAACTAATTACAAAGCCACCGTCTTAAACGGTTTTGCATTGGGTAGTTGTTTCCAGCAACTGCCCTTTTTCTATTACTATTATATCCCAGGTAACTAAAATATGCAACTTTTTGATGACTTTACACATCTCCTCTTAACCTTGCTAATTCATCTAAAATTTCTGACTTCCTGTTTAAATTATGTTTTAAGCGAACATCTTTTGATTTACTAGCATTAAAACCCTTTTGAAAAGCATTTTGTCCATGAGCTTTAAAATAATCATTATCACTTGAAAAATGTGTTAATTCAGTCTCTGAACGATTAACTTTTCTATTTTTAAAAGATGATAATTTTTGTCTTTTAAGTCTCTCATATTCTGTCTCTACATCAAAAGCTTGTTCAGGTTTCTGATAATTACTATCATTTTTCTCTTGTTCAATAGATGACTGACCACTTCTATAGTCTATTTCCTCAAAACCACCACTTTCTAATACATTATCTGATACATCAGAGTTTTTATCATCTATTAAAATAGCCTTATCATAATCCTTACTTAAAAATACTTGATTTTCAATATCAGTATCATCACTTATTTCAGATAAATCTAAATCATTTTCATACACTGGATCATTCTGACTAGCTACAAAATTATCAGATACCTCATTATTATCATAATCTAACTCAGTTTCATTATCCTTTCTTCTATCTTCTTTAAGTGCATTCCAATTGTCCTGCGCATTTAACAAAGTTCCTGCTCCAAAACCCGCTCCCATCATAGCAATACCAGATAAGTCCTGTGCCTTTTCATACATATTTTGCGGAGACATACCAACACTATTAGCTTTATCCGCAATCATATCAACTGTATGATTAACAGACTGTGCAAGTTGAGAGCCTAAAACTAAGGTCAAAAATTTTTCTTTATGTTTCCATAATTGCCAAAAAACTAAACCTTGAACAACAATCGTAATAAATAACATAAATAAAATGGACTGACCCTTTAGATTACTACTTCCAACCAAACTATCATTTGTAAATTTAGATTTAATGAAGTTAGCAATCATAGACTGTATATAGAAAACAATTAAAGTCAAAAAACCAGTCAAAGCTGGGAATGAGACTGCTCCAAACATTACCTTTAAGACATTAAACACTACGTGTTGCATTTTAGGTAAAAAAGAGATTAGTAGTGCCAATGGAAATAAAAACATCAGTAGTATAACAACAACATCTGCTAAAAAGGCAATCAATTGAATTAATAACAAGGGAATCGCAATAATCACTGCTTCTATAATCTTCAAAATAACATAAATTGATTTCAACCAAAGATAATCACTAACGGCTGACACCCAGCGATTCCGTTCATTACCTTTTAAAGCACCATCTCCCAAATAATCTGTATAATCCAAAATTTTATTACTCTTAGGAGTAATAAATTTCCCATTTTTGTCATACTCTCCTAAAATTTTTTGATTATCTAAATTTTCATCCTTATCTGTTTGATTATTATGATATTTGCCATTTAATTGCCCTGTATTGACAAATAAATATGCCGTATAAGACGTCTTCATAATATAATCATCTGCCACAGAAGTCTTTTGAGATAGCTTCTGTTTGCTATTATCTGGATCCGTAATCGTTAAATGAGTAACAGAACTACTAAAGGAATTTGCCACATTGTGCACCGTATCTAATATGTAAACCCCACCAGACGTTGATTGGACTGAACCAAAATAACCAAGTCCTAATAAGATCACAAGAAATAAATGTATCAATCGCTTTGAGAAATCACCTTTTGAAAAAATAAAAGAGATAAATATTGAGAAAGCAGATAAAGCAATTAAAAGATAAAGTAGGGAATTGCTATAATTGCCTGATCCTGAAATATTTTGCCACAAGTTTTTAGATGTATTAAAAACAGTCTGCTTATAAGCATCATACAAACTAAAATTTTCAAAAAATCGAAGAATTATTGAAAAAAAACCGACAATCAAATTAAGTAGAAAGAAAGGAAAATTAACAAAAATATGTGTTAAGGTTACTTGTAATTCTGTACCTACTGACATTTCATTAGTTTGTTCCATATACGCCTTCAAGGAAAAAATATCAACATCTTTGACTTTTTGAAAGGTAGAAGCTATTAAAGTATCATTTATTTTATCCATAATAACTCCTTTCACGAAGCATATTTATTTTCTAATTGACTTGAAACTGTTGCTTTCATTGGTTTTAATAATAGATCAATATCTGGATGAATATTATGTACCGATATCATATTTAAATTACCGTAGACGTCATAATAAAGACATTGGCCTGAAATCATGTTATCTATCCATTCAAGATTTTTCTCATTAACATCAAGTCCTACATGTTTCAAAATAGCTTCTCTCTCTGATTTTTCGTAGAAAGCAAATACTGTACCAAAACCAGTTGTATCATCATCATTTTCTGCATCATGAACTGATTGAGATACTAACATTAATACATTATACTTAGAGCGACCAACACGACGCATAGATTTAATAACAGCTTTACCTTCTGATGATTGCATAAGAATCCATGCTTCATCAAAAATTTCAACTGTTTCATCATCTGTCCGTTCTCCAAAATGTTTACAAAAAGCCCCTAAGGCAAACATAAGAGCAATAGAATTATTTTCATGATCAGATATATGTTCAGAGCCATCTTTTGGCAAAGATAAGTCTGCAACTTCTAAAACCGTAACACGTTCTTCATAAGAAAGTCCTTTGACATTACCATCTGAAAAAGCCAATTCCAAAATAGAATTTTTAATAATGGCTTTAAAATAATTTCCTACATCTACAATATCTTCTTTTTCACTTTTACATAGTGCTTCAATAACCTGATTAAAACCAACAATCTCTCCTGCTTCTCGTCTAGCTATAACATCACTTATTGCTTCTGTAAGGGCTGTAGTCTGTATAATCTTAACTTCAGTCGCATTTTTTAAAAGATAAAGCAACATATTTTTCGCAGTTGACGAAGCATCTTCCTTATCTAAAATAACAATAGGATCTAACACACCATGATTTTCCTTAAGAGAACTATCAAGTGTAACAAAGTTTATTTCCTCAATCTGCTTCTTTCGCAAAGGAAACTTTTTAGCATATTCAGGATTAGATACCACTTTTAAGTAATGTTCCCTCAATTCCCGTTTAGGATCAATATAAAGCACCCTAACGTCTTGTTGTGCTGTATGTAAAAATATCATCTGTGCCAAATAAGACTTCCCTTGTCCTGTCGCTCCTGTGATAATAATATGTGGATTTTTGGTTACCTTACCAGCAACATCTTCTTTATTTGCGACTGTCGCATTGAATAAGACAAGATTTTTAGAACCCATAATAGCTTCACCAATTGAATCCCAAGCAGTTAAACGATTATCCACTCTTCCAATATACCAACCAACTTTATTACCTGATTGAGTATTGGTAAAGAGCATTAATTCTGAAAAACCACGACTAGTGACTAAATGATTCCACTTTCGGGTTGTTTTTTGTAAATCTTGACCATAAAGCAAAGCTTGAAATAAATAAGGTGTATCGTGACTTGCTTCATGCACAGCAACTTTCATATCTGCAAAATAACTTAATATCGCATGCTTTCTTTGCTTTAATTGTTTTAAACTCGAAGCAGAAACAACTAGAAAACAACCATATTCAATAATTTCTTCTTTATTTCCTACCTTTTTCATCAGGTCTTTTAAAGAGTAAGCTCCCATTAAAATATCATCTTGTTGAACAGTATTAGTTGAATGGGCTTCTCTCATAATTTGATCATAACGTGTATTAGAACGACCCATTGTGCCACCTAATTTAGTACGATCAATAAACTCTGCTTTAAAACGTAACTCTACAGGGAAACTCATCCGTTGTACTAATTCTCCTAGATGAAAACCATTAAAAATAGTGTTAAATTTTCCCACAGGTAAAATGGTTACAAACGAACTTCCGTAAGGACTTGCTAATTTTAAAAACCCACCTGCCATAGGTTTTATTAAAGTATCTGTAATATTTAACATTGTCCTATTTGCAGTAACTTCATTTTTAGCATGTGGAATATAGCGTAAGTACTGCATGCGCTGATAATAAAATAAATCTTCATTAGATACTTTCTTAGCTTTTAAAGTATTTAAAAGACTATAAATAAGTTGTTCTTCTTCAAGGTATTCTTTATACCAATCCTCATCAATTTCAACAGTATATCCTAAAAGTCCAGCAACATTTGAAGCAACAAAATCAAACTGTTCTGATACATAATCTTTTAAATTTCCAGTAATCTTACCTCTACCTAAATTGACTCCAATTATCCAATCAAATTGATAAGGTATTTCCATTTCTGATGTTAAAACATCAACCGTATTATTTAATGTCTCAATGCCTAATTCTTTAACATCATAGGCCAAATCATCACTAAAATCAGACATTTTTTCACCAAGAAGATAATCTTTTGGTATCAGTGAAATATCAAAATTCTTGTATTTAGCTAGTTTTTTAATAACCTGTGCTACTTTTTCTTTATGATTATCTTTTTTATCACTATCTGTAATTGTAATTGGTGTGTTCGGAATACGATAGTAGGCAACAACAACTTTATCTTTTCTTAAAGCTAAATTTTCATGAATTCTATCAATAGGATATTCCAACTTTTTTACCATTCAATCTCCTCTCTGTACTTTCAAATATTTGTCTTTTCAAAAACAATTTCTTCTATAATTTCAACACGTTCTCCCTGATAAATGCCTTTTTTATTAAAGCCAAAATCTTTTAAATAAACCAAATAATCCCATAAAAAAACGTGCATTTTCTTACCTTGTGGTTCATACTCGACATAAAATTTTGATAAGCGATACGGTACAAACCAATACAAAATAAGGGAAATAGAATGGGTGACATGATTTAATATTTGCATTATGGGAGATAAAAAAGTTAACATTAATACTAAAATTAAAAAGAAAACAACAAAAAAAGAAAGTTGCATAGGTGTTGAAAAATACCACACCAGCTTTCCTTTCGCTGTTTTTATCTCTCGAATCCAATAAGGCGCATTTAGACCCCTAGCATAATCAAAATATTTTTCTTCTTCCATATCTCACAAACCCGTTTCAATACCAAACCAACGAAGCAATCCACCTACAAAAGATAAAATTTGTTGTCCCTTAAACAAAGATACAACAATTGCATAAATAGCTAATATAGAGCCAACTTTTAGCCAATCCGCATTTTTCCAACTCTTAATAACCATAAAAGCACAAATAACACTGATTAAATAAATACCATCCCCCTGAAAAAATTGTTTTAGCCCAGAAACGTCTGGACCACTTGCTAAAGCTATACTGTTCATTCTTACTAAATCCATTTCTTTATAACCTCTTTTTCTTATTTAAAATAATGATATAATTTTTCAACATACCAACCATTATCACTTTTAACTAAATACAATGTAAAATTTTCTGATCGTACTCCACCAGTTACCAAATCTTCAAAATTAACGGTAATTTGTACAGCTTTTTTATTTTTATCTTGATAATAAATCGCATTGCTTGTATCTAGCTCCTTAACCTTATAATTATTTCCCATAAGTTCAGGATCTTTCATTAACAATTTCAAATCTGTTTTACTGCTTAAAGCGTATTTATCAAAAAAGATTGGTAAAAATTTTTGAATAGACGAGATATCTTCTTTAGACAATGCCTTGACTTTATCAAGCGTTTTTCTTTCAAAAGTCTTTGATTTTCCTTGATATAAGTCTTCTGCAAGTGTATAAGGTGGACTGACAATTGCTAATAAACCATTATTTATTCTAAAGGGTATTGCAAGAATCATTTGATATGGTTTTGACTCGACTTCATAACCAATTCTCATTAAAGCTACTTTATAATTACTTTTAGTCTCAACACTAATTAAACGCTGTGTCTTTAAAATACGGGGTTTTTTAATTTCATCTGTTAAAGAGGCAGTTGAAAATGAATAATAGTTATCTAGTTCCTCTTTGCGCTTTTGTGCTATGTCATCAGAGTAATTAATATAAGTATAAACAAAATTATTCATGTAATACTGTATTCTTGATAGATCTAGCGAATTTTCAGATGATTTATTCTTTGTATTTTCCTTAACAGAAATAACTGTTTCCTTTAAGCTTTTAACCTGACTTGATAAACCAATAGCTCTTAAAGATCCAAAAAATCCTACAATAAATAATAACCCTAAAATGCCATAAACAACAAAATTTGCGGTCTTCTGTTTAACTTCTTTTGTTTTTGGTTGCTTCCCTCCTTTTTCTTTTTTTGTGTATCTCAATAGCAACTTTTTTATTTTAATTACAATATTCATTTAACTCCTTTCTAGTTAATAAAAAGCAGCCACTATTTTAAAGTGACTACTTCTACTTATAATGGTCTCTAAAAGATAAAAAATAGATTTCTCCATCTTCTACCATATAAACCAACCTATGTTCTTCTGTAATTCTTCGAGACCAAGCACCTGAATATTGGTATTTCAATGGTTCTGGCTTTCCAATACCTTCAAAAGGTTCTCTCTTAATATCTTCTATCAAACGATTAATACGTTTCAAAACTTTCTTATCTTCATGTTGCCAAGAAACATAATCTTTCCATGCTTCATCAGTAAAATTAAACATCTTCTACCTCAATCAAATGATGTTTGAGAGTTTGTTTCTCTTTAACTTGTAACATGCCATCAATAACCTTATGAGATAAATAATCATTCTCCATCATACGAATAGTTTCTTGTAAACTTTCCCAACTTTCTTGAGATAAAACAACAATATTTTCATCAGGATTTTTATTAACTACAATCAAAGGTTCAAATTCATCATTTACCTTTTTCATATAATCTTTTAAATTATTCCTGAAAGTTGAATAAACAACTGCTTCCATAATAACTAACTCACCTCTTTATAAAATATCTTTATATCATTATATCATTTGACAATATATTGTACAAGTTTTTATTTTGATATAAGAAAATCATGAATTAGCAATATTTACATAAAGTTCTTTACGAATAATAATTGATAAATTAATAACTTTTCAGTAATTGAAAATTCTACAGATTATAAATATAATATTATAAGCTATTGATAAACAACCTATATAAAATATAAACAAAAATGGTCTCACTTTCTGATCATTTTTATTTTGTGGAATAAACATCTTTTCAAACTTTTTAAAAATACTATAAACATAATCAATATCTAAAGATAATATCAACAAACATAATATGATCAAAATAAATGTTATCTTTGCTACAATTCCCACCTTTACTCCTTTCTATTTTCTTACATAAAAACCTTTTGCTGTATTCAATAATAGACCATCTTCAATATAAGCATTAACTGCATTAACCCATGTTCCTGACTTATGGAAAAAATCAATAACAGAATTAAAATCTGCATGCTTTAATAAAGACTGCATTACTATAATTTCATCATTACCTAAATAAACATAATATTGAGTAATAATTTCAGTTACAGATAAACCCTTTTTTAAAAGATGACAAATAATATAATCATCATTATCATATAGTTCACATATGCATTTTTTTAAAAGGTAACATTCACTTAAAGTTACGATTCTATCAATTCCCCAGTCAGTAAAACCACAAACAAAAAAAGTATCATCTCTGATACCTCTCTCTTCCATACGATCTCTTACTTGACTTTCGGTAAATTGCATAATATCTAACTCACACAACCGTTGACTTATTCCATTTTCACGAGTTCTAATAGTCGCAATCATTTTCCCTCCCTAAATAATTTCTAAAACAATACCATTATCAGCAACTTTCAAACAATCATCATTTTCAAAAATAATATTAACATAATCTTCTTTAGACTTATAAAAAGTCACATTCTCTAACAGATAATATTTTTTTAAACCGTAACAATAATTAAAAGCTTCAAACTGTTTCTCTGTTACTTGACTACTCTGACAGATACTATATAATTCATTGACCTCTGCTAGAGTTAAAGCAACATTTTCATATGTCTTATCAAAAAATTTAACGACAGGTGTTATTAGATCATTTAATGATATCTCCTTTAAACCAAGTTCACTAAGTTTATCATCTGTAACTGGTAAATCTAACCATCTTTTCTTAACTAATACTTTTGCCAATAATTCATTCCTCCTTATTCAATTTTTCAGCAAGTCTATTAAGCTTTTCCAAATCTTCCAAATCATATAAACCAAGTGAAATATTATCAAAACCTTCAACATTTCTGATTTCTACATAATCATTATAATTTCCGGTATGACCAATTCTAGTTAATTTCCCAAAGTACAAAGGGAATGTAAACCATCCCCCTTTATTATTCTTTGGATTAATAATATAAGCTCTTAACATCCTTCACCCTCTTTCATTTTTGCTATTTCTTTAACTCAATTTTTCTGTAATATAAAATTCTAAATATTTCAAATCAACGCCAAATGATTTTTCTAAATAACGTTTACCTATAATATCTAAGTTTTTGGTAAAAATATCTTGAACAACAGATTTATTAATCTCATCTAATTCACTATCAAATCCATAGTTAGTAATAAATTCAAATAACATATCAACCGACAAATCATTATAATAATAATTAATTTTGTTATTAATCAACAATGTGTCATAAATCTTAGATACATCACTATATGTAAATTTTGTACTATTTGGTTGGTCTAAGTATTTTATATCAGTTAAAAAATTATAAATTTCATACTCCATTTCCTCCTTTAACCAACTTGATTCTTTAAAAAGCGATAACATTAAATCTTTATCCGCTAAAATAGAATTAACCAAAGATCTTAAATGTTTTTTTCTAAAAATATTCATATCTTCTCCTTTTTATCAAAAAATAAAGATAAAACCTTTCTTATTGAAACTCCTCTCTAAGTAACAAAAAAAGAACAAGCTATAAACTTGTTCTTGACCCTTACTTGAATTCTTCCAATTTATGACCAATCGCAGACATTGACTTATGCGCCTTACTGACAACATTGTTTTGATAATAATAAGATTTTAAATGTTGAGCAATCATATCAATCATATACCCTGGCAACGTCAAGTCATCTCGTTTTTTCAATAAACTGTTTAATTCACCAGCCTTTTCCCATGAAGCATCATAACTATGAGTTTTAAGCAACTCTGAAAATTCCTGTGCTACTTTTAATAATTTTTTATCTGACTCTGAACGTACATTTTGCATTTTTTATTTTCTCCTATCTTCTTTCTTTTGCTATCTAATATTAAATTAACTTCCTAAAATTGAATATTTAATTTTCATAACTTTCTCCAGTAAAAAAGAACTCCAAAGAAGGAGTTCTAATTACCTTAAATATTTTCTACTCAGAAATAAACGAAGTAAGTTTTTTTAATTGATTCTTGTTCTCATAAATAAACAGCGGTATGTTATGTTCCTTAGAAAATAATTCCGCTCTGGCTTTTTCAACTTGCTGGAACTTTGTAATTAAATCAATATTCCATTTCTTTCCATCTCGACTGCAAAGTCGCTCTTGAATTAATTCTGATTTCTCACACTTTAATATGATTTTTTTTATTTTTATTCCGTTAAAAGTTGAAAGAGGAAGTTCATTAATAACTCCTTCCTGATTTAATAAAGACAAATGTCCGTCAAGAACAATCAAAGCCCCATCATTAAAAGTTAATGCTTTCAATTCTTCTTTCCACAGTTCTTGATTCTCTTCAATGTTATAAACTAATTTGTTCCCACGATCAATTTTTTTACCTGAATTTCTAATTAGATCACTGATTGAAATTTTTTGTAAAGATATTGATTCACTAAGTTCATTTAACAAATAAGATTTCCCTACTCCATGAACACCAACTAATAATATAAATTCCATTAATAATCCTCAATGTAGCAGAAAGACTGTGGAGCAACTTTTATACTTGAATTATATTCTGTAAGTTCTAAATGCCTATCATATTCAATAAAATTCTTTATATGAATTGCAAATCCGCTCTCTCTATCTTTAAAATAATCATAGAAATAATCTTCAGAAATTCCTGAAAAACTACACGTTTCTTCCCATAATTTTTCAACTTGTTCTTCAATAATTTCACCTACCTCAATTTCACCTACTACTTTACCATATGGCTTTGTAGCATAAACTACGATATTTGTAATATCAGTTCTTTTAAAAATTTTTTTTCTATATTCATATTTTTTTCCTCCTTCTATTATTTCTCTTACAAATTGCGGTTTAATCGATAATAAAGCTTTCACAAACTTCACCCATTTCTAAAATATCTTGAAATTGTTCTCTGGACAACTCAATACATGACCAACGTTGATCTCTTTCTATACCAACTTCATTTATTAACTTATTTCTAGTTAATCGTTTAGTTAAAGATACATTATACAACATTTTGATAATAAATTTAGGATATTGATCTTCCCAAAACTTATTAAGTTCAATAACAGAAAATATTGAACCTTTTGAACAATATTTAAGAAAGTCCTCTTTGTTTCTAAACGAACTAATATTTTTTACTTCTTTAACTGTACAAATCGTAGTAGCAACCGAGCTATACTCTGCTGGTCGTCCCATCTCAGCAGTCCTATATATGACAAGGTTATCCCCACTAACAAAATTACGGATTTGAGGTATTGAACTAATATAAATCTTCTCACATGTATTTGTAACAGATAGATCCTGAACCACATGGGTTCTCTCAGTATTTAACTTTGAATCTGGAAACATATTTGTATGATATACTGGTTTGATAGCTAATAAATATTGCTTCGAATCACCTGAAATATTTATTCTAGGAAAGTCCTTATAGATGTCATTAAATATTGTGAGATCTTTGAAAAATACTAATTCCCCATTATTATTAGTCCCCCACTGTTGAAAACCAAATTTTGCAAAAAGTTCAATCAATTGCCTTTGTTTATAAAAAACAGTAACATAGACAAAATCATGCCCATTTCTTAACATCTCTGTTAAAATTATTCTAATAAAATGATGACCCAAGGTTGTTCCGTGTGCCAAAATTTTAAAAGTACCCACTTTTAAACGTCTTTTTAGAGAAAATTGTGGTGAAATCAAATTATTAGATTCTGTTTCATCTTTTAAATATAAGAAGCCTGTCAATAGCCCTAAATTATCAAACTGTACATATGCTTCTTCAAAGCCTTTTTTTGTTAACCAACTGTCAAATCCAGCATAATCACTTCGCAATGAATCAAAAAAAGAATCTGCAATATCTAAATCTCTAATTTCCATTTTTTTTATAGAGTTTTCAACCATCGTTCTTCTCCGTTTTTATTTTATTTTAACATAAAATCTAAGAGCATGTTTAAATAATATTAAGATATTAACCTTTTGAAAAATATCATTACTTTTATCATCAACTCTTCTATAATAAGTTGGACTTCTAATCATCATGAACCACCTCAACTATATTCACCTTAGAAGCAACATAAAAAACACGTAATCCTTCTAATCTTCTAGGCTGAACAGAAGAAACTTTCATATCCTCAAAATTAACTATCAATTGATTACAATTAACTATCATTTCATTAGTAATTGAACGATTATACCCATCTACACGTACTGTTAAATGTTTTTTCTTAAACTTACCATCTAAGACCTTAACATCATAATAATGACCTATAATTTCTCCTGTTACTTTGTCAACATTATCTCTAACCTCTTCCAATTCAAACTTAGAACCAATTTCTGTTAGATCAAAGTCATTTACCACTAAAAATTTACCCATGAATACCTCCTCAAATCACTATCTCACATAATTTTGCTCTATAAAGTATTTGAGCAATTAACTTCAATTCCAAAGACATATCTTTTATTTTTCGTATCTCTAAAGCATTAAATTCTTTACTTCTTAATTTAATACGATCTTGTTTAATCAATATCCTTTCTGCTTTTTGTTTTTCACTAACTTTTCGTTTTCTCATAAAATCAATTAACTGACGATTATCAACTTTAGGCTCTCCTCTATAAATCAATCCCCAATAATCAATCAATTCTTTAATATCCTCAAAATTCTTAAATTCCAAATGATACTCTTGAAAATAATCAGGGAGATCACGATAAAACATACCGTTTTTATTCTTAATATCCTTTAGCAATATCTAACACCTCCTCATAATTCAATTTCTTTTTTTCTGCCATCATACGTGCTACTTTTTCCTGTTTTTCATTGAATACTGCTTCTTCAAGGACATCACTAACCAAATCCCTTTTTTCTAATACAGATTCAAATTTCATAAGAAGTAATGTCCCACCAGCAGAACGTGAAATCCATTTTTTAGAACGTGAATAATCATATCTTCTTGGTTTAGTTACAAATTTATAACCGCCATACAAACCAACTAAAGACTGCCATTTTAAATCTAAACTGTCATCCCAATTGTAAACATCTAAATAATTAATCAAAATCCTACAACCCATTACTGCTAAATCTTCACCCAGCATATAATCATATACAGCTTGAAAAGCTTTTTTAGCATGCAGTTCAATTTCATAACGATTTTTCAGACCTAATACTTCATGAATATATTCAGGTACTACCTTCAATGCTAAAGACTGTTCCAAATCTTTTTCATAAAATCTGATAAAAACATCTGATTGACGACTACCTAAATAAATAGTTAAACCACTATTAACAAATACTCCTTTAACTCGTTTAAGACCTTCATCAAATAAAATGTTATCGACAATATTTACTTTTATCTTTCCTGCACTAATCCGTTTTCTTAAGTCATGTAGATCTACATTTGAACCATCTTCTTTATATAATTCATCTAAAGCAATATCAAAACGATTAAAAGCTAGAAAATCTTCTAACTCTAGAAAATTTCTATGATTTTCTGCATATTCAAATACCGATTGAAAAAATTCCCACCACTCCCTTTTTTGTTCTAATAAAATAGATTCAAATTCACGACAGCCAAGACCTGTAAATTCAACCAATGTTCCTTCATTTATTTTTTCAATATCATGCGAAAATAAAATACGAATATTCCCAAAAGTAATCATATCTTGATAACCATAAAATGTTTTATCACTATCATAAAAATCAGATACCTTCATCTTCATAACTTCTTTTATTATTGATTCATAATCAAGAGTTTTAAACCTTATTTTTAACCAGTCGATAGAACCTTCTAAAGAATGACCT
Source organism: Streptococcus didelphis DSM 15616 (assembly GCF_000380005.1). Lineage (GTDB taxonomy): Bacteria > Bacillota > Bacilli > Lactobacillales > Streptococcaceae > Streptococcus > Streptococcus didelphis. The sequence goes on from NZ_KB904200.1 coordinate 20,041, forward strand.
GAACGACGAGACATAATCATAAAAAAACGCTCAATTACCTCCTTAGGAAGTTTCCTTTTTTCTTGTTCATACATTTTATATGTGCTAAGCTTTATATCAAGTAATCCTGACATTTGTTTTTGATTAAAATCAAGTTCCTTACGTATCTGTTTCATTTCTTGCCCTGTAATCTGATTTTTTTCTATCAAACCTTATTTCCTCACTTTGTGTCTTTTTTGCAATTCCCTAGGTTCCCTACAAATAAGGGTTCTAAGGAGTGTGTCCTATATTACCCCCCTATTATTAGTTTCTAAAAGAACGAGATAAATTATTTGAAGAATAAATGAATTATAATAATATTTGGACTACTGCAAATAAATACACCTACAACTACTTAAAATGTACAAACTCAAATTTCAATAATTACAATATTTCAGAATTTCTTGATTATATTATCAATTTTAAAAAAATCAAAATTTCACCTTTACATTTTACTAAGTCCAATATTTCGGGAATGACTATCACCAATTCAAAAGGTACTTCACTTCATTATGAAAAAGTAAATCCAATATCTAGACAAAATTTTACAAAATGTCATGAATTAGGTCATATTCTTCTTAAACATAAGGGCAATATTTTTTTAGAATCTAAAGATAATAAGAATCAAGTCGAAATCGAAGCAGATATTTTTTCAGCTAGTATTTTAATGCCAGATATTTTACTTATTGATTTTATTTACTACAAAAAAAAACATTTCCAAGATATTTTTAAACTATTAAATGTCTCTGCAGAAGCATTAAATATAAGATTAATTGAATGGCTTAATTACTATTCAGATGCTCCAAAGTCTTATTTAGAAACTATATGTTTACAATATCTTACACGTACAAATGAAGAAAATATCAGATTAGAAATAGAGAAATTTAAAGATTATATTGAAACTAATTATATAAATCTCAATATTGATCCAATTCTACAATTTTCTTACTATATCTCAAAGTCAAATTTTGTATCAAATGTTCAGATTCCCAATCTAGCTGATATAAAAATTCAAAATAAAATAAAACAAAAGTTTCCAAATATAAAAATTTGGGCTTATTATAATAAAGGCATGACTCTTTGGTATGCTTGGAACTCAAACACTATTACTGATAAACAAGCAAAAGAAATAGCAAAAATTAAACTATTATTGATGACAACATAAAAAGACTAGAAATTATTATCTAGTCTTTATTTTTTAAAGCATCTTTTAAAGCTTTACTACCTTCTTTGTAATATGTCTCCTTACCAGATGCATTATTATAAAAATTTCCTAAATCAACATTCAACTTGCCATCATCTTTTATATCATATAAAATAGTATATTTAGTAGAATTACCCCCGAGTACAAAACTTTTATTTTTAGTATCAATATTACTTACTTCAAAGTTTCCATCATTATGATAAATTCCTGAATCACCTTTAATTTCCAATACTAATGTTTTTTCACCATCATATACTTTATAATATTTTCCATTTAAAGAGTTATTTGAACATGCAACCAAAAATATTACTGATAATGCTAAAACAATTAATCCTAATAATTTCTTTTTCATACTTAGAGCTCCTTTTCATACTTAGTAGTTAAACTATCTGGATTATTTGCTTTAATAGATGACTTATTCCTTATCTCAAAAGGAATACTTTGAGTTTTAACCGATTGTATCAAGAACATTTTTACTGCTGTACTCATATCCAACCCTAAGGATTGAAAAAGTTCTGTAGCATCATCTTTTAATTGATCATCAACTCTTACTGCTACTGTTGACATTATATCACCTCAAATCATCTTTGTATAACTAAATGCAATACAACGCAAACAAAAAAGAAAGTCGTATTTCCCAATGAAGCATAGTGATATCTCACAGGATTTTTCTTTTATTATACTCCTGAAGTCAGCAAAAGAGTCCTTAGAATTTATTTTCTAAGGACTTTGTCTTCAGTCTGAAACAACTTGATTTTCCTAGTCGTTTATTCTCTTTTTTTAAGACAATAAATAGCAATAAAAGAAATTAGAAAGATTAAAAAAATTATGATAGCAACCATTAAATTAATATTTATTTTAAAAAATTCTTTGTCAAAAAATTTACTTAAGATATAACTTAATATTAGCAATAAAATATAAAATATTTTAATATTAAGTATGTTAGAAATTTTCTCAGAATTAAAATACAAAATGCTAATTATAAGTAACACAAACCAATTTAATTTAAAAGTATGTTGGGAACCAAAAATGTAGAATGATGTACCTAGAAATAATATTGCTACTACAAAACAATACGCTTGTAACAATTTATAATTTTTCATTTCATACTCCTAGAGTGTTTTATGAAGGTACACTTCCACTGGTCCATTAGGATACCTAGCTGCAGCACGTTTATATAAACCAATCCAGCCGTTCCCGTTTGCATCTAAAATATTTGCTAAAGCACTACCTGTTGAAGCGTAAGAAGCTCCCATATAAGATAATAGAAAAGAAGCAGCATATTTTGTAATTCCAAATGCAGCAGCAACGGCACTTGCCATAGCTCCTACCCCAACATTAGTCAAAGCAGCAAAAACATTTTTACCAACAGCAATTCCAGTATATTCCCAAGGTGCTATTGGATACCAACCTCCTATCATCTCAGTAGCTCTCTTCACTCTAATAGGTGGATCCACAATATATTCTTTAGAAAAAACCTGAGTTTCTGTATTTCCCTCAGCAGTTACTTTTAAATATACAAATTTTTCATCGGAATATATTTCTGTTATTTTGTTACTATTCTGATCTTCTATAATAGTTTTAGTAATAGTTCCATTACCATCAATAAAATCATGGGTAATAACGTTATTTTCATTCGTTACTTATTGAGTAACTGTATTATTCACTTCACTTGCATATGCAATTGATGGAGCTGTATGAGCTAATACTATTAACAAGGTTCCTAATAAAACAGTAAAATATTTTATACTTTTCATAAATTTCTCCCTTTGATTGATAATGAATTATTGCTTTATTTAGGAAATATATATTTTATAAAAGAACCCCCTTTCTATCCCTAAATAAATTGTTTGCGCTTTCATTGTACTACTAAAGAAATTTTTTGTCTATCTATTTTTCAAAAATAATCTAATGTTATAATAAAATAAAAAACTAGTCTAATAGCAGGCTCATACTAATCCTTTATTTTTGCATTAAGGTAATCTGACTTATATCCTATCATAGTAATTTGTAAATATTTTTTATACAATAACTAACTATTTTAAAAATTCTATAAAAAATACTTTTGTTCTAGATTTGTTCTAGAAACAAGAAATAGCTTTAACTTTTTTAAAACAAAAATCGATAAATCCCTTGATACTACTAGATATTTTTATTTATTAATTAACTTTAAAGTCCTTTTGTTACTTGTAGGGGGCATAGTGCGAAAACGAGAAAAAGCCTTTAAAATAAGGCTTTTTTGCATATCTAAAGAGGAATTTCATTTGTCCCTAAAAAATGTAAGTTTTGGTTATTAAAAAGAGCTAAGCTGTTTAGCCCTAACCATTTTAAATTATCTTTTTTAAATATGTTTCTTAAATCGCATCATATTTTGTATTGTTTGTTTCAAGCACAGTTTCAACTTTGGTTCTAAATTGTCCTTTGATAGCTGTGTCTATTTGTCCTGATATGGATGTTATACTGGCTTTTGCGTTAGTTGCAGTAGTCGTTATCTCTTCATCATAAGTAGAAGCAATGCTTCTTCGCTTACTTTTTATTTGTGGCGCATAGACATCTGTCACTAGCATTTTATAAAGTTTCTTTTTAAGAGCCTTGATATCTTTTTTGCCAGTGATATAATCCGAGGCTTCTGAAAAAATATAATCACTAGCAATTCCCATTGTCTCTCCTTTCTGACATCAGTTGATCTATCTTACTCTCAAGTACTTGTCGCTTTTTGTAGTACTCTTGATTAGTTGCTTCTTCTAAGGCTGTTAATCTACTATGCTCTTTAGCATATTCCGTATCGAAATCACTTTGAAAGGAATCAATAATGTGATTCATAGTCATAAAAGCTTCTTCATTAAGTACATCATCTTGGCGTAGATTATGACTAGTTGCTTCGTAAGTATCCTGAAGCATCATTTTAAATTCAGAACGTTTAACTTCTAGTTCAAAGAATTTATCTGAGATAACCATGATTTTATGATGATAATCATCTTCCAACTTTTCTAACTCCCTTTGACTAGTCATGAGTTTATCATCTTTAGAATCTAATTTTCCCATGCTTTGAAATCCCCAGCTAGTTCACTATCCTTAGACAACATAGTTTCAACACCAGATTGAATATCACTCTTAAGAGTTGTATAAGTGGTTACTAATTCTTCTGCCTTTGTGACTTTCTTGTAAAAATGACTATCTGTTTTCATAACTATACTATCATAAATGACACCACCTTCTGCAAAAGCTTCTGCCAGTTCTGCTTCAGTTAACTCTATCACCCTAAACGGCATTGATTTAGTGGTGTTCCAAAGTTCTTCAGCTTCTTCTACAGCTGTTTTTGCGGATGATTTAATCTCTTCTAAAGCAGTTTCAGCAGTTGATACTAGACCACTTGCAATAACTGTAGCCTGTTCAGCATCCAAGAAGATTTGTTCGTTGGAACTTAATCCTCCTTGTGTCACTTTTTGCTTCAACTTACTAATATGAAAAATTTTTACTGTTGTTCGTGCTACGGAAAGTACCATACCAGTTGTAATGCAACATATAAAGCCTCTGATTCTCCCAAGGAGTGGCCAGTTGTAGTAATTTCTGAATTAGGATATTTATGTGATATTTTTTCAGCATATTCTAGAGCGGATTTTCCCTGAGACTTCCTAAAAGTCTTTGTTGTAGGGTCGGCTAGTAAATAGGTATCCCCACCAGCCGCCATTTCAACATCTGTATTTCTATCTAATCGATCACCTGAATTAGTTACCTGCATAAGCAATCACTATCTCACTTGTATCAGGCTCAGCTTTTGTACCTTTTTTTATTGGAGCAACTACCATTGCTTGCATACCATTTGATGTATTATCTCAAGGTGGTTCAATAACAATAAATTTATTATTACCTACAATATCCCCTGATACGATAGGATGTTATTCCTTTTTATTATCTACACTATATATATCTCTAGAGAGTTTATTATAATCTTTCTCAGAAACCATTATTTCTCCCCATAATAGATTGTTGAAATGTCATTACTGTTTTTTTCACTTATTTCACTTACTATTTGAAAATACTTTGGTGAATAATTCGATAATTCTAGTTCTCCACCTATTTTAGATTCTTCAAACGAAACTTTTTTGCTGTCATTAATTTTTGTAGATATTCTCCAAAAACCCGTCATCTCATTTTTTCAAACTCGATAAACTCAACTTTTTTATTTGTTCACCATTCGTTAATTCAACATGTTGTTTTATATAATTTACGATTCTATCTTGTTCCCGTTTTTTTGAGGATGCTTCAGAATCTGCAAAAAGATTTTTCATCACTAGCCCTCTCCTAAGATTAGTATAATTACTATTAGCAAATACCATATACGTTTTTTCATAATCAAACAAACCTCTGTTTTTCTTATATCAACTTAAATAGTTAGCTTCTATATCAAGTAATGAATATACCTCATTTCATTATAATAAAATTTTAAAGTCTATGCTTTCTTTTTTATTTCATAACTTAGATTAATTTATATAATTATAGGTATCGTGATGAATTATAAATAAATTTTCGATAGACGTTATTACTATTTGCCCACCAAAATTTTATTTTTAGATACTGTAACACCAGTAAACAATTAAAAAAGGTTCTAAGTGCCTCCTATCATAACTTTTCGCACTTTATTAACGATCTTTTATTTTACCCGTAGGGGCATTAAACTATACAAGAAAAAGCCTTTTCCCAAAGGCTTTTTCTTGTATAAAGAGGATTCATATTATTTTTGGAAAATCATTTCAACAACAGCACCTGTCTTCAAACTTTCATTTATATTATTAATACTTAATCTTCCATTATTTTGTTCAACGATATTTTTTACAATGTACAACCCTACTCCATTTACTGAACAATCATTATTTTTACATGTTACATATTTTTGTGTTGCACTCGCCAAAATATTATCATCAAAACCAGGTCCTTCATCAGAAATAGTAATTATGTATTTGTCCTTAAAATCAGAAAATGAAGCTGTAATTTTTGTTCTTTCTTGTGAATTCTCAACTGCATTAACAATAACATTTTGTAGGGCCACTGAAATCTCTTCTTTATCTAGTTGAATGTTACTTATGTCTTTATTAAAAATGTAAAGTTGTCTATTATAGGCTAAACAAATATTGTTAACTATCGAAATCCAATAATCTAGAATAGTATCATCTAACTTTTGTTTCTCAGCTTTAGTGTTTTCAGAGAATTGACTTAATTTATCAATATATTTTTCAAGCCTATTTACTCCACTCTCTAGTTGCAGAATATATTCATTAGAATGGTAATTGGTTTCTTCCTTAAAAAGTTCAATATTTCCTTTTATTAGAGTAATAGGAGTACGAACATCATGTGTGACAGAATCGATTAAATCTTTTTGTCTTTCTTGCATCTCCCACTGATTTTGTAATGATTCCTTTAAACTTTTTGCTAGTCTATCTAAAGACTTCAACACATTATTTATTTCTTTGTATCTAGATTTTTCTCTAGGAAAATCCAATTTCATCTCTTGTATATATGAGTTGGCAGATGAAATTTTTTTTATTTCTCTAATTAATAAATTGTAAAATCTACTGATAATAATTATAAAACCTATTATCCATATGACTAATAGAAGGAATAAGTAGAATATTTCAAAGTTTCCAACGACATTATATATCTTCTCGGAGGCTGGAATTACTGTCATTCTATAACTAAGAATAAGTTCTTGATTCCCTGTTGAAAAATATCTAAAAATTTTATTACCAATTATGTCATTGGTTCTTGATTCACCATTCTTTTTAGCACTTTTCTCTAAATTTTTATACTTTTTGTCGATGGTTGATTTAATCACTCTATTATCTTCAATGAATGTATAATCATAATAATATGGTATATCATCAAGTTTCAACTTATATTGTTTAAATTTCTTCTCAATTTTAATAGAGTTTTTTTCTGAATAGTTAGCAGGGTATAATATCTTATTATATATAAGGTTATTAAGCAGTAAATAAGCGAATACAATAATGAAAAATGTGTAAATTAATTCATAAATAGAAAACTTAGCTATTAAATATTTTAAACCTTTTCTATTTCCCACTTATAACCTACTCCCCAAATTGTTTTTATTGGATTTATTCCCAAACTTATAAATTTTTTTCTAATTAATTTAATTCTCTCGGTTATGGATGTATTACTATTGCCGTTTCCATCATAACCATATAGTTTCATATAAATTTTTTCTTTCGAAAAAACCTGTCCTTTATTTTTAAGTAATAACTCACAAATATCGTATTCACTTGATGTAAGTTTAACTTCACTATCAAAACAAAATAATTGTCTGGATAGAATATCACAAGAAACCATAGAGTCAATGATACGAACATGTTTTTCACGATGTTCTCTTCTTATATGGGCATCTACTCTTGCCCTAAGTTCATTGATTGAAAACGGTTTGGTTATGTAGTCATCAGCACCCAATGCAAAACCTTCAACTTTATCTTTTTCAAAATCTTTTGCCGTTAATAGTAATATGGGGGCATCTACATAATTTCTATATTTTTTTAGAAAATCAAAACCACTAATTTCTGGCATCATAATATCTAAAATAATCAAGTCATATTCTTTTAGTTTATTTGGATCAATATTGCTAGGTATCAATAATGTATCAACGAGATAACTCTTATATAGTATGGTTTCAATCATTTTCAATAAGTCAATATCATCATCAATTACTAATATCTTCATATTATTCCTCCAAATAATTGATTCCTTCCCACTTATTATACCATTCTGTAGCAACATAAAGTAAAACTAATGTTAGTAGAATAGATAATAATGAATAAAGCATTATTATCTCTGTACCACTTTGACCTTTTCCATAATCTAATGCTAATTTTACGGACCAAACAAAAGGTAAATATCTCCAAATAATAATACCTAAGTCTGTTGTCCCTAGTAGAATAGATGCCAAAGTAGTAAAACAACCAATTAGTATGCTACCTGTATAGTTATATTTTAAGGTAATAAATTGATAGCAAATAATCATTGGACATAATGATATATTAGTTAAAAAAAAGAATGTTATAAATTGAGTCAAACTAATTTGAACAGAACTAAAAACCATCAAAAACGTTACAAATAAAGTAATAGCTATAATTTCAATACTTATTACAATTAATAGCATCAAAAAAAATTTACTAAGAAATATTAACCTTCTGCTTATTCCTACTCTTAATTCATTCGCGTAGTAACAAGCAGCTTTATCAGCCTCATATAACATCGGAACAAAAAAGCTAACTGCAAACGTTGCTACAATAATAAACAGTCCAAAAAATGAAAATACTTCAACTCCTTTAAGAACATTTCCAACTGATAAATAGCTACAAAAAATAAAGGTAAAAGTAATTGGACAAATTAATAAAAAACTTCTTATAGGCATCCTTTTTGTTCTAAGCCACTGAGAATAAATACTTTTAATCATAAGCCTTGCTCCTTTTAAAAATAAGCAGAATAACTACTGACATAATATAAACTCCTATACTTAGAGCTATACCAATATTAACACTATTCATATCCAAAAATGGAGAGCCTTTTTCTAAAAATGTTCCATTTGGATGAACTTTTATAATTGGTGTCAATATACGTAAATTATAGGACCAAGGAAAGAATACCCATGCTTTATTTACTGCTAGGATTGCTGAGGGAAAGGTTAAAAGAAAATTTATAAGCAGAAGAAAAAATTTCTTTCCAATAAGTCTATTGATAATGAATGATATTCCAATTACAGGTAGACTTCCAATAAATAGAATCAAAGTCGCTAAAATTATATTATTAAAATATATCTCTTCGTGTAAAATAGTAGTTCCAAAGAAAAAAATTAATAATGAAGAAATTACCAAGATAATGAACAACTCTATAATGACAACTATATTTTTCGCTATAAACATTTTTTGTTCATTTAGTCCTAAACTACGTTGAAAAATATAATGGTAACTTTTCTCTTTATTATTAATATTTATGACTAGTAAACTTAATATAATAGGTAAAACCATAATTGGGTACCAATTAAAAGCTGTAGCCATCAAATAGCTTTTCCCTTCTGGGCTTTTCCCCATTAACATCCCCATAATAATATTGAAGATAATAAAAATCGGGGGTACTAACATCATTAATTTAATATTAGCCGAACGCTTTTCTTTAATAATTTCTGATTTGATTTCATCAAACATTTTATACTCCTTCCCTTTTTATGATTTCCATAAATAAGTCTTCTAAATGAGATTCCTTCATATCATTGGGCCCTTCATAACAGAATCGTCCTTTATTGATTATTCCGACTTTATCAGCCACTTGTTGGACTTCACTTAAAATATGACTTGATAGAATAATTGTTATCCCTTGATCTGCAAATTTCCTAATCAATTTTCTCAACTCCTGTATACCTATTGGATCTAAACCATTAGTAGGTTCATCAAGAATTAATAATTTAGGACTATTAATAAGAGCCATTGCAATCCCAAGCCTTTGCTTCATCCCAAGGGAGAATTCCTTTGCTCTTTTATTTCCCGTGTTTTGAAGAGTAACAATATTTAAAACCTCATTGATTCTTGTCTTATCTATATTCAATAATGTTGTTAATACTTCTAAGTTTTCGGTTGCTGTTAAGTTTGGGTAGATAGCGGGATTCTCAATAATAGCTCCCACCTTCCTTAAATCATTACCTTTTAGTTTATTTCCTTCAAATAGTATTTCTCCTGAATTAGGTTGAATGACTTTAGTAATAAGTTTTAACAGAGTTGACTTTCCTGCTCCATTCGGTCCCAGTAAACCATAAACTGTACCCTTTTCGACATTTATAGATACTTTATCCAAAACGATCTGTTTTCTATAGATTTTTGTTAAATCTTTTGTTTCAATAATATTCGTCATTTTAATACCTCCTATTTATAAGATGTATTCTAAACAATAAAAATAACTAAATTATAACTTTAAATTATCTTCACTTAAAATAATTGCTTATTTAAAATATCTTCTCAAAGCAGTAAATCTAGCTAAATCAACCTATTATTTTGAGATTGGCAAGAGAGATGTCGTTGCTTTAAGAAACGAAGATTTACTTAAAAGTATTTTTGAGTCAAACAAGTGTAGATATGGTGTTAGACGAGTCTATCAAGAACTGATTAACCGTGGATACAAAGTGAACCATAAGAGAGTTCAACGTCTCATGCATGAAGAAGGATTAATAGGCAAACGTCCGAAGGAAAAATATCATTCATATAAAGGAGAGGTAGGAAAAATTGCCGACAATATAATTGCTAGAAACTTTAACACAACTGCGCCTTTACAACAATGGACTACAGATGTATCTCAGTTCAATTTTTCATGGGGAAAGTGTTATATATCGCCGGTTTTAGACATGAATACAAATGAGATCATATCATATGATTATCTATGAGTCCTAATCTGGAACAGATAAGAAGAATTCTCAGTAGAGCTTTCAATAAGTTCCCTTCAATAGAAGGTCTTATATTTCATACTGATCAAGGCTGGCAGTATCAACATCCCTATTTTAGAAATACATTACACAAACATGGTATTATCCAGTCTATGTCGCAGAAAGGAAACTGTTATGATAATTGTATAATGGAGACATTTTTTGGAAGGTTAAAAAATGAGATGTATTATGGCTATGAGAAAGACTATTCTTCATTTGAGGAATTCTCAAGAGCTCTTGAGGAATATATAGATTATTATAATAACAAAAGAATTCAGGTAAAAACAAAATGGATGCCTCCTGTACAATACAGGATAACATCCATGGGTTCCGCCTAGTTTATAAGTATGTGTCCAGGATTCTGGATACATATTAAGGGTTATTTGGGTTATTTTTAAATAATCAAACAACAGCTATCGTCTTAAAAGGTTCTGTTGGGGAGTTGTACTTGCAACTGCCCTTTTCTTTTAGCATTATATCCTAGGGAACAAAATAAGCAACTTCAAAATATGAGTTTCACCTTTATTTGGGTCTTCCTACACTTAAGATTTTTTCAGCTACATACTGAATAACTTCTGGGTTACTAGGTAGGTCTGAATGACTAGCATCAATACCTGTTACAGTTACTTGTGTATAATGTTTAACAACCTTCTGGAAAATGAATTTGCCTGTCTCAACACTTGCAAAGGGAACAATTTTATCATCTTCATATGAGTCTGTTCCCGCTAAATTGTAGACTAACAAGCTACTAGGAATGGCTTCATGATCATCAATTAAGTCTTTTAACATTTGCGTTCTATTGGATGGATTACTTTCTTCAAAATTATAGGGTGTCCCAATTGTTATTAATTTTTCGATGTGAAAATTTTCTGAAGAATAATATTTCTCTAAAAAGAGAGTCCAATTCAAGCCACCATTTGAATGTCCTATAGCATTAAATCGTTTAAAATGATACTGCTTTTGTAGATCCGTCATAGCTAGACTTAACCACTTAGCTTGTTTTTTGATATTATCGTACCCATCTTGATTATTTTCAAAGGCAATGACAATAAATGGATGATTATCGTTACTTGTAATATTACCACTATAAATCAATTTGTCTGTTTTAGAAACAACCACTTTTAAAATACTGTATTTTCTGTGAACACTGTTTAGAGCAGACAACATGTCATTAAAACGTTCTTTCGTCGCACTAGAACCTGGAACAAAGATACTTGGCTCCATTTGAGAGCGCACAAGGGCTTTTTGTTGATTACTTACTTTATTAACATAGTTTTTTCCTAAAATACTTAAGAAAATAAAAGCAATAAGTGTCAGTCCAAAAAGAAACCAGTATCTCTTTTTAATCATATAAGGCCTCCCTCTGGAATGCCCTTTTGATAAAAGGCAAATAGATCAAGACTGAAACTACTAAAATAATACCAATAACAATAAAATAACGCCAATCACCATTGCTGGCTAAAAAACCCATTAACAGATTAGGAGTTCCCACAGGAACACTATAAACTGCTGGATGTAACCACTTCAACCATAAAAATAAGGCGCCTATAGCTTCCGCACCAAGGCTAACTAGAATCATTGGTATCAGCAAAACTGGCTCTAATATAATGGGTAGACCTAATAAGAAGGCTAGCTGTTGATCACATAAAACGGGAACTAAACAGATTAAAGATAGCTTGAAATGATAAGACTTGTTTAATTTCTTACTTTCGATCAAAACAGCAATCAGAAGTGGCAAAATCATTCCTAAGCCCCCAAGCATCGCAAAGCTATCACGCAAGGTATAAAATGTAAACAAGTGAGGAATAGTCGTCACATGCTCTGTGAGCGTTGCGTTTAAATTATCTGTCGTTGTAGAAAGGTCAAGTGACGGCGTCTGCAAGATAAAGGGAACCAAAAAGCCAAAATTTTGCAAAAAAATAGCTAGGCTTGTCCAGGCAAATATCATTGTCAAATGAGTCGGACCCATTCCTAAAAGTGACAATGTTGCTGTTTGAACCAGTAAATCCGGACTAGAAGTTAGATGTGCAGCTAAGAAATTACCCAGACTATAAGTAAGATAGGTAGTTAAAAGAATTAAAATAAATTTTTGATTTGGAGTAAGATGCTTAATAACCAGCCTTATCACAATAAGAACAAGTCCCAGGAGCCCAAGCAGTAACCAAAAAGGAGTTTGAGCAAAATAATTATTAAAATTATTACTCCTTGTATAGAGAATCCAGATCAAAAAAAATACAAACCAAGGTAAGCGCGATACCTCATGCTCCTTTGAGCTTAAATAATCAGATAAGATACCATAGATAAAGTAGCCTGTCATAATCATCATGACAAGTTTTGATAGTTCAGTTAATTGACGTGACAAAAGATGCATCCATTTTTGAGAATAAAATGTCACATTACTAGTTTCTGCCAAAAAAGAATTAGGGGATAAAAAAATATCTTGGCTCAGCTCTAACCAAGAATAGACTAAAGCTAAGGGTACTAATTTTCGTAAATTATTACGGAAAACAGAGGTAAATGAATTGATATAATTGGCTATCATAAAACCTACTTCCTCTCTATCAGGCAAAGAAAATCCATGTTTATAGGTTAGTAACTATTCTAACACAAAGTACCCCAAGTAAACTAGAAAAGATTAAAAACACAAACTTCTTAATCTTTTTCTTGAAAAAATCTGCACAAGCTATCGTGGCTTGATTAAGAATAATCCATTCAGATATCAACAATTAGTTTAAACAATTGTCTAATAGGCTATAAAAATATATAACTTTTTAACACATTAATTAAGTATCGTTTAAATAAGTAGCTTCTTTATTATTTATTTTTATTAATCCAATCAGCTAACCTTTTATCTATCGGTGTTACTATACTCTCATTTTTAGATTGACCCTGTAAAACTCCTAGGAATTTATCTCCTTCTTCTAAGAAAACTCCTGAGCCAGATTGTCCAGGCCTAGATGGCATATTGGCTGATATCTGACGAGTTATTGGATTGTAATTTGTAATAATACCTCTACTTTTATATTGTTTATACCCAGTCAAACTTCTATCAGGGTAACCATAAGAATATACTCTTTTCCCCTTTAACATTTTTAAATCTTCTAGTGAAAACGAACTTATATCAGTAGTAATATCTTTTAAATACTTCCTATAATCAGAGCTCATATCGCTATCTGTCCCTTTTATAACTGCTATGTCTTCAGCATTATCCGGAATATATGAACTAATATTCATCATACCAAATGGTGTCTGTAACCCAGATTGCCCAGGATAAACAGCACCTATATATCCTTCCTTATTCTGATTCCCCACACAATGCCTAGCAGTTAAGCCAACTTTACTTGTTATCATCACAGCAGAACAATAGTTTGAATAAGTTGGAACATACCTTGCGGCAGTCTTACTCTTAGGATCTATTTGCGTATCAGTTATTAAAGTTGAAGTCCCTTCTTCTTGTGCCTGTACAGTGTTTAATAAAAGCAAAGATAATGAAGCGCCTACTAAAATTAATGTAATCGTCTTTCTCATGGAAAAACCTCCTATTCATAACATAAGTTTTTTAATTTCATTAATATATATTAACATATTCTCATATAATTAAATTTCTTAAGAGAGTTTATATACTAGTTCTTATTCACTTATTGCTTGAAAGAATTATAAATGATAGATTGGAACTTAGTTTAAATTATTATTAACTTAGTATACAATAGTGATAAGTAAGCTTGACAAATTAGTAAGGAGATATGGTATGAAAATTCAAAATCTAAAAATTGGAGATACAATAGGTATTTTTTCATCGTCCTCCCCTGCAACTGAATTTGGTAAAAAGCGTTATGAACGAGCTAAAAAGTTTTGGCTTGATAAAGGTTTTAATATTAAAGAAGGTAAGCTAACTGGTAAGAGTGGCCATTACCGTTCTGGCACTATCGAACAAAGAAGTCAAGAATTAAATGAACTTATCTATGATTCCAACATAAAATGTATTATGGCTACAATTGGTGGAGTAAATTCCAACTCTCTCTTACCATATATTGATTACGATTATTTAAAACAGCAGCCCAAAATTATCATTGACTATTCAGATATTACAGCAATACTATTTGCTATTTACGCTAAAACCGGACTGAACATCTACTATGGTAGCATCTTTTGGAGAGTTTCCTCCCTTAGTTAATGCAACATCTGATTACTTTTCAGATATTTTAATTAATCCCCAACCCCTTCCTTATTGCCTACTCCAAGTTATTGGACAGAAGAAAGGATTGATTGGGAAACACAAGATCGGGCTAAGGTAACATTGAACAATACTTTAATAACTGTAAATCCTGGAAAAGTGACTGGAAGACTTATTGCTGGTAATTTAAATACAATGACTGGAATCTGGGCACTGAATATATGTCAGAAACAAAAACTGGTGATATTTTATTAATAGAAGATTCTATGAAAAATCCTGCTATTATTAAAAGAAGCTTTGCACTTTTAAAAATAAGTGGTGTATTTAATCGACTTGGTGGATTAATTTTAGGAAAACATGAAGGATTTGATGATCTTGGTACAAATAAAAAAACCTATCAAATACTAGAAGAAGTTATGGGGAATGTTTCCTTTCCTGTTTTAGCTAAATTTGATTGTAGTCATACCCATCCTATGTTAACCGTCCCCATAGGTAGTCTTGTTACATTAAACAGACACTTACCCTATTAGCCTATTAGAATGTTATTCTACCTTATTCTTACCATACTATCTAAAATTCCCTGACATCGCTGTCAGGGGAATTTGTATTTACTTACACAATTTCTATTTAATTTGGATAGTAAAAGTGTTGAGGTTCTTATTTTAATCTTATTTTTTGTATATTAAAGAAATAGCAAAAGGACCGAGTCGGGTCTCAGAAGACTCAGTCCTTTACTAAGAAAGCTTTTTGAAGCAAGACTAGTAGGTTGTAACTACTGCTTGTAAAAGTGAGTGGCTTTTTTTGTAAACAATATCCTCTAGATAGGTAACTATCAGCTTTAGAGTATTTGCGTAACTATTTTTAAAAGTATGGTTGAATGGCTTGAGAAACTTACTATCTGAGGGGTTAATCAATAGTTTTTATTTGTTCCTGATAACTTTCTACCATATCCCGTACACTCTCTTTTTTGAGATCAAGGTTATTATCAAAAGAATAACCTAAAATAGTGTAGGCTCTAGTGTCACCTGATACTATAATAAAGCCTGCAGGAAACAGAGCATATATATATAACTCGCCATCTGCATTATCTCCAACTAGAGGATAAATCAACTTGTCTACATCTATGCTACTTTGTGATTGTTCTTCACAAAATTTTTTAGCTATTGTATGTGCTTGCTTTTCTGTTCTAACGAAATCCATATTCATATTAAGGTTTGATTCCGATTACAGCACTCTGATAATTATTGAAACCACCAGCGCCTCCACCAGTTCCTAATGCTGCAGGATTTAGAGCCTCTAATCTAAAGAATCCATCAGAAGATCCACCCCAGCCCCAGTTAACATGGTAGAATCCTCTTCCATCAGAGCCATCTATTACAAAGGCATGTCCACCTGCTTGACCTACACCTTGGTAATATACCGGTTGGTTTTGTTGAAGTTCATTATCAATTTGACCTTCCCAGTCTTCTTTGCTAAAGTCACTTCGAGTTATTTGACGAACAGTTTGTGAATAACCAAAGTTTTCCTTTAAGGCTTTTTGAACAAATGGACTACCTGCTGAGCCACTAGATGGTCCATAATTCATTTCTACTGAGATGCCCACATCTGCCATTAACCCTGATATAGCATCTTTTTGAGCCTCACTTTCTCGTCCTGAGTAAGCAGGTAAAATATTATTCCAGTTATACTCTCTAGTAGAAATTGCTGCCCATAAGTTAAGAGGATTATTAAAGTATTCATTAGTCATTGTGTAAGCGTGATCCTTAACACCTTTATTAGGATAATTATGATACTTCATTATCTGTGCAGTTGCAGTAGCAACACACCCTGTTGCTGCATGTTGTCCTACATGAGATTTTTCTCCTGCTTTTACTTTTTCTATGACAGGTGTCAATAAATTGTAGGGATAACCTTGATTATAATGAATTCCTTTTGCATCTAGTAGAGACCTAACAGCAGGTTGTTTAATATTATCGGAATTATTGTATGTGACACTTATTTTTTTATTTTCTTTAATCTCATCTGCATAATTCTTAATAAAGGAAGAAATGTTTTCCTTACCTTCTGCATCAAATGTTCCTTTTGGAGAATATCCTAAAATCTCTGGGGAGCGTGTATCTGCTGAGACAATGATAAAACCGCCAGTGGATATATTGTAGATATACATATTAGACTCAGTAGTTTGATCTCCAAGAGACACTTTATTAAGTTTAATATCTTGAGCGTTTCTTTCAGAACCTAGCTTAATAGAGTCATTAAGGCCTGATGTTTTTTCAATAAATGTAATGGCAGTATCTTTAGCTTCTTTTTCATTACGACTAAAGTTTTGATCAGCAAAAACTGGATTAGAAAGAATGAATCCTCCTAATGCTAGAAGACTTAATAACCTGATACCTAATTTCTTTTTGTTCATTTTCTATACCTCCTTAAAAATAAGTTAACCTAACGTCCTCACTTCTATCAGTACATTAGACACACCCCCTTACTTAAACATAAGCTAGCTTACTGTATTCCTTTTTTGAAAATACACTCTAGCTCATATCTTCCCTTACAAAATTAACGATAATAGATAATGCCTGTATCCCTAGAAATCTTAATTAAATAATGTAATCTTATTGAAATTTATGTAATTCTTACTATTTCAAAAGAAATTTAGCTTGTATTTTAACTTATCAATACTTCTATATTGAAAGTCTAATATCTTACTGCTCTTTCTTAAGGTAATTAGAAATAACTTTCTATATCAAAGGAAAGTTTTTCCTACAAATTAGATTTAATTATTTTGAAATCGCTTTCTTTTGATCTAGTCACTGACTCAAAACTTCTAAAATGAAAAAGCTCTAAAACTAATTCTCGTTAGAATTTAGCCCATTATTTACCTTTACAGTTGACAAGACACTTAAAAATACTGATAATATAAACAAACTAATCAATATAATATTGAATATTTTTTAATTTCTCATTCTTATCTACTATCATTTGGTACAAAATTATAAAAATAGCAATAACAACCACATAGTATTTGCTCCCTTCTAATCTTTTAACTATATGATAATTTAATGCTGTACAAAACAAACACTTTGTTACGTATTAGGTACATTGGTAACGTATCTGTAACATAAATTAGAAAGGCGAAAAATGGAACTTGGTGAAACAGTTGAATTTATTAGGCATTCAAAAAACATTCCTATAAAACAGGTTTGTGGTGATTATTTAACCAGACAAACTTATTATCGCTTTATAAAAAATGATCTGGATATTTCTTCTAAAAAATTACTTTATATCTTAGATAATTTAAATGTAAATGTTGATGAACTGTTATTTATCAGCAACAACTTTAAACGTTACCAAGAGTTTATTGATATGGACACAGCTAAAAATTACTTTGAATGCAAAGATATACAAGGGTTAAATAGGATTCTTACATCTTATAAGGATAGTAACTCTACTAAAGAGAAAAACCTGTTTGCATTAGTCAAGGTTTTGTTAGCTACCTTGACTAACGAAGATTGCTGCAAGGAACGCATTTATCTATCAAACTATCTTATTAATATTGAAACTTGGAGTCATTATGAAACGGTACTATTTAATAACTGTATGTTTATTTTTGACTCCAGTTTCATAGAAATTGTTTTTTCAAAAGTTATTTTAAATCTAGACAAATACAATACTTTAAGATATTACGGAAATGAGTCTATTAGAATGTTCGTCAATATGTTAATTCTTTTTATCCAAAGAAAGGAATATGACAAGGCAACAGAGCTTCTAAAACAAATTAAAAATTATCAGTTAAATGATGATTGTTTGTATGAAAGGAGTTGTATCTCCTTCTTTGAAGGGATAATTGGTATGATACAGGGTCAATCAGATGCTGAAGAAAAATGCCAACAAATACTAGAAATTTTTCAATTACTAAATTGTCAAACAGTTTATAAAATGTTTAAAACTTACTTACAGGCTATTAAAAATGGGCTATAGCATCTTTAAAGCACCAGCTTATGGCTGAAACGACTTTAAGGATTAAACCTACTAAAAAATGCATATATATTTTAAAAATCATCACAGATAGTAAGAAATAGCATTTTAAATAAATAACATGCAATCTTTATAGTGGGCTTAAGATTCATACACTAGTAACTATAAAATTGACAAACATTATTATTTAAATTAAAATTATATTGCAAAAATAATAAAATTATTAGCGTGTCAGCTACTTCCTAAAGAATAAGGAGAAATTATGACAAGATCCCTGAAAATTATCTTAGCTATTCTTTTCATTATAGCTGTCATAGGTATTGCACTTTTTATTTACATAAAGATGCATTTACCTGCCAATGAAAAACGCGTGTCCTTCAATAATGCAACATTAATTAATAAAATTGATAAACAACTTACAGATGTTGATATTAAGCGTGTTCATTCTAAGGAACACTATATCTCTCAAAAATCAGTGGCTGAAATTCAGCACTATTTAAAAACAAAAATGATTACCCATGAGGATTTAGTTGCTTATTACTTACTTCGTATCAAAAAAGTTGACCAAGCAAGTAATGGTAACAACGCAGTCAGCGAAGTCAATGACAATGCAATTAAGGAAGCAAGAGAATATGATAAGCTAAGTAATGATAATCTAGCTTTAAAAGGAATTCCTATTCTGGTCAAAGAGAATATCAATACAGATGATATGCCAACCAGTGCAGGTACTATTGCTTTGAAAGACTTTATCCCTGACCAAAATGCTCCCTTGATTGATAAACTTAAAGAGAATGGAGCTATTATCCTAGGTAAAACTAATTTATCAGAACTATCTTTTTACATGTCCACTCATAATCCCCTTGGCTATAGTGCTAAAAAAGGACAGACCCATAATCCTTTTAATCCACTGAAAATATCACCTTCAGGCTCTAGTTCGGGTAGTGCTGTTGCGGCGGCAACAGATTTAGCAACCATAACAATTGGTACAGAAACATCAGGTTCTATCGTCTCACCAGCTAGTGTAAACTCCGTTGTCGGCTTCAAACCAAGTCATGATAAGATTAATGGAGAAGGTATAATTCCAATTTCTTATCATTTAGATACTCCAGGACCAATAACTAGGAATGTAACAGATGCTGCCCTTACCTATAAGCTTGCTTCTTATGACACTATGAACTTACCTGTTGATAAGGATTATATAAAAGGAAAACGCATTGGTTTAATCACTGAGTTAACAACTAATGATGACTTCTGGAAAGACCTCAAAACATCATTAGAAAAAATGGGAGCCGAAATAGTTGATATAGATATTAAGATATCATCACTAAGTCACCTCTTTATTTTGCAAAATGATTTTGAAAAAAACTTAAATCATTATCTTAAAACCTACAAGGCACCTGTCAAAAGCTTGAAGGAGCTGGTTAGCTTCAATAAAAAAGATAAAAAAAATCGGATGCGCTATGGCCAAGGACTTTTAGAAGATGCCCTAAAGTTTGAACAGCATGATAAGCAAAAAGTGGAGATGAATATTCAGCAGGCCAAAGATCTCTTAACTAAGACTATAAGTAAAAATAAATTAGATGCCCTTGTCTTTAAAGATAATAAGGGGGCTGTATTACCAGCGATAGCAGGGGCACCAGAAATCACTGTTCCTTTTGGAATTTATAAAGATTCTCCAGCTGGAGCAACCTTCTTTGGTCTAGTTAATGAAGATGAGAAAATTCTAAATATTGCTTATAGTTTTGAACAAAATACCTTAAAACGACAAATTCCAAATTAAAAGATTTATAGAGGCTAAGATAAAACAGCGTCTAAATTTTAAGATATCTAAATAAAAAACGAACAAAAGTAGAAATTAACTTTTGTTCGTTTTTTATGGTTTAAACTTCATGTAAGATTATCTTGTTATATTATTTCTACCCTTCTTAAACTAATGATTACTAAAACTATAATGTAAACTTAAGACAGGATTGACTTTTAAGAGTAATGACAATACTTATTTTCTCTCTATAATTTCTTACCTTTGCTTGTTTATTTCTTTTTACATATACTAGCTGTATTTTATGAAAGTCTTCTTGTGTTAATAGTTTCTCAATTGTAACAAGTATGGCTGATGCTAGACAATATAAAAAGCCATTCAACTGAATGACTCTAATAACTTCTATAAAAAATTACCTCTTAAAATGTAAACTCTAAACTAATTTGTTCAAATTCTTTACGTAAAAGGTTAAGGAGATTTGCTTTTTCTTCAGCGAGTTCTTCAATAGTATCCGTATTTTCAATATCTATCACAAAAACTCTGACATTAATATGTATGCCTTGTTTATGAATAAAGACATCTAAATCATGCTTATATTCATGTAAATTTTCTCGAAAAACTTGCATAACTCTATCTTTTATATCTTGATTTTGAACAGTAGAATAAGCAAATTCTTTAAAAGAATGAACTAAGATATCGATAGGTTCTTTAATAGATAGTATCACTAAGACTACAGTAATAAAGAAATCTCCTGTATAATGTAAAAATCCTAAATTACTATTTATATTAACAAAAGTAAGCATTAACACAGTTGCTCCAATACCAATAGAAATCAACCCATCAATAAGATTAGCTTTACTTTCTGCTTTAATAATAGGATCTCCTTCACCTTTTGTAAAATAAGCATAGGCTACAGAACTACTTTCTAAAAATGCTATGATAAGTAACATTAAAGTAGCTATGGATTTTAAAACTCCAAATAATGGTTCTAAAAAGTACATGCCATTTGGAAACTTTTCAGTTTTTTTATGACTATTTTTAGCGATGTAAACAGCTGCTATAGATGCTATAAAACCTATAACAGAGAATATACTATCTAGTAAAAGTGAATTTAATCCTGTAATAATGTAAATAACAATACCATCAAGTGTATTAATAAAGTTTACAATTGTTGATACAACTAAAGATCTGTGTTCTATCCTTCTATAATTCACTTTCCCTCCTTAAAATATATCACTAACTATTACAACATAGGAAAAGAATTTTTATAAAAGTGACCCTACTTATTCCGGTGACAAGTGGTTACTTTTTATATAAGGATTTTGTCTAAAAAGGAGATACCTATTATAGCTATCTTTTGGAATTTAAGCATATTCTCTTTTAGATAGAGTCTCTTTTTACTTTGTACAGGATAATAGCAATCCATACAGAGATTAATGATGGTAAGACCACCAGAACTAAATCAACTGGGTCTGCCACATTCAAATGGGATGTTTCTAAACTACTTAGCTTAAATGATTTGAATGAGTTAATAAGGTTATCAAACATGACTTGATACACTGTTATATATATCAAAGACCATTGAATAATGTACTCACAAAGTGTTTGCACCTGATCTGTAATCTTAAATTTAGGGATAACTAGCCTGTTTAACCAATACAGTATAAAACCATTCATCACTGCAATCAAGAGTACTAGTACAAATAAGGAATCTACCCCTGTTAATAAAATAGGTTTTAAAAAGCTATTGACGATACATAGTATTATTATAAAAAATAGAAAAGAGCCAATAAGTACCTCTATTCCAACAATCATGCTTGCTTTGACTAAATTAAACCTCTTATTTTTCTCCAAATGAGTTAAAAATCCTGAAAACAGGATAATTGCTAATAAAATATAAATTGCCAATTCTTGTTTACCTCTATTCCACAATAGTTTTTAATATGTAATAACAGATTATTTGTTTATAGTTTATCATATTTTTTAGTCATCAGGCAGTCCTTAAAGAAGGGAATTTCAATTGTATTATCAACCTAGTAAATCCTTATTTATCATTTACCAAGAGTATTTTTCCAGGTCTCCTTATCTGGGAGCAACCCTTTCTTTCTAATCTTGGAGACATGTCTATTTCCTAGCACATAAAAGCAAAGAGGAACATCTCTCCAAAAATCCCTACAGGTGACACCAATCCTAGCTCGACTTCCGATATCCTTTGGTTTAGGTCCTCTTCTCAATTGAAGTAGACTACTCTCTATGTTTTGGCCGTCAAACACTTTGGTGATATTTGCTAGACGGGTCAATTTCCCTGGTCCATTAGCTTGGGGATTATCACTATCTATTTCTAAAGCTCGGATTAAAACGGCTTCTGGAATATCCTGATCCCGGGTGACTAGATTTAACATGTAGTGTCCATGAATCTGATAAACATACCAATGGCCTGCTGGTAAATACATAGATTCATTTTTAGGGGTTCGTCTACCTTGTGAACTATGACAAGCACTATCTTGGGCCCCTAAATAAGCTTCTGTTTCTACAATTCTGCCAATTCTTACATCTTCCAAGTATAATTCCATGCCTAGAAGTTCTTTGGCACTAGCTTGCGTATCAGTAAACAGTAATTCTTTAAAGGTCTCTTTCATATCTTACCTCTTAAACTAGTCAGAGTTTTGTGTATTGAAACTTACTATATCTTATTCATCAACAGAAATGCAAGTATCAGCTTCGCTTTTTTCAAAAAAAGATTAGCCTTTATCTCTTTCTTTTGATATAGAAATTTCGCTTTTTCTAAACAAAAGGATATAATAAAAAGAGCTAGTTTACTGTCATTGAAGGCAAGTTCTACAGCTTTTGGATGATAGTAGCAAGGAGGAGAAATTTGTTTATCAAAAAAATTGGGATTGTGGGAATGGGTGTCAGTGGTTTAGCAGTTTTACTGGCCATTTCTCATAAAAAACAAGAGGAATTAGCTCATTTGGACATTTATTGCTTTGATGACTCAGACCACTTTGGTAGAGGCATACCCTTTCAAAAAGATGATAAATCTGCCTTGATCAACTCCCCCATCGATGATATTTCTTTTGATTATCGACATATGGCTGATTTTAAAGAATGGTTGCAAAAAAATGGTCACGATACACAAGTTAGCTATGTATCGAGGTCCCTCTATGGAAAATACATGTCCGAAAGAGCCAAGACGCTTATAAGCAAACTACCTGTTACTATCATTAAAAAAAGGGTAGAAGAAGTAGTCTATCTTCCTAAAAGTCACACTTGGCAGTTAAAGATTGAGGGACAAAGCTTCTCACAGAATTTTGATGAACTTCATCTTGCCTGTGGAGAACTTCCTGTCAGTGACCCTTATCATTTAGAAGCTCGTCCAAATTATATCTCAGACCCTTATCCTATTCAGAATTTGGCTAAAGAAAGTTGGGCTAAAAAGACTGTTGGTGTCATTGGAACTGGACTAGCTGCTGTAGATGTCATCAAATGGCTATTACTCAATACTGAAGCTACTATTATGGCTTTTTCACGGTCCAATTTTTTTCCAACTGTTCGTATCATTGATGGACCAGCTATTGACTGGCAATTTTTTACTGACAAAAAACTAGAGGAAGCCTTAAGACGAGACAAGCAAAGATTTGACATGTCAAGCTTTGAAGCCTTATTTTTTGGTGAACTACAGGCTCTTGGCTTCAGTGACTGGAAAAAGACCAGGAAACAATTCTTAGCACCAGGAATAAAGGGAATAAGTCTTTCTCTGGAATATTCTAGACAAGTTTATTTCTTACAGCAACTAGCTTCTAGAGTAACGGAGTGGTTTACAGATTTATGGCCGCTGATGACTCTGTCAGATCGTCAAGCTTATCAGAAGCGTTATAGCAAGGCGATTGTGAATTTACGCAATCCTATGCCAGCTGAGTCTGCTCACATTATCTTAGAAGCGGCTAGCAATAAACGCCTTACTGATGTTGAAGGCGTTTCAGACATAATAGGCCTAAAAAAGGGATTCTCTCTAAAGAGAAAAAAGGACTCAGATATAAGCCTTGATAGTGTCATCAATGCAACAGGTTATCACCTAAAGCAAGATAATCTTGCTAAGGCCAGCCCAATCATTCAATCTTTGATTGACCAAGCTCTTTGTCAGATTGACATTCAAGGAGGGTTCACCGTCTTAGTGGAAAGCTCACAAGTTATCTCACCAAGATATGGTGTTCTTCCTAACTTATATGCCCATGGAGCTCTAATCAATGGTGTCATCTACCAGAATAACTCTACTATTAAAATTCAAAAAATGGCAGAACGCGCCTTTTGTCCTCGAACATAAGAAAGCAATCTAAAAAATCTTCTTAACTCTCTTTTGATAGGGAATTTAAGAAGATTTTTTTGAAGGTTTGAAATTAAAATGATTACTTGTTTTAAATTAAAAATAAGATTATTCGAAAAAGCAGTTTCTTTTTCGAATAATATAAGTGAGACTACTTTTCTATTCACATTTAAAAAGACTTGGTTTTTAGCCAAGTCTTCAGTAGATGCTTTTTCTTGTTTTACTTGCAAGATGGTCAGTCTTCTTCATCATCTTCAAAACTTACAAGTAAATCATTAACTTTATGAGTATTTTCAATAGCGAAAGCTTTGTAGTCAACTGTTTCTCCCAGAAGTTGACTGTTTAAAAAACCAATTACCATAGGCATACTCATTCCTGCATAGAGATCAAATTGAGCTCCTTCTAGAATCAGTCGGGAGACAATATTACAAGGAGTCCCTCCCATTAAATCAGCAAATACTGTAAATTCCTTCAAATCAGCTACTGCTTCTAAGAATTTTTTCTTAAAGTCTTCTGCTCCTTCTGATGGTAATAGTCCCACTGAAATAATGTCTTCTTGAGGGCCCATAATCATCTCTGTGCTTTTCTTTAATGCATGGCAAAAATCACCATGACTAACTAATATCAACTTACTTGCCATATTAAACACCTAAAACCTTAAAGTAGGACATTAACAAGGCAAAGATAATAATAAGGAAAATAGCTTTTGTAGGAGTCATCCCTTTACGTCCTAATAGCCAGAAGATTGCTCCTGTAAAGATGGCTGGTAAGAGTTGCGGGAAAATAGTATTTACTAAGTCTTGAATATCAATAACTTTTTCCCCAATTTTTGGGGATGCTATAAAGTGGAAATTAATCATTGTTGCAATCAAGGCACCTACCATAAAGACACCCATGACAGAGGCTGCATCAACAAGTGAGGTTAGCTTATCACGCATAGTTGTAACTAATTTTGTACCTTCTTTATAAGCAATTTCTAACTGCTTCCAACGAAAAACAGCAATAGCCATTTGGACACATATCCACATAAGAATTCCTGTGACCCCTGACCAGATCCCTTCTTTAGCCAGACCAGCTGCAATAGAACCCATAATAGCTGGAACTAGGGAAGCAAAAACAGAATCGCCAATAGGGGCAAATGGTCCCATTAAACCTGTTTTGACACCATTAACAGCATCTTTAGAGGCTAGCCCTTCATTTTCTTCCAAAGCCAAGTCAATACCAGTAATAATCGTATGGAAAAAGTTAGAGGTATTAAAGAATTGCGTATGAACCTTCATCATTTCTTTTAATTCAGGAGTGTCATCTCCGTAAATTTTCCGTAGTTGAGGAAGAATCATATAAAGGTAACCTGATCCTTGCATACGCTCATAATTCCATCCCCATTGGAAGGTAAAGAGACTTCGCTTATTGATTTGTTTAAAATCATCTTTATTTAAATGGTAATTAGATTTCATCATCTTCAATTTCCCCACTTTCAGCTACTTCTACTTTTTTCTCTACTACTGTTACTTTTTGACCATTTTTATAATGAAGAGTTGCTAGTGCAGCACCAATAACGGCAATCCCAATCATTGGAAGCCCCTTAAATGGGGCAGCGTTGAAACCTTTAGATAAGTTTGCAAGAGCTCCACCAGCTGTTTGTAAATTAGCATAGACTGTTGTAAGCATAGCAGTAATTGCAAATCCCAATGCCAAATAATGCAGGTTTCGTTTAACTGGTAAGTAATGAAGTAAGATAGCAAATCCTAGCCCTGGTAGCATTTTACCTGCTAGCGTAAGACCATCAGCTAACCATTGTACGTGTTGAATTTCATTAACTAGTGTTTGAACAAAGCTACCACCTAGCGTAATTGCTAAAAATACTGGTAAGGCTCTTGATAAGGCCCAGGGAAGAGCCCCCATTATGTAATTGCGTTCAATCCCCTTATAGTTAAAGTTGTCAACATGTTTATCAATACGGTGTGCGAAGTAGGTTGTTGAAAAGCGACCAAGGATATCTGTGTAGACCATCAAAGCAGCTACCGGGACAGCAATTGTTGAAATGGCAATTTCAGGCTTGATGCCTTGTGCTACTGAAAAGGCGGTTGCAATTACTGCTCCTGAAGTCGCATCAATACGAGAGGCCCCGCCAAAAGTCCCAACACCAAGTACCATTAATTGTAAGCTTCCTCCAATCCAAAGACCAGTTTTCACATCTCCCATAATAATACCGGCTATAAAGCCAGCAAATACTGGTGATCCAGCTGATGAGTTAATGGTTAACTCGTCAAGAATTTGATAAGCAGAGTAAAGTGTTAAAAATAGGATTTGCCACCATTGAATCATTTTTATTTCCTCCTGAAAATAGCTTTAGTTTCTTACCTTGTTTAATAGTGTCATAAAGTCTGATGGACTATCATTTGGAACCATTTGGGCAATAAGCTTGGTACCACTAGCTTTTATGGCATCAAAATCTTCTATATCTTTATCAACTACGTTGATTGAACGGGTTACTGATCTTGTTTCTGAGGATTGAGACATATTGCCAACATTTACTTCTGAAAGGTTTAGGCCTGCTTCAATCAAACGACGGAAGTAACTTGGTTTTTTAGCAACAATCATTAAACGCTGGGAATCATATCGTCCCTCTAAAATATTCTTAGCGGCTTTTTCAACTGTCAAAATAGAGAGCTTAACTCCTGTTGGAGTTGCTAATTTCAAGGCTGTTTTTTCAAGGTCATTGTTAACGATAGTATCATCTATGACCATAATCCGACTAATATTCAATTTTGTAGTCCAAAGGTTAGCTACTTGGCCATGAATTAAACGACCATCTATACGTGTTGCAACAATTGTCATAATTTTTCTCCTATCATTTCTTTAAAGATTGGTTTTGTAACTAAATTAAGTGTGTCCGACACAAGTCCTTCTGTCTCAAAAATAACAATTCTATTTTTTCCCAACTTTAGGAAATCTTCTGGTATATAGAGCGACATATGTGGTCCTTCATTCCAAAATCGACCTAAATTGATATTATTGATAAAAGCTACCCCTTTTCCAAACTCCCTCACATCTAAATAAGAATCTCCAATTTTATCACACTTAAAATCAAAAGCGTAAAAGCTTGGTAAGCCTTCTTGCCAGTTACCTGAGTAATCGACTCTTTCAACTGTTTCTAAGGGTAGACAGTAATGTTGCCACTGACCAATAAAATGTAAATCAGCCATTAAGCCACGGCCCAACCCTTTTCTTTGACTTGCTGCAGTTAGTTTATGGCCGTAGCTAACACGTCCCATGTTTTCCACTAAAATATCAACTTGACCTGCTTCATGCTTTTGTTCAATGAAGATATCATCACCAATCTCAAATTGGTATTGGCTGGCAACCAAGTGATTGTCAAGGAAAAGCTGGGCTCTGTCTCTGGCATCTATGAGACGTAGACGCTCCTTGGGGCTATCCTTTGCTAGCTTGGTACGATAAAGAATATAACCTGTATTCTGTCCTAAATCCTCCATATTCTGAGGGTAGAAATCTTCGTGTACTTGACTAATACTGTCCAGGGTGCCAACCAGATTAACTTTTTCTACTAAGGGAATAGCTTTTATCTCAATAGGATGATTGTAGAGAGGGCCACTATAAGACAAAGCTGGAAAGGCTTTTTTGAGACACTCTTGTAAAAGGAAATATTTGGCTGTTGGATTACCTGCTTCATCTAAAATAGCATCATAATCGTAGGAGGTAACTTGAGGTAAATCTTTTTGTAAGCGTGCGGAGGCTCCGTTCATAAAGCCAAAGTTGGTTCCACCGTGAAACATATATAGGTTAATGCTTCCTTGTGCTAAGACCTCCATAATAGCATCCACCATCTCTTGTGGATCACGTTTAATAATTGGTTCTTTCCAGCGGTTAAACCAACCAACCCAAAATTCCATACACATGAGGGGCCATTTTTTATTATGGGCCTCAAAAAATGCTTGCATGCTTGAAAAATTAGCCTTAGATTTTGAGCCAAAATTTCCTGTAACTAAGATGTTCTCATCAATCAAACTACCAGCACGTAGGGTTGCCTGCCACGGTCCGTCTGATGTAAAAAGTGGAGCTGTAATCCCGAAATCTCGCATCAGCTGCATCAATTTCTTAAGGTAAGTTTTATCTTCACCATAGGAGCCATATTCATTTTCAAGTTGAAACATTAAAATATTTCCACCTTGACTAAGTTGTCTTTTAACAAGCTTAGGCATTAGTACCTTATAATAATTGGCAACTAAATTGAGGTAGTTTTGATCAGAGGATCTGACCCTAACATTTTCTTTTAAAAGCCATGCGGGTAAGCCTCCAAATTCCCATTCAGCACAAATATAAGGTGAAGGTCTAATAATGGCATAGAGGCCCATTTCCTGTGCTAAATCTAAGAATCTTTCTAAGTCAGCAATACCTTCAAAGTTAAATTCTCCTTTTTTGGCTTCATGCAGGTTCCAGGGAATATAGGTTTCAACAGTATTAAAACCCAGTGCTTTCAAGTTATAAAGTGATCGGTACCAACTACCTGGTGCTAGTCTAAAATAATGAATGGCGCCTGATAGTATTTTGAAGGGCTTATCATTTAAGTAAAAATCTTCCTTTATTTCAAAAGAGGGCATTTTCAACTCCTTTAATACTTTTGGTGTAGACGCTTACTTTTTAGTTTTTGTAATACTTCCTACCATGCTTGTTTCAAGGTATTTTTAGTTTTATCCTAATTTTAATTTATTTTTTGATATAATGATTTAATGAATATGTCTAGTCAAGGAGAAGTCGTATGGAGGCTAATAAGATTCCTAAATACCAACACATTAAAGACAACCTAAGAAATAAAATCCTCTCAGGTCAGTATAAAAAGGGTGATCGTTTTTTTACTGAAGCTGAGCTTATTCAAGCTTTTCAGGTCAGTTCTATTACCATCATTCGTGCCCTTAAGGAACTGGAAAAAGAAGGATATATTACTCGGAAACAAGGGGTAGGAACCTTTATTTCTCGGACTAGAAAAGAGAAAATTCTTGCCTTTGCTTCTTTAGATACCCAATCTTTTCAAAGTGAGCTAGTCAATGTCGTCTCGCTGACGAGAGGAAATGACCCTCACTATTTGAAAAAATTAGGTTTACATCAAACGGAATCTTACTATCAGATTTGTAGGACACGCAGTCTCAATAACCAGCCTTATCTCTACCAAATTTCCTATATTCCACATGATTATATTCTAAATCCTAATAGTGAACTAGATGCTTACCAATCCCTTTATAGGAGGTTTTACAAAGATTTTGGTATCCAATTAATGGATGAGCATTTTCAATCACATACAGATTTAACAGTAGACTTTCCAGATGAAGCCAAAAAGTTCTTAGAGCTAGGAAGTAACAATCCCTGTGTACGGCAGATAAAAATTACTCAAGATAGAAATAGTGGCAGGGTTCTAGAGTATTGTGAACTCTACAAATCTTGGAAATACTTTACTTTTAGTATGTCCTCAGTTGGTTATTAAAACAATTACTCGTGTTTATGGGATTACCATAGGCACTATTTTGCTATCTTACTTTCCCATGATGTCGCTGTCTTCTCAAGAACCTTGTTAAGTTCATCAATATTGTGGAAACCTTCTGTTCTTAACCACTCACGTGCTGCTTCTTCTCCTTGGGAAATGTAAACTGGTACAGATCCTGCCCAGGTTGCCCGACCACATAAGACACCATTAAATTTTGCTCCAGACTCTGCTGCAAAGACTAATGTTTCTTGGAATAATTGTGCTGAAACACCTGCACTAAGATAAATATATGGCAAATGACTTGCTGCTTCTTGCTCTTTGAAGGCTTGTGCTGCTTCTTCTTTTGTATAAAGCACTTGACCATCAGAGAAACCCTCTACATACTTCATATTGACTGGAACTTCAACCTTAAGAACATCCACACCAAATCGAGAATCTGAAAATACCTTCATGGCTCCATTGACCTTGTGTGCTTTTACTTTTGCAAATTCAGGACTATTAGTATCAGCTATCTTCTCATCATAACTTAAAATTTCAAGAAAGAAGGGAATATCCTCAGCTACACATTCCGAACCAATACGTTCAATATAGGCTTGTTTTTGAAGGTTAACATAATCATCACCATCTACATCATAGTAAAGTAAGAATTTAACTGCGTCAGCTCCTGCTTCTTTAATGCGTTTAGCTGACCATTCTACCAAACAGTCTGGCAAACGGCTTGTAGTTGTTGCATCATAGCCAGTTTTTTCATAGGCCAAAAGAAGGCCTGCTTTCTCATCTCGTACCTTAGTTGCAGGAAGTCCATATTCTGGATCTAGAAGGATTGAAGAGGCATAGGGTGTCAATTCTTCTGAAACTAATGATTTGAGTGCTTCTATTTGTTCTACAGTGGGCTCAGTAGTCTGGTGAGCAGCCATCATTCGTTTCAAAGCTCCACGCTGATCAAATGCTAAGGCTGAGATGATGCCTTCATAGCTAAGTTTTTTAAGGGATTTTCTTTTTACTTCTGTTAATTGATACATATGGTCCTCCTTAGGCTTGATAGGGATGTATGCTGACACCTTTAACAACACGGTTTACAGTACCAGTTGCTGATGGGGTATCAGGTAAATTTTTTAGTTTAACTGAAGCTAATAAAGCAAGGGTTTGTGCTGCCAAAATAATCGGCAAGGCAAGGTAAGCATCTGGTAAGAGGAAATCCGAAAGCATATCAAAACGGTCTCCTGAAAAATTAGTCTCTCCTACTTGACCAAGGGCAAGGGTTTTCAGGGCAATTCCGTCCGCATGGACTTCCTCTAGAATATCAAGGTCATACTGCCGCACATAAGGGTCATTATTGACAAAGTCGATTACCATAGTTTTGTTATTAACAAATGATTTAGGGCCATGTCGAAATCCCATTGAAGAGTCGAAAATAGTTGCCACTTTACCTGCTGTTAGCTCTAGAATCTTCAGCTGAGCTTCACGCGTCAAACCTGTTAAGCTACCTGATCCTAAATATACCAAACGCTCAAAGTCTAAATCTGTAATGGCTTTTAGCTCATCTTCTCTTTCTATAATATCCTTGGCCATAGCCTTCATTTGGTCTACAATATCCTTTTTTTGCTTATCAGATAGGTGTTGATCAAAAATAAGCAAGGCTGTTAACATCATACAAGAAAAACTACCTGTCATGGCAAAGCCTCTATCATTTGAGCGGCTTGGCATTAATAACAAAAGGTTACGATTATCACTTGCTGCTTTCTTAGCCAACTGCCCTTCTGGGGCACAAGTAATGGTCAAGTGATAGACATTTTTAACGATTTGATTTGCTAAATCAACCGAAGCTACGCTTTCTGGGCTATTGCCACTCCTAGCAAAGGAGACAAGAATAAGTGTGTCTTCTTCATACAAGTAATAATGGGGAGCAGCTACTAAATCCGTTGAAGCAAGGCTAGAAAAAAGATAGTGATCACGATCTCCATAAGTTTGTAAATAATTACAGATACTATTTCCTACATATTCAGAAGTGCCTGCTCCTGTAAAAATGATTTTTACTTTTTTACCGTTAGCGCTTTCATTCACGCTTTTTAAAAAAGCATTAATACTTTCTTTATTTTCAAGAAAGTATTCAAAGGCTTCTTGCCAAAGTTCTGGCTGTTGTTTGATTTCACGGGTTGTTAGTTCAGCTCCTAATTCTTCAAGTTCTGCTTTTGATAACTTAAACATTTTCTATCCTCCAAAATTAACTTTTTACAAGGGTCGGCTGATGAGTAATGCGATAGCGGAATTGGTCTGCTCGGGCAATACTAAAGGTATATTCAATCATCAGATTTTTATCATTATAGGTTTTACGAAGTAAATGTAAGACTGGATCTCCCTTTTTTATTTCCAATAAAGAAGCTTCATAATCTAATGCAATACTGGCATAGAATTCTTCTTCTGCAAAACGTATAAGTTCCTGATAATCTTCTGAAAAAATATCATAAAGAGGTTTGCGACTTAGTTGTTCCTCGGATAAGCCAAAAAAGGTCTCAGAGGGTAAAAAAGTACGTTCTAACATCAAGGCCATGCCATCAGCAAGTCGTAGCCTAACAATCTCAATAATCTCTCTTCCAACTTCTACACCTAGTAAACTTGATAAGTAAGGAGTTACCGCCATTTTTTCAAATGAAATAATTTTCGTTTGGGGCTTACGTCCTTGTTTTTGCATTTCTTCAGTAAAACTATAAGCTGATGATAAATCTGTTGCTGGTTCTTTAATTCCTGAAACATAGGTTCCTTTTCCTTGTTTCTTATAAATCAAACCTCTAATTTCCAATTCCTTTAAGGCTAAGCGTACTGTAATACGACTAACACCATAGGTCTCACTTAGCTCACGTTCTGATAATAATTTGTCATTAGGAGCCATAGATTTCCTAATTTTCATTTCCAGAAGATCAACCATTTGCATATATAAAGGTTGTTGATTTGTCATGCACTCTCCTTTCAACTGGTTATAAACACTTTAGAGTATATTATAACATATTATATAAGTCAATAGTATAAGTAAGAAATTTTGAGAAAATTTAAGAATTTTTCAGGATCTGTAACTTAGCCATGTAATCCTTAAAAATCTTGGTCTATTAAGCTACAAAAAAAGAGCTGGTAAATCTACCCACTCCTTTCGTCCAAACTTATATTCTTATCCTTATTTATCTAGGAACTACTTGGTCTTAACTTGTCTCAATGCTTCCTTAATTTCTCCAATACTTGCTGCATCCTCACTTCTGGTATCAAGAATAAGCTGGCTACCATCTGGATTAGTGATTACTCCTACTTCTCCTAGATAATTAGGGTCTGTACTGGTTACAAAACTACCGTCTGGTGCAGCAATAACTACTTGGTAATCTGGATAATCTAAATAGCTATTACTATAATCTTGATCCTTATCCTTTAATGATTGGACCAAGGCCTTGATTGTCTTGTTTTCGCTTCTAGAAGAGGCTGAGGCTTGGGGACTATTTTCTTTCTTCACAAGTTGTTTTGTGTCATCCTTAGCTGTGTCAAAGGCACTAACATTACTTAAACCTTTGGCTAGTATCAAGCCTACCATTATTGTTCCAAGGCTTACTATAACTATAGCCTTTTTCTTCATTGTATTAGCCTCTTACTTTCTTAATATTGTTACTATAACTGATATTTACTCTATTGCCCTATATTTTAAAAGCCTATTCTTCCTTTATAAAATATAAACATTTCCTAATTTTTACTATAATATTTTTGCCATTAAATAACAATTTTTATCTCATTTTATTGCTATTTAAAAGAGTAAGCCAACCTAAAACAAGGTGTTTGACATTACTAACTATTACTATTATTATCATCTTATAAATTATAAAAAGGAAAGCTCATTTCAAAAAGATAAGCTTGAGAAATGTGTTCAAAGCCTTCTATGGCTTGTGTTTACCCAAAAGAAGAAAACAGAATGGGAATTCTAATTGATGGCAAATGGCATGCTGGCGAAATTGATACTAAAAAAACAGGTGGACGTTTTATCAAGAAAGACTCACAATTTAGAAATTGGATTACAAAAGATGGCTCGGCAGGTCCAACAGGAAGCTCCGGCTTCAAAGCGCAAGCTGGCAGATACCATCTTTACGTTTCCCTAGCCTGTCCTTGGGCTAACCGGACCTTGATTGTCAGAACATTAAAAGGCTTAGAAGAACTTGTCTCTATTTCTATTGTTAGCCCTTATTTGCTGGATAATGGCTGGTCTTTTGATTCCTTCAAAAAAGTGACTGCAGACCCTGTAATAGGTGCTAAATATCTTTATCCACTCTATACTCACGTTGATCCTCACTACAGTGGCAGTGTTACTGTACCTGTTCTTTATGATTTAGTTGAAGATAAGATTATTAACAACGAATCTTCTGAAATTATTCGTATCTTTAATACTGCTTTTGATGATCTTGGAGCAAAACCTGGCAATTATTACCCAGAAGAACTCCAAAAAGAAATTGATGAGATGAATGACCTTATCTATCCCAATGTCAACCTAGGAGTCTATAAAGCAGGATTTGCCACCAGCCAAACGGTATATGAAAGAGAAGTAAAGAGAATCTTTACAGTCTTAGATCAATTAGAAGAGCATTTGGCTGATCATGACTATCTCGTAGGCGACAGGCTGACTGAAGCAGATATCCATTTATTTACAACCTTAATTCGCTTTGATTCTGTTTACTATGGACACTTCAAATGCAATATCAAACAAATCGTGAACTATCCAAACCTTTGGAGATATACCCGTAAAATTTATCATTTGCCTGCTATCAAAGAAACCATTGATTTTGAGCATATCAAACATCATTACTATGGTAGCCATAAAAAAATCAATCCAAATGGCATTATTCCTCTTGGACCAGATTTAGATTTAAGTTTATAACAGAAAAGAGTAGAAAACGATAGAAAAATTAAGATTAACTGTTTATTCAGATCCTGTATGTATTTGGTGCTGGGGCTCTGAACCTCTCATGAGAGCTTTGGAAACCCACTATGGAAAGCTCTTATCTGTTCAGTATGTCATGGGCGGACTTATCAAACATATTGATGACTTTTATGATCCTCAAAATGCCATTGGTGATGTAGCCAGTGAGGAATTTAACAAACAGGTTACTAGACACTGGGAAGAAGCCCAGCATATTCATGGCATGCCTGTCCGCGCTGATCTCTTCGATCTCTATTCAGATGAGTATCCTTCAACTTATCCGCAAAACATTGCCTACAAGGCAGCAGAGCTAGTAAATCCTGATTTAGCTCCAATCTACCTTTACCGAATGAGGAAGGCTGTATCAACGCAAGGAAAAGCTATCAGTCATGAGGATGTTCAAATTGAGCTTGCCAGCGAGGTTGGCTTAGAGATCAGTGCCTTTATTCAACATCTGAAAGATGGCAGTGCTGAAAAAGCCTTTCACAAAGATTTAGCAAAAACACAAGCTGCTGGGGTAACAGGTTTTCCAACTTTAGAGATAGCATATAAGGATCAGTCTTTACTTTTAAATGGCTACAGGTCTTTTACTGAAATCGCATCTGTCATTGACTATATCTCAAAAGGTGCTGTTAAACCCAGGGAAGTCCACTTATCAAAAGATAATCTGGTTGAGCTTTTACGTAAACATCCTGTCATGACCCTAAAGGAAGTCCAAATTGCTTTTGATATCCCAACTATTGCTCAGACAGAGGTGCTACTGGAAGACTGGTTTAAAGACAATACCATCTCAAAAGAAACTGTTGGTCAATCATACTTTATCTCTTTAAGTCACCCTCAAAAGTCTTACAGCTGTGATCCCGAAACAGGTATCTGTCATTTTTAATTAGGAGAAGAAATGTTTACCACCCAAATCAAAAAATACAGTCTTCTAGTCATTGGCATTACCATTGTTTGTCTAGGAATTGCCTTTGCCATTATTTCAGAAATTGGCGTAGCCCCTATTGGGAGCCTTCCTAATGCCCTTAGTTTTACCCTGCCTATTACTACAGGACAATTAACCATAGCCTTAAATATTATTTTTGTGCTTCTTCAAAAATACTTATTAAAATCTGACTTTAAGGCTATTCAGTGGTTGCAAATCCTAATCAGCTTTTTCATGGGTATTCTGATTGACTCCTTTGTAAATGTCCTCATCTTCTTAAAGTCACATAATTATGTACTAAACCTATTATTTGCTCTTATCGGAATTATCCTATTGGGATTAGGGTTAGCTATTGAATTAGCTGCTAAGGTTGATTTGATGATTCCAGCTGATGGTCTAGTAAGAGCTATCTCAGCTACTAAAAAGATAGCCTTCTCCAAAGTCAAGATTGGCTTTGACTTAAGTTTAATGATCTTAGCCTTGCTTGCAACCCTCATATTTAATCATCAGCTTTTAGGGATTAGAGAGGGAACTCTCTTGTCTGCCCTATTAACAGGTCTATGTGTTAAATACTTTCAAGCTCTAGGCCGCTATTACCAAACAAATTCTCATACGTGATATTTAAAAATAGATAACAAAAAGAAGTAGTTCACTTAAGTGGCTACTTCTTTTTTATCATATTAGGCTAAGGTATCTCTTTTTTACCAACTACGTTAAAGCTTCCAATCAAGGTCTGGTCCGACTGGGACAATTCCGTTGGGATTAATGGTTTTGTGGCTACCGTAATAGTGGGTCTTAATATGGTCAAAATCAACAGTGCTTGCAATGCCATCATAATTATACAGAGCTTTTGTATAATGCCAAAGATTTGGATAATCCACTAGGCGTTTAATATTGCATTTGAAGTGTCCATAATAAACAGAATCAAAACGTACTAGGGTAGTAAACAAACGAATATCTGCCTCGGTCAGCCTGTCGCCTACGAGGTAGTCATGGCTAGCTAAATGCTCTTCTAATTTATCAAGAGCTGAGAAAAGGTTTTTTACTTCTTCTTCATACACAGATTGCTCTGTTGCAAATCCTACTTTATAGACTCCATTGTTAATATTGGAATAGACAAAATCGTTCATCTCATTGATTTCTTCCTCAAGTTCTTTAGGGAAGTAGTCATCTGTATTTCCTGTGATATGGTTAAAAGCTGAATTAAACATGCGAATGATATCCGCAGATTCATTGCTAACTATGGTATCTGTTTTTTTGTCCCAAAGTACAGGTACCGTTACGCGTCCTGAATAGTTGGCATCTGCCTTAAGATAAATTTGGTAAAGGTATTTACTATTAAAAATAGGATCCGAAATCACACCAGCATAGTCATCAAAAGTCCAGCCATGTTCTAACATATATGGATTAACAATGGACAAGGAAATATGTTCTTCTAAGCCCTTAAGCTTACGCATAATAAGTGTCCGACTAGCCCAAGGACAGGCAAGAGAAATATATAAATGGTAGCGACCAGATTCAGCTTTAAAACCTGCTTGACCTGTAGGCCCTGCACTGCCATCAGCAGTTACCCAGTTCCGAAATTGTGTTTGACTGCGCTCAAATTTTCCACCTGTAGATTTGGTATCGTACCACTTATCCTGCCATTTACCGTCAACTAAAAGTCCCATAAGTTTTTCCTCCATTCACTTATTTACTAGCATTATAACGCTAGCTACTAGCTAATACAATCAAAAAAACCTTACGCCTATAAACTGTTATCTCCTTCAAAAAAGAGAGTATTTGCTTTATAAACCTAAAGTAAAGTTGATTCCAATACCTTCTAAAACTACTAGCCTCCTATTTCTATATAAGAGTAAAAAATGGCTTTTTCTACTGGCTTATGTCATGTTATAATAAGTAAAATGTGTTTATTTTTAGAATAAGATAAACTTAAAATAAGAATATTAGGAGATAAGATGAAAAAGAAAAGTAAAATCATTCTAGCTCTCTCAGCTTTAATCATGGCAGGTAGTGCTTATGGTGCCTATCATTTCTTACAGCCAAAAGATATGATCACTGATCCTAAAGCAAGAATTGAAAGTAATTTTTACCAAGCTATTAATAAAAGTTGGTTAGCTAAAACGCAAATTCCTAGTGATAGGCCTAGCGTGAGCGCCTTTAGTCAACTTCAGGACAAAATTAAGGATGAAATGACAAGTGACATTCAGCAGTTAGCAAGTGGAAAAGAAAAGTCAGATATCAAAGGAATGGATAATTTCCTAAAATTCTATCAATTGACAACTGATTATAAAGCCCGTGAGAAAGAAGGAAGCAAATCCTTCAAACCTACGTTAGAAGCTTTGGAAAAACTTTCTATTATTGATGATTTATCAGAGCATATTGTAGAGCGTACCTTAAATAATGATCCTCTTCCCTTTGATATTGCTATTACTCCAGATTTAAAAAATACTTCCAAAAATATGGTTACCCTAGCAGCACCTGAACTTTTCTTGATGAGTGCAGACTATTACCAAGATAAAGAAAATAAGGAACAGATGACAGAACTCTTCTCTAAATCAGCAATCAAGGTTTTAACACTCTTAGACTATAGTGAAAAAAAAGCCAAAGAGTTAGTTGAAAAAGCCCTTTCTTTTGATAGCAAATTAGCAAAACACTATCCAAGTCAGGACCAATTAGCTGATATCGAGGCTACCTACCATCCTAAGTCTTTAGAAGAAGTCAAAGCATACTCTAAAACTTTTGATTTTGAAGCTGCTGCTAAAGAATTGGTGGGAGCAGATATAAGCTTTATAAATGTAGAAAATCCTAAGTTCTTTGAAGCTTTTGATCAGATTGTCACTCAAGAAAATATGGCTGATCTCCGTGCTTATTTATTACTTGGGGAGGCTTTATCAACTGCTCCTTATTTAACAGATGATTTGCGAATAGCTGCTGAAGGTTTTGAACAGGCAATAAGTGGCGTCGAAAAAGCAAAACCAAAAGAAGAAGCAGCTCTCAACTTAGCTACAGAGCATTTTAGTCATACCTTAAGTACCTATTATGGTCAAAAGCATTTTGGACCTCAGTCTAAGAAGAATGTTACCAAAATGATTGATAGCATGGTAAATGTTTATAAGAAACGCCTAAAAACAAATACCTGGTTAACAGATGAAACAAAAGACAAGGCTATTGAAAAGCTAAGCCAGATGCGTTATTATGTGGGCTACCCTGAAGAAGTTCCTGAGGAAGTTGACTTAATGACAGTTGACACTAACAAATCATTAGTTGACAATATCCATGCCCTAAATCGTCAAGAGACTCTTGCTCTCTTCAAAAATTTTAATAAACCTGTAGATAAGACTACTTGGGCTGCTCCTTCTTATGTGGTTAATGCTCAGTATGACACCTATTCAAATAGTATCCTTTTCCCTGCAGCTATTTTAAACCAACCCTTATATAGCGAGAAACAAAGTGAAGCACAAAATTATGGAGCTATTGGTATGGTTATCGGTCATGAAATTACACATGCCTTTGACAGTAATGGTGCTCGTTTTGATAAAGAAGGAAACCTCTCTAATTGGTGGACTGATGCTGATCGAAAAGCATTTGAGAAAAAAACTCAAGCTATGGTTAAACTCTTTGATGGCCAAGAACTGTATGGTAGCAAAATCAATGGTAAATTGACTGTTACTGAAAATACTGCTGATGCTGGTGGCTTATCCGTTTCCTTGGAGGCCTTACAAACTACAAACAAACAGGTAGACTTAAAAGAATACTTTGAACATTATGCTAAAATCTGGCGCCAAAAAGCTAGCTTAGACCATCTTAAATATCTTTTAGATATTGATGTTCACGCTCCAGCTGAAGCACGTGTCAATATCCAGCTTAAGAATATGGATGCCTTCTACAAGGCCTATCCTATTAAAGAAGGCGACCCTATGTATTTACCAAAAGAAAAACGTGTGAAAATTTGGTAATCCTTTTAACAAATTTATCTAAAAAGAAAGAAGCCTGCAAGCTTCTTTCTTTTTTAAATGCTATCAAAACGAATGACTTGCTCATGGGCATCAACATGGGCAGGGATGTCAAAGGGAACAATAGCGCGTGGTGTGGCATGTCCAACATTGAGATTATAAAGAATGGGAATATCTTGGTCTATAACCTCAAGTAGATTTTCTTTGTATTCTTCATAGTAGGTGTTATCAATAGGTTTTCCTACCAAGATGCCATTTATAAGATCAAAAATACCTGTTTCTTTTAGCCTTAGGAGCATTTTTTTATGATGTTCTGGACTAGGTTTTTCTTCACTTGTTTCTAATAGCAAGATACGCCCTTTCCAGTCTTCCAAACTCGGGAAGAGCTGATACTTGCGACACATCTCCATACTGTCAGTATGCCGTGAATTATCGAAAAGATCAAATAAGGATTCCAGACAACCACCTAGTATGGGGCCACTAAACTGGGCATTTCCTTTTAAAAGCTCAAAACCTGAATTAATGTGGGCATGTCGGTTTATGCCTAGGGCTTTTTCGCTAAAATCTGACCTTTCTTCATACCAATAATGGCTTGGACGAATTTCTTTTACTGTCTCTGTCTCAATTAACTCTCTGAAATAGGTAAGTGAATAAGGAAGCATACCCGCTTCTAGTTCACAAATATCGGCTATAAAGGATTGCCCATAAAATGTTTTGATGCCTAATTTGTGTAGCATTAGGTGGTTTATAGTTGTATCGGAAAATCCTAAGAAAATTTTCTGCTTAATGACCTTTTTTAATTGATCATTTTCGAATAGATAAGGAAGAAGCCTATAAGTGTCTTCCCCACCAATGGCACAGAGGATCATGTCAATATCTGGATTTGCAAATGCTTCTATTAAATCCTCAGCCCTTTTTTCAGGATGAGCGTGAAGGTAATCAATTCCCTTTAAGGAATTTGGTAAGAAACTAACCTTTAAGCCCATTTCTTGCAGACGTTTGTAACCTAATTCCAACTCATGTTTAAGAAAATCCTCACCTAACATACCACTAGATAAACTAACAATTCCTACATGTTTAATCATAGAGTCTCCTTTAATAGTAAATTCTTCAATCAAAAGTCTAGTTTTCAAGTCCTATAAGCCTTTGAGAAGATCAAGAAGCTGGTCTTTTTTGATGTGATGCTTCCTAGCAGTCTCCTTAAGGGGTAAAAAAGAATCAATCTGAACACCTAGGGCAGCTTCTTCTAAGAGCCTAGAATCATTATAATCATTTCCAAAAGCAATATAGGGATTATCTTGAATGAGTTTCTTGAGGGCAAAGGACTTATCAATTCCCTGAGCAGTTATAACAAACTCTTCTACATCTTCATGGTAGAGTCCATTTACTCCCTCTAATTGAGAAAGCAGCTCTGCCAATTTCTTAGTTACTCCAAATAAGATAATCTTGCTGACCTTTTCTTTTTTGAAAGGAATATTGCTAGCCAGTCTAGCCTTGTCTAACTTGCCTAAAATAGCATTTTGAGGATTCCTAATACGTGAAGAATAATCCCATTCATAGTCAAGGATATAATCTAAATCATAAGCAGTTATTATCTCACTAATTCTGTCTACAATTGTCTGGCGAATCGTTTCAAGAAGAAAAATCTCTTGTTTTTGGCGATACATGGCTCCATTTGCCCCTATAATGTCATTGGCAGTAAAATCTTCTAATAAGGGAAGCATATCACGAATGGGCCGAGCTGAGGCAAAAATAATAGTATACTTATTTTTTATGCGGTTCAGTTCTTGCTTAATTTCTGGTAGAATAGACTTTCCATCAAATACAATCGTGCCATCTAAGTCAAAAACAAGATAGTTAACCTTAGGAACTATCCCTGTTCTTATTGGGCTATGGGTCATAGGCAAGTGTCCTTCCTTCTATATTTTTAGCTATTATACATTTTTCTCATCTGAAAAAACAGTTCTTAGGTCACTTTCTGCTATTAAGTTCAGCTTTTACTAGGGAAAACTGGCTTAAAAAGCTAAACTATCTGACAGTACGCACTTTACCTAACACACCCTAAAGTGCTATACTATAAATAAACCGGTTTACTAATTTTGCCATTTAAGGAGAAAAGCATGTCTAAGAGAAAACACCGTCGTCCCTACCTACTTTTTTCAGCCCTAATTTTAGGAGCTAGTCTTTGGGGAAGCTACTATCAGGTTTCAGCTGAGGAAAAAGAAATACAGAGTGAGCTCATTCAAGTAAAAACTAGCTCTGACACAGGAAATATACCTCCTGCTTCTGATAACATTTCTCAGCCTGAAAAGCAAAAAGCTAATTCTAACAGCTCTTTACTTGCTGACCAGCCAGGCACTCTAAATACTAGTACTCCTATTCCTGCAAAACCTATTCTGGACGAAAAAGAAAAGCCAGAGACTACTTCCAAAGAAGTTAATCTTATCAAAAACCCTAGTTTTGAAGATTCTGATACAAGTAACCCTGAAAAATGGACCAATAAAGAAGGGGCAAAAGATTGGAAAGTTTATAGTGATAATCAGGTAAGCACAGATACTACTCCAAAGTTTGAACGTAGTGAAAATGGACAATTGAAGATAGAAAGCCAGACTCCTTTTCGTGGAGCAGTTACCCAAGAAGTAGCCATCAATCCTCAAGAAAAATATGACATTAGCTTTGATATTGAAAGTCAAGATAAGCTAGGACAAGCTTTTATAAGAATAGTTGAAAAAACAGAATCTCCTCAAAAAGCAGAAACTAGGCTCTGGCTATCAGCTATGACCAGCGGCACAAGTGCTAAACAGACCCTATCTAAAATCTATAACCCTAAATTAAATGTCACTAAGGTTACCCTTGAACTTTATTTTGAAACAGGAACCGGCAAAGTTATCTTTGATAACATTAAAATGGTAGCAAAAGGAGCAAAAGACTCTGACCAGCCTAGACCTGTCAAAAATGTCTTAGAAGAAAGTATCGAGCTACCACTTAACAAGCACTACATCTTTCAACTTGAGAATTATAAGTACCAAGTTAAAGATTCACAATTTGCTAGCCTTGAAAAGGGTATCTTAGTTCCTAAACAAGCAGGCACAACAAGTATTCGTGTGACTGACTCTGCTAATAACTTTATCAAAGATATTCCCCTAACTATCTCAGCTGCAAGTGAGGATAAGTATCGTCACTTACTTGATGAGTGGAATGAGGTAACCTTAGGAAATAAGAATTATAGTCCAACTAATCAGCATATGACTGGCCTCTTTAAGGGACTTGAAACGTCAACAGCTAGCTACCTTGAAACATTAATTCTAACAGATAATCGCCAGTATCTCTGGGAGGACTTGAAGGATTATAAGAATTCTGCCCAGTTGACATCAACCTACCGTCGCTTAGAAACTATTGCTAAGCAAATTAGCACTCCCGGCTCTGCTATTTATCAAAATGAAAAAGCCATTTGGAAAGTTAAAAATAGTCTCGCTTGGCTAAAC
This sequence comes from Streptococcus didelphis DSM 15616, assembly GCF_000380005.1. GTDB lineage: Bacteria > Bacillota > Bacilli > Lactobacillales > Streptococcaceae > Streptococcus > Streptococcus didelphis. The sequence goes on from NZ_KB904200.1 coordinate 63,781, forward strand.
CAAAATATCTATAATGCTAACAAGGATATTGATGGCAAGGCCAACTGGTGGGATTATGAAATTGGTGTGCCACGCGCCCTTGTGGGAACCTTATCCTTACTACATCCTTATTTCTCAGATAGTGACATCATGACCTATACAGATGCCATTGAACATTTTGTCCCAGATCCTTTTTACTTCCGTAAAACCTTGGTTAATCCTTTCCCAGCTCTGGGTGGAAATCTGGTCGATATGGGTCGGGTTAAGATTATTAGTGGCCTTTTGAGAAAAGATCCTACTATTATCCAAAAAACGGTTTCTTCTTTAGGCAATCTTTTTAAAACAGTGACTAAGGGTGAAGGTTTTTATGAGGATGGCTCTTACATTGACCATACTAATGTTGCCTATACAGGTGCTTACGGGAATGTCCTCATTGATGGGCTAAGCCAGCTCTTACCTATTATTCAAAAAACTGACTATAAGATTCCTAATGAACAGCTTGAACTCGTTTATTCTTGGATAGAAAAAGCCTTTTTACCTCTCATCATTAAGGGGGAATTAATGGATATGAGCCGTGGACGTTCTATCAGTCGTGAAGCAGCTAGCTCTCATGCAGCTGCTGTTGAGCTTTTACGTGGTCTGTTACGCCTAGCTACTAAAACAGAAAATCCTAAAAATTCTGACCTCAAAGTATCTATTAAATCTCTGCTTAAATCAGATACCTTCTATAATGTCTATCAAAACCTTAATTCTTATGCTGATATTAAGGCTGTAGATGAACTTCTCGCTGATAATAGTATTGTAACTAAAAACCTTACATCTTATCTGTCTACCTTTAATGGCATGGATAAACTAGCCTATTACAATGCTGATAAAGACTTTGCTTTTGCCTTATCTATGCACTCTAGTCGTACTCTTAATTATGAAGCTATGAATGATGAAAATACACGAGGCTGGTATACAGGAGATGGCATGTTTTATCTCTATAATGGAGATTTAGCCCATTACAGTAACAACTACTGGCCAACTGTCAATCCTTATAAACTAGCAGGTACAACTGAACAAGATAAGCTCCGTGAGGATTCAACTAAGGCTGCAATGGAGAAATTTACCAAAGATAAAAAAGATGCCAAAAAAGAAAGTGGGCAAGTCACCGGCCAATCAGCCTTTGTTGGCTCTACTAAATTAAGTGATAGCTTTGGTTTAGCTGCCATGGACTTTTCTAACTGGAATCAGACCTTGACTACTAAAAAAGGCTGGGCAATCCTTGATGACAAAATTGTCTTTTTAGGCAGTGATATCCAAAATAAGGATCAAAATAGTCATGTTTCTACCAGCATTGACCAACGAAAAGAAGATGAAAAAAATCCTTATACTATTTATGTAAATGGGAAAAAACTGGAAGTCTTAGTTGATACAGAAAAAGAGGTCACCGAAACAAAAACACTCTTTTTAGAATCTCAAGATAAAAAAAGAAATATTGCTTATCTTTTCTTTGACCCTACAACTATCACCCTCAATCGCAAACATCAAACCGGTTCTTGGTATAATATCAATCTTACTTCTACAAATAAAGATACGGTTTCTAACAGCTTTATTAACATTGAGCAAAAGCATGATGACAGCCATAATAACTATGCCTATATAATGCTTCCTAATATAGATAAGGACACTTTCACTACCCTTGCAGATAAACCAGAACTTAAATTGCTTGATAATAGTCCAAATCTCCAAGTCGTCCATGATGAAAAAAATAAGCTTTGGACTGTGATTAAATATGATGACCAAGAAAGCAGCCATCTGTCACGCTTTAAGGTAACTAAGGCAGGCCTTTATATAATCCAAGAAAAAGGTCAAACCTATGATATGGTTTATTATGACCCAATCACAATGTCCACTCAAAAATCAACTGACTTAGCATTACAAAACTAATGATAAAGGGACTCATTACACGCTTTTGTTTAAGCAGTAACTCTTAAAATCCCTGTTATTTAAGGGGCTGGGCAAAAACTAGCTCAAAAAACAAGCACAAGCGACATCTCATCCTTAATCGTTGAGGATAAGGCTTCTCACTTGTGCTTGTCTTCTTTTTAGCAGTCTTTCCCACCAGTAATTTGGCCAATTTGGTTAAATTCATGCTCATGAAGAGGAAACCTAACTCTGTTTGGACAGCTTGCTCGCCCCTAACATGAACCCGGCGTACGCCAAAAATACCCTTCATCCGACCAAAAACAGTTTCAACAT
>NZ_KB904201.1 GCF_000380005.1 Streptococcus didelphis DSM 15616
GTTCGTCTTATTCAGTTCTCAAAGGTCTTCTTCTCTTACGAGACAACTTCTTTATTCTAGCAAATCTTCTGTGACTTGTCAACAGCTTTTTTTTGCTTTATCATCTGTAAAGGAGGAATTCCTTTTCCGACAACTTTATCAGTATAGCGACTTTTTGATCCTTTGTCAATACTTTTTTTGAATTAAATTTCTCAAAACCTAAAATTTATTTAAAATAGGGAAATAAACCATCACAATAGACTCTGTAAAATAAAGGATACCAGTAAATGATAATTTTTCCTCCGTAAGTTGTGTAACTAATACTGGTTCGTATGAGTCAATACCTTTTAAAGCACTCTATTTCTTCATAAAATGCTTTTAGAGCAATTTTATAGATAGGAAGACAAGATAAAGCCTAACTTTTTGATTTCTAAGCTTAAAATGGCCTTTAAGCGATTTTTCTCTTTCTGTATAATGGCAACAAAACGCCTGCTTACGAAGTAATTCTAATCATAGAACTATTTCGTAAACAAGCGTTACTACTAACAATATGATGAGTGTTCCCGCTAGGAAGGATCCTAGCGGTAGACCAGAGCTAGACTAAGAATAACTATAGTTATTCCATCATCATAACACTCAACAAAATTGATAAAAATTAAACTAATTCAATAATTGCCATTGGAGCAGCATCTCCACGGCGTGGTTCTGTTTTAAGAATACGTGTGTATCCACCATTACGTTCAGCATAACGAGGTGCAATTTCAGAGAAAAGTTTTTGAAGAGCTGAAGTTGATGTGTATTTATCAGTAGCTTCATCATAGTTTTCTGATGCAATTTCATTACGTACATAAGCAGCTGCTTGACGACGAGCATGAAGATCACCACGTTTACCTAGTGTAATCATTTTTTCAACTGTTTTACGGATTTCTTTTGCACGTGCTTCAGTAGTTACAATAGATTCGTTGATCAAAAGATCTGTCGTTAAATCACGAAGCATTGCTTTACGTTGTGAGCTAGTGCGTCCTAGTTTACGGTAAGCCATTTTGTCCTCCTATATTATTTATCGTTTTTTAGTCCGAGACCTAGATCAGCAAGTTTTACCTTAACTTCTTCAAGGCTCTTACGTCCTAAGTTACGGACTTTCATCATTTCAGGCTCAGATTTTTCTGTTAAATCAAATACAGTATTAATTCCTGCACGTTTTAAGCAGTTATAAGAGCGTACAGATAAATCAAGTTCCTCAATTGTGCGATCAAGTACTTTTTCATCATTAACTTTCTCTGTCTCTTTCATAACATCTGTTGCCTTAGCAACTTCAGTCAAGTCTGTAAAGAGATTTAAATGTTCGATGAGAACTCGAGCAGATAGACCTAATGCATCTTCAGGAATGATTGTCCCATTTGTCATGATTTCAATGGTTAATTTATCAAAGCCATCGTTACTACCAACACGGGCAGGTTCAACTTGATAATTAACTTTTTTTACTGGCGTATAGATAGAATCAATCGCCAATGTTCCAACAGGTGCATCATCTTTTTTATTACCTTCAGCAGGAACATAGCCACGTTTTTTAGCAACTGTCATAGTCGCTCTTAATGAATGACCTTCTGCGATAGTAAAGAGATAATGATCTGGGTTAACAAGTTCAATGTCGCTATCAGTTAGGATATCTCCAGCTGTAACCTCTGCTGGTCCTTCTACGTCTAGTTCGATCATCTTTTCGTCTTCTACGTAAGATTTTACTGCAAGTCCCTTTAAGTTAAGGATAATTTGCATAACATCTTCACGTACACCTGGGATTGTATCAAATTCGTGTAGTACTCCATCAATCTTAATTGATGTTACTGCCGCACCTGGAAGTGATGACAAGAGTACGCGACGAAGTGAATTACCTAGAGTTGTACCGTAACCACGTTCTAGTGGTTCGATTACAAATCTACCGTAATCTTTATTTTCATCAATTTTTGTTATTATTGGTTTTTCAAACTCAATCATTTTTTCACCCCTCGAAACGAAACTTGTGTACTATTAGTAATTACGATTATACACGACGACGTTTTGGAGGACGAGCACCGTTATGTGGTACAGGAGTCACGTCACGAATTGCAGTTACTTCAAGACCTGCAGCAGCAAGTGCACGAATAGCTGATTCACGACCTGAACCAGGACCTTTTACAGTAACTTCAACAGTTTTTAGTCCGTGTTCTTGTGCAGATTTCGCAGCAGCTTCAGCAGCCATTTGGGCAGCAAAAGGTGTTGATTTACGAGATCCTTTGAAACCAAGAGCACCAGCTGATGACCATGCAAGAGCATTACCGTGAACATCTGTAATCATAACAATAGTGTTATTAAATGTAGCGTGAATATGGGCAACACCAGATTCGATGTTCTTTTTCACACGACGTTTACGTGTTGGTTTAGCCAATTTTTTTACCTCCTATATTATTTTTTCTTACCTGCAATCGCAGTAGCTTTACCTTTGCGAGTACGAGCATTGTTTTTTGTGTTTTGTCCACGGACAGGAAGTCCACGACGGTGACGAATTCCACGGTATGAACCGATTTCCATCAAACGTTTAATGTTCAAGTTTACTTCGCGACGAAGGTCACCTTCAACTTTGATTGAATCGATTTCACGACGGATTGCATCTTCTTGATCTGATGTTAAATCTTTAACACGGATATCTTCTGAGATACCAGCAGCTTTTAAGATTTTTTGTGATGTTGCAAGACCAATTCCGTAAACATAAGTAAGTGAAATTACTACGCGTTTATCATTTGGAATATCAACTCCAGCTATACGAGCCATTTTTTCTCCTTTCTATATTATCCTTGACGTTGTTTGTGTTTTGGATTTGTTGGACAAATCACCATAACACGACCGTTACGACGAATTACTTTACAGTATTCGCAAATTGGTTTAACCGATGGTCTTACCTTCATGTTTAATCCCTCCAATTATTTCGATTATTTAAAGCGGTATGTGATGCGTCCACGTGTTAAGTCATATGGGCTCATTTCTACTGTTACACGATCACCTACTAAAATACGAATGTAATTTTTACGGATTTTTCCTGAAACAGTTGCTAGAATTTGATGTCCATTTTCTAATTCAACAGTAAACATTGCATTTGGCATAGTTTCAACAACCTTACCTTCAATTTCAATCACGTCTTCTTTTGCCACGCAAAAGTACCCCCTAAATTTCGATTTGATGTCCTCTGAATACAGAGGTAACAATTATAAGTCAGACTAGCCTATTATAGCATGTCAATTCAAGTTTCGCAAGCTATTTCTTTATTTTTGTTATAGCTTTACGATAGCTTCTTTAATTTCAGCAAAAACATCTGAAATGTCTTGGTTGCCTTCAATATCACGAACAAGTCCAAGATTACGATAATGTTCTAAGATTGGTTGACCTTGAGCAATGTTAACATCTAAACGACGTTTAACAGTTTCAGGTTTATCATCTTCTCTTTGATAATATTCGTTCTCATCATAATTACCCTTTGGTGGGTTAAATAACTTGTGGAAGGTTTCCCCTGTTTTTTTATTGATAATACGACCACTTAGGCGTTCCACTAGAGAGTCTGGTTGAACATCAATATTGATAACACCATCCAATTTTTGACCTAATTCTTTTAGGGCAGCATCTAGAGCATGGGCTTGATCAATAGTTCTTGGATAGCCATCAAGTAAGAAGCCTTTTTCTTTAACATCAGCTTGCGCTAAGCGTTCTTTGACAATACCATTAGTTACTTCATCAGGTACTAAATCCCCTTTATCAATATATGATTTGGCTAAAAGGCCCATTTCTGTTTTATTAGCCATGGCAGCGCGGAACATATCTCCGGTAGAAATATGAATAACATTGAATTCTTCAACGATTTTTGCGGCCTGTGTCCCTTTTCCTGCACCTGGAAGGCCCATAATTAGTAGGTTCATGTTCGTCTCCTCTTTGACTTTCGTAGATAAAATGAAGCATCTCATTTTTTGATTTTTGTTCTCAACTGATAATAAGAGATGTAAAATTCTTATTATCACCAAAAAACAAAATAGTAGGTTGACACTGTCAACCTATATTCTATTCTGCTGTATTTATAAATCCAATATATTTTCTCTTTAGAAGGTAACCTTCAAGTTGTTTCATTCCTTCAATACCTGTTGAAATCAAGATAAGCAAGCTTGTTCCACCTAAGGCAATACCTGAGGATAGATTAAGAACTTGTTGTGCTGCAATAGGTGCAAGAGATATGAAGGCTAAGAAAATTGACCCAACGGTTGCTAATTTTTTTAGTACCGATGACATATATTGTTCTGTTTCTCGTCCTGGTCTAACGCTTGGAATGTAAGAAGAATTCTTCTGTAAATTTTCAGCTGTTTTCTCAGGATTTACCTGTACAAATGTATAGAAGAAAGAGAACAAGATAATGAGGATAGCGTAAACTACCATTCCGGTTGGAGTTTGATAGTTGAAGACTTCCTGTAATTTTTGTAACCAGGGAATATCTCGACCATTTTGAACAAAAGGTATGATCGTACTTGGGATTGTCGTAATCGAGCTGGCAAAGATAACTGGAATAACTCCAGCTGGATTAACTTTTAAAGGAAGGTATGAACTTGTTGGTGCTCCTTGAACAAGTTTTGTATATTGAATTGGGATTTTGTATTCCGCTTGTTGAACAAATGTTGTAAAGAATACAACTGCCAAGACAGCTAAGATTAAGATACCTACGATGATATAAGAAGTTTGTTTATCGCCGGATGTAATGTTAACAAAATAATCTTCGTGAATTGTTGCAATTGCATTTGGAATAGATGAAATGATACCTGCAAAGATAATCATTGATACGCCATTTCCAAAACCTTTATCTGTGATTTGCTCACCAAGCCAGGTCACAATAACACTTCCTGTTGTAAGCAAAGCGCCGATAAGCAGATAAGTTTTTACATTAGGTGTCTTAACTAAGGCAACACTAGATAATGTATTAAATCCTGCTGTTATTCCTATTGATTGAACAAATGCAAGCCCAAGTGAGATATAACGTGTCGCTTGATTTAACTTACGACGACCAACCTCACCTTGTTTGCCCCATTCAACAAATTTTGGCAGAATATCCATTTGTAACAACTGAACAACAATGGAAGCAGTAATGTAGGGACTAACTCCCATAGAGAAAACTGAGAAGTTTCTCATAGCATTACCACTAACCAGATTCAGCATGTTTAGAAAGGGAAGTTCACTTAATTGCTCTAAGCTTTTTGCATTTACTCCAGGAACTGTGATATGAGTCCCGATTCGAAATACTAGAATAATAAAGATTGTATAGAAAATTTTATTTCTGACATTCTTTATTTTCAGTGCATCTTTAAGTATTTTTAAGAACATAATGAGTTACCCCTCATTAGATGACTTCGATTGAACCACCTTTAGCAGTAATTGCTGCTTCAGCAGATTTTGAGAATTTAGCTGCTTTAACAGTCAACTTTTTAGTCAATTCGCCGTTACCAAGAATTTTAACGCCTGATTTTTCAGCACGAACAATACCAGCGTCTTTAAGAACAACTGGTGTTACTTCTGTACCATCTTCAAAAACGTTTAATTGTTCAAGGTTTACAAGAGCGTACTCTTTAGCGTTGATGTTTGAGAATCCACGTTTTGGCATGCGACGGAACAATGGTGTTTGTCCACCTTCAAAACCTAAACGAACGCCACCACCACTACGTGATTTTTGACCTTTTTGTCCGCGTCCAGATGTTTTACCATTACCTGATGATGAACCACGTCCTACGCGATTACGTACTTTACGTGAGCCTTCAGCAGCTTTTAATTCATGAAGTTTCATTTTTTCTCCTTTTTTGTAAAATGCTAGCGCCTCTATGAGGGGAAAGGGCTCCCCATAGAAACTCGCCTATACATATTATCGATTTTAAGCCGCAAAGTTTTTCCCTTGCGACTTAATAAGTTTTTATTTAACGTCTTCTACAGTAACTAAATGTGAAATTGCTGTAACCATACCACGGATAGCAGCATTATCTTCTTTAACAACTGAAGAATTCAATTTACCAAGTCCAAGAGCTGTAACAGTTTTACGTTGCTCTGGCTTACGTCCGATTGGAGACTTAGTCAAAGTAATTTTAATTTGAGCCATTATAATCCCCTTTCTTATACTAAGTCAGAAACTGAAACGCCACGGAGTGCGGCAACTTCTTCTGCACGTTTAAGTTGTTTTAGTCCTTCAACAGTTGCACGAACAATGTTGATTGGTGTATTAGAACCTAGAGATTTTGAAGTAATATCAGCAATACCTGCTAATTCCACAACGGCACGAACTGCACCACCTGCGGCAACTCCAGAACCTTCTACTGCTGGTTTCAACAATACTTTTGCTCCACCAAAGTTTGTGAAAACTTCATGAGGAATTGTTGTCCCAACCATTGGTACTTCAATCATGCTCTTCTTAGCAGCTTCTACTGCTTTACGAATAGCTTCTGGTACTTCTTGAGCTTTACCAGTTCCGAATCCAACACGACCATTACCATCACCTACAACTACAAGAGCAGCAAAACGAAGACGACGTCCACCTTTTACAACTTTTGTAACACGATTAATTGCAACTACGCGTTCTTCAAGTTCAACTGCATTATCTTTAAATGCCATTATTTTGTGTCCTCCCTATTAGAATTTCAATCCGTTTTCACGAGCTGCATCAGCCAAAGCTTTTACACGTCCGTGATAGAGATATCCACCGCGGTCAAACACCACTTCAGAAATACCTTTAGCCACTGCACGTTCAGCAACAAGTTTACCGACTACAACGGCTTGTTCAGTTTTAGTTCCTTTAGAAACGTCTTTATCAAGAGTTGATGCGCTTGCGAGCGTTACACCCGCTACGTCATCAATTACTTGAGCGTAGATGCCTGTATTAGAACGGAAAATGTTCAAACGTGGGCGTTCTGCAGTTCCAGAGAGTTTACCGCGTACACGACGATGGCGTTTTTGGCGGATTTTATTTTTATCTGGTTTTGAAATCACAATTTTCACCTCTTAATTTTTTAAGTTTATTGAGCAAAAACTAGAAAATAGGTTGAGAGAGTCTCATAGAAAAATCCAATCAACTCTAAGCAACTATTATTTACCAGTTTTACCTTCTTTACGGCGTACAAATTCACCAACGTAACGAATACCTTTACCTTTATATGGTTCTGGTGAACGGAGGCTACGGATGTAAGCAGCAGTTTGGCCAACAACCTCTTTGTTAATACCTTCAACAGCGATAGAAGTTGGATTAGCAACAGTGAAAGTAATTCCTTCTGGAGCTTCCACTTCATCTTGGTGAGATTTACCAACTGAAAGAACTAATTTAGTTCCTTGTAATTGGGCACGGTAACCAACACCGCGCATTTCAAGTTCTTTTTTGAAACCTTCAGAAACACCAACAACCATATTGTTTAGGTTGGCACGACTTGTACCATGGATTGTTTTCATTTCTTTTGAATCGTTTGGACGGCTAAGAGTAATCTCAGTTCCTTCAATTTTGATTTCAATGTTTTTATTGAACTCACGAGTGAGTTCGCCTTTAGGGCCTTTTACAGTAACAACACCATTATTGTTACTAATTTCAACACCTGCAGGCATAGTAATTACTTTATTACCAATACGTGACATGTTTTTTCTCCTGTTAAATTATCAAGCCGCTAGGCGACTAGTTTTCACGGGGTGAACTAAGATACTAAGGGCGAAAAAGGCAAAGTGAAAATAGGAAAGTTTACTATGAAACCAAGGTTTCTAGAAAAATTTTTCTTTTTCACACAGACTTTAGCCCGTGTTCAATTAGTTCATTTACGTTTGCTAGATGATTGTGTTCATATTCGAACACAGCTGAAGAACTACCATCTAAAATAGTTTATCTATTTTAGATTGTTCTTTACGGCTTTTGTATCATAATTTTACCAAACGTAAGCTAGTACTTCTCCACCAACATTTTTTTGGCGAGCTTCTTTATCAGTGATTATACCTTCTGAAGTTGAAATAATAGCAATTCCAAGTCCGTTAAGAACTTTAGGAACATCTTCACGTTTTGTGTAAACACGAAGTCCCGGTTTTGAAATACGTTTTAAGTTAGTAATAACACGTTCGCCATTTTGACCATATTTAAGGAATACACGAATGATACCTTGCTTATCGTCTTCAATAACTTCAACATTTTTTACAAAACCTTCACGTTTAAGGATTTCTGCAATCCCTTTTTTGATGTTTGATGCAGGTACTTCTAACATTTCGTGTTTTACTTGATTAGCATTACGAATACGTGTTAAAAAGTCTGCAATTGGGTCAGTCATAACCATTTTATATTTTCTCCTCTTACTAGTAGTTTGATTACATCACTTGCTAGTTAATGTTACCCGACTGGGCAGCTTGTTCAACTAAGCCAAAAGCTTGTTTGAACACGAGTTGCGGCCTATGTGGCAAAGCTAAACCCTCCTGGAACGTAAGCGTTCTTCGTCAGAGTTTCTAATTTTCACTTTGTCCGCTACGCTCTTTTTATCATTTTTTACCAAGAAGCCTTAACAACACCTGGAATTTGACCCTTGTAAGCCAACTCACGGAAGCAAACACGGCAAAGTTTGAATTTGCGGTAAACTGAATGTGGACGTCCACATTTTTCACAGCGTGTATAAGCTTGCGTAGAGAATTTCGCAGGACGTTTGTTCTTAGCAATCATAGATTTTTTAGCCAATTTATTTACCCCCTATTATTTTGCAAAAGGCATTCCAAGGCCTTTAAGCAATTCACGTGATTCTTCGTCAGTATTTGCAGTAGTGACGATTACAATATCAAGACCACGTACTTTATCAACATCATCGAAGTTGATTTCTGGGAAGATAAGTTGTTCTTTCACACCAAGTGTGTAGTTTCCACGTCCATCAAATGATTTTGTTGGAACACCATGGAAGTCACGAACACGAGGAAGTGAAACGCTAACTAATTTGTCTAAGAATTCGTACATACGTTCGCCACGAAGTGTGACTTTCGCACCGATCGCAACACCTTCACGAAGACGGAAGCCAGCGATAGATTTCTTAGCTTTAGTAATAAGTGGTTTTTGTCCTGAAATAAGCTCTAATTCTGCAGCAGCTTTTTCAAGATTTTTTGCGTTTGATACTGCATCACCAACACCCATGTTAAGAACAATTTTCTCAACTTTTGGCACTGCCATAACTGTTGTATAACTGAATTTCTCTGACAATGCAGGAATTACTTCGTTAGTATATTTTTCTTTTAAACGATTTGCCATTATGCTTCTCCTTTCCTTCGTGATTAATCAAGCACTTCGCCTGATTTTTTGCTGTAACGAACTTTTTTCCCGTCAACAACTTTGTAACCAACACGTCCTGCTACACCATTTTTATCAAGTACTTGTACGTTTGATACATGGATTGGAGCTTCTTTTTCTACGATAGCCCCTTGAGGGTTTTCATTGTTAGGTTTTTGGTGTTTTTTCATCATAGCAACACCTTCAACTACAACTTTGTTAACTTTTGGAAGTGCTTTAAGAACAACAGCTTCAGTGCCTTTGTCCTTACCAGCAATTACGCGAACTTTGTCGCCTTTTTTTACAAACATTCTGGGTTTCTCCTATTAATTTCTTACGCCCTTATGGGCACCCTAGTATTAAAGCTAGGGGACTTAGTTTGTTTAATTTTTTTAAAAATTAAAGTACTTCTGGTGCCAGTGAAACGATCTTCATGTAGCCACCTTCACGTAATTCACGTGCAACTGGTCCGAAGATACGAGTTCCGCGAGGTGTTTTATCATCACGGATAATTACTGCGGCATTATCGTCAAATTTGATGTATGAACCGTCTGGACGACGTGCACCAGTTTTTGTACGAACGATAACTGCTTTCACAACATCACCTTTTTTAACTGCCCCACCAGGAGTAGCTTGTTTTACAGAAGCAACGATTACGTCACCGATGTTAGCGAATTTACGTCCTGAACCACCAAGAACTTTGATAGTCAAGATCTCACGAGCACCGCTATTATCAGCAACTTTCAAGCGAGTTTCTTGTTGAATCATTTCAATTTTCTCCTTTTAGTTTGATTAGATAATAACAGCTTTTTCCAATACTTCTACAAGACGGAAGCGTTTTGTAGCTGATAGTGGACGTGTTTCCATGATACGTACGATATCGCCTTCTTTAGCAATATTTTCTTCATCATGCGCTTTATATTTTTTAGAATAGTTGATACGTTTACCATAGACTGGGTGGTTACGTTTAGTTTCAACTACAACTGTGATTGTTTTTTCCATCTTGTCAGATACGACACGTCCAACAAGGGTTCTACGTTGATTACGTTCCATTATTAGAATTTCTCCTTTCCCAATCTATTATTTCATTTCAGATTGCACAGTTTTAACGCGTGCAATTTGTTTTTTAACTTCGTTTAAACGAGCGCTTTGATCAAGTTGACCTGCTGCGGCTTGAAAACGAAGGTCGAAAAGTTCTTTTTTGAGTTCGTTTTCTTTTTTAGCAAGCTCTTCTTGAGACAAGCCACGAAGCTCAGCAACAAACTTTTTGATTTCTTCAAGTTTCATGTCTTCTCCTTATTCTGCTTCACGTTTTACGAATTTTACTTTAACTGGTAATTTGTGCCCAGCAAGGCGAAATGCTTCACGTGCAACTTCTTCAGAAACACCAGCAATTTCAAACATTACTTTACCACGTTTAACAGGTGATACCCAACCTTCAGGTGCACCTTTACCAGAACCCATACGTACCCCAATAGCTTTAGCTGTATAAGATTTATGAGGGAATATTTTAATCCAAACTTTACCACCACGCTTCATATAACGAGTCATAGCGATACGAGCAGCTTCGATTTGACGGTTTGTAATCCATGAGCTAGTTGTAGCTTGAAGACCATATTCGCCGAATGATACTTCTTTTCCACCTTTTGCTTCACCACGCATTTTCCCACGGAACTCACGACGGTGTTTAACACGTTTAGGTACTAACATATGTTATTTGCCTCCTTTAGTGTTTTTACGAGTTGGAAGAACTTCACCACGATAGATCCAAACTTTAACACCAAGTTTCCCATATGTAGTGTCTGCTTCTTCCCAAGCGTAATCAATATCCGCACGAAGTGTATGAAGAGGAACAGTTCCTTCTGAGTATCCTTCAGCACGAGCGATATCCGCACCATTCAAACGACCAGAAACTTGAGTTTTGATACCTTTAGCTCCTGCACGCATAGTACGTTGAATTGCTTGTTTTTGAGCACGACGGAAAGCAACACGTTGCTCAAGTTGACGAGCAATGTTTTCACCAACAAGGTGTGCATCAAGATCTGGTGATTTGATTTCAATAATGTTGATGTGTACTTGTTTTCCGGTTAATTTGTTAAGTTGAGCACGAAGTGCGTCAACATTTGCTCCACCTTTACCGATAACCATACCTGGTTTAGCAGTATGAAGTGAAACAATAACTTTATTAATAGCACGTTCAATTTCAATTGTTGAAACTGAAGCTTCTGCTAATTCTTTTTGAATGAATTTACGGATTGAAAGATCTTCATGAAGGTAATCCGCGTATTCTTTTTCAGCATACCATTTCGCATCCCAGTCACGGATGATTCCGACACGCATACCAATTGGATGTACTTTTTGACCCACGATTTTACCTCCTTATTTTTCTGATACAACTACAGTTACGTGAGTTGTACGTTTGTTGATTGGTGAAGCTGAACCTTTCGCACGTGGACGGAAACGTTTCATAGTTGGTCCTTCATTTGCGAATGTTTCAGATACTACCAAGTTAGCTTTTTCCAAACCAAGATTGTTTTCTGCATTTGCAATTGCTGAGTTAAGAGTTTTCTCAATAACACGAGCTGCTTTGTTTGGAGTGAATTTTAAGATTGCGATTGCATCAGCAACTTTCTTACCACGGATAAGATCAAGTACTAAACGTGTTTTACGAGGTGAAACACGCACTGTACGAGCCATTGCTTTAGCTGAAGTAATTTCTGCCATTGTGTCCTCCTCCTATTAACGACGTGTTTTCTTGTCGTCAGCTGCGTGACCTTTGTAAGTACGAGTTGGTGCAAATTCACCAAGCTTGTGACCTACCATATCTTCTTGAATGTAAACAGGTACATGTTTACGGCCATCATAAACTGCGATTGTATATCCGATGAAACTTGGGAAGATCGTTGAACGACGTGACCAAGTTTTAATAACTTTTTTCTTTTCGTCTTTAGCTTGAGCTTCAACTTTTTTCATCAAATGCTCATCGACGAAAGGTCCTTTTTTAAGACTACGTCCCATTTTGTAGTATTCTCCTTTAAATAGTGTACCACAACGGCTTGCCTTAATAGACTACCGAGTTGGCGGAAGTTTAATAAGTAATTTTCTAATAGATTATTTATCGTTACGACGACGTACGATAAGTTTATCTGATTTAGCTTTCTTATTACGTGTTTTAAGACCAAGCGCAGGTTTACCCCATGGAGTTGATGGCGCTTTACGTCCAACTGGTGCTTTACCTTCACCACCACCGTGTGGGTGATCGTTAGGGTTCATTACAGAACCACGAACTGTTGGGCGGATACCTTTCCAACGGTTACGTCCTGCTTTACCAATGTTAACAAGTGATTGTTGCTCATTACCAACTGTACCGATAGTTGCACGGCAAGTACCAAGAATCATACGAACTTCACCTGATTGAAGGCGAACAAGAACGTATTTACCTTCTTGACCAAGTACTTGAGCAGAGGCTCCAGCAGCACGAACAAGTTCTCCACCTTTACCAGGCTTCAACTCAATATTATGAACAACTGTACCAACTGGAATGTTTACTAGTGGAAGTGCATTACCAATTTTGATATCTGCATCTGGACCAGAAACAATACGTTGACCTACTTCAAGACCTTTAGGGGCGATGATGTAAGCTTTAACACCGTCTGTGTAATGTACAAGAGCGATATTAGCAGTACGGTTTGGATCATACTCAATAGTTTTAACAACTGCTTCAACAGCATCTTTATCACGTTTGAAATCAATCACACGGTAATGACGTTTGTGTCCACCACCTTGGTGACGAACTGTGATACGACCATTGTTGTTACGACCAGCTTTGTTTTTTAGAGAAACAAGTAATGATTTCTCAGGTGTGCTTGTTGTGATTTCAGCGAAATCCAAAGAAGTCATGTTACGACGGCCATTTGTCGTTGGTTTATAAACTTTAATACCCACGTTATTTCCTCCTTAGATTATTCAGCTTCAGCTGCGAACAACTCGATTGCTTTAGAATCAGCTGTAAGAGTGATGATAGCTTTTTTAGTTTTTGAAGTGAAACCTGTGTAACGACCAACGCGTTTTGCTTTTGGTTTAACGTTCACAGTGCTTACACTTGCAACCTTAACTCCTTCAAAGGCAGCTTCAACAGCTTGTTTGATTAAAAGTTTGTGTGCACGTGTATCAACTTCAAATGTGTATTTCCCTGCTTCAAGAGCAATCATTGATTTTTCTGTGATTACAGGCTTTTTGATTACATCATACAAATTCATTATGCAAGAACCTCCTCAATTGTAGAGATTGCTTCTTTAGTAACAAGAAGTTTATCGCTATTTACAATATCAAGAACACTTGCAGTTGTTGCAGTTGCAACTTTAACGTTTGGAAGGTTACGAGCAGAAAGTGCTGCAAATTCATTACCTTCTTCAACGATAACAAGTACTTTTGAATTGATGCTTAGCGCTGAAAGAACTTTTGCAAATTCAGCAGTTTTTGGTGCTGCAAATGAAAGGCTTTCTACAGCTACAAATTTTTCATCAGCAACTTTTGCTGAATAAACTGATTTCAAAGCAAGGCGACGAACTTTTTGTGGAAGTTTGTATCCATAAGAACGCGGAGTTGGTCCGAAGACAACACCACCACCACGCCATTGTGGTGAACGGATAGAACCTTGACGAGCACGTCCAGTTCCTTTTTGACGCCATGGTTTACGTCCCCCACCTGATACTGCTGAACGATTTTTAACCGCGTGAGTACCTTGGCGTAGACTAGCACGTTGACTAATTACAACATCAAAAACAACTGATTCATTTGGTTCGATACCGAAGATAGCGTCGTTTAATTCAACTGAACTAACTTCTTTACCAGTTTGGTCAAATAGTTTTACGTTTGCCATTTTAACTGTTTTCTCCTTTCTTATTATTTAGCAGCTTTAACTGCTGATTTGATAGTGATAAGAGATTTCTTAGCACCTGGTACGTTACCTTTGATTAAGATAGCGTTTTTTTCTGGAATAACTTGTACAATTTCAAGATTTTGAATTGTTACGCGGTTACCACCCATACGGCCTGCCAAGTGTTTGTTTTTGAAAACACGGTTAGGCGCAACAGGTCCCATTGAACCTGGACGACGGTGGTAACGAGAACCATGGGCCATAGGGCCGCGTGATTGTCCATGGCGTTTGATTACCCCTTGGAAACCTTTACCTTTTGAAGTACCCGTTACATCAACGATATCTCCAGCTGCGAAAGTTTCAACAGTAATTTCTGAACCAACTTCTAAGCCTTCAATGTTTTTAAATTCACGGATGAAGCGCTTAGGAGCTGTATTAGCTTTAGCTAAATGGCCTTTGGCAGGTTTGTTACTCAAGATTTCACGTTTGTCGTCAAAACCAACTTGAACTGCTTCATAACCATCTGTTTCAACAGTTTTAACTTGAAGCACAACGTTTGGAGTTGCTTCGATGACAGTAACAGGGATAAATTCACCAGATTCAGTGAAGATTTGAGTCATTCCCACTTTTTTCCCTAAGATTCCTTTTGTCATGAGAAAATATTTCCTTTTCTTAATTTTTTCAAAAAGTTTTTTATGAGCGTTTTTCGTGCTCAAAAAAGTTTTTTACGAGCGTTTTTTGTGCTCCAAACAAGATACAAAGAGCGTCAAACTCAAAATGAAAATAGGAAATCTGACACAGAAACTTCAGTTTCGAGGAAGATTTATCTTTTTCACGTAGAGTTTAGCTCGTGTTCAATTTTCATTAAACACCAACTGTACTTGCAAAATCTCACCGATTAAAGCTTGATTTCTACGTTTACACCACTTGGTAAATCCAATTTCATAAGAGCGTCTACAGTCTTTTGAGTTGGGTTCACAATGTCAATAAGACGTTTGTGAGTACGCATTTCAAATTGTTCGCGAGAATCTTTATATTTATGAGTCGCACGAATAATTGTGTAAAGACTACGTTCTGTTGGAAGTGGAACCGGTCCAGCTACTGTTGCACCTGTACGTGTTGCAGTCTCAACGATTTTTTCTGCCGCTGTATCAAGTGTACGGTGTTCATACGCTTTCAAACGGATACGGATTTTTTTATTTGCCATCTTTTCTCCTCTCGTCTATTTACGATAATAGGCTAGCTCCTCGAGAAAAACCAACACCTCTTGCGTGGCAATGCAACCGAGTGTGTCGCAACCTCTCGTATCATAGCTACAGCTGTAATTTTTACAGCACCATATTATAATAGCAAAATTAACAACTCTTTGCAAGGAATTTTTGAAAAAAACTAAAAAGAGCTCCCGGTTTTTATGGGAAAACTCTTTCATATTTTTTGTAAAGATAACCGAGTATAGCCCATCTGCTTAAATTATCCAAGGCAGTTGCAAGCCAGACACCGCTAAGCCCAGCATTAAGTATGATTCCTAAAAAGTAACCCACCAGGATTCTTACTAGCCACATACCAATAGTTGTCGCATAAAAAGGTAAACGAGTATTTCCCAACCCCTGCCATAAGGCTGTATAAATTAAGGTCCCTGCTGTCGCTGGAGCACTCAGTAAAGAAAACAAAAGGACAACCATACTAGACTCTTGCGCCAGCTTATCGGACGTAAAAAAAGGAAGCACGTAAGGTCCTACAACATAAGTAAACAAACCAAGGCCAAGCATCAAGAGACAACTTAAGCAAAAGGTTTCCTTGATTAACCTTGGCACTTCTTTGTCACGCCCACTCCCGATAAAACTAGCAACCAAGATAACCGTTGCTGTCGAAAGCCCCAGCCCCGGCATATAATTAAATTGCGTCAAGGTCTCACCAATAGCATTTCCAGCTAAAACCTTAGTCCCAAAATTAACAATAATAATGAGAATTAAGACATCTCCTATTCTCATCATTAATCGTTCCCCTGCAGCAGGCAAAGAAAGCTTCCAGATATCCCTATCCACATGAAAGTTCATTTCTTGGAAAGCTTCTTTGATAGGAAGGCGACTAGCTAAAACCAAGATTCCTATCATCCGAGAAATAACCGTGGACCAAGCCACCCCCATAATGCCAAAATCTAAGAGATAAATAGAAAGAGCAGATAAAAAAGCATTCAAAACATTGGCCAAGAGACTGACTTGCATGGGTAATTTTGCATTACCTTGAGCCCTAAGAATCGCACCAAGAGTAGTCAACAAACCTAAACTAATAATCATACCTCCAACAACCCTAAAATAATGATTCCCCATTTGAGCCAATTGTGGAGAAGCTCCTAAACTTAAAAGGGTAATTTCCCCAAATAAAAGAGTTATCATACCTAAGACGACAGATACCAAGATAGTTAGCCAAATAGCATCCGCTATATATTTCAACAATTTAGTTCTGTCTTTTTCTCCCACACTCCTAGCCACCAAGCTCGAAATAGCTGCGCTAAGTGCCACAAACAGAGCCTGGTAGACGGTGATAATATTGTTTGCCATAGCAACACCAGATACTGCAAGTAGCGAAATCTGTGCAACCAAATAATTGTCAATTACCCCCATTAACATCTGTA
Organism: Streptococcus didelphis DSM 15616; assembly: GCF_000380005.1. Lineage (GTDB taxonomy): Bacteria > Bacillota > Bacilli > Lactobacillales > Streptococcaceae > Streptococcus > Streptococcus didelphis. Next base: position 16,810 of record NZ_KB904201.1, read on the forward strand.
AGATATTTTCTGCCATAGCTGGAAGAGCAAGATTTAATATTTTTCTTCTATAGAATAACATTTTTAATACCACGCTTTAATAATGAGAAATATTACCTAGTCTGTAAAAATCAGTAGCGTCTGACCTTTTTTCTAGGCTCTTATTTATTGTAACACAATTCTTCTTAGCTTTGATAAGAAGCCTAAAAAAGCACCAATTCAACTAGAATCAGTGCTTTAAGGTAAATTTACTTTAGCCAACGAGAGTCCCAGCCAGCTATATGAATCCAAATTAGGGCAAGTACTTCATAAACAGCTTCTTTCATCGTTTATTTTCCTTTTATCATTCCTTACTTAGTGAAATCTAGAACCTTACGACCTTGAATAAGACCTTTTTCCATTTCATCAAATACCTGAGGTGCAGTGTCAACTGGCACTGTTTCTACTACTGGGACAACCAAACCTTCTGCTCCAAAAGCAAAAGCTTCTTCTAAATCTTTACGTGTTCCCACAAGAGATCCTACTACCCTAATGCCATCAAGTACTGTCTTCACAATAGAAAGTTCCATGTATTCAGATGGCAACCCTACAGCAACTACTGTTCCACCTGCTCGTACACTATCAATTGCTTGGTTAAAGGCTACTTTAGAAACAGCGGTTACAACTGCTCCATGACAACCACCTGTTTTTTCTTGAATATAAGCTGCCACATCTTCAATTTCTTTGCCATTAACTGTAATATCAGCCCCGACTTCCTTAGCCAATTCAAGCTTATCGTTATTAATATCAACAGCTACGACATGGGCATTAAATACTTTTTTAGCATACTGAACAGCAAGGTTACCCAGTCCTCCAGCTCCGAAAATAACAATCCATTGCCCTGGGGCTGCACCTGCTTCTTTGATAGCTTTATAAGTTGTTACACCTGCACAAGTAATTGAAGAAGCTTGAGCTGGATCAAGATTTTCAGGTACCTTTACAGCATAGTCAGCGGTTACAATGGCATATTCACTCATCCCACCATCTACTGAATAGCCAGCATTCTTGACAGAACGGCAAAGGGTTTCACGACCTGTTGTACAATATTCACAGTGACCACAGCCTTCAAAGAACCAAGCAATAGAAACACGATCACCAACTTTGAGTGAATCTACACCTTGGCCTATCTCTTCAACAATCCCTATCCCTTCATGCCCCAAGATACGACCTGGAACTTGTCCAAAATCTCCATGAGCCACGTGTAAATCGGTATGGCAGACACCACAATATTCAACTTTTACTAAAGCTTCTCCATGTCCAGGAGAAGGTACTTCATGGTCAACAATTTCAACACCTGAACTTTTTTGATTTACAACTACAGCTTTCATAAACTTCCTCCAATTATTCTAAGCTAAAATACAATTTGTAATCGTTTACAAATAGATTGTATATCTTATCACAAACCTTGTCAATAGCTTTCGCTGCTTTTTTTGGAAAGTTTCTGAAAATATACTTAACTGGTTAATTATCAGTTTCAAAAAAGGCCCTTCTTACTTGAAAGGTACCTTTTTCTTATTTAATAGTTTTTTCATGTTGTAATATTATTTTCAATAATAACCTTAAGAGCATTGTGATCAGCAGCATGCTTAAAGATATCGTAAGCTTTTTCAATTTCTGATAATTTAAAGTGGTGAGTAACCATTTGTGTAGCATCAATCTTGCCAGATTTCAAGACATTTATTAACATTTCTGTAGTGTTAGCATTGACCAAGCCTGTGGATAGAGAGATGTTTTTTATCCAAAGTTCTTGTAAATCCAAACTTACAGGTTTTCCATGGACACCAACATTGGAAACATGTCCCCCTATTGCTATAATCTTTTGACAGATATCAAAGGTTGCCGGATAACCCACACATTCAATAGCAACATCCACTCCTCTATTATCTGTTAAAGCATTAATCTTTTCTTTTATATCATCGAGATTCGCTGAGCAGATTGTTTCTGTAGCGCCAAATCGTTTTGCTGCTTCTAAACGCGCTTCTGATAAATCCACTACAATTAATTGGGCTGGGGAATAAAATTGCGCTGTTAATAAAGCTGCAAGCCCAATCGGACCTGCCCCTACAATACAAACGTTATCTCCTGGTTTAATCTTGGCAGACTGGACACCAATCTCATAAGAAGTAGGAAAAATATCTGATAACATAACTAGAGCATCATCTTCAATAGTAGCTGGTGCATGGTAAAGACTTCCGTCTGCCTGTGGAATACGAATATACTCTGCTTGGGTTCCATCGATAAGGTGTCCAAGAATCCAACCACCTTTCTCACAATGAGCAGGCAAACCTTTCTTACAATAATAGCAGGTATTACAAGCAGTAATACAGGACATAATAACCTTATCACCTACTTTAAAATTAGATACCGCAGAACCAACTTCTTCTACAATTCCAATACCTTCATGACCTAGAATTGTACCATAGGTAGTTTCTGGAACATCTCCGCCTAATATATGTAAATCTGTACCACATATGGTAGTTTTCAATAAACGAACCACAGCATCTGTAGAAGAAGTGAGCTCAGGTTTGGCTTTTTCGCTTAAAGACAATTTTCCTGGAGCCACAAATGTAGCAGCTTTCATAGAAATACCTCCAAAATGATAAATTAAAATAATAAATGAAATCGTTTACACATAGATTGTATATCTTTTCACAAAGGCTGTCAATAGCTTTTGCCGATTTTTTTGGAAATTTTCTGAAAATATACTTAGCCAGTTAAATAACCTGCCATTAAAGACAGCTTATAACTTTCTCGAAGTTTTAAAAATCCTAGAAAGTTAAAAAAAGACTGACAGATCAGCTAATATAGCTTTCTTGCCAGTCTTTGGATTAAATGGAGGCTGTCCTTAAATTTGTATCACAGACTATTATTTACGACGTCCAGGACGAGCTTGATAACCATAATAAGCATCTTCAATGATTTCTTGCATATGATCAACCATTGGTAAACGAGGATTTGCTGGTGAACATTGATCTTCATAAGCCAGGTAGGCTAATTCCCGTGAATGTTCTCTCCATTCTTTTTCATCAATACCTTGATCACGGAAATTCATCTTGATTCCCAATCGAGTTCCGAGATCATATACTGCTTTAGCATAAGACTCAACCGCTTCTTCTGGTGTTGAAGCTGGTAAACCTAACAGTTTTGCAATATCTTGGTATTTTTCATCTGCACGGTAATAGTTATATTTCGGCCATGTCGCTGTTTTAGCTGGACGTGTTCCATTATAGCGAATAACATATGGTAACAAGATGGCATTGGTACGACCATGAATCGTATGGAATTGTGCTCCAATTTTGTGGGCCATCGAGTGGGAAATACCTAGGAAAGCATTGGCAAAAGCCATTCCAGCCATAGTTGATGCATTATGCATTTTTTCACGTGATTCAAAATCAGCTTCTTTAACAGATTTTTCCAAGTAATCAAAAACAATCTTAATGGCTTGCAGAGCCATTCCATCTGTGAAATCATTAGCCATTTGAGACACATAGGCTTCTGTCGCATGGGTTAAAACGTCCATACCTGTATCAGCTGCGATAAATCCAGGAACAGTAAGTACCAAAGCTGGGTCAACTATAGCAACTGTAGGTGTTAATGAATAGTCAGCAATTGGATATTTACGGTTGTTAGCTTTATCAGAAATAACTGCAAAAGGTGTTACTTCAGAACCTGTACCAGATGTTGTCGGAATAGCAACAAATTTAGTTTTCTTCCCAAGTTCTGGGAATTTGAAGGCACGCTTACGAATGTCCATGAATTTTTGAACAAGGTCATGAAAGTCTACTTCTGGTTGCTCATAGAAGAGCCACATAACCTTAGCAGCATCCATTGGTGAACCACCACCCAATGCAATAATAGTATCTGGCTGGAAGCTCCGCATAAGCTCAGTACCCTTCATAACTGTTGTAATGTCTGGATCTGGTTCAACTTCAGCAAAAATTTGGTAAGTTACCTTGTTACGACGAAGATGCAATTGTTCTATGATACGATCCAAGAATCCAAGTTCAACCATGGAATTATCAGTAACAATCATAACACGTTCAACATCACGACATTTTTGTAGATATTGAATCGAATCACGCTCGAAGTATGTTTTTGAAGGAACTTTAAACCATTGCATATTATTTCTACGTCTTCCTACTTTTTTGATATTCAAGAGATTAACAGCACTAACATTGTCACCTACTGAGTTACGGCCATAAGAACCGCAGCCCAAAGTTAGTGACGGTAAGAAAGCATTGTATACATCACCAATACCACCAAAGGTTGATGGTGAATTCCAAATAACACGGATAGCACGAATACGTTGACCAAATTCTTTAGCTAACTCAGAGTCATTAGTGTGAATGGCTGCTGAGTGACCAAGTCCATTAAATTCAACCATTTGACGCGCTTTTTCAACACCATCTTCACGAGACTCTGATTTCAAGACTGCAATAACAGGAGACAATTTTTCCCGTGTTAAAGGCTCTTTTTCAGAAACTTCTTTACATTCAGCTGCAAGAATATTTGTTCCTTCTGGAACAGTAAAACCAGCTTGCTCTGCAATCCAACTTGCTGGTTTTCCAACAATATTAGGATTAAGTTTAGCTCCTGCACAATTCTTCCCATTTGCCTTTACTCCAAAGCAAAATTCTTCTAGAAGAGCTTTTTCTTTTTTATTTACAAAATAAGTGTGATATGACTTTAATTCTGCAACAAATGAGTCATAGATTTCTTTATCAATAATAACGGCTTGTTCAGAAGCACAGACCATTCCATTGTCAAATGATTTAGACATCACAATATCATGCGCAGCTTGACGAATATTAGCAGATTTTTCAACATAAGCAGGTACATTACCAGCACCTACTCCAAGAGCAGGTTTTCCACATGAATAAGCTGCTTTAACCATTGCATTACCACCAGTGGCAAGAATAGTTGCAATACCATCATGATTCATTAAAGCATTTGTTGCTTCAAGAGATGGACTTTCCACCCACTGAACACAGTTTTCAGGAGCCCCAGCAGCTACAGCCGCATCACGGATAATTTGCGCAGCATGTGCAGATGATTCTTGAGCTGAAGGATGAAAGGCAAAGATAATTGGGTTACGTGTTTTTAATGAAATCAAGGACTTAAAGATTGCTGTGGAAGTTGGATTAGTTGTTGGAGTAATTCCACAAATAACACCGACTGGCTCTGCTATCAAGGTCAAGCCTGTCACATCATCTTCTTCAATAACACCAACTGTTTTTTGATGACGCATATTATTAACAACATGTTCACAGGCAAAGAGGTTTTTGGTCGCCTTATCTTCAAAGACACCTCTACCTGTTTCATCATAAGCATGCTTAGCAAGTTCACCATGAGCATCAAGTGCTGCCACTGAAGCCTTAGCTACAATATAATCTACCTGTTCTTGATTTAATTGACGCATTGCTTCAAGTGCTACCAATCCTTTTTGGACCAGCTGGTCAATTGTAGCTGCTACACTTGATGGTTCATCAGTTTTTATTCCCTTACTCATTCGAGACTCCTTTTATTTGTTAAAAGCTTCACAATTTTTAGTTACAAGATTATTATATCATTTTTTATAAGTTTGTAAATAGTTTCACAAGCATTTTGTGAACTTTTTTTCAATCTTTTTCTAACTTTCGTGAAACCTTGAAACATAAGGATTTCCAGCTTTTGGAAATTTCTTGAAAAACCTTTTTCTATCTATTCTTAAATATCTAAAAAGGCTCAGCACTTAAGCCAAACCTTTTCTAATTTATTTTTACAAGTAAATCATATCTTTAATAAGAGATTGACTGATTACAACTAAAGGCTTACTTAGCTTTTTGCTTAGCAATACGTGTAACGGCATCTTTAATAGTATTTACATAAAGGTCGGCTCCCTTAGTATCTGAATCACTATAATGTACACCGTCGCTACCATACCAAATATCAGGATTTTCTAAAGCCACTTTATACCAGTCTGCAACTGTGATATAGGAATATTTCTTAGCTAATTTCAATTCATAGTCTCTTACTTTTGCAATAGAAGAAAGGTCCTTAGCATTATAAGGAGAGACTAGGACAAGCCGATTACCTTTTGGAAGATCATCAACAAATTTCTGAAGAGCTTCTTGATAATTATCTAGAGAATTAACACCCACCGCTAAAACTGTTGTCTTAGAAAGAGAATGATTCTTAATGTGATTATCAAAAATATCATAAGCTATACTGAAATTTCGACTAACAGCGGCATCTAATTGTGCTGTCGGCATAATCTTAGAAAATGCTGCATTTGAACGCAAGGCTACAGAATCTCCAATAATGCTAACATCACTCAAGGCATTAGCATCACCTGCTGCCAGAGTATGTGTTCTATTGATATTTGCTTGCCCTTGTTGTAAGGTTCCAACCAATAATTCCTTTTCAAATTTGCCTACGTTTGGAGCCCCAGCACTTCGTGCAATAGTGACCGTTAACAAAGCAAGACCAGCTACAATTATCCATTTTGTATAGGGTTTTAAGTCAAGAGCTAAGCCAAACAATTCTGGTTTCTTACCTGCAATAAAGGGCTCGATGACATAATAAGACAGTGAAGCAAAAATAGCAGAGAAGAGCACGGTTAGAAGAACCGCTAACCAGTTAGGCATTAACTGACTAAAAATAATGTAGAAAGGCCAATGGAAAAGATAAACACCATAACTTATATCGGCAATGTAGGTGATAATAAATGGCTCTTCCCAGTCTGGTGTTTGTTCATGAAGAACCCTTGCAGAATAAATCATAACTGCTGTAAACAAGCTAGCCAAAACAAAGCCAAACAGATAAGTCATGATATGATTAAAATCAAGCGACAAGGTAAGAAGAAACAAGAGTATAAAAGATCCTACCATAAAGGCTATCACATATTTTCTTGGCCAGAGTCGGCTATTTTTTTGAAGCCTTACGGTTGTATCTTTAATTCCTGATATGGTTGCAAACATTGACCCAATAAAGAAAGGAAAAATGTGCGAAAGACTTGAGAAGTAAATCAAGGAGAAATTACTTACAAAAAATGCTCTGACAAACATGCTTAGAAAACTTACAGCAAAAATAATGTTTGAAATAATAAATAATAAGCCTCGGAACTGCTTATCAGTATAGTCTCTTTTAGCGAGGAACCACACTAACAGACCCCATAGTAAGTAAAAATGAACTTCAATGGCCAAACTCCATGTATGAACAAACAAATGAGGAATAAATTGACTCTCATAACTACTTCCCGTTAAAATCTCATAAAAATTAGTGGTAAAACCAATACTTGCTGCAATTTGCTGGCCAAGGCTAGCCACAAAGTCACTCTTAACCAAGTAGGTAAAAGGTATTATGATTAAAACCATTAACACTAAAGGTGGAACTATACGATAAAAACGCCTTCTATAAAAGCCAATAAGATCTATCTTATCATTTTTAGCATATTCATCTATTAACAAGGCTGTAATTAGAAAACCAGAAAAGGTAAAAAAGATATCAACACCAATAAAACCACCTGGAAAGCTATTCTTAAAAAAATGATAGAGTAAAACTAACAAAAGTCCTGTTACTCTAATGAACGAAAACCATTTTATTCTCATTTTTGATAAATCCCCTGCTTAAAGGTTCCTTTATAAACCTTATTATCTTTTGCTTTTAACACACCTTTACCATCAGCTTGACCTTCTTTGAACTGACCCTTATAAGACCAGCCGGTGCTTGCCTTGAAGTAACCTTCGCCATCAAAATAGCCATTTTTAAAATGCCCCTGATAAGTATCCCCATTCTCATAGACCAATTTCCCCTGACCATTCATGCGATGATTAACAACATAACCGGTATATTTTAGTTTCCCTTGATTATAGATTAGAGCTCTATGCGACCTGGTATTTATTGTCAAGACTGACAGACCGCAAACAAAAATAATAATAATCGAAAGGATTTCTATCTTTTCTCTTGTTATATTCAACTTTTGAATAAAGTCATTTAGCTTTTTCATCATTATTCTCTTCTATGTTTTTATTTTTTATTGGTTAAAAACTTAACTTATAATAGAAGCCCAGTTCTTACAACCTACTTGAACCAACTGATAAGTTTCTTCAAAATCTCCTGTATACCAAGGATCAGGAACTCCACCTTCTATGAAAAGGTGTATTTTACTATCCCATCTACCTTTTGAAAGTGCCAGCAAGTCCTTAACATTTTCCTTGTCCATACCAATAAGATAGTCAAAAGCTTCCAAGTCTCTTTCTGTAATTTGAAGCGATCGCTTCTTTTTATCATAATCAATCGCATATTTTGTTAAGATTTTCTGAGTTCCTGGATGAATAGGATTCCCATGTTCCCAATTAGAAGTTCCTCTACTTTCCACAGCAATATCTTCTCCAGCAAGCATTGTCTTCATAACAAATTCTGCCATTGTGCTTCTACAAATGTTACCTAAACATACAAAACAAACTTTCTTCATGAAAAAACTCCTTCATTCTATTATAACAAAATATTACCATCTAAGGGAAAAATGGTCCCGTAATTTTCTCACATTTTAAAATTTGGTTACAAAACTATTTTTTAGGTAACTATATTCTAGTTAGTCACTAAAATTTATAGATTTTTTGAGAAGATCTCTAAGTTTATTTTGTAAAACTTAAACTTTTCTAAAATTAAAAAAGCCTTTATCAGTTCATAATGAGCTGACAAAAGCTTTTTGAAAATGACTGTAATAAAATAAAGGTTAGTCGACTTTTTCAATTCTTGCATAACAAGTATCTTCAATAAGATCTAATTTATCAATACTATCTTGTAAGCTATTACCAATAGTGTAAATATATATCTTAATTTTTGGTTCTGTTCCTGAAGGACGTAGAGCAAACCATGACCCATCATTAAAGTAATATTTCAAGCAGTTTTGTTTAGGGAAATCAAGATAGCCTTCTTTAAAGTCAATAGTATCTTTAAGTGTTAATTCTCCCATAGTATCAATTGGTTTATTTCGGAAGTCTTCCATAATGCGACCAATCCGTTCTTGACCTTCAATACCTTCTAGTTCAAGGGCAAATTGTCTTTCATTATAGTAGCCAAATTCTTTATAAATAGCTTCTAAAACATCTAGCAAGCTTTGACCTTTTGCTTTATAATAAGCTGCCATTTCAACAACCATCATGGCTGCGCTGACACCGTCTTTATCTCTAACAAAGGTTCCGTAGCAAAAACCAATACTTTCTTCATATCCAAAAACATATGTATGCTCTTTTGTGAGTTCATATTCATTAGCTCTACCACAGATATTCTTAAAGCCAGTTAGGGTTTCAACAGTTTCAACACCATATTTTTGGGCAATAACTTTTGATAGGTCCCCTGTAACAATTGATTTTACTAAGACAGGATTTGCTGGTAAATCATTTAATTCAGCTCTTTGAGAGAAAATATAGTAAGAAAGTAAGGCTCCGATTTTATTGCCATTAATGAAAACATAATCTCCATTAGAATCTTTAACTTCTAAAGCAAGACGGTCACTGTCTGGGTCAGTTGCAATTAAAATATCGGCATCTTTTTCTTTACCAAGTTTTTCAGAATAGGCAAAGGTCTTAGGAAATTCTGGATTAGGATACCCTACAGTTGTGAAATCTGGATCAGGTTTTTCTTGCTCTGCGACAACAAAAATGTTTTTAAAGCCTCGTCTGTCTAGGATATCTCTAACAGGGAGATTACCAACACCATTAAGTGGCGTGTAGACAACACGAATAGATTTATCAATATCCTTATCATTGATGCTTAAAGAAAGTACTTCTTGTTTATAATCTTCTTCAATCTTATCATCAATATACTGTGTCAAACCCTTTTCAATTGCTTCTTCAAAAGGAATTTGTTTGATATCTTGGAAGTTCTCAATCTTATCCATATGATCAGAGATTTGACTAGCAATATCATCAAGGATTTGTGAGCCTTCTTTCCAATAAGCTTTATAACCATTATACTCTTGAGGGTTATGGCTAGCTGTCACCATAACACCAGAAATACAATTTAAAGCTCTCACAGCATAAGAACACATTGGTGTAGGACGAATTCCTTTATAAACATAGGATTTGATTCCATTTGCTGCCATGATAGAACAGGTTAATTCAGCAAATTCTTTTGACTTATATCGCACATCATAACAAACTGCAATACCTCTATCAATAGCTTCTTGCCCATGATCAATAATAGTATAAGCTAAAGCTTGCGCAGCTTTACCAACCATATAAATATTCATACGATTAGTTCCAGCTCCAAGTTTTCCTCTAAGGCCAGCAGTTCCAAATTCCAGACCCTTATAAAATCTGTCTTGAATTTCGGCATCATTATCTTGGATAGCTAATAAATCACTTCGGGTTTCTTCATTGAAATGGTCATTTTGTAACCATTGTTCATATACTTCTTTATAATTCATTCCACTTATCCTTTTCTAAATATAGAATAATTACTCCTATCAGGTTACTTAATACTTATTCTTAATAACTATTTTCTTCAGCAGCTTCATTTTTTATAAGTTTAATAATGCGGCTTGTTCCCAAACGAGATGCTCCAAGTTCAATGAACTTTTCGGCATCTTCCAAGGAAGAAATACCACCTGCAGCTTTGATTTTGACATCTTTCCCAACATGCTTAGCCATTATTTCAACATCTTTAAAAGTTGCTCCTCCTGTTGAAAATCCAGTTGAAGTTTTAATAAAATCAGCACCAGAGCGTGTCACTACACCACATAATTCAATAAGTTCTTCCTCGCTTAACTGACATGTTTCAACAATGACTTTTAAGATGTGGTTTTGACAAGCAGCCTTAATCTGACGGATTTCTTCTTCAATCGCATCAAAATGACCATTTTTAACATCAGTTAAATTAATAACCATATCAATTTCATCAGCCCCATTTGCAATAGCATCTTTTGTTTCAAATACTTTACTTGCACTTGTGCTGTAACCATTTGGAAAACCAATAACAGTACAGATAGCTAATTTACCAGAAACGTAGTCTGCTGCCTTTTTAACATAAGAAGCTGGAATACAAGCTGACGCTGTATGATAATACATGGCATCATCTAAAATAACTTTGATTTCTGGCCAAGTTGCTGTTGTTGTCAACAAGGTATGGTCAACTGTTTTTAAAATATCTTCTTTTTTCATCATTTTTTATTCTTCTTTTTCTATTTAAGTTTAAAACAAAGTGACAATCCCTACAAGCATAGCACTTAACATACTTACAGCGATACCACCAAGCATAGCTCTAAATACTAATCTTGCTAAAACACCACGTTTTTCTGGACATAAAACAGCAATCCCTGAAACACAAATTCCAAGACTTGATAAATTAGCAAAACCACAAAGTGAAATAGTTGCTACCAAGGCTGTACGATAGTCAAGAGATTTAATAATTTGTCCTAAATGTTGAAAGGCTACAAACTCATTTAAAATCAATTTGCTTCCTAGTAGGTTTCCTTCAAGTAAGATATTTTTACCTTCAAAGCCCATCAAGAAACCAAATGGCGCAAACACATATGAGAAAATTTGTTCCAGTTTAAGTCCAAACACTCCTAAAATCATATTAGCCAAGGCTACTAAACCAACAAAGGCAATTAAGCTTGCTCCGATAGAAAATGCCATTTGGGCCCCAGTGCTAGCACCCTCAGCAATAGCATCTATTACGTTTGCATTCTTCCCTTTATTGTCCATTTTAACATCTTCAATTTCTTGGAAGGCTTCTGTTTGTGGTAGTAAAACCTTAGCTACAAGAATACTTCCAATTGGTACCATAGTTGAAGCAATTAGCAAGTATTGCATAGGGATTCCAAGTGCAATATAGCCTCCTAAAATAGACACTGACATACTACCCATACCTGAAACAAGGACAACCATAACTTCACTGTCTGTCATACGTTTTAAGTATTTACTAACAAGAATTGGACTGTCAGTTTGTCCTAAAAACATATTAGCAACTGCTACAAAACTTTCAACCTCAGATGTCTTCATTAATTTTCCGACACCCTTACCAATCCATTTAACGACAAAACCTAAAACACCGATATAATATAGTAAGCTAACCAAGGCAGATAGGAAAACAATATTTCCTAGTGTTTGAATAGCAAAAATAAAACCTGTTGGTGCTCCATGATCAGCAAGAGAACCAAAAACAAAGTTTAGTCCTGCCTGGCCACAATTGATAACATTGGTCACTCCGTCAGAGACAACACTAACTACTTTTTGCCCTAATGGTATTCTAACTAATACCAGAGCAATAATCAACTGAACGACTAAAGCTTTAGCAATTAATTTAAAAGAAACTGCTTTACGATTAAAAGAAATCAAATATAAGAGAGCAATAATACTAATTATTCCAAGTAGACTGTAAATAAATTGCATGCTTTTTTCCTAACCTTTTTGTTTTTCTTTATCAGCCTCAATAAGTGTACGAAGAGCTTCAATTGCTACTTTAATTGCTGATTCAGTATCATGACACATTGGATTGTCTAAGCCTTTTGCGTTTCTTTCTTGATTACCTACTACTAAGAAATCTGAACCACAGCGTACTCCCAAATGGCTAGCTGCTACAAAAAGAGCTGCTGACTCCATTTCTGAGGCTTTTGTTCCAAGACGTTTCCACGCTTCCCATTTATTAACAAGTTCATAACTTACTGGCATGCGTTCTGGTTCATGTTGACCATAGAAGGCATCTTTACATTGTACTACTCCTGCGTGATTAGTGTAGCCCAATTTATTAGCCGCAGCTACAAGAGCATTGGTTACTTCTAGGTCAGCTACAGCTGGAAATTCTATTGGAGCATACTCTTTACTTGTACCTTCCATACGGATAGCACCAGTAGCAACTACAATATCTCCACCCTTAACATCCAAATCAATACCACCACAAGTTCCTACACGAACAAAGGTATCTGCTCCACAAAGAACAAGCTCTTCCATAGCAATAGATGCTGATGGACCACCAATACCAGTAGAAGTGACACTAACTTTTTCACCATTTAGGGTTCCTGTATAAGTAACGTACTCTCTACTATCTGCAACAAGCACAGGATTATCAAAATGTTGCGCAATTTTTTCACAACGTTTTGGATCACCTGGCATAATAACGTAGCGACCTACATCACCTGGACGAATTTGTAAATGATACTGTAATCCAACTTCACCTGAATAGTTTTGCATAGTAAGTTCCTCCTTTGAACTTGTCTAAAATTTTATACACTTGTATAATAGCATGTCTATTTATTTTTGTAAACGCTTTTTTAATAAATATTTTTTGATAAAACCATTTAATTCAACTTTCCGACAAATATTTCTCATCTATTATTGGGACTAAAAGGGTTAGTATTTTTAGAAAAAAAGAAAAGTAAAACGCTTGCACTTTAGACAAGATTCCATTAAACTAATCTTGTTGATGAGGTAGATGAAATGACAAAAAACGATTTATCAAGAAAATTAAAAAAACTAAAACATGTTCAAGTCTATAATGAAATTTTTCGTTTAATACAAGATGGCATCTATAAACCAGGGATGCAATTACCTTCTGAGCCCGAACTAGCCGAGCAACTAAAGGTCAGTCGTATGACCTTAAGAAAGTCACTAGCTCTACTGCAAGAAGACCATCTTGTTAAGAACATCCGTGGGAAAGGGAATTTTATTCAAAAATATCCAGAGAACCCTCTTAATCAGGGACTAGAAATCCTTCAACATCCTATTAAAGCCTGTTTAACCACAAGTATCCAAGAGGTTGAAACAGAATTTCGTATTGAAGTTCCCACTGTTGCAATCACCTCTTCCTTAAAAAGAGAAAGCCCTGTAGTTGTTATTGCAGACAGGTGGTACCACACTGCTGAGCAAACCATCGCCTACACCTTATCCTTAATTCCTATTGAAGTCATTTCAGAATTCAATGTCAACCTCAATCAAGAAGAGAGCTTAAGAGATTTTCTAGAAACAAGTATTTACCAAAAAGAAAATGCTGACTATGCGCTCAACCAAATCTCCTATACTAAAACAGGCAACTTTACAGCTACTAAGTACATTTTATCTAAGACAAACAATTTTATTCTCATCCAAGAAAATATTTATAAGGGCCAGCAAATGCTTATCAACAATAAGCACTATATTCCTATTGAATATTTTGATTTAAAAATAAAATCTAAAACCATAGGGAAAAATTATCCCTAAACTTTTTTCTTATACATAAAAGGTTCAACTTTCGATGTTGAACCTTTTATGTAGTTTACCAAATACTTATATTATAAACAATGCTAATAAGTGTCAATGATAAGAATTCCTAAGCTTAGTCTTAGTTGCTATCCTTTAAAGGATAATGGAGATGTTGATATGCTTTTGCAGTAGCTACTCTTCCTGTTCGTGTCCTCATAATAAACCCTTTTTGGATAAGATAGGGTTCATACATATCCTCAACAGTATCTCTTTCTTCAGCAATATTAACAGAAAGTGTTCCTAAGCCAACAGGGCCACCATTATACATCTCAATCATGGTTCTGAGGATTTTTTGGTCGACATAATCTAAACCTTCACGATCAACATCCAACATTTCTAGCGCCTTATTGGTTATAGCAGTCGTAATAATACCATCTCCCATAATTTGAGCATAGTCTCGAACCCTCTTTAAAAGTCTGTTAGCAATACGTGGCGTTCCACGACTACGACGCGCTAGTTCATGGGCTGCTTCATGGATAATTTCCATCTCAAAAATGGTAGCTGTTCGCTCGACAATTTCTGTTAGGTCATCTACTTGATAATACTCCATGTGTCCAGTAATACCAAATCTTGCCCTTAAAGGATTAGACAACATACCCGCACGAGTTGTAGCTCCTATTAAGGTAAAGGGAGGCAAATCTAAGTGAACACTCCTGCTCGTATCTCCTGAGCCAATCATAATATCAATATAGAAATCTTCCATGGCACTATAAAGAACCTCTTCCACAGCCATTGGTAAGCGATGTATCTCATCTATGAAAAGCACATCTCCTGGTTCGAGATCATTTAAGATGGCTACTAAATCACCGGACTTTTCAATAGCTGGGCCTGAAGTTTGCTTCAAGTTCACCCCAAGTTCATTTGCAATAACAAAAGCCATTGTTGTTTTTCCAAGTCCCGGTGGTCCAAATAGCAAGACATGGTCTAGGGACTCATCCCTCATCTTTGCAGCTTCAATAAAAATAGCTAACTGATCCTTAACCTTATCTTGTCCAATATATTCTTTTAAATACTGAGGGCGTAATGTTCTTTCAACAAGTTCTTCATCCCCCATTAAATCCTTATCTAAAATTCTAGTCATAGACTTATTATAGCATAAGTTTACTGTCACACATTATAAAGTAAACAGACTAACTTTTTGTAAAACTAAGAAATGCTTATTTGTCACTTTTACTTATAACCACCACCATTCATTTGATGTAGCCATGAGGCCTGCCATGCTTAAAATGGACAATAAAATAGACAATTTTTTTTGTGTTAATTTTTTCATTAACCTACCTCCTTTTATATGGCCATTATAAGCAAAATCAGATAAAACCAAAATGACATTAATGTCACTTTTTGTCTTTTTTCCATTCCATTTTTATATTTTCTTTTAAATGCTTATCCCCCATCAACAAAGCAAAATGAATAGCCTTTTTATAACAGGACTTTGCCTTATCGTAATTTTTCTTATAATAAAGATTGTACTTCCACTCCATTAGGTGTAAAATGGGCAATCTTTGAAAATCATCAATCTTCAACATTATTTTTTTACTTGCTTTTATAGTCTTTGATACCTGAGACCAATTACCCAACTGAATAGCCATTGAACAAAAAGTAATCATTAATTGGTTCATTAAAAATAGGTCTTCTGTTTCTAAATGATCAATTTGTTCTAGAGCCCTATTAAATAATGTATAGTAAAATTTCTCATCATACCAATCCTTAGAATACTTTGACGCTCGGCAACAAACCAAGTATAGATTCATTAATATTAAATCATTTGCAAAATAGTTTTGTTTCTTTTTCAATTGTTCAAGGCAGCCATTAATAAGACTATAGCCATAATTGGTGTTTTTACTAAGTGTTACATCTATCGAAGCCTGTAAGCAATCAATAAAAAAGCGTTCTACTTCAGGAAGTTTATCATAATAATTGTCGAAAATTTCTGAAAATTGTTTATACTGTTGAGATAACTTATTTTCATCTGTATAGGTGGGAGTTCTTAATATTTTATACTTTAATTCTTTGTATCTTTTGGGTAATTCTACTTCTTTAGATCCAATTAAAGTAGAAATACTAATATCTAATTTTTCGGCTATATAAAATACACTAGTAAGGTTAGGAATGGATTGGCCGTTTTCAATTCGGGCTAATTGTCTAACAGATAATCGGCTTTGGTCTTGGCAAAAGTCTTCACGGGTTAAATTGCGTTTACAGCGTAGCTCTTTTATTTTTTTTCCAAAATCCTTCACTTTTTACTCCTATACTAATTTTCGCACTATAACATTATTTTAATTATATAAGTATTATATTATAAAATCCGTAAAATAAAAAAGGCTTTTTAGCCTTTTTTACAGTCCCAAACGATTAAATATATCATCTACACGCTTTGTATAATAAGTTGGATTAAAGAGTTGGTCAATTTCGTCTTGGGTCAAACGAGATGTCACTGCTTCATCTGCTTCTAAGAGTGCTTTAAAGTCTACCTGATTATCCCATGAGTGAGCCGTCTTGGGTT
The DNA here is from genome assembly GCF_000380005.1 of Streptococcus didelphis DSM 15616. GTDB lineage: Bacteria > Bacillota > Bacilli > Lactobacillales > Streptococcaceae > Streptococcus > Streptococcus didelphis. Next base: position 33,556 of record NZ_KB904201.1, read on the forward strand.
GAACGAGATCATAGGCTTCTTCTCTGGTCATTCCTTTTTCGATAAGCGTCAGCATTACACGTTGGCTGTAGATGAGACCAAAGGTCGAATCCATATTGCGCAGCATATTATCCGGAAAAACAGTAAGATTTTTTACGATATTGCCAAAACGGTTGAGCATGTAGTTGATTAAAATGGTTGTATCAGGTGTAATAATCCGCTCAGCTGAAGAATGGGAAATATCACGTTCATGCCAAAGTGCTACGTTTTCAAAAGCAGTCACCATGTGTCCACGAACCACACGCGCAAGACCTGTCATATTTTCAGAGCCAATAGGGTTACGTTTATGAGGCATCGCAGAGCTGCCTTTTTGGCCTTTGGCGAAGAATTCTTCTACTTCCCGTTGTTCTGATTTTTGAAGGCCACGGATTTCAGTTGCCATACGTTCAATGGAGGTGGCAATGCTTGCTAAAACAGCAAAATACTCTGCATGTAAATCTCGAGGAAGAACCTGTGTTGAAATTTCTTGAGGACGAATGCCAAGTTTTTCGCAAACATATTCTTCCACAAAGGGGGGAATATTAGCAAAATTACCTACCGCACCAGAGATTTTCCCAGCCTCAACGCCAGCCGCCGCATGTTCAAAACGCTCTTGATTACGTTTCATTTCGCTGTACCAAGTTGCCAGCTTAAGCCCAAAAGTTGTCGGTTCAGCATGGACACCGTGGGTACGACCCATCATGATGGTCAATTTGTGCTCTTTAGCTTTTTCAGCCACAATGTTAGTAAAGTTTTCAAGGTCACGACGGATAATGTCGTTGGCTTGCTTGTAAAGGTAACCATAGGCCGTATCAACAACGTCTGTTGAAGTCAAGCCATAGTGAACCCACTTACGTTCTTCACCAAGCGTTTCAGAAACAGCGCGGGTGAAAGCTACCACGTCATGACGCGTTTCCTTTTCAATCTCAAGAATGCGGTCCACATCAAAATCGGCATTAGCACGAATCTTAGCCACATCCTCTTTCGGAATCTCACCAAGCTCAGCCCAAGCCTCATCGGCCAAAATCTCAACCTCTAACCAAGCACGGTACTTATTTTCCTCACTCCAAATTTCCGCCATCTCAGGACGGGAATATCTGTCTAACATAATTTATGATATTAAGGGCGTTAAGCGAACACAGTCAAAATAGGAAACTGACCGACGACGTTTGCGTCTAGGTCATGTTTATCTTTTTAACACCGTTCGTAGCCCGTATTCAATTCCGTGAATACGATACCCTCTTCCTTTCTTTGTTTACTTTTTTAATTTAATAACCTAATATTCCTGATATAAGGTTTGCAAGAGTCGCAGAAATTGCTGATTTCAGAAATGGAAGATCAAAAATTCTTTCATTATTCTTAACAATTTTCTCAAACTGTTCTTCATTCTTATTTTTGCTTGCTTCTTGCAATTCCTCTAATACCATATTCATCTGATGAGAAAATATTTGTGTAGAGATAATATTTGTAATTTCCTGATGCACTTGTTCCCATGGAATTTGGACTTCTGTTTTATAAGAAACATCTGAAGCAACTGAATTTTCTATAATACTACTTCTATTTATGGCATCACCTTTAATTGAAAATGTACTTCCTTCTCCAAAATGTGAGCCAACTACATTATCATTACCACTCACATCTGTTTTATTAACAACCTTCTTTTGATTTATTTCTTGAGTTCCAGAACCATTATTAATATTTTGATTTTTGATATCAATATTTACAACTTGAAATCCATCATTAAAGGACTGCCTAATAATATCAAAAACCCTATTCCTAAATTCTTTACCCTTAAAAAAAAGATAATAATTTTTGCTTGAACCTAAGTTAAACTCTATATAGAATTTTTCTGAAAGATGTTTTTGATATTTATTATATATACTATATCCCCAAAATAATAAAATTACCAATGGGATTACCTTAGGAATAAAATCAATAAATAATGCTAATATCATCACTAACATCATTAATATTTCACTAAATTTCAACCTAAAAACTAATTCTGAACTACTCATCATAGAAATATTTTTAATTTGAATAGCATCATTTTTCATTAAAATAGTATTATTTTTTATGCTTAATTTATCTGTTTTAAGCGTTTTGTCATCATCATTAAAAATATCAAAATTCATTTTCATTCCTAAAACTCCTCTACCTCATCAGCTTCCACGGCCAAGACCGTGACGTGTCCCATTTTGCGGTTATGTTTCGCTTCTAGTTTACCATAAAGGTGGAGATGGGCGCTAGGGTTTTCTTGGATATAGGCTTGTGCTTTTTCCATATGCTGGCCCAAGACATTGAGCATAATAGCGGGAGCATGCAAGGTAATGGCTGGCAGCGGCAAACCAAGTACACCCAGGATATGTGTGTCGAACTGGGAGAAATCACAAGCTTCAATAGAATAGTGACCGGAATTATGGGGACGTGGAGCAATTTCATTGACTATAATCTCATCTTGACTGGCAAACATTTCCACACAGAGGGTTCCTGCCAAGTTCAGCTGCCGAGCAATCTCCAAGGCCATGGCTTTGGCCTTTTTGGCTAACTCCTCAGAAATCCTAGCAGGAACAATAGTTTTGGACAAAATATTGTTGTGGTGCACATTTTCTTGAACTGGAAAGACAGTAAAGTCTTTTTGATTGCCTGAAACAATGACTGACACTTCCAAGTCAAAAGCCACTAATTCTTCCAAGACACAGTCAGCAGAAGCCACTAATTCTCTAGCGGCAGCCAGGTCAGCATTTGATGCAATGGCCACTTGTCCATGCCCATCGTAACCTCCTGTCGCCGTTTTCAAGACATATTTTTTAGATAAATCAAGCCCTTCCAAATCGTCAGCACTCTTAACAACCTTATATGGTGCGACAGTGACTTTGGCTTTATTGGCCAAAAAGTCCTTTTCAAAAATCCGATTCTGAGAAATCCGAAGCAAGTCTGTCCCTTGGGGCAGTTGACCTTTCTTGACAACAGCATCCAGTCCATCAGCATCCACATTTTCAAATTCATAGGTTAGAATATCGCAGCGCTCTGCTAGTTCTTTGAGTGCAGCCACATCGTCATATGGCGCCACAATCAGCTCACTAACTCCCCCTGCTGGACAATCTGCCGACGGGTCTAGCGTAATTATTTTATAGCCCATATAAATAGCTGAGATTGCTATCATTTGACCCAGTTGGCCACCACCAATAATACCAATGGTTTTATTTGAGTTCATCGGTCATGGCCTCCGCAATTTTTCCTTGTTCCACTTGGAAATCAGCTAATGCTTGTGCAATTTGGGAATCTTCAATAGCCAGAATGCGTAATGCTGTTAAAGCCGCATTAGTTGCACCTGCTTCGCCAATTGCCATAGCTGCGACAGGAACACCTCCTGGCATCTGCACAATAGAATAGAGAGAATCAAGTCCAGAAAGAGCACGTGATTTGACAGGCACACCAATGACCGGTAGCGTTGTTTTGGCTGCTACCATACCTGGCAAGTGGGCTGCACCGCCAGCACCAGCAATAATGATTTTGATGCCACGTCCACGCGCTTCCTCAGCATGTTTAAACATGAGATCTGGTGTTCTGTGGGCTGAGATTACTTTTTTCTCAAAGGGAATTTGGAATTTCTCTAAAATCTCTGCTGCTTTTTGCATGGTTGCCCAGTCGGAACTGGAGCCCATGATAATGGATACAGTTGCTTGCATTTTCTCTCCTTTTTTAATACTATCTAGATCCTCAAACTATTCATTAAATAATGATTTCTTTTAATACTATTTCAAGGCCTTCCTTCCAATATCCGTTCTGTAAAAGAGTCCTGTGGTATCTTGTTTTTCCAGTTCTTGGTAAATTCTGGTCTGCGCAGCTTTGACGGTATCTGCTGTGGTGACCAGCATGTAAACCCGTCCGCCGTGTGATAGCAGTGCTTGGCCATTCTCAGAAAAACGGGCCCCAGCATAGTAGCTAGTAATGTCATCTGAAGTTTTTGCAGGTAAGGGAACACCTTTGTCATAGGCTAAGGGATATCCTTCTGAAGCAACTACAACTCCAAGGGTGACGCCTTGGTCTATCCATCTTATTTCTGGTTCTTTTTCTTCCAAGATGTCTGTAATATTTTGAGCAAAATCCGAACTTAAACGAGGTAAAATAACCTGAGTTTCTGGATCACCAAAGCGCGCGTTAAACTCGATAACCTTTGGTCCATCCGCCGTCAAAATCAGCCCAGCATAAAGCACACCGAGGTAGGGACGACCTTCCTTAATCATGCCTTCAAGAACTGGTTTAATGATGGTTTCGACCGAAGCGTCCACCACGCTTTGAGGAAGATGAGGAACCGGTGCATATGCCCCCATACCACCAGTATTTGGACCCTTATCACCATCAAAAGCCCTCTTATGGTCTTGAGCTGTAGGCATAAGATAGAATTTGTCACCATTAACAAACGCAAAAAGCGAAAATTCTTCTCCTTCAAGAAACTCCTCAATAACCACACGCACCCCGGAGTCTCCCAATTTATTATCAATAAGCATCTCATGGGCTGCCTGAATTGCCTCTTGGACTGTCATAGCTACTACAACGCCCTTTCCTAGGGCCAAGCCATCAGCCTTAATAACAATAGGAGCCCCTTGCTTTTCAATATAAGCTTTAGCTTCTTCAAAATGTGAGAATGTGCCATAGGCTGCTGTGGGAATCCTGTACTGGGACATGAGTGATTTAGCAAAATCTTTTGACCACTCAAGCTCCGCTGCCAAACGTGTCGGACCAAAAATCTTAAGTCCAACCTGTCTGAATTCATCGACGATTCCTGCTGCTAGCGCATCATCAGGACCAACAAAAGTCCAGGCAACCTTATTCTTTTTAGCAAACTCTATAAGCCTTGAATGTTCGGAAATAGTTATATCAACACAAACCAAGCCATCAAGCGTCATCCCGTCATTTCCCGGTGCTACAAAAACCGACTCTACAACTTCTGAATCTAATAACTTCTTAGCAATCGCATGCTCACGACCACCAGAACCAATAACTAAAATTTTCATTTTCACTCCAATAACGAATTTTATAATATTATTATAACATAAATGTTCGTTAAAAATAAAAATATAGCGGATGTTAGATAATTATCAATAATATGCTTTTAGTTTTTCGAATAATGGTGTAAGGAGGTAACTAATCTTATAAAGCATCTCTGGTAAGGAGGGATATAAAACGGAAACTATAATTTAGAATGCTTTATTTAACATCTAACCATTTATTTTGAAAGGAAGTTACTATGAAAAAAATTATTAAATCAACATCTATAATTCTATTTTCTTCACTATTAATGAACACGTCTATTCCTACAGTATTAGCAGATCAAACAAATCATTCACACTTTAATCACTTAACAAGCGCTTCAAAATCAATTAATGTTTCAGACCTTGAAGGAAATATCAGTGTTCCCAAAATTGATCCAAGCATGTTAAATAGTGCAAAACAATTGGAAGATTATTTTTATATTAAACATGATGGTTCCATTGGGTTAAAGGGAAATTTTAAAGAAGTAGCTCGTCTTCTTAAGATTTCTGAAAAAGACGCAAAATTATATTTTGAGGCTGTAAATGACCTCCCTAATACTTTCTACAAAGGTGCTGTTGGCCTTCGCTTCAATCTAGGTCCAAAAGTAAGAGGAATGTCTGGTTGGGCCGCAGGAACCTTTGCTGCTGGTTATGCCGGATGGTATCTTAAGCAATTTGCTGTTAATCCCGCAACAGCTGGCTTTGCAGCCCTTATCTCTGGTGCAATTGGATGGTCTGTAAAGACTGCTGTTGAAAATCACAGATCAACAACTTTAGCTGTCGTCTATATTCCAGGAGTAGAATTGGTTTATACTGTTAATGTCCCATAATAATGCTATCTGACATTTTTGCTATTTACTATGTATTTTCTTTTTGCTATTATTAATAAAATTTATAAGAAGGAAGCTGATTATGACTACCGATAAGAAAAAACGAAAATACTTATTTTATTTGACCTTATTTTTTTCACTAATGTTTAGCCTTGCAATATACTTTGAATGGAATATTCTTGTTGACTTCATTTGGTTCACTTTTATTTCATCTTTAGCTATGCTTCTTTATCATCAAAAATAAGGAAATTTTCTGCTCTCTTAGTTAGACTTAAACAAGCATCTGTTACTAATAACGTAAAGAGCCCTGAAATCACTAATGGACTTCCTCCATTAAGAGATTTTGGGGCTTTTTTCTTTCTTACTTCTGGCATTCACGACATTAAGGATTATTTTTTTCCTTCTTTTTCGAATAGTTAATTACAGGAGGTCGCAATGAAAAAAATTAAGATTTTCATCTTGATAGGATTAACCCTATCATTCATCATTAATCCCATTTCTAAATGGACGTATCCTTCAATTATCACTCCCACAACTGTTCACGCAGAAGTTCATGGAGATGACTATCCCAGCCAGTGGAAACAAGGTTGGGGGGCTGATTATTGGGGCATGTATTTAAGGCAATGCACATCTTTTGTAGCCTTCAGATTAAGTAAGATCAATGGTTTTACCTTACCAGCAGGCTATGGGAATGCTGATACTTGGGGACATATAGCAAGGCAACAAGGCTATCGTGTTGATAAAAAAGCAACCGTGGGCTCTGTTGCTTGGTTTGATAAGAATATTAATAATGCGCACAGTCTTTATGGTCATGTTGCCTGGGTTGCAGAAGTAAATGGTGACCAAGTCATTCTGGAAGAATACAATTATAATGCTGGACAAGGCCCCGAAAAATATCATAAAAGGCAAATTCATAAAAATCAGGTGAGTGGCTTTATTCATTTTAAAGATCTCAATCAGGATAGTAACCCGACATCTTCTCATCAGCTTAGCCAGACAAAGCTTTTACCAAATAAAGGAAGCTATTATTTTAAAAAGTCACTGCCTATAAAAGCAAAGCCTATTCTAAAAGAAAAAGATATTACTTATTATCAAACAGGTCAAATAGTCTATTACGATCAAACCTTAATCGATGATGGTTATCAGTGGATTTCTTACATTGGTTATTCTGGTAATCGTCGCTATATTCCTATTGAAAAAATAAGGGAAAGTAAAAAGCCAGAAACTTTCCATGCTGGCCAAGAAGTCACTTTTACTGGACCCTTTCAAGTTAGTCAAAATCACGGCTGGATGATTTCTAGTAATCAGTTAGCGGGTGGTCCTGCCAGTCAACTGAATTGGCTTGACCCTGGACCAGCCCTAGAAACCACCAAAAATGGTCAAAAATCAGGAGACCAAGTACTTTTACCAGGAGATTATTTTACCATCCCTGGAAAATATAAAATACTCCAAGTGCATCAAACTAGCAAAGGACTCCTCATCCAAATTGGTCAGCGCCAAACCTGGGTAAGTATGGATCAAGTAAAAGCAGTACAATAACCATTTCACCTTATCCCTGACTTACAACTTTTTCTACTAATATAAGAAAAAAACTAGCCGAAGCTAGTTTTTCAAGGGTTTAGGAGGTTATGAAAAGGGAAATTTAGGACTTCCTATTTCTAGGATGACTATAGTATAACTTGCTTTTCTTAAGCCACTCTTAAAAATAACTTATAAAAAACTTAAAAACTTCCCAAGTGTCATTTTGGGAAGACTTACCTTTAATGTCTAAAGTGTCTAACACCTGTAAATACCATACTTATCCCATGCTTATTAGCAGCGTCAATGGAATCCTGATCACGAACAGACCCTCCTGGTTGAATGATAGCTTTAATACCAGCTGCTGCAATTTCTTCAATATTATCTGCAAAAGGGAAGAAGGCATCACTAGCAAGAGCAGCTCCTTCAAGTCTACCCTTAGCCTGATCAATGGCAAGGCGAACAGAAGCCACACGATTAGTTTGTCCAGGTCCAACGCCAAGTGTCATATGATTATTAGCAATTAAAATCCCATTTGACTTAACGTACTTGATGGCGCGCCAAGCAAATTCCAAGGCTTCTTTTTCGTTTGAAGTCGGTTGACGGTCTGTCACCACCTCCCAAGAGTCTGCTTTTTCCTCAATACTATCTTGATTTTGTACCAGCATGCCACCAAGAACACCCGTATATTCAGCTTCACGTTCAGAAGCATCCTGCCCTTCAAATGGCAATGCTAAGATACGAAGGTTTTTCTTTTTACTTGTCAGAATCGCTAGCGCTTCATCAGAATAGCTTGGTGCAATGATGATTTCTAGGAAGATAGGGTGCATCTTCTCAGCTGTCGCTTTGTCAACTTCTCTGTTAAGAACAACAATTCCACCAAAGATAGAAACAGCATCGGCTTCGTAGGCATAATCCCAAGCTTTTTCAATGGTATCAGCTTGGCCAATGCCACAAGGATTCATGTGTTTTAGGGCTACAACAGTTGGACAATTTTTGAAGTCACGAATAATTCTGATAGCAGCGTCTGCATCACGAATGTTGTTGAAAGATAATTCTTTGCCATTTAATTGTTTAGCTGAAGCAATAGAATAATATGTTGGTATTGCTTTTTGATAGAAATCAGCCCCTTGTTGTGGATTTTCACCGTAACGCATTTCTTGTTTTAAATCATAAGTTAAGGTCAGTTTTTCTGGTTTACTTTCACCAACCTGTGCAGTGAAGTATTCAGCAATTAAGGCATCATAGGCTGCCGTGTGGCGAAAGACTTTTGCAGCTAAGGCTTGACGTTTTTCATAACTTGTTTCACCAGGCTCCGTTAATTCTGCTAGGACACCAGAGTAGTCAGATGGGTCAACGACAACTGTCACACTAGCATGGTTTTTGGCTGCCGAGCGCAGCATTGAGGGCCCACCAATATCAATATTTTCAACTGCTGAAGCATAAGTCACATCTGGTTTTAAAATAGTTTCTTTGAAAGGATAGAGGTTAACCACAACCAAATCGATCAATTCAATCTGATTTTCCTTGGCTGCTTGAAGATGCGTATTCAAGTCACGACGTGCCAAGAGTCCACCATGAATCTTAGGATGAAGCGTCTTCACGCGCCCGTCCATCATCTCTGGAAATCCTGTTACATCATCAATAGCAATTGTTCCAATTCCTGCTTGTTCCAGAACTATCTTAGTCCCACCAGTTGAAATGATATCCCAACCTAAGTTTTTCAATGCTTGGGCAAAATCAACAATGCCTTCTTTATCTGAAACTGAAATTAGTGCGCGTTTACTTCCCATTACAATACCAAGAATGCCAAAGAAACTAAAGCAAGTCACTGTTTAAAAGAGTTAAGGAGATTAATAACGTCTTTTTATTAGTACTATACTTAAGCTTCTTTGTCATTCCTTTCCTTTCTTTTTTCAAAATACTTACTTTTCTTCTGCCCCTAGATCTCTTAAAACCTCTGGGTATAAATGATACTCTGCCTCATGAATACGATTCTCAAAGCTGTCAATAGTGTCCTCTTTTAGACGAGGAACCCGGACTTGTTTGATAATTTTGCCGGTATCAACACCACTGTTCACCCAATGGATAGTCACTCCTGTTTCTGTGACTCCAGCCTTCCAAGCGTCTTCAATTCCATGAGCACCTGGAAATTCTGGTAAATAGGCTGGATGAATGTTAATGATTTTCCCTTGATAAGCTTCTAATAACGTTGGTCCAATAATTTTCATATAACCTGCTAGACAGATTAAATCTATATTATGCTGATCTAGCAAGGCAATGAGAGCTTCTTCATAGGCTTTTTTATTCTTAAATTCCTGCAACTCAAAGCTATAGGAATCAATCTTCAAAGCGCCGGCTCTTTTTAGTACATGAGCTTGTCTCTTATCTGAAAAAACAAAGGCAAGCTTAAACTGCTCTGCAATGACCTGAAAATTAGAACCATTACCCGAAGCAAATACAGCTATTTTCTTAGTCATTTGATAATAACACTCTTATCTTCTTTTTTAACGATACGGCCGATTTCATAAACTGGCTCATCTAAGAGTTCTTTAACACGCGCCACATGTTCTGGTTTGACAGCCACTACCATGCCAATACCCATATTGAAAATTTCGAACATTTCTTCATGCCTAATTTGACCATATGTTTCTAAAGCTTTGAAAATTGGCAAAACAGGCACTTTTGCTTCATCAATTTCAGCTGCTAAATCATCCGCAAACATGCGAGGAATATTTTCAATAAAGCCTCCACCCGTAATATGGGCGATGCCCTCAACCAACTTTTCTTTAAGTAATGGAAGAACAGCTTTAACATAGATGCGAGTTGGTTCTAAGAGAACGTCTTTTAAAGCTTTACCTTCAAGTTCAGGTAAAAGGACTTGGCCTTCATAGTCAGCAAAAATACGACGAACAAGGGAGTAACCATTTGAATGAATGCCACTAGAGGCAAGGCCTAAAAGAATATCACCTTCTGTAACTTTTGTTCCGTCAATAATCTCAGATTTTTCGGCAACTCCAACTGCAAATCCTGCTAAATCATAGTCGTCTTGACCATACATCCCAGGCATTTCGGCAGTTTCACCACCGATAAGAGCAGCTCCTGCTTGTACACAGCCTTCAGCAACTCCTGCAACCACTTGCTCTAATTTTGCTGGTTCATTTTTACCAGTGGCGATATAATCTAGAAAATAAAGAGGCTCTGCACCTGCAGCAATAATATCATTGACACACATAGCCACACAATCTTGGCCAATAGTGTCATGTTTATCATACTTGATAGCAAGCATTAGCTTAGTTCCTACGCCATCAGTACCAGAAATCAAAACAGGTTCCTTGACACCAGTTTTTGTAAGATCAAACATGCCACCAAAGCCACCAAGAGCTCCCATAACGCCTGCACGCTGCGTTCTATCCACATGTTTTTTAATCCGTTCTACAACTTCATAACCTGCTTCAACATCAACACCAGACTGGGCATATGCATTTTTTTCTGTCATTTGATTTTTCCTTTTCATTTACCTATTAATCATCTTTTGAATAGGGAATCCGTAGCTATCAATTAGCGAACTTTATCAATAAAGAAGCTTGTTCTTTCTTCTAGGCTACGCTGATACTCTTCTTGGTAATCATAAAGAGGGGTGGGATATTCCCCATCAAAATAAGCTGTACACAGTCCACCATGAGGAGCATCTGTTTCAAGTCCTATAGCTTCTACCATTGCATCTAGAGAGAGATAGGTTAAACTATCAGCTCCAATAATCTCACACACCTCTTCTATATTATGGTTGGCCGAAATCAATTCTCTTCTTGTTTGAATATCAATTCCATAAAAACAGGGGTATTTCAATTCTGGACTAGCAATTGCCACATGAACTTCCTTGGCTCCTGCTGCCCTCAATAAGCTGACAATTCTCCTAGAGGTTGTGCCTCTTACAATAGAATCATCAACCATTACTACACGTTTTCCTTTGACAACACCTGATACTGCTGAGAGTTTCATCCGAACCCCTTGTTCACGTAACTCCTGAGTTGGTTGGATAAAGGTTCTCTGCGTGTATTGATTCTTTACCAAGCCCATTTCATTTGGTAAACAGGATTCTTCTGCAAAGCCCATAGCTGCTGATAAGGAGGAGTTAGGCACTCCTACCACAATATCTGCATCATGTTGGAATGCCTGCGCCAGCTTTTTTCCCATATTTTTACGAGCAGTGTGAACATTCACCCCATAAATAGTGGAATCGGGACGTGCGAAATAAACATATTCCATAGAACAAATAGCTAATTGTGTATCCTTAGTATAAGTGTCATAAGTAACCCCACTATCATCTATAATAATAATTTCACCTGGCTTAACATCTCTTATCCATTTGGCACCAATCACCTCAAAAGCGCATGTTTCACTTGATACCACCCAAGCTCCATTTGGTAATTGGCCAAGAGATAGTGGTCTAAAGCCATTAGGGTCTAAGGCCGCAATCAATTTATCTTCTGTCATCAGTAGGTAAGCAAAACCACCTTTGACTGTATTTAAGGCTTCTTTTACCTTCCCTAAAAATTCTGGATGATGACTTCTTCTAATTAAGTGCATGAGAATTTCTGTATCAGAAGAGGCATTAAAAATAGCACCATCTTTTTCTAATTCCTTCTTCAAAGAAAGAGCATTGGTGAGGTTGCCATTGTGGCAAAGCCCAAACTGACCATCTGTAAAATGATAAAGAAAGGGTTGAATATTGGTAATGGAGGCTCTACCAGCTGTAGCATATCTGACATGTCCAATAGCAGCATTTCCTTTTAATTTGTCTAAATCTGATTGATTTTTAAAGACATCTGATAAAAGTCCCGTATCGCGGTGCTGACGTAAATAACCAGCATCATTAGCAACTATTCCAGCTCCTTCTTGCCCCCTGTGCTGAAGGCTGTGTAGTCCAAAATAGCTTACTTGAGCAGCTTGAGGATGGCCCCAAATCCCAAATACACCACACTCTTCATTCAGAGATTTCACTTCATATGTCATTTTTACCTCTATCTAATTAAGAGCAGAGCTCTAATCACTAGTTCCTTTGAAATAATTTACAGCTGATGCAAATAAAGATTGTTCCTTATTACCTGGAATATTCTTAAATAAACCTTCTTCATATCTTTCAGAGTGCCCCATCTTGCCCAGAATTTGGCCATTTTTACTGGTAATGCCTTCAATAGCATAAAATGAACCATTAGGATTAAAGTTTGAATCCATACTTGCTTTGCCTTGGAAATCAACATATTGACTAAAAATTTGGCCATTGTCCCGTAAATGTTTAAACTCTTTTTCTGTTACAACAAATTTTCCTTCTCCATGAGATACAGCTATGGTATGGATATCTCCTACTGATAAAGCAGAAAGCCAAGGTGAATTAAGGTTAACTATGCGGGTATTAACCATTTTAGCTACGTGTTGGTTAGCATCATTGTAGAATAAGGTAGGACTATCTGCAGTTAAACTATCAAAATGTCCATAAGGTAACAAGCCGGATTTTACTAAGGCCTGGAAGCCATTGCAGATTCCTATAATAAGCCCACCTTTTTCAAGAAAGGTGTCAATTGCCCTTCTAACCTTAGCATTCAATAAGATATTAACAATGAATTTAGCTGAACCATCAGGTTCATCTGCTGCAGAAAAACCTCCAGCTAAGAAAATAATCTGTGCTTGTTCTATATTGTCAACCATTGTGGCAACAGAATCTTGGATAGACTTTTCATCTAATGTTATAAAAGGAACTAGGTTGACCTGTGCTCCTTCTTTTTCAAAAGCTTTTGCGGAATCATATTCAGAATTGGTCCCAGGAAAAACTGGAATATAGACTTTTGGCTTTTCTATTGTGTGACTGTTTCTGATTACTTCTGTGTTAGTTATCTGAGGAACAGGGGCAAGTTTTGTTGACTGTTTGAATTCTGTGGGATAAATAGCTGCTAATTTTCCTTCGAATGCTTCAAGAAGCTCTGCGCCAGTAAGTTCAAGCTGGTTAATTTTGAGTGTAAATTCAGTCTGTGTTTGACCAATTTTTTGGGCGCCAGCTATTTCTTCCTTAGAAGTAAAGATAAAACCTCCTAATTCTGAACTTAAACTCGTTTCTAAATCTAGAAGCTCAACCTCTGCTCCTATCTGATTCCCAAAAGTCATTAGAGCTAAGCTTTCTACTATCCCACCATACTTAATAGCTGATGCTGCTGTGATGCTATACTGAAATTGAAGAGCTTGGAAGGTTTTTAAATTTTCTTTTATCTCTATAAAATTAATATCTTCTTCAATAGGCCGGCCTGGTAAATAATAAATATTTTCACCAGCCTCTTTAAATTCTGGTGATAAGCTATTATCTGTATTAAGTGTGGTAACTCCAAAAGCTACCAACGTTGGAGGGACTTTTAACTCTTCAAAGGTCCCTGACATGGAATCTTTTCCTCCAATTGCAGGTAGTCCTAGTTGCATTTGAGCTTCAATAGAACCCAGTAAGGCTGAAACAGGTTGACCAAAGTGTTCTGCTTTTTTATCCATTCTCTGGAAATATTCTTGGTAAGAAAAACGTGCTTTTTCCCAGTTAGCACCTGTCGCAACCAAGCGAGCACTTGCTTCAATGACAGCATATGCTGCCCCATGGTAAGGTGACCATTCTGCAATATAAGGATTATAACCTTGAGCTATGGCTGAAGCTGTTTTGGTAAAGCCCTTTTGTACTGGAATTTTTTGGACAGAACATTCTGCAGGCGTCATTTGATAAATTCCCCCAAGAGGGCTGTTAACTGTTGAACGTCCTACTGAACTATCAAAAAGGGTTTGAAGGCCTTTTTGAGAAGAATGGTTCAACTCTGCAAGCAGAGAAAGGGTATCTTCTTTTAGAGTTTTCAGAGAAGTTAGCTTATTCTTAGGAAATGGTTCTCCCTGATCTACCACTTTAACATCTACAGAGAGTCGCACCCCATTTGTATCTAAAAAAGAGCGTTCCAAATCAACAATTGTTTGACCCTTCCATTTCATAACCAAATTTGGCTTTTCGGTCACTTGTGCCACAAGAACAGCATTAATATTTTCTTTATAGGCTGCCTTAATAAAATTATCAGCATCTTCAGCTGCAATAACTACTGCCATACGTTCTTGAGACTCAGAGATAGCAATTTCTGTCCCATTTAGTCCCCGATATTTAAGAGGAACCTTGTCTAAATTAATATCAAGTCCATCAGCTAATTCTCCAATAGCCACACAAACACCACCTGCTCCAAAATCATTTGCCTTCTTAATTAAGGATGTTACCTTCTTATCCCTAAAAAGACGTTGCAGTTTTCGCTCCTCAATAGCATTTCCCTTTTGAACTTCAGCTCCAGCAGTTTTAACTGACTTAATTGTCTGTACTTTAGATGAGCCTGTTGCACCACCAATACCATCACGGCCTGTTTTTCCTCCTAGCATAATAACCAGGTCTCCTGGCTGAGGTTTTTCACGCACAACATTTTCTTTAGGTGCTGCCCCTACTACAGCTCCTAATTCCATTCGTTTAGCCACAAAGCCTGGATGGAAATACTCTTTCACATACGTAGTTGCTAAACCAATTTGATTACCATAGGAAGAATAACCCTGAGCTGCAGACTTTGAAATGACCTCTTGAGGAAGTTTTCCTTGACGGGTCTGCCAAATAGGCTGAGTAATATCCCCTGCTCCCGAAATGCGTATAGCTTGATAAACATAAGAACGACCTGATAAAGGATCACGAATCGCACCACCAATACAGGTTGCTGCACCACCAAATGGCTCTATTTCAGTAGGGTGGTTGTGGGTTTCGTTTTTAAACATTAAAAGCCAAGCTTCTTTATTTCCGTCTACATCAACTTCTATCTCAACAGAGCAGGCATTAATTTCATCAGAAATTTCCACATCATTTAAACGCCCCTGCTTTCCTTCATAACGCCCAAATATAGTAGCCATGTCCATCAAAGTTTGTGGCTTATCTAAACGCCCAAGCTCTTCACGCATCCTTAGGTATTTCTCATAAGTAGATTGCAATTGTTTTTGGAAGGAAGAAGCTGAAAAATCAATTTCTTTTAATTCTGTTTCAAAAGTCGTATGACGACAATGATCAGACCAATAAGTATCTAGAACCTTTAATTCTGTTTCAGTAGGCACGCGCCCAATGGACTTAAAATAATCCTGGATAAAAAGCAAGTCTTCCACTTCCATAGCTAGCCCAGTTTCTGACTTATATTCCTTAAATTGCTGAGCTGAAAAATTCTCAAAGAAGTCCAGATTAGCAATAGCAGTGTTTGATTCTGACAATTTTTCTTGGCTAATAGCAGAGCTGATATCCTTAAAACGCGAATCAACGGGATTAAGCAAGTAATCCTTAATAGCCTCCAGTTCAGCTCTGTCCATATCCTTATTTAAAAGATAAAGCTGGCCAGTAAATACTTCTACCTGAGCATCTGCTCCTAATAACAACAAAGCTTCTTTTGAACTAGCAGCTCGCTGATCAAACTGGCCAGGAAGGGCTTCTATTGCAAAAAAAGCATGCTTTTCAAGTTCTAATACTAAGTCTTCCTGAAAAAGAATAGTATCTGTCACTTGTTCTGAAAAAACATGCTTTATTGCTTTTTCAAGGAGACTATCCTTTATATTAAAGACATCATAAACTTGAATTATCCTTAAAGAGGTTACTGTTTTTAACTGTAGATGAGTCTTTAATTCAGAAAGAAGAGAGTCTGCCTTGGTCTGAAAATCTAATTTTTTCTCAATAAAAATACGCTTATCCATCTCATTTATACCTTATCTATTATCTTTTTACCTTGCATTACAGCTTATTTATAGGATTGCTTACTAACTTAGTTTTTCTAGTTTCTCAAACACAAGTTGATAAACATCTATCAGATTTCCTAGATTCCTACGGAAAACATCTTTATCTAAATGATTTCCTTCCGCATCCCATAAACGGCAATTATCAGGTGAAAACTCATCTGCTAAAATGATATTACCATTTGCATCAAAGCCAAATTCCAACTTAAAATCAATTAGTTGCAAATCAAGCTCATGAAACCAAGTTGATAATAAGAGGTTTATTCTGCGAGTTTCATATTTAATATAGGCAATTTGCTGCTGATCAAGAAGATTTAGAAAATCAATATGTTCTTCATTTATAAAAGGATCATCAAGCGCATCATTTTTGTAGTAAAATTCAATAATGGGTTTTCCCAACTCTAAACCTTCAGCTATACCAAAGCGTTTTGAAAAAGAGCCAGCACTTTT
This sequence comes from Streptococcus didelphis DSM 15616, assembly GCF_000380005.1. GTDB lineage: Bacteria > Bacillota > Bacilli > Lactobacillales > Streptococcaceae > Streptococcus > Streptococcus didelphis. Next base: position 50,225 of record NZ_KB904201.1, read on the forward strand.
ATTTCTTAAGACAACTTCTAAAGGAATAATCTTCACTTTATGATTTAGCTGTTCTCTATCTGAAATTTGTCTAATAAAATGAGTCTCTATTCCTGCTTCATTTAATTTTTTAAAAATAAGAGAAGATATCTTATTAGTTAAAATACCCTTTCCCTCTATATTTTCTTTCTTAGCTCCATTAAGCATACTTGCTTGATCTTTATAAAAAGACCTAATAACATTCTCTGTTTCTGTAGCATAAATATCTTTGGCTTTTCCTGAATATAAGAGTTCTTCGTTTCGCAAAATGTTCGCCTTTCTGCTTCTTTTTTTATAAATGATAACATATATAATTTTTTAAAACAAGAAAAGTTCACATTATAGATAAAAATAGTAATAAATGTTCGTTTTTATACTACAAAAAAAGGAGCCTGCGCTCCTCACTCTTATTCAAATAACTATTTTAATGCTCTTAGTAAATAATCACATAAATCACCAAAAGTATTCAAATTTTCGACATCTTCATCAGGAATAGATAAATGAAAACTATCTTCAATGTTAATAATAAACTCCGTTAACTCAATAGAATCAACATCTAAATCATCTTGTAATGATGTTTCTTCTGTGATTAGAGTTGCTTTAGTAGGATCTTGTTCCTTAATGAGTTCAATTAATTTTGCTAAAATATCTTCTTTAGTCATTATTACTCTCCCTAGAAAATTCTTCTACTAGCTGGCCTACCACATCTGTTTCTAGCATTGTTCGGATTTGCTTAATGGTATAAAAAATAGCTTTAGCATTACTAGATCCATGTGATTTGACAACAGGTGCTTTAAGTCCAAATAAAACAGCTCCACCAGCACTAGAATAATCCAAAGATTCTTTTAAGTCATATAAGCTATTCTTTAATAGCAGAGCACCTAATTTTGCTTTTATGCCACCAGATGTAATTGCTCCTTTTAACTGACTCATTATAGTTATAGCTGTGCCTTCAATTGATTTTAGAACAGCGTTTCCCGTGAAACCATCGGCAACAACCACATCACAGACACCTGACATAAGATCACGCGCTTCCACATTTCCCACAAAATGAAGTCTTTCATCAGCTACTAATAAAGCATAGGTCTCTTTGCGAAGACTATCTCCCTTAGTTTCCTCTGTGCCATTATTTAGAAGGCCCACACGTGGTTTAGCAATGTTACGAACATTTTTAGCATAAAAAGAACCTAAGGTGGCATATTGATGCAAGTGTTGGGCAGAGTTTTCTGCATTAGCACCTAAGTCTAACATATCAAAGCCCAGCTTATTATTAGTTGGTAAGGTAGACATTAATCCTGGACGTTCAACACCCTTAATCCGCCCTACAACAAACAAACCTGCAGCCAATAAAGCACCTGTATTTCCAGCTGAAAGAACTGCATCTGCTCGCCCTTCCTTAACAGCACGTGCTGCTAATACCATAGAGGCTTCCTTTTTACGACGAATAGCTTTAGCAGGCTCATCATCTGAATTTATTTTTTCATCTGTATGAATGATTGAAACACGTTCTGTAGCAGTTAAATAGTTCTTAATTTTAGCTTGATCTCCATATAACTGGATTTCAATATCAGAAAAGGCCTCAATAGCTTGATTAACCCCCTCAACTATAGCTTTAGGGGCATTATCACCACCCATAGCATCCACTGCAATTTTTTTCATTTTTATTTGCCTCCTTCGGGAAATAGCAAAGCTAACTTCTCGTAATAACTGTTATTATAGCATGTTTTTTTAAGATTATCAGTTCGAAAATAAAGCCATAAAAAGAGTCTAGAATAGAAAATTCCTTAAGTCTTATCCTGAATTTTCATAAGATCACCCCAGCTGTTTAGGTTATCAATAAAAGACTTACTCTTTAAATGGATTCCCACATAATCATTATAAAGCTCATCGATAAATTGACGTAACTTCTGTTTCATATCCACACTCAAGTTAATATTTCTCAATTCAGAAAATTGAATCACTTGAAACTGATCCAATAAATAAATAAGATTGGGATCTAAATGATTACGATGCTGATCTTCATGGTAATGCTGAGGACATAGCAAGCCTGAATATTTATGGGAAAAATCAAAGGGTAGACCTACACGATGGCAAAAAGAGCACTCATGAAAATTTAAATGTATTCCAAATCGATCTAGGAGCTGAATTTCAAAAATATTTGTTAAAACCTCATAATCTAGACCTTCTTCTATTAAGTCTAAGGTCTTTTTTAAGAAAACAAATAGCTGTGGGTCCGGTTCATCATCAACTATAGCAACATCAGCCAAGGCTAAAATATAGCTTGCATAAGCTAAACGAAAAATATCTTGATTGATATGCCTATACGTTTCAACTGCATTATAATCTTCAATATAAGATAAACCAGTTTTATTTAATTTTAAGATAAAATCAGCACTCGTTAAGGGCTGAATTACAGAAGCCAGTTTGGACTTTCCTGCATGTTTAATAAAAAACATTTTTTTGCCAGCTTTTTCTGTAAAAATTTTTACTAATTTATCATTTTCCCTATAGTTCCTATTATAAAGAACAATCCCCATAGATGTTTTAATGTCCATAATTTTTCATAAATATTCTTAGACGTTTCATTGCTTCTTGAATAGTTTCCATACTTGCAGCATAGGAAATCCTTATATAACCTTCACCATATTTACCAAAGCCAATTCCTGGAATAAAAGCTACTGATTTTTGCTTAGCTAAATCTTGACAGAAGGCAAAAGAATCCTCATGCCCAAAACCTTCTGGAATTTTAGCAAAGATATAAAAAGCACCTTCAGGTTTAATAATAGAAAAGCCCATTTCGGTCATTTCTCTAATAAGATAATCTCGTCGCAATAAGTATTCCTTTTTCATGGGTAGAGCATCATCTTTTCCATTTCTCAAGGCTTCTACACCAGCAATCTGAGCCATGGTCGTTGTTGCTGTTACTAAGTATTGATGACTTTTTATTAATTGCGCTGCCAATTCTTTTTTAGTAAAGATAAAACCAATCCGCCAGCCAGTCATGGCATGTGATTTTGATAAACCATTAATTAAGATAGTTTGATTTGGAAGAAACTCAGCTATGGAAACATGTCTTTCATCCCTATAAGTGAGTTCCGAATAAACTTCATCACTAATAACAAAGATATTGTACTTTTCAATAACTTTCGCAAATGATTTAATTTGTTGCCTAGAATAGGTTACGCCAGTTGGATTAGTAGGGTAATTTAATAAGACAGCCTTTAACTTGTCTCCTTGTTCAATAATAGCCTCTTCCAAGGCTTCTGCTGTTAAAACATACTGATTAGGAGTTGTATTAATCTCAACAATCTCTGCCCCAACTATAGTCACAATAGGTTCATAGCCTGGATATGCAGGGGCTGGTAATAATACCTTATCTCCTTCTTCCAATATAGCTAATAAAGAAGCTGATAGGGCTTCTGTAGCCCCAACAGTTACAGCAATTTCCTCATTAGGATCATAATCTAAATTATATTTTTCCTTTACAAACTCAGAAGCTGCCTGCCTTAGGGATAAAAGACCACTCATGCCTGTATAGTGAGATTGATTAGCATCAATAGCTGCCTTGGCTGCCTCTTTTATATGATCTGGAGTTGCAAAATCTGGTTCTCCTAAAGTTAATTTAAGAACTCCAGGAATATCTGAAATAGATTGATCAAACTGTCTGATAAGAGATGCTTCAACCTTATTCAAGTGTTTATTAAATCTTTTGCTTAAATCCATGTATATCCCCCTAAAAAAATAATACCTCTATTATACCTAAAATGATAAACAATTGCATTGGATTACTACCTGCTCCTAGAGATAATTTTTTATATAAAAAAAGCCACAGTAAACTAAGCTAAGGATGACTTTTTCACCAACCTTAACGAGGTTTACTGCAACTAACTTTTTATTAATCTACTTCAAACAATGGAGATAAAGGACGTTTTTCATGGATTCTAATAATGGCTTCTGCTATTAATTCAGCAATAGAAATTTGCTCAATTTTATCAATTAAACGATTTTCAGGTAGGTAAATGGTATCTAAAACAATCAATTTTTTAATAGCTGACTTTTGAATATTTTCCAAGGCAGGGCCTGATAAAACGGGATGTGTACATGATGCATAAACTTCTGTTGCACCTGCTTCTGCTAATGCGTCAGCCGCGTGACAAATTGTACCTGCAGTATCTATCATATCATCAATTAAAATACATTTTTTACCAGAAACATTTCCTATGATATTCATCACTTCACTGGTATTCATTTTGTTAACATTACGACGTTTATCAATAATGGCAATTGGTGTACGGAGGAATTGTGCTAATTTACGTGCACGTGTTACACCACCGTGGTCAGGACTAACAACCACCACATCATCTCCAACAAGACCATTACGATCAAAATAGTTAGCAATTAGTGGGGCTCCCATTAGGTGATCAACTGGAATATCAAAAAAGCCTTGTATCTGTGCCGCATGAAGGTCAACAGTTAAGACGCGATTAACCCCAGCAACTTCAAGCATGTTTGCTACTAATTTAGAAGTAATTGGTTCACGTGAACGTGCCTTTCTATCTTGTCTTGCATAACCATAATAAGGCATAACAACACTTATTGTTTCTGCACTAGCACGCTTTAAAGCATCAACCATAATCAGTATTTCCATTAAATTATCATTAACAGGTGAACTAGTTGATTGCAAAATAAAAACATGGTGCCCACGAATAGATTCTTCAATGTTAACTTGAATTTCACCATCCGAGAATTGACGAACAGTAGATTTTCCAAGCTCTACTCCCATTGATGAGGCCACTTTTTCTGCTAGCTCTTTGTTTGAAGATAAAGCAAACAATTTCAAATCCGAATAAGACATTTTTTCCTCCAAAGTTTTAATCCTCTACCATTTTAAACTTTTTTAAGCAATTTTTCAATCTAAATAAAATGATAAGGCTTCAATTATTAACAAAAAGAGATAAGGCTGACCTTATCTCTATAATTATTTTTTAGTTTGGATAGATGTATGAAACACCACTTGGAGTGAACCAACCACGGTAGTTTCCAATTGATTGATTACCGTTGTAGTTTGCTTCCATAACTTGGATTTGTCCACCTTGAACGCCAGTTACATAGGCAACGTGTCCGTAACCACCATCATTCCATACGACAACAGAACCTACTGTTGGTGTAGAACCTACGCGGAAACCTGCAGCTGCTGCACTATATGCCCATTGTCCACCGTTACCCCAATAGTTACCAACCCAAGGAGCTAGTGATTTAACTCCCCATGTACATTGTCCGACTGGATAAGTACTTGCTGAACCATAAGATGCTTGTGGAGTTATAGTAGTTGCTGTAGGCGCTGCTGCGGGTGCAGGAGCTGACTGTGCTGCTACTGGTGCTACAATTGCTGAAGGTGCTGGTGTTGCTTCTGGAGCTACTGAACTTGGTGCAGGTTGCATTTGTTGAATTTCTGCTTGAGCTTTTGCTACTGACTCAGCTTGTGCTTGAGCTTTTGCTTTTGCTTCTTCTTGAGCTCTTTGAGCTGCTTCTGCTGCTGCCTTAGCTGCTGCTTCTGCTGCTGCTTTTTGACTTAATAATTTATCTTTTTCTTCTTGAGCACTTGTCATTTGAGCTGAAAGATCAAGTTTAGCTACTTCTAACTCTGCTTGTTGAGTTTCTAATGAAACTTTGTTTGAAGCAAGAGTTTCCATGTTAGCAGCAACTTTGTTAATTGCTTCTTGATTTTCAGTTTGTTTTTGTTCAAGTGCAGCTTTATCTTCTTTTTGTTGTTCTAAAATCTTTGCATTAGCTGTTACAACTTCACGAATTGCGAAGACACGATTAACAGCATCTGAGATTGATTTAGAATTCAAAAGTGTGTTGAAATAATTTGCTGTCGTATTACCTTTTTGAGTACTACGAGCTTGATTATTCAACACTTCGCTACGAGCAATAATTTTAGCTGAAAGTAATTGAATTTCTTTTTCTAGTTCTGAAGACTTTGCTGCAAGTTCTTCATTTTCTTTTGACAGGCTATCTTGTTGTGTTTGCAAAGAACCAATTTGGTTTTGTAAACTATTGACTTTGCTTTGTGCAGCTTGTTGTTCTGCAGTTAGATTTGAAATAATTGCATCTTGTGTATTAATCTTAGCATTCAAATCGTCTGCGTTAACCGCTGTAGCTGCTCCAAGGGTTACACCACTTACAAGAACGGCTGATAAAATTCTCTTTTTCATTTTTAAAAAACTACTCCTTTTCGATAAGACATCTTATATTCTACCAGAAAAAAAGGCAAATAATATTACGCATTTGTTACATTTGTGTGTAATAATCAATAAAAAACCTGCTTACAATGCTTGTTGAAAATGATAAATATCACTAAATTTAATAATAAAGCAGGTAAAAAATGATAAGTCACAAAGAAAGACCAGGAAATTGGGGTAAAGTGGTAGTTTGTAGCTAGCAAAAAGGAGATACCCACAAAAAATGATAGAAAAACTGTAAACAAGAGAAAATCCTGCCACTTAGACCTTTTATTCTTAACAAACTTATCCACAAGTAAGAGTAATAGTGTTGCTATAGGCAAAGCCAAGGCTGTTATTCCTAAAAAGTCTAAATAATAGTAATCATAAATCATACCAAAGAAAAGCGCAGCTATTAAGGCAAGGAAAAAGTGGCTTCGTCGGCAAAAATAGAAAAAGACAATTACAAATAAATAAGTTCTTAACTCAAGTCTAGTAAAAAAAAGAGTTCTAATAAAATCTGTCAAATGAGCATCTAGAAGGAATATTACAAATAAACTAATAAATAAAAGTATGCGTTTCATCATGTCTACTCTCTTCCTAATACATAAACATAGTTAATGTGTGAAAAATCTGCACTTAATTTTATAAAGATTTTCCTTTTGAGTTTGTCGTCTGAGTTCTCTATTTTAACCACCTTACCAAGGGGAATATCTGCGGCAGTCTCGCCATCAAGGCCGCTTGTATAGGCTTCTGATCCTACAGAAATAGCATCATTTGAATTATATTCACTTGAATACATGACTTGTTTTTCACTGTTGTAAGATTTTAAATTCCCATAAATAGTTGTAGACTTATCCACAATTTTTATTGGAATATCAAAAACTTTTCCACTTGTTAATAAGTCTACATGGGCACTTGTTTTAGAGAAATTAGTTACTCTTCCAATGAGAGAATCCTGACTTGCTACAAGCATGTTCTTTCTGATTTTTTCCTTACTAGGAGTAGCAATTACAATAGCATCTGTCCAAGAACTCGGTGTTCTTGTTAGTATTTTTGTAACTATTTGTTTTGGAGCTGAAAAATTAATCTTAAGCAAGGCTTTTAATTCCTTATTCTCCTTTTGATAGTGTTTAAGACTAGCCTTATCTTTTTTACTATCTTTTAGCTCTTTCTCTAGTTGGTTATTCTTTTGATAGGTGTGAACCAAATCTTTAGTAGTAGAGACCCCGTTTTTTGCCATATCAAAAGGAATAGAAATGTAATTATCTATCTTCGATAAGGAGGCATTACTAACAGTTGCAAAAAATGGTGAAATAGAAGAACTAAAAATAATCGAAAAAATAATGATAGCAATCAACGAACTTGTAAGCCAGAAAAATATTTTTGCTAATTTTTTATTAAACATTACTAACCTTTCAGAATAAAAAAAAAGGAATACCTATTACAGATACTCTCATTTATCAATACGGAGAATAAGGGATTCGAACCCTTGCGCCAGTTACCCGACCTAACGATTTAGCAAACCGTCCTCTTCAGCCTCTTGAGTAATTCTCCATCAAATGGGCACGAGTGGACTCGAACCACCGACCTCACGCTTATCAGGCGTGCGCTCTAACCACCTGAGCTACGCGCCCAAGCCTTTTTAATATAGCTTGGAAAAACTATAAAGCGGGTGACGAGAATCGAACTCGCGACAACAGCTTGGAAGGCTGTAGTTTTACCACTAAACTACACCCGCATTATAATGGCGCGAGACGGAATCGAACCGCCGACACATGGAGCTTCAATCCATTGCTCTACCAACTGAGCTACCGAGCCAACTTAATATCTTTATATTGCGGGAGCAGGATTTGAACCTACGACCTTCGGGTTATGAGCCCGACGAGCTACCTAGCTGCTCCATCCCGCGATAATTTAAAGGAGGATGTGGGATTCGAACCCACGCACGCTTTTACACGCCTGACGGTTTTCAAGACCGTTCCCTTCAGCCGGACTTGGGTAATCCTCCATACATGGACCTTGTAGGACTCGAACCTACGACCGCTCGGTTATGAGCCGAGTGCTCTAACCAATTGAGCTAAAGGTCCAAAGTCATCCATATAATAACATAAATAGCGGCGGAGGGGATCGAACCCCCGACCTCCCGGGTATGAACCGGACGCTCTAGCCAGCTGAGCTACACCGCCATCAATCGGGAAGACAGGATTCGAACCTGCGACACCTTGGTCCCAAACCAAGTACTCTACCAAGCTGAGCTACTTCCCGAATTGATGCACCCTAGAGGAGTCGAACCTCTAACCGCCTGATTCGTAGTCAGGTACTCTATCCAATTGAGCTAAGGGTGCTATATTAAGTTAATGCCGAGGACCGGAATCGAACCGGTACGATGTGAACCATCGCAGGATTTTAAGTCCTGTGCGTCTGCCAGTTCCGCCACCCCGGCTCCTCAAAAGCGAACGACGGGATTCGAACCCGCGACCCCCACCTTGGCAAGGTGATGTTCTACCACTGAACTACGTTCGCAAACTTTCGCAATGCCGGCTACATGACTTGAACACGCGACCCTCTGATTACAAATCAGATGCTCTACCAACTGAGCTAAGCCGGCTTTTCTGTATGCGGGTTAAGGGACTTGAACCCCCACGCCGTTAAGCGCCAGATCCTAAATCTGGTGCGTCTGCCAATTCCGCCAAACCCGCTATGATGACCCGTACTGGGCTCGAACCAGTGACCCATTGATTAAAAGTCAATTGCTCTACCAACTGAGCTAACGAGTCTTTCTTCTTTTAAAACATCTTCATGATATCTTAAACGGTCCCGACGGGAATCGAACCCGCGATCTTCGCCGTGACAGGGCGACGTGATAACCGCTACACTACGGGACCTCTATCTTTATTACTATGGGAGTTAACGGGTTCGAACCGCTGACCCTCTGCTTGTAAGGCAGATGCTCTCCCAGCTGAGCTAAACTCCCTTTGAGTGGTTCTAAGCTAAGCGACTTCCCTATCTCACAGGGGGCAACCCCCAACTACTTCAGGCGTGCTAGGGCTTAACTGCTGTGTTCGGCATGGGTACAGGTGTATCTCCTAGGCTATCGTCACTTAACTTTTCAATGGCTTACGGCATTGTAATCCACTCAAAATTGAATATCTCTATCTTATCAAGAAAGCTACCTTATTGTCAA
>NZ_KB904202.1 GCF_000380005.1 Streptococcus didelphis DSM 15616
ATCAAACTCTCGTTTTAGTTTGAACTTACTCGTTCTTTCTGTCGCTGACAGATTTATTTCTCGTCTTTTGACGGGTAATATGTCTCCATATCACCCTCACGTTTGGTTCGTCTTATTCAGTTCTCAAAGGTCTTCTTCTCTTACGAGACAACTTCTTTATTCTAGCAAATCTTCTGTGACTTGTCAACAGCTTTTTTTGCTTTATCATCTGTAAAGGAGGAATTCCTTTTCCGACAACTTTATCAGTATAGCGACTTTTTGATCCTTTGTCAATACTTTTTTCATGGATTTTTTATCAAATATCATTTGAAAGTGATAATGTCCTATCTGTTACATTGTTAGAATGAGAAAGCTTGAGTTAAAGACAACTGAAGTTAAAGAAATTTGAACTATTAAAATTACTGATAAAAAATACAAGCCTCTCTCACTAAGTTTTCACTCTAGAAGCCTGTATTTTTCTCTTAATAATTGTTATTTTACAATTCATTTTCTATTGAATGTGAATAACCATAATAAATATATATAATACTCCCAACTAGGGTTGCAGTTCCAAATGCAAGCCAGGTTGCTAATTTATATTGACTCATAAATGATAGGCAAATAATAATTGCAATAATTGGCAAGAAAGGAACTAATGGAGTTTTAAATTCACCTTTTTGAGGTAAACCTTCATTCTTTCTCAATACAATAATTGCATATGACATAATAATTAAATAAGCTAATGTACAGATATTTACAAACTCTGCTAACTGATCTAGTGGAACCAATCCTGAACAAAACATTGCACATACAGCTACTAATAAAGTTGCATTCTTAGGAACAAAGCTAGATGGTGTAATTTTATGCAAGGCCTTTGGTAGTAAACCATCCCTACTAACACTGTAAATAATCCGTGCCAAGGCAAATGTCATTGAAATACAAACAGTTATTAAGGTTGATATAGCAATGATTGAAACATAGTTTGCTGCCCAATTAATACCGATACTTCTTAGAGAAAAAGCAACTGCATCTGGCACATTTAATTTAGTGTAGTGAACTATTCCTGTCAGAATAATTGTTACTACAACATAAAGAATGGTCACTATTATAAGAGATAATACTATTCCCAGAGGAATATTTTTTTGGGGATTTTTAACCTCATCAACTGTCATTGAAATAGATTCAAACCCAAGAAATGCAAAAAACATCACTGATGCACCTGCAAATATGCCTGTTTTTCCACCATAGAATTGCCCTAAGCCATAGGGCGCAAAATGTGACCAATTAGCTTTATTAATAAAGAATATACCAACAATAATAAATAATGCTAAGGCTGAAAATTTTAATATTACTAAAATACTATTGAATCGCAAAGCTGTTTTTGAGTTCATCAAAACAATAGCTGTTACTAATATAATTACTAAAACAGGTAAGATATCAATATAAGTTCCTTTTTTAGGATCAAATGTTCCATTTAAAGCAGTAGGTAGGGCTATACCATAACTAAGAATAAAACCTTTAAGATAACTTCCCCAACCTACAGCGACACTAGATATCGCTGTTAAAAATTCCATGATGATATACCATGCAACTATCCATGCAGGAAATTCTCCTAGAGTAGCATAAACATAACTATAAGCACCACCATTAGCGGGAATACGAGAAGCAAATTCAGCATAAAAAAGGCCTAAAATACCAATGGCAACAGCTGAGAAAATAATGGAAATAGTCAAAGCTGGCCCTGCATATTGGGCAGCACCAATACCAGTTATGGTAAAAATACCGGTGCCTACCATTGATCCTAGTCCTAAAAATATTAAATCCAAAACACCTAAATGCCTTTTCATCTCTGTTTTGCTATTACTGTTATTTTTTTTTCGAAGGAATTTCATAGTGATACTTTCTAGTTAACTTTATTTCTAAATATTCTTTAGTTTATCATAGATGAAAGATAATGTAAATTTCATCATAAATGACTTGTGTTTTCAATTTTAGTTAAGAAATAGATAAACAAATTACCAGCTCAAATACATTTTTTAATTTAGGGTTCTAATTCAGTAATAATAAATTTTTAAAATAAAAAGATTGAAGAAATTATCTTAAGTAGACTTTTTTCTTCAATCTCATTTTAAATTATTAATCTATCAGTAACAATTTAGTCTTCATCTTCCATTTTGTCTTTAATTTCATCATATGAAAGTGCATGAACATCAGTTTCTTCTAAATCTTCTTCATTTGGCATTTTACCAGTTTCAAAAATAGATTTAATTTGTGCAGCATCCAAAGTTTCATATTTCAAGAGAGCCTCAGCAATTAATTTATGAGTTTCTCTATTTTCCTTAATAATATCTGCTGCTTTATTACGTGCTTGATTTAATAAATCTCTTACTTCATCATCAATTAACTGAGCTGTCTGAGCAGAATAAGTTTTTTCCGGTGACATTTGTCCTGGCATCATTGCATGATTTCCTTCATATTGGACAGGACCAAGCTTATCACTCATACCATATTCTGTAACCATAGCTCTAGCTAGTTGAGTTGCCTGTTCAAAGTCATTGGAAGCACCTGTTGTTTGAGCATTAAAGATAATTTCCTCAGCAACACGCCCACCCATAAGACCTGCTAATTGTTCCTTAAGATCATCCTTTGATAGTAGATTTTGATCTTCTTTAGGAAGAGCAATCATATAACCACCTGCACGTCCACGAGGAACAATAGTAACCTTGTGAACAATGCGAGCATTAGATAAAATCAAACCAACAATTGTATGCCCTGCTTCATGATAAGCAACCATTTCACGTTCTCTTTGAGATATGGTTCTATCTTTTTTAGATGGACCAGCGATAACTCTATCTTCTGCTTCATCAATATCACTAGCATCAATTTTTGTTTTATTGCGTCGCGCAGCAACAAGTGCAGCTTCATTCAATACGTTTTCTAAATCAGCACCAACAAAACCTGGAGTTTGCTGAGCAACCACTTTTAAATTAACATCGTTTGCTAAAGGTTTATTTTTAGCATGTACTGTTAAAATTGCTTCACGTCCTTTTACATCTGGACGACCAACTAAAACTTTACGGTCAAAACGTCCCGGTCTAAGAAGAGCTGGGTCTAAGACGTCACTACGGTTAGTTGCCGCAATAACGATAATACTTTCATTGCCTTCAAAACCATCCATTTCTATTAGGAGCTGGTTTAAAGTTTGTTCGCGTTCATCATTTCCGCCACCCATTCCGGCTCCACGGCGACGACCAACGGCATCAATTTCATCAATAAAAATAATAGCTCGCTCAGCTTTTTTAGCATCCTCAAAAAGAGAACGTACACGACTTGCGCCAACTCCGACAAACATTTCAACAAAATCTGAACCAGAGATACTAAAAAAGGGAACTCCAGCTTCACCAGCAACAGCTTTAGCTAGTAAGGTTTTACCTGTTCCAGGAGGGCCCTCTAATAAAACACCTGAAGGAATTCTTGCACCCAGTGCTTTATATTTTTTAGGGTTTTTAAGGAAATCAACAACTTCTACTAGCTCTTGTTTTTCTTCCTCAGCACCAGCAACATCAGTAAATCTTACTTTTACATCGCTCTTAGTTTGTGATTTAGCTTTGTTTTTACCAAAGCTCATTGCTCCGCGAGCTCCGCCACCACCTTGATTCATCATCATCATCATGAAAGCGGCAAAGATTATAATTGGTAGGAAGCTCATCAAGAAGGAAATCCATGTACCACTTGAACTTTCCTGTTTAACAACAACCTCAGTTCCATTCTTGTTAGCTGCATCAGTAACTTCTTTTAATACAGAATCACTTGGTAAAACTAAGGCTGTAAATTCACTAACCTTATTACTTGTTCCATTACCAAAAAATGATAAACCTGGATCTACTGCTACTTTTTGAGGCTTTTCGTATTTACCTTTAACCTCAATAATGCTTCCACTTGGCTGATAAGTAATTTTCTTAACATCACCTGCTTTAACATGCTTGATTAATTTTGAATAACTAATCTGCTGGCTTTGTGAACTAGTCCCTTTTAAATAATATTGAAAGCCTGTTATTATAACAACAATCAATAAAATATAAATAAAAGAATTTTTCACAAAACCGTTATTTTTATTATTTTTCATATAGTAATAATTGACCTTTTTCTATTCTGAATAGATTTCTTCCTTTAATACACCCACATAAGGAAGATTACGATAACGTTCTGCATAGTCTAAACCAAATCCAACTATAAATTCATTAGGAATATTGTAGCATACATAGTCTGCATCTATATCGACAACACGACCTTCTGGCTTGTCAAAGAGTGTAGCAATTTTCACAGTGTTAGCTTTACGATACTTAAACATATCAATTAAATACTTAAGAGTGCGACCTGTGTCAATAATATCTTCAATAAAGATAACATCTCTACCTTCAATATTAGTATCTACATCTTTTAATATTTTAACTTCTCCACTACTACTTGTACCACCATGATAGCTTGAAACCACCATAAAATCAATCTCTACATGCGTATCAATGTGTTTCATTAACTCTGACATAAAAGGTACTGAACCCTTTAAAACACCAATCATCAAAGGATTTCTACCTTGATAATCTTTTGTTAATTTGTCACCAAGTTCTTTAGTCTTTGTTATAATTTCTTCTTCTGAATATAAAACTTTTTTTATATCTTGCTCAAGCATGATTCACCTTTTCATATTTTTTCAACATACAGTCTAGCCCTCATTATATCATCTTTAGCAGCTTTTCTCAAATATGTTTTATCAGAGATGATGACAAATATAATTTGGTTTTCCTGTAAACCTACAATTGCCTTTTTTCGTTGATCAATAGTAAATTTTTCATCTATAAATAGTCTTCTTAACTTCTTTGAAAAATCTCCCAGAAAAATTTTATCCCCTGTTTGTCTACCTCGTAAGGTTATGGGTGTCAAATTGTAAAGAGGAATTGTAAATTCTGACTCTTTTAATAACTCATAGGTCTTATAAGAAAAACTGTAATCTCTAAAATTTTGAACTGAACCATATTCTATCAAAATTTCATCCTCAGTAAACTCCGTCTCAGGTAGGATTTTTTTTATCTCAAACCTTCTGTAATCTAAAGTTAGACTATAGTGATTTTTGACTGGATAAACCCCTGATTTTTTATTTCGAATAATATAAAGTAAATCTTGAAATTGTTTTTTAGATACCATTAAATCTTCAAAATGAGATAGGTAATCTTGTAATAAAAAGTACTGAACAGCTTCTGTTTGTTGTAAGAAAATATCTAAATCAGTTACAGATATTTTTTCAGTTAAGTCTTGTAAAGCCTGCAAAAGAAATTGTGTTTCATTGGCTAAGTCAAATAAAGCCTTGTTTAAATTAGGATTTTCTTGAGATAAGGTTGGCAAATAATTATTCCTTACTCTATTTCTGAAATAGTGAGTTTCTTGGTTAGAATAATCTTCAAAATGAAAAGGAGTTGGTAATTGAGATTTAGTAATGTTTAAAAAGGGACGAATTAATTGCCCAGGGCCAAATGCTTGTATCTCCTTTATCCCAACTAAATGTCTCAATAAACTACCACGAATAATTCTCATTAAAACTGTTTCTGCTTGGTCATCAGCATGATGAGCAGTTACTAAAGCAGTATAGTTTTCTTGGTACATCACTTTTTTAAAAAAATTATAACGAAAATCACGCGCACTCTTTTCAGAAAATGTCCCTGTAAAATAAGCTATAAAGAAAGGAATCCCTTCTTTTTTAGCCCAATTTTTTAAATACTTTTCTTCATCATCAGACTCTACTCTTTGTTTATGATTAATGTGAGCTATAGCTATTTCGATGTTTAAGGCTTTTTGATAGCTGTGCAAAAAAGACAATAAATTCATAGAGTCCACACCACCTGAAACAGCTATTAATACTTTTTTGTGACCTTTAAAAAGAGCTTTTTCTTCTATATAATTATAAATTTTTGTATACATCATTTTAATATGGAATAAACATCATCTGAAATTCTAGTAATATCATCATAAGATGCATTATTAGTAAAAATAGATATAATAAATGGAGTTTCACCATATACTATAGCGACATCATGTTTATAATCGTAAGCATCTCCTATTTTATGGGCCACAGGAACTGGAATATTTTTTGAAATTCGTTGATTATCAAAATCTGTATCGGATAAATAGGAAATAATTGTTCCGTTTTGATAATAGATTGCTTCCATTAAATTTGCAGCAATATGGGCTGAAAATTTTCTATTTTCCATATCCCAATGTCTACCAGAAACAGTATCTATCTGTTGATAAAAAGCCTTGTCATACTTATTAGCCAGGTAGTAGCCTAGAATGTTAGTAGCAACATTATCAGAATGCTTTGCAGTAGCCTGTAATAAATCATCTACAGTATAATTGTTATTGTCAGCTTTTTTACTTATTTGACCACTTCCTTCAGGATCATAGGCTCCTCGGAATTTATTAACTTCTTCTTTATAGGTAAGAGTTTTATTGGCTTGTAATTGTCCAGAATTAATCTTGTCTTGAACAAAATAAAGTATTGCAAGCTTGGCAACACTTGCTGAATACATTGCTTGTTCTGCATTTATTCCAGCACTAGCTTGAGTATCTAGTTGCTTAACAAAAACTGAGTAATTAGAATTATTATACTTATTTATTAATAATTCTTGTACCCTAACCATTCTATTATCAGTCATGGAAAGGTCTGCTTGTCTTACCCAACCTTTTCCATTGATATAGTAGCTATTACCAGCTTCTGTTTTAGCTATTTTAGTGGCATTAACCTTCTGATAAGCTACTAAATCTGTCTTAATTGGTCTACTATCTTTAGTAACAGGCTGATTATAAACAATAAAACCATCCTGAAGCCAAAAAGAAATAGCAATTGTTGACTGACTAAGAATTTGATCACTATAGATCAGTTTCTTGCTTGCTTCAATATAATTTCCGTTAGTGAGTTCAAAGATAGGGATACCAGCTTTGTTTAATAACAGATTTTTAATTTGAAAATTTGTATTTGGTTCTAGTACATTAGCAAGCTTAGTTAAATCTGAATCAGAGTAAGTTTGTGCTACTCTATATAAATTCGGATTTTGAGGAATAAAATTATAATAAAGTGTTTCTGAAACAACATTTTGACTTAATTGATAAAGCCTATTTCCTGAAAGAATAGGCTCTTTTTCTGTACTAATAACAGGTATGGGAGATACGAAAAAGGTCATCAACATACATGCTAATAATTTTTTCACCGACTCTCCTTTCTGTTTACGTGATAGTATTGTGCTTTTAGCTTTTGATTTTCCTTTTCTAGCGCCTCTAATTTGTCATCAGAAAAAGCTAAAAAGGTTTCTATTTTCTTAATGATATCGTCCATCTTATTTTGGTAATAAACTAGGAATTGGATATATTACCTCTCCTTCTTTTGATAGATAATATTTAGCACGCGCATATTTTTTTACATAATCATCCATTTTAAGCTGCTGTGCTAATTTTTTTTCTGATGTTGTACTTTTCTTTAGAATTTCATAGTCCTTTTTTAAGGCAGTAACTTGCTTTGTTTGTTCCTGCAAACTGATATAATTTTTCATAAGATTATAAGTTGGTAAAATAAACAAAAACATCATGATAACCAAAATCCATCCCATAAAACGATTCCTTTTTTGATTTTCTTCTTCTTCAAAACGTTTTTTTAGATTTTCATTATTAATGTATTGATTATTTAATTGAACAATACTAGGCTTCTTCATTACTTTCTATCCTTGTTTCTTTAATAATGTCATACATTTTGATAGCATCTTCTTTTTTAGTACTATCTTTCATTTCCAGTACACGAATTGCCAATAATTTGTTACCAAAACGAATTTCTACAGTATCATCAATTTTTAAGTCCGTAGAACTTTTGGCAAGCACGCCATTAACCTTGATTCGTCCTTTATCAGCAACTTCTTTAGCAACAGGACGTCTTTTTATAATTCGTGATACTTTTAAATATTTATCTAATCTCATCCTTTACCTCACAATCCATTCTATTCTATCATTTTTCTTTATTAAATGGTAGATAAGACCATAACTTCTGATCAAAGGCCTCTAGTTTTTTAGCACTATAAAGAAATAGACCTAAACCACAACTTGTCGCTACAATTAAACTACAAAAATTATCAATCCTAGTTTGCTTAGGCAAAACAAATTGTAAGAGTATAACAGAAAAAGTCATAATAAATAGAGAAATAGCATATCTTACATTAGTCAAAGCATGGTAATCTATATCAGAATGATACCCATATAGCAATAAAACAAGTATTAAAGGTAAAAGCGTAGATAGAGAACTTCCTAAAATAGAATAATAATAGGTAAGTAAAGGCGTCAGTCCTATTTTTACTAACAGACCAATACTAAGAATGACAAAAGATAAGCTTTGTTTATTTTCTATGAAAAGCTTTTGATGAAAAAATTGAATTAAACTAGAGAAAAAAATAATACTAATGTAAATAGCCAGCGCATCCCAGCCTTCATTTGTTTTAAATAAAAATTTATTCATTGAAGATAAAATACATAGATAACCTACTGTAAGCGTTACATTTAAATAAAAGATAAAATCAAAGAAAACTTGGCTGTCTTCTTTATAGGCTTCTTTATTATCATGATATTTTTTTGACAAGTGGGGTAAGTATGTTGTAAAAAAAGCTGTTGTGACAATTAAACCAAATTGGACTAAAGGTTGTCCCCTATCATAAATTCCCTTACTTATTTCCGATAAGAATTCACCTGT
Organism: Streptococcus didelphis DSM 15616; assembly: GCF_000380005.1. Taxonomy (GTDB): domain Bacteria; phylum Bacillota; class Bacilli; order Lactobacillales; family Streptococcaceae; genus Streptococcus; species Streptococcus didelphis. The sequence goes on from NZ_KB904202.1 coordinate 8,759, forward strand.
ATCACTTCTTACCAAGCTATTTTTTACATATAAAGCATCTATAAATTGGAATAATAAAAGATAAATAGAGTAAAAAATAAAAATTAAACTAGATAAGCTAATATTAGTCAAGTCTTTAAAAGACATCTTTTCTTCTAAAAACAAAGAGCTAAGAGAAAAATGACTCTTTTTCTTCAAATAAAACAGAACACATACACTAGCTAGTAAGTTTCCACTAGCTGCTACATTAGCTGTGAAATAAACAGTCCAATTAAATAGTCCATAACAAATAGCTGCAACAATAATAATACTAACGCGTACTAACTGTTCAATAACTTGACTCATGGCAGTTGGTAGCATCTTCATTTGGGATTGAGCAAGCCCCCTGTAAAAAGAGTTGAAAGGAACAGTCAACAATACCAAGGCCGTCAAAATAATACTTGGAGCCAATTGAGCACTACCTAGACCAAATGCAAGTCTTCTGTGGAAAGAAATCAAGATTAGGGCCAGCCCAATACAACTTATTAATTGACACTTAAATAAAGTGGATAAAGCTAGCCTCTTTTTACTATGAGAAATGCTAGCTATGAGGTTGGGCAAGGCTGTTAAACTAAGTGCTGTAATAATAGCAAGTAAGGGGTATATTTGTTGATAGGCATAAAAACCTCTATTACCTACTAAATTTTGATAAGGGACTCTATAAACTGCAGCTAGAATTTTAGAAATAAGGCCACTCACAGCAATAACTAAACTTGCTTTATTAGTTGAGCTATGTATTTTTTCGATCTTTGATTTCACTTAACATTTCTCCAAAAAGCATCAATTCTTCTAAAATAGCATAATCTTTTTTATTTCTGACATCAAAAATAATTTCTATTTTCCCACTATTTTCACCTATTTTAGCTTTTAAATGTGTTTTAGATAAGGCTTCAAAATAATCTTGTGTCAAATAATATTTTAAAGATACTTTTTCAAATACAACTACAAGTTGATTATTTTTCTTTTCAACTAGCTCTGCAAAAGCTTTATCCATATAACATTTAAGCAAGCCAATTTCTAATAAATAGGCTACCTGATCAGGATAGTCTCCAAAACGATCTATCAGTTCATCTTGTAAATTAGCATAATCAGTCTTACTTTCAATTTCTCTAATACGCTTGTACACTTCGATTTTCTGACGTTCATCTTTTATGTATTTTTGAGGAAGATAAGCATCTATTTGTAAATTAATTTCAGCCATACCTTTTTCTCTAACACTTGATTTTCCTTGTTTATTAGCGATAGCTTGTTCTAGTAACTGTGAATACATTTCAAAACCTACCGAGTCAATAAAGCCACTTTGTGAGGCACCTAAAATATTTCCGGCTCCACGAATAGATAAGTCACGCATTGCAATCTTAAAACCCGATCCTAGTTCTGTAAAACCTTTTATGGCCTCTAGCCGCTTTTCAGAAACCTCAGATAATATCTTATCAGGTCTATACATCAGGTAAGCATAAGCAATTCTGTTAGATCGCCCTACCCTTCCTCTTAATTGATATAAGGTTGACAAGCCCATATGATCAGCATTTTCAACAAAGAGTGTATTTACATTAGAAATATCTATTCCTGTTTCAATAATAGTTGTTGCTACTAAAACGTCGTAATCACCATTAATAAAGTCAATCAAGGTATTTTCTAATTGAATTTCACTCATCTGACCATGCACATAGCCTATAGCAGCTTCAGGAACAAGTTCTTGAAGTTGTGATACTTTCTTGTCAATACTGTCAACTTTATTGTAAACGTAAAAAACTTGTCCCCCTCTATCAAGCTCTCTAATAATGGACTCTCTGATTAAACCAGGATTTACTTCCATTACATAGGTTTGAACTGGATAACGATTTGTAGGAGGAGTTTCAATAACTGATAGATCCCTTATCCCTAGCATAGACATATGTAAAGTCCTGGGAATTGGAGTAGCCGTTAAAGTCAAAACATCAACCTTTGTTTTTAATTCCTTAAGTTTTTCTTTATGTTTAACACCAAAGCGTTGTTCCTCATCAATAACTATTAACCCAAGATCTGCAAAATGAACATCTTTAGAAAGCAGACGATGGGTTCCAATAATAATATCAACGCGACCCTTTGATAATTTCTCAAGTGTCTCAGTTTGTTCTTTTTTACTTCTAAAACGGCTCAGTACTTCAACCTCTACAGGGTAATTATCAAATCTTTCTTTAAAATTTTCATAGTGTTGCTGTGCAAGTACTGTTGTTGGGACTAAAATTGCCACTTGTTTATGATCATTAACAGCTTTAAAAGCCGCTCTCATAGCTACTTCAGTCTTACCAAATCCCACATCACCGACTAAAAGCCGATCCATTGGCTGACTGCTTTCCATATCTGTTTTTACTTCTTTTATTGATCTTATTTGATCTTCTGTTTCAACAAATGGAAAATCTTCATCAAAAGCTTTTTGTAAATCATCATCTGCTGAAAATTGAAATCCCTTTAATTGACTTCGTTCGGCATATAATTTAAGAAGGTCATCTGCAATATCTTCAACTTGTTTAGTAACTTTTTGTTTAGTTTTTTGAAAACGACCATCATTTAAGGTATTAATCTTAGGTTCTTTACCATCCGCAGAAACATACTTAGACAAGTTTTCAATCTGTTCCACTGGTAAAGAAATCCTATCTGAGTTTTGATATTGAATAGTCACATAGTCTCTGTGAATTCCCTTTACTTTAATAGTTTCAATACCTATGAAACGACCAATCCCGTGTACATTATGAACTACAAAGTCCCCCTTTTCTAGTTCATTGTAATCTTTTAAACGTTCTGCATTACTAATATTAGTCTTTCTAAGACGACGCTTAATTTTTTTATGGTAAATCTCATGTTCAGTTATAAATGCAATTTTTTCATCTGCAAAATAAAAACCACTTGTCAGATTTCCTATGATAATCTGGACTTTTTGAGCTTCAATCTCCTCAGATCCAACTAAAGGAATTGAAAAATCATATTCTGCCAAGTTTTTTTCCAATCGCTCATACGCTTGAGAAGATTCTACTTGAATAATAATACTTGCTTTAGTTTTTTGATAACGCTTAATTTCGTCAACTAATAATGAAAATTGATTAAAAAACTCTTGCATCACATACTGTGTTAGCTGATGAACCTTATCGAATTTAATATTTCCCAACCCCTTATGGAAATTTGAAAAAAATGTAGCAGGTTTGTAATTTCTATATTCTCTATAATTAGCAGCAAAATAAATGAGTGATGGAATTGCTTTACTATTGTGTAAATCTTCTGTCAACAAATTAGCAATTTCTAAGTCAAATTTAGCATTTTTATCTATAATCTTCTGAAAATCATCAAAAAAGATTGGCATTCCTGCTGGCATATAATCAAGCAAGGTCCATTCTTTCTCATAAAATAGAGAAACAAATTTTCGAATATCTTTATGTCTATAACCATCTTTTGAAACTGAGATTAAGTCCTCTAAATAAGATTTTGTTTCCTTATTAGCGAGTGGATAATAATCACTTATATTTTTAATCCCTCTGTTAAAATCATTTTTTTCTAAAATAAGGTCACTGGCAGGCTTGATAAGTATATTATCCTTTTGCAAAGTGGATTTTTGACTCTCGCTATCAAAAAGTCGAATACCATCAATTTCATCCCCAAAAAATTCAATCCTATAAGGACTTTCTGAAGTTATTTCATAAATATCAAGAATGTCCCCCCGTCTGCTAAATTCCCCAGGATGTAAGACTTGAGTGACTTTTTGATATCCCATAAGGGAAAGCTTCTTTACAATAGTGTCAAGGACATACTCTTCTCCTACTTCAAATGCTAAAAGATTACTTTTAAAGGTTAAAGGATTTGGCAAAAGGGTTCTCGAGCCGACAAGACTTGTCACTAAAATACCTTTTTTAGCTTTATTTAATAAAAATTGTATAGATTCAACACGTGAAATAGACTTATCAAGGGAAGAAAAAATAAATTCTGCTGCTGCCACATCATCTGCAAAAAACTGATAAATATTTTCTTCACCTAATAAGGCTGATAGATCACTTGCTAATTTTTCAGCTTCATTTTGACTAGCTGTTACAATAAGGATTTTTCCATCTTGAGTGATAAAGTTAGAAGCAATGGCAAGCGCTTTACTTGATCCAGATAATCCCATAAGTAACTGTCTACCTAAAGTTGTAGTGGTTGAATACCATTCTTGTAGTGACTTATTCTGACTAAAAAGTTCTAATATATTCATAATTACCCATTATATTTTTGCATTGTTTTTTCAAAGTTTCCTTCTTGTAAATAATACTTTACAGCTTGGTCAACTTTTTCCAAAGTGAGACTAATTTTTATGCTATCATCTTTATCAAATTTCCCCAAAACATGATTAATAACAGTCATCCCTTTGGGTGGTCTACCAATTCCTATTTTGATGCGATCAAATGATTGGGTGCCAAGATGAGCTATAATTGATTTGATACCATTATGTCCTCCTGCCGAGCCTTTTTGACGAAAACGAATTTTCCCAACTTCCATATCTAAATCATCATAAATAATAATAACATCTTCAATTGCAATGTTATAGTAAGTTAATAATGCTTTTACAGCTATTCCACTATTATTCATAAAAGTTGTTGGCTTTACAAAATAAACTTTCTCTTGATTAATAAAACTTGAACCAACTAGTGCTTTAAAATTTTTATCTTCTGTAAAGATAACGTCAAGTTTTTTTACAATAGTGTCAATAGACATGAAGCCTACATTATGCTTTGTATTATCATATTTTGAACCAGGATTTCCTAGTCCTACAATCATCTTAACCATTTTGCTTACTCTTTCTAAAAACAGGAAAAGGGTTGGAAGTTTATTCCAACCTTATAACCTATTATTTTTTAATTATTATACATTAAATCTAAATTCCATGATGTCCCCATCTTGGACAAGATATTCTTTTCCTTCTTCACGAAGACGGCCTGCTTCTTTAACAGCTTTTTCACTGCCATATTTTACTAAATCATCATAACTCATAGTGACTGCTCTAATAAAACCACGCTCAAAGTCAGAATGAATAATTCCAGCAGCCTGAGGAGCCTTAATCCCACGTTTAAAGGTCCATGCTCTAACTTCTTTTTCCCCTGCAGTAAAGTAGGTTCCAAGACCTAATAAATGGTATGCTGCACGTGTTAACTTATCAACACCTGACTCTATCAAACCAATCGCTTCTAGAAATTCTGATTTTTCATCTTCTTCTAACTCAGAAATCTCTTCTTCTACACGCGCTGAAATAACAACAACTTCCGCATTTTCACTAGCCGCAAAGTCACGAATCTGTTGTACATAGGTAATACTATCTGGGTCAGTGACCTTATCTTCATCAACATTGGCAACATATAAAACTGGTTTTGTTGTCAATAAAAATAAACTCTTTACAATTTTTTCTTCATCAGGGGTAAAGTTAATTGTCCGAGCTGATTTTCCATCTTCTAAAACTGGCTTAATCTTTTGTAAAATATTAAATTCAGCAACTGAATCTTTATCCTTTTGCGTACGTGCCATCTTTTCAACACGCGCATAGCGTTTATTAATAGAATCTAAGTCCGCTAAAATCAACTCTAAGTTAATGGTGTCAATATCAGCTAATGGATCCACAAAAGCATCATCACGCCCTTGCTCACGCATAACATTCTCATCATCAAATGCACGAACGACATGTACGATAGCATCCACTTCACGAATATTAGCTAAAAACTTATTACCAAGTCCTTCACCCTTAGAAGCTCCTTTAACAATCCCTGCAATATCTGTAAATTCAAAAGTTGTAGGAATGGTTTTTTTAGGAACAATTAATTCTGTTAATTTGTTTAGTCGTTCATCTGGAACTTCAACCATACCAACATTTGGATCAATTGTTGCAAAAGGATAATTAGCAGCCTCTGCACCTGCTTTTGTAATTGCATTAAATAGGGTTGATTTTCCCACGTTAGGTAAACCAACAATACCTGCTGTTAAAGCCATTTTAATAAGTCTCCATTCAAAATTTCAATCACAACTATTATAACAGAAAATAAAAGAAAAAAGCGGTATGATACTAAGAAAATTTCGGATTCGCTTAGCATTACACCACTCTTCAACTCTTCTTTAAATTAACCACTTAGAAACAAAAGGTATACCCAGAATCTCTAAAATAGTTACTATAGCTAGAATAAATAGTAGAGACAGAATAACATTTCGAAAAATAAACCAATAGATTTTATTGTATTTTTGCAGATCAAGGGGCTTATTTTCATAAATACGTTCAACTTTAACTTCATGTGGTTTAGCTAAAACAAGCTCATCTAAACTCACGTCAAAAATTTCAGTTAACCTGACTAAATTTTCTAAATCTGGGGTGGTATCCCCATTTTCCCATTTTGATATGGCTTACCGAGAAATAAATAACTGTTCTGCCAGAGTATCTTGAGATAATTGATGTTTCAATCGTAATTGCTTCAATTGTTCTGAAATTTTTATCATTTTTTCTAATCACCTTTCTTCGATAATCCTATAATAGATGATTTTCTAAGGGCAAACTAGCAATTATTTAGGCAAATATTGGTTGCAAATGTAGCTAAAATTCTTAGTTTAAAAGGATTTTCACGGTTGCAGTACTTTTTTCAATTTACGTTTAAAATCATAACGACTCATCATAATAATATGTTGGCAGTTAGTACATTGAATTTTAATATCAGCTCCTACTCGTAATACCTTCCACTGATTAGCCTTTTTACCTGTTTCTTTAACTATACAGGCATGATTTTTTTTCATCTCAACAAGTGATCCAACTTGATACATTTATTTTTTTCACACCTCACATATAAAAATAACGTTTTTGATTAGACAAAGTAATTTCTTTTAAATAAACCATTTCACCATCAATATCCACAAAACTATCTTCTGGAAAATAGAGGGTTAGGGATTTAACCGATTCGTGCTTCAATAAGGGAGAGATGTCATGTTTTTTTAATACAATTGCTAAAAGTATAGCAATTCTTTTCCAAAATTTCTGTCCTTCAGCATAAACTATGTCTATATTATCATTTAATGCGGTAGCTGTAGGCCATATAGTGATCCCACCTCCAAAATAAGTATTATTAGCCAAGGAAAAAAGGTAAAGATTATTTAAAAATAATTGACTACCATCTTCTCTTTGAATAAGGATGCTAGATTTAGGAGATATAATAAGTGATTTAATAGCAATCACAATATAGGTTAATTTCCCAAGATGAAGCTTATTTAAAATTCTTTTGACTTTAGATTGGGAAGCTCTTAAGACAACATAAGCTGGAAATCCCATATCTAGACTATTTAAAATAAGACCTTGATCATAAGTAAAACAATTTATTGAGCTAAAAGAAGCAGATTTTATTGCTGCTATTGTCTGTTCCAAATTAGGTAAACTTAGTGCCCTAGCAAAATCATTAGCAGATCCTACTGGATAATAAGCCACAGGTAATTCAATAGGTAAATGTCTTAATACCTTAGATAGGGTTCCGTCCCCACCAACTATCATAATCTGATCACCAACCTTAAATACTTTTAAAAGTTTAGCAACCTGATTCTCCTCATCATCTTCTTTTTTGGTATATAGGACAACTACTTCTTGAGGCTCAAAATACGTTTTAATTTTTGTAACTATTTTACTTGCTTGATGATTCCCCGCATGGGGATTCGCGATAATATGCAATACCATGTCGATTATCATTATAGCATAACTTAGGATATGAAAACCATCTAAGAGGTCCTTAGATGGCATTTATTTATTAATTTGTACGAACAGGTGTTATTAATTGAATAAAACCTTCTTCATCATCACCTGGAATTAAGGTAAATGGTCTTACAGGGGAGACAAAACGAATTCGAACAGTTTCACTTTTTAAAGCTTTCAATGCATCAATAAGATATGTTGGGTTAAAGGAAATCCTTAACTCCTCACCAGATTTTTCAACAATATCTAATTCTTCATTTACTTTACCAATTTCTGGTGAATTAACATGAGCACTAACATCATCCTTAGTAATTTCTAGCTTCACAGTACCATTTTGCGTAGCATTTGAAATTAAAAAGGCACGTTCCATAGCATAACGCAAAGAATGGGTATTGAAAACAACCTCGGTTTCAAATTGATTCATTAACAAACGGTCCGTATCCGGATAGTTTCCTTCTAAAAGCCTTGTATAAAATGAAATATGTTCACTTCTAAATAAAATTTGACTTTGAGAAAAGAAAATTTCAACTGTTTCAATATCATCAGTAAAGACCGAAGTAAATTCACGTAATGATTTACTTGGAATAACAACATCAAAGTTAGTTGCAGACTTGTCTAGAGATAGCAAACGTTGACTCATACGATGAGAATCTGTAGCTACCGCTTTAAATTCGGTATTGTTACTTAAAGAAATATGCACACCTGTTAGAATAGGACGGCTCTCTTGGGTACTAGCAGCAAATGCTGTTTCTGTAATAATCGATTTAAGTAATTTAGTTTCTAAAATTAAGGGATTTTCAGTCGAAACTTCTTGCAAACGAGGATATTGTTCTACATCTTTACCTTTTAGAGTAATTTCTGATTTACCACTTGTCAAAACAACTTGATGTTGCTCAATTTCTTTAAAGTCTAAGCTAACATCAGGCAAACTAGAAATGATATTAATAAAGAAATTTGCTTCAAGTAAAATAGAACCTGTAGAGGTAATTAATAAACCAGCATTCTCATTGCTAACAGGAATAGTATTTTCTATTGAGATTTGTCCATTTGAACCTGTTAAGGTAAGGTCTGATTGATTAACTTCAATCTTTATTGTTGAGAGAATAGGAATAGCATTTTTGCTACTAATAGCTCTTTTAGTTGCATTAAGAGCTTGAATAAAAAGTGAACGATTAATTGAAAATTGAATCATGGAAACTCCTTTATTTTATAAGTATTATATTTAGTAGTAGTAGTAGGTCTTGTGTATACAGTGGATAACCAGCTTAATTATAAGCCTGTCCAGTCTTTTAGCTTGTGCACAATCTGTGGATAAACTTTTTTCATACTCGAGACTTATCCACAAGCTTATTTTATTTTGTTTTTGATAGTTTCTAGCTCAATTCTTAAGCTTTCATCTTCAGCAATCATATTTTTAATTTTATTGTAGGCATGTAAGACAGTAGAATGATCTCTTCCTCCAAACTCCTTACCTATTTTTGGAAGACTATTATCTGTCATCTCACGTGCTAAAAACATAGCAACCTGCCTAGCTAAAACAATATCTTGAGTCCGTTTAGTAGCTTTTATTTCTTTAACTGTAACATCATAAAATTTACCAACTTGCATCTGAATTTCTTCAATGGGAATAACGGTCATCTTAGGTGTATCTTGTTTACGAGCACGAATTGCTTCAGCAGCAATATCAACAGTTATTTTATCAATTTGTTTAAAATTAGCAACTAAACTAATATCCTTTAGAGCTCCTTCTAAGTCACGAACATTAGAATCAAATTGGCCTGCTAGGTATTCAATTGTGTCTTGAGGAAAAGTAAAGTTGTATTCTTGTATTTTATTAGTTAAGATTGCCACGCGTGTTTCGAAGTCAGGTGGTGTTATGTTAACAGTTAAGCCCCATTTAAAACGTGTGACTAGTCTTTGTTCTAAGTCATTTAAGTGATCAGGAGTTCTATCACTTGTTAAGACAATCTGTTTATTATTGTTATGTAAGGCATTGAAAGTATTAAAAAATTCTTCTTGTGTTCCCAACAAGGTCTTCTTCGCCAAAGATTGAATATCATCAATTAGCAGCAAATCTAGATTTCTAAATTTTTCTTTCAGCTCATCCATAGTATCTAGACGAATATGAATAACAAATTCATTGATAAAATTCTCAGCTGTAATATACTTAATACGAGCATGAGGATTATCCAGTAAAACAGAGTTACCAATAGCATTTAATAAGTGTGTTTTACCTAATCCAGGTCCCCCCCAAATAAAGAGGGGATTATAGGTAGTACCTGGTGTATTTGCTACAGCTATAGAAGCTGCTACAGCCCATCTATTTTCATCACCTTGAATAAAGTTTTCAAAGCTATATTTTGGATTTAAATCAGAATTCACTGCTGGTAAAGTGTTCATACTTTGCCTAGAAAAGACATGGTTATTTTGAGCTTGTTCTGATTCTGGTTCAAGATCGTCTTCGAATTTGTATTCAACAGAGATTTGTGCATTAAAAATTTCAAACCCAGCTGTTAAAATAACGTCTTTCAAGTTTTTTTCCCAGAATAATTCCTTCATCGGATCTAAATAAATAGTCGCAACTTGATTTTCAACCTTTATAAGCCTCGCATCAAGAACGAAGAATTCATAGGTTGTCTGCTTTAATTGACTTTGAGCAAGTTCTAAAATCCTTTCCCAAAAAATATGTTCATTTTCAGTCATTCTTTATTTCCTTCTATGGATAAATACTAGAACTATTCTATCATAAAAGCTATAAGTTTTCCACAGTTAATAAAAATTGTGGACACTTACCCACAAGCTGTGGAAAAAGTATACACATTGTTAAGGTAGGTTATCCACATAATGTGGATAACCTACCTGGTGAAGGTATAACAGGCTTTTAGGGATTTTTTTCTTGTGGAAAAATAAGATACAAAAAAACAGACTATCAACAAGTCAATTCAGTTTGTTGATAATTCTGTTGAGTTCTTCCTCATTTTGAAAAGAGCATACTAAAGTACCACTACCATCTTTTTTTATACCTAAATTAACCTTAATCCCTAAAGATTTATTAAGCTCTGTTTCAATAGCTCTAATAAAAATTGTATCATGTGTAGCTTTCTTTTTCTTTGGCTGGGTATCTTGCTTCTTAATAAGTAATTCTGTTTGTCTTACACTAAGATTATTCTTAATAATTTCGTTAAAGTATTTTTTTTGTTTTTGCTGATTGGTAAGGGCTAATAAGGCGCGTGCATGCCCTGAACTAATAGTATTTTCTTCGATAGCCTTTAAAATAGTATCTGGCAAATGCAACAAGCGTAGACTATTAGTAATGTACGGTCTTGACTTCCCCATAAAGGTAGCTAATTGTTCATGGGTAAGTTTATTTTTATCGATAATCGCTTGAAAGGCCTTAGCTTCTTCTATTGGATTTAAATCAGAGCGTTGTAAATTTTCAATAATTGCCTGATGCATACTCTCATCATTTGAAATATCTTTTATAATAGCAGGTATCTGTTTTAAACCAGCTAGTTGAGAAGCCTTTAGACGTCGTTCTCCAGCTATTAATTCATAACCAAATATGTCAGACTTCCGAACAATTATCGGTTGAATTAATCCATTTATTTTAATCGACTCAGCTAGTTCTTGTAACTCTAATGAATCAAAATAGAGTCTAGGTTGATAGGGGTTTGCAACTATATCCTGAATATTTATATTTTTAAGAATTTCTGCCATCCTTATCCTCCAAATAATAATAAATACCTTTACAATATTGTAAAGGTATTTTACAGCTCTTGTCAATAAATTAGAGTGACTTATTTTTCTAAGTCTTGAGTTGTTTTAGAAAGTTTAATTTCTGTTGTCTTCTTATTTGAACCTCTGTAGTAAGTAATTTTGATGCTATCGCCAATATCGTGACCATAGAGTTCACTTTGAAGATCACTTGAGGTATTAACAGCATGCCCATTAATTTCGGTAATAATATCGTATTGTTCCAGCTTACCAGCAGCAGGTAGTCCATCTTTTACACTTGCAACAACAATACCACCAGTAACATTTTTTGGAATATTTAGCTGTCTTAAAGCATTTGTTGACAAATCACCTAAATTAACCATGCTTATTCCAAGTGCAGGTCTGATAACCTTTCCTTTAGCTTCTAATTGATTAATAATTTTCAAAACATCGTTAGAAGGGATAGCAAAACCTATTCCTTCTACAGCACTTTTAGAAGAATTAGAACTTGAAATTTTACTTGAATTAATACCGATAATTTGACCTTCAATATTGATTAAAGGACCACCAGAATTACCTGGATTTATAGCAGCATCAGTTTGGATAGCATTTGTAGAAATAGTTTGACCTTCTTCATTTTTCAAGGTAACTGTTCTACTTAAACTTGAGACAATTCCCTCAGTAACAGAATTAGCGTATTCAGTACCGAGTGGGCTACCTATAGCAATAGCAACTTCCCCAACGTTAATTTTAGAAGAATTAGCAAATTTTGCAATAGACTTGACTTTTTCAGAAGAAATCTTAACAACAGCTAAGTCAGAGTATGTATCAGATCCAATTAATTGTCCAACAACTTTTGAACCATCAGCAAGTAAAATTTCAATCCTCTCTGCACCATCGATAACATGGTTATTAGTAACTAAGTAAGCTGATTTGTTATCTTTTTTATAAATAACTCCAGAACCTTCACTATAAATAGCTAAGCCATCATCTGGTTTTGCATTTGGATTATTTTCACCAAATAAGATATCTGATGAATCTGAATGCTTATAATTAATTACAGATACAACAGCATCTTGGACAACCTTTACAGCCTTAGTTGTATTAGTGGTATTTTTATAAGTAACTTTACTTGTAGTTGTAGGATTTGAAATAATGTCTTTTTGGTATGAGTTTGAATTGATATTACTTAATAATAAAAAAGCCAGCGCTCCTCCTATAAAACCAATTACTAGTATCCATAATATATTTAAAATGTTTTTTATTTTATACACGCATGTTACCTCCAACTATTTTTTATTAGTTTATAATATTCTGCTTAATTATACCTTAAATGTCATAAAAAAGAAAGTAATCCACAAGCTGTGGAAAACAAATTAAAATAAATAAAAAAAGCCTATAATATAGGACTTTAATAGTAAAAATGAAATTAAAATCTGTGGATAAAGTGTTTATAAGACTAGCTTATGGTAAAATAAAAATATGAAAATAAAAATTATTTGTGTTGGAAAATTAAAGGAAAAATATCTTAAAGATGGCATAGCAGAATATCAAAAACGCTTGTCTCGTTTTTGTAATTTTGAAGTCATTGAGTTGGCAGATGAAAAAACTCCTGATAAGGCAAGTGAAAATGAGAATAGAATTATTATGGCAAAAGAAGCTGAGAGAATAACCAAAAAAATAGGATCACGCGATTTTGTCATTGCGCTTGCTATAGAAGGTAAACAGCTACCCTCAGAAAAATTTAGTCAATATTTATCAGAAGTTACTCTTAAAGGATTTTCTGATATTACTTTTATTATAGGAGGAAGCCTTGGAATAGATAGTTCCATTAAAAAAAGAGCAAATTTGCTAATGAGTTTTGGACTATTAACCTTACCACATCAATTAATGAGATTGGTTTTAATAGAACAAATCTATCGAGCCTTTATGATTCAAGAAGGGAGCCCCTATCATAAATAAAGCACTTGTTTCATGTGAAACAAAAAAGGGGCTGGGCAAAAACTAGCTCAAAAAACAAGCACAAGCGACATCTCATCCTTAATCGTTGAGGATAAGGCTTCTCACTTGTGCTTGTCTTCTTTTTAGCAGTCTTTCCCACCAGTAATTTGGCCAATTTGGTTAAATTCATGCTCATGAAGAGGAAACCTAACTCTGTTTGGACAGCTTGCTCGCCCCTAACATGAACCCGGCGTACGCCAAAAATACCCTTCATCCGACCAAAAACAGTTTCAACATCTGTCTTGCGTTTGGCATAAATGCG